>DAIMZI010000001.1:0-5498 GCA_036734025.1 Dichotomicrobium sp.
GCTTTCGATCATTTCGCCCGTGCACGCCATATCGGCAAGATTGGCATCGACCTGGACGAAACGAATCTGGACGTTCTGCCCCCGGCCGGGGTGCCATTGTCGAGCAAGGCGGGCAGCTATCTCGTGACGGGCGGCACGCGCGGCTTTGGTCTCGCGCTGGGGCTTCATCTGGCTGCGCGCGGCTGCGCGCGGGTCGTGCTGGCGTCGCGCAGCGGGGCATTGAGCGCGACTGATCAGGAGCGGGTGAACGCCGCGCGCCGCGCCGGGGCGGACATCGAGACGCTTGCGCTTGATGTGAGCGATGCCTGCGCGGTCGAGACCGCCATTGCCCGACTGGCGCAGGGTCTGCCACGTCTGAAAGGGATCATCCACGCCGCCGCCCATTATGATGATGCGCTCTTGCAGAACATGACCGGCGAACGGCTGGCCCGTGTGCTCGCACCCAAGGCGGCGGGAGGCTGGGCGCTCACGCAGGCCGTGCAGCGATCAGGCGCGCAGCTTGATTTCTTTGTAAGCCTGTCCTCGCTCGCTCAGGTGCTGGGCTGGAGCGGGCAGGCCAATTATACCGCTGCCAACGGTTTCCTCGAAGGGCTGGCCGATTATCAGCGCGCGCTGGGGATACCGGGCGTGTGTCTCAATCTAGGGGCGCTCGGCCAGTCGGGTCAGGTCGGGCGCAATCGGGCGATGTCGGCATTTCTTGAGAGCGCCGGCATGCACGCGGTGGATGATGAGACGGCGGCTGAAGGGGTTTTGGCGCTGGCATCGGCAAAAGCCCATGCGGTGAGCTTTGCCGCGCTCGACTGGGCGCGCCTGGGCGCATCCCAGAGTGTGCTTGGCGCACAGGCCCGGCTCGCCGGGCTGATTGCTCGCGAAGAGGCGCGCGCCGATGATATCCGTGCGCGCATTGCCGAGGCCACGCCTGCCGGCGCGCAGGCGCTCGCAACCGCGCTTGTCCTGCATCAGCTCGCGCAGGTCCTGCGCGTCGATGAGGCGGTGCTCGGTACTCATCAAAGCCTGAGCGATGCTGGGCTGGATTCGCTCTCATCGTTTGAATTGCGCGTACGCATCGAGAGTGCTCTGGGGCTTGGCGTACCGCTTGGCAGGTTCATGGAGGCAAGAACGGCAAGCGAGCTTGGTGCGCTGGTATGCCGGCTGGCTGCTGAGTCGCAATCAGCCGAGCCATCGGCAAACGAGGCGCAAGCCGCCGAGCGATCACCAATCCTGGCCTGAGGACTATGCGGCCTCGGCGCCATAATAGATGTTCACGACATGCTCGGCTTCGGCAAAGAACAGCCAGCGCTCGACGACGACGCCGACCCCCAGACTGGCGACCGCCAGCTTGGTCAGCATGGCGCTGAGGATCATGACCGGTGAAATCGCAGCCAATCCCATCAGGACGATCGGCGCGGCCAAGCTCAGCATGATAATCGTGCGCAGGCGCATGGCATGCTTGCGCGCGATCTGGTAGCCCATTTCGCGCTGGACGAAATTGGCGCCGGTGTGCGGAGCCTCGATCTGGCGCACCTTGCCGAAGCGCCCTAGGCCGGTTGCGCTTTCGGCGGTATAAAGCGGCGGCTTCGCTTCGATGCTGCCCCAGTAAGCAAGCTTGAGCAGCAGGGCAAGCAGGCAGGCGGCTGCAGCGAGCCAGGCGGCCCAGGATGCGAATATCCCGAAGATGATCATCAGCGCCACAAGCAGGACGGCACCCGTCGCAAGGGCAAGGGCCAGATAGACGGGCGGCACCCATTTGTCATACCACTGGCGGATGGTGCGCAGCGAGCCGTAGATCATGGCTGTGCAATAGACCGTGATGAGCGCGCAGACTGCGCTTGCCCAGCCGGCGATCGCCCATGCGCCGGTGTTGGTCTCAAGGAACACCCAGCCGATGGCATAAACGCCCGCAGGCATGTAAGTGAGCACCGCGGCGACGCCTTCGCGTGAAAGCCAGGACGAGCGCCACTGGGAAAAGGCGCGCCAGGCGCGCTCGGGATGGCCCAGATGCAGCATTGAAGACAGCAGCCCGGCGGTAATGAGCCCCAGCGAAATCCCGAACGCCAGCAGGCCGAACCAGCGATCTGGCGGCAGCAGTCCGATCGAGCCGAACACACCCAGCAGGAAGAGCAGCCCGTAACCGGCGCCAGATGCGGTGGTGAAGATGATGACCGAGTAAGCGGGATGCATGGTCTTTGCGCCCCTACCGCGACAGCACGCGGTCGGCCCAGGCAAAGACCCGCTCGGCCACCGAACTTGTGTCGCGCGCCATGCTGACCAGCGAGGTCGGCGCTTCGCTCGCGGCGTCGCGGCGTCGGCGCGGCGGCAGATATTTGTTGACCGGCTTGTAGCCGAACTCGGGCAGCAGGTCGAACCCGCCGCGCTCGGCAACCTGTCTTGAGACCGCGCTTTCGGGATCGCCCAGATCGCCGAAGCCGCGCGCACCCGTCGGGCAGGCGCGCACGCATGCCGGCACCCGGTCCTGCTCTTCGAGGTTCTCGTTATAGATCCGGTCCACGCACAAGGTGCATTTTTTCATCACGCCGTGATCATAGTCATATTCGCGCGCGCCGTAGGGGCAGGCCCAGGAGCACAGCTTGCAGCCGATGCACATGTCGGGATCAACCAGCACGATGCCGTCTTCTTCGCGCTTGTAGGATGCCCCGGTCGGGCAGACAGTCACGCAATCGGGCTCCTCGCAGTGCAGGCAGGAACGGGGAAAATGCACCGTCATGCTGTTGGGGCCGATGCCCGCTTCATAGGTGTGGATGCGGTTGAGCCAGGCGCCATGCGGATCAGCCCCGTATGGATCCTGGTCGGTGAGCGGGGCGGAAAAGCCGCCTGTGTTCCACTCCTTGCAACTGACCGCGCAGGCATGGCAGCCCACGCAAATGTCCAGATCGATCACCAGACCCAGCTTCCGGGCCGTCGTTTGCGGCAATGATGTCATCGCGCCGCCTCCACCGTCGGATTGTCCTTTAGCCAGGCAAGCACGTCTTCGGCGCTTTTGTCGGGAGGGAAGACCGGATAAAACACCTGCTCGATGATGCCGCCGCGAATGACCATGCTGAGCCGCTTCATCAGCGTCTCGCTGGCGACCTCGAAGCTCGGCAGGCGCAGCGCGCGCGTCAGTTCCAGCCCGGCATCGCTCAGCACGGGAAACGGAACATGCAGCCGTTCCACCATTTCGCGCTGATAGTCGCTCGACTGGGTGCTCAATCCGAATACCAGCACACCTTCATTCGTGAATTCGGCGTGCAGATCGCGGAAAGAACAGGTTTGTGGCGTGCAGCCGCGCGCACCGGGGATTGCATCCCATCCATCGGGCATGTGCTGCCCCGGCCTGCCGGTCCTTGGATAGGCGAAGACCACGACGCGCTCGGCGCCTGGTTCTGCGAGATTGACGAAACCGCCGCTTGTCGCCGGCAGGGCGATGGCCGGCAGGCGCATGCCGCGCAAATGGTCCGCGGCGCCGTCGTCGTGCGGCGCAGGCAGATCCTCGGGCAGGCTTGTCGGGTCGTACTGAACCATCACTGTCTTCCTGTTCACGGTCTGAACTGAGCGCCAAAATCGAGCGCGTCAGGCGTCTTTGGCAACTTCGGCGGCTTCAGCGGCTCAAAGAACGGTACGGTCTCGCCAGCCTCGGCCGGCGCCGCCTTCTCGATGCGCACGCGCAGATCGTACCAGGCGGCCTGCCCGGTCACGGGATCGGAATTGGAATAGCGATAGCCACCGGCGCGCTTGGGCAGCAACTCGCCGATCAGATGATTGAGCAGGAAGCCCCGCGTCATCTCTGGCGCGTCATGATCGAGTTGCCAGGCGCCTCGCCGCTTGCCGATCGCGTTCCACGTCCATACCGTGTCGGGGTTGACGCCGTCCATAAGCTTGACCTGCGCCTTGACGCGGCCCTGATGGCCGATGATCCATACCCAGTCATCATCGCTGATGCCAAGCTCGTGTGCCTTTTCGTGGTGAATGAAAAGCCGGTTATAGGTCTGTATCTGCCGGAGCCAGGCATTCTGCGAGCCCCAGGAATGATACATGATCATCGGGCGCTGAGATATCGCGTGCAGCGGAAAGCTTTCGTCAGCGCCGATGATCTCGCCTTCGAAAGGCGGATACCAGAAGGCCAGCGGATCGAAATATAGCTCGATGCGCTTGCGGTGATGCTGTGGGGGGACGACCGGCCCGTGGCCGCGCGCGGCCAGGCGGAAGCGTTGCAGCGGCTCGGAGTAAAGCTGGAAAATGATCGGCTCGGTCTTGCCGAGAAAACCGACCGATACCGCCCAGTCGAGATAAGCCTTGTTGGCGTGTTTGAAATATTTCTGCTCATCGGCCAGATGATGGACGTGGAAACAGCCGTTCTCGATATAGCGCTTGAGCTGATCGGGATTGGGGGCGCCCTTGCCGTAGGAATTGCCGTCTTCCCCGCGCCAGCCGGCCAGCGGCCCGACGCCTGGCGCGCGCTCGTGATTGACAATGTAATCGGCATAGCCGCCGGGATATTTCGGACCTCCGGCCTCATCGACGAAGCCAGGCAGGCCAAGCCGGGCGCCAAGTTCGATCAGCACATCCTGGAACGGGCGCACATTGCGGTCGGGCGTGACCACGGGTTGGCGAATGGAATCGGCCGGGCCATCGGGATCGGAAATAGGCCGGTCGAGCAGCGAGATGCAGTCCCACCTTTCGAGATAGGTCGTGTCGGGCAGCACCAGATCGGCATACGGTACCATTTCCGAGAAATAGGCATCCGAATAGATGATCCGCGGGATACGGTATTTACCCGTCGCGGGGTCTTTCGCGCTCAGGTGATCCAGCACGGCCGGCACATTCATGGATGAGTTCCACGCCATGTTGGCCATGTACATGAACAGCACGTCGAGCGGGTAGGGGTCGCCCGTCGCGGCGTTGGTGATCACCATGTGCATAAGCCCGTGAGCCGCCAGCGGCGCATCCCAGGAGTAGGCCTTGTCGATGCGCTGGGGTGTGCCGTCTTCGCCGATGAGCAGGTCTTCCGGTGCGCTGGGAAAGCCGAGCGGAGGGCCCGACAGCGGGATTCCCGCGCCTTTCATGCCCGCCGGCTTGATAGGTGGCGGCACCGGCTTGGGAAAGGGGGGCTTGTAGCGGAAGCCGCCCGGACAGTCGATCGAGCCGAGCAGGATCTGCAGGAAGTGGATGATGCGGCAGGTGTGAAATCCGTTGGAATGGGCCGAGATACCGCGCATCGCATGCATCGAGATCGGGCGGCCGATCATCTTGTCGTGCTTGCGCCCGGCCCAGTCGGTCCACTCGATATCGAGCACCACCTCGCGCTCGAACGCGACTTCGGCGAGCTCAGCAGCGATACGCCGGATCGTGTCGGCGCTGATGCCGGTTTGCGCGGCGGCGGCGTCGGGCGAACAGCTCTCATCGAGGAAGCGACTGGCCAGAAGCTGAAAAGCCGGAACCGCGCTACGCCCGTCAGGCAGGATCCGCTCGCCGGCGAGCGCCGGGGCGATGTCGGGCAG
>DAIMZI010000001.1:5508-217203 GCA_036734025.1 Dichotomicrobium sp.
CATCGTACATGGCGTTTTTATTCAATGTGCTCGGGTGCCCGGAGTGTGAAACGGATGTGCGGCAGTGTCGCGCAGCAGTGCGCTGACAAGCCCGCCGCTCTTGTGGTCGAAGGCGAGCGGGTTGGCGTCTTCATCACGCGCGAACAGCCCATCATCGGGCGCGCCCGGGTCCTGGATGACCAGCCACGGCGCATTCGTGTAGCGCACCAGATAGTCGGCGTCGATCTTCTCGGCCTTCAGCAATTCATGTATCAGCGCTGCGACAAACAACCCGTCGGTACCCGGCTTGATGCCCAGCCACTCATCGGCAATCGCCGAATAGCCCGTGCGCACCGGATTGATGGACAAGAACTTGCCGCCGCGCGCCTTCAGCTTGCCGAGTGCGATCTTGAGCGGGTTGGAGGCGTGATCCTCGGCAACGCCGAAGAGCATGAAATAGCGGGTGTGCGCCCAGTCCGGCTCACCAAATTCCCAGAACGAGCCCCCGAAGGTGTAGAGGCCGGCGGCCGCCATGTTGACCGAGCAGAATCCGCCATGGGCGGCGAAGTTGGGCGTGCCGAACTGGCTGGCGAACCAGCCGGTCAACGCCTGGCTCTGGTCGCGGCCGGTGAACAGGGCGAAGCGGGCTGGATCGGTTGCGCGCGCCTCGCTCATCCATTTCGTGGCGAGCGAGAGGGCTTCTTCCCAGGAGATTTCACGATATTCCCCGGATCCGCGCTCCCCGACGCGCAGCAATGGAGCGCGCAGGCGGGCGGGCGAATAATGCTGCATGATCCCCGCAGATCCCTTGCCGCACAAGACACCGCGATTGACCGGGTGATCGCGGTTGCCTTCGATGTAGCGCACGGTGCCGTCCTGCAAGTAGACCTTGATGCCGCACCTGCATGCGCACATGTAGCAGGTCGTCGTCTTGACCTCATCGCCCAGCTTTATAGTGGTTTCGAGTTTCGGCTGGCTCATCGAGGCTCACAGGGTTCGTGTTGCTGTTCGGGGGCTCTGCGACGTTCATCAGGTCGCAACGATACCGCCGGCGGAACGGATGAAAATGGTTTCATCATACCTTTGAACCATTGCACGAATTGCCCGTCGATTGCAAACCCGTTGGCCGCTTTTGGCGACTTGCGGCAGACCCGCTTTCCTGCCCGATAAAAATATTCTAAAGTATGAATGTACAAAGCAAAACCTTGTCGTTCAAGGCTTGCGGAGGGTGGCGAATGAAGTTTCTCGATCGGCTGCGCGATGATCTGTCGCGCGAGGAAAGCGTCTTCCGCGCGCAGCTTTTGCGCGAAGATATCGTGCGGATCGAACGGCTTCGCACTCTGGCCGATGCCAGCGCCGACAAGGCGGCATTCGTGCGCGATGCGCTATATGTCGGATGGACGGCCAACGACATGCGCACCCACGACATGGCCCCTGAGCTGAGCGCCTTTGTGAGTGCGTTCTACGACGCGGCTCGCAGTGGCGATGATCAGCCGCACCTGTGGGCATCGTGGGAAGCATTCTGCGCCAGAAGACTGGAGCTTCTCGTGGGCTGTCTGGCGCGCGTGCCCAAACCCGCGGACGACTGAGCCATCGTGTGAGAGAGGCCAGGAGCGCAACTGGTAGCAAACCTGGCAGGCTGGGGCGCGCGATCATCCGCAGCCGGCAAATCCGTCCGCTTCCATGCGTTTTTCATAAGGCGCTGCGACATCGGTTCCAGGTGTCAGGGTTGGCTTCACGTCGTCCCAGTTCTCGGGTTTCAGCACGACCAGCCAGCCTTGTTCATAAGGGTCCTCGTTGGCGAGCGATGGACGCTCGGTCATCGCCTCGTTGATGGCGACCACCTCGCCGGTCACGGCGGATTTTGCCGGGCCGACCCATTTGCCCGATTCAACTGTGGCGCAGGATTTTCCCGCCTGCACGCTGCGGCCCACCCGCTTTGGGGTGAAGGCGACCAGTTGCCCGGCCATGCCTGTCGCCACCGCGGTCATGCCAAGCCGCAAGGTGCCGTCGTCCAGTTCCTTGAACCAGATGTGATTATCGACATCATAGAGAAGTTCATCGGGAAAATGGCATCCCCTCACATCCGGCATCGTCGTTTGCTCCCTTTGTCTTTCTATCGCATCGCGGCGCGCGCAGGCCGCTTGTTGTCCGCCCACTCTATGTGGCTTCGTCCTGAGCGCGCAACGGCCGCGAGGCGCAGCAGAAATCACCCAGTCCCTCGACCTTCATCTTGCCGCCGACAAACAGGCACAGATGCAGCGCGACCATCGCCGCAAGCGTGATGCGACTTTGGATTTGCGGATGATCCGGCTCGCCCGTGATCAGATTGAAATGATAGGCGAGTTCGCGGCAGGTCTCGCGGCAGGCGTTGAAGGAGGGGTCACCTTTGGCTCCTTGCCGGTGCAGCGCCAGCAGGCGAAAGCCCTCACGGTCCGCATTCGTGGGGATCAGCCCGCGCGCCCTGATCCATGCCTCCAGCACCTGTTCAGCCAGCGCGACAAGCTCAGCCGCCGCTGCGGCCGGCGCAAGCTGCGACGGATCAGTGACAATCGCCTCGATCCGCACCTCGATCCGGGCGAATTGCTCCTCCTGCGGCGCCATATCGGCTGCATGTGCTTCGTGCACGCTCACGCCAGGCCCTTTTCATACAGCATGTCGAAACTGTCGGAGATATTTTCGTGGACCCCCACCTTTCGCGGACTGAGGCCCAGCGCGATGCCGAGAAGCTGGGTGAAATAGAGGATCTTGACCTTGGTCTTGATACCGTAGCGCTTTTCGCCGCGGATCTGATGCATCTCCAGACCGGTATGACAGGTTGGGCATTCCGTGGCGATGACATCGGCACCGGACGCCTCGGCCGCACGCAGAATGTTCAAGACCAGCTTGGTCGAGGTGTCGCTGTCCGACAGGGTATGCGCACCGCCGCAACACGCGGTCTTCAGCGGAAACTCGACATTCTCCGCGCCCGCTGCCGCCAGCAGGTCATCCATGAAGTGCGGCTCGGATGTCGATTCGCTGCCCGGCCCCTGATCCTTTTCCGGGAAGATGTGGCGTGGGCGCACATACATGCAGCCATAATAATTCGCGACCTTAAGCCCTTTGAGCGAGTTCTTGACGCGCCTCGCCAACTCTTCTTCGCCGATCGCATCCTTGATCCAGTCCAGCGCGTGGATGGTCTCGGCCTGACCCGGGCTGTAGGTCTCGTGGCCTGCCTTGGCGGACAGTTTGCCCACCACCTCGCGCGATGCCTCGTCGTGGGCGAGATCATATTCGGCCTTCTTCAGATTGTGATAACAGCCATTGCACGGCGCCATCACCACATCATGCCCCATCTGGTTGGCCGCGATCGACAGCACGCGCGAGGACAGATAGGTCTGGATCTTGGGGTCGATGTTCTTGAGCTCCATCGCGCCGCAACAGTTCCAGTTCTTCACCTCTTCCAGCTTGAGACCCAGCGCCTTGCCGACCGCCTTGGTCGAACGGTTATAGGCATGGCCCGTGCCCTCAAGTGCGCAGCCGGGATAGTAGGCGACAGTTTCATATTTCTTCGGCTTGGTCATCGCTGGATTGTCCTAATGATGGATATGCCGCTCGGCCTCGGCGGGCTTCAGATCGAGGGCTTCGGCCCGCACTTCGTGCTGCTCGCGGATATAGTCGCGGATGGCGGCCGAGGCGCCTTGCCAGCCGCTGGTTCGCGGCTTGATCAGCACGCCAAGGCCAAGGCGCATCAGCATGGCGACAGGCATCTTGGCGATGAGGTTGGCCACCATCTGCATCATCCAGTCCTGCAGCAGCGGCTGCTTCGTGCGCGCGAAGAAGCGCCTTATGAGCGAGCTTTCCTCGATCTTGCCGCGCGAGATGACCTGATCGGCGAAGACTTCGTCGAAATGCATCGAAGGTGAGGTTTCGGTATGGCCTTTCAGCTCCAGCCAGTGCGCTGTGGCCTTCATCACGCCTTCGGGCTCAACGTCGCGCGGGCAGGCATAGGTACATTTGTTGCACGACACGCACATCCAGATGATGTCCTTGTCGAGCAGCAATTCGCTCTCCATGCCCATGCGGATGAGATAGATCCAGTAGCGTGGATTGAAACGGGGTTCGATGGCGTTGACCGTGCATGAATTCGTGCAAGACCCGCATTGCCAGCAGCGATGAATGTGCTCGCCGCCCGGCAGCGCGGCGATCTCGTCCTCCAGCGCCTCGTTATAGTCGCTGACTGCGCGGCTTTCGATGAAGGTGGACCAGTGCCCCGACACATCCACACCATCAATGACCAGATGATCGTGGGTCTTGAGGGCCTCGGGCCGGATCAGCGATTTTTCATGGATGGGCATGGTTCTGGCTTTGCTTGTTCATCGCCACGACTTCACGATAGCTGCTTGATGTCGCTGGGGCGTTCGGACATGACCTCGGCGGCCTTGAAGCGCGTGCGCCCTCCTGGCGCCGCGGCCCCGTCAAGGCCGAGAATGCGGCGCACATGTTCAAGCGGATCGGTCTCGCTGGAAAAATCGGTACGCAGATAAGAACCTGCCTGCGCGTTGATGTAATCAGCATAGATTTGCGCCTGCAGCAGATCGACATAAGACAGCATGTCGCGGAAGACGCCGTTATCGGACAGGAACTGCGACAGCTCGGCGCGCAATGCGAGAAATACGGCGTGGCTATCGGGAACGTCGATGAGGATGTGATCGACATTGTCGCCCGAGTGGGGATCATGCCAGATCTCGCGCAGCACCCCGGTATTGGCGCGCGTGTCCCATACCCAGCGTGCCATCAGCGGATAGGGTTCGGGCCAGGTGAAATGCAGGATTTCGGCGGCCATGTCGCGCACCCAGCGATAGGTCTTGTCGGCGGGAAAGCGCGCGCTGAAGCGCGCCATGTGCGCGTCGGCGTCGCTGCCCTGCGCCGCGCTGTCGACCAGATCGCTGATTGCGCCATGGAAATGGGCAAAGCCGTGTTTGCGCAGCGGCCCGCTCAGGCGCCGCCGGCAGGTCGGCATGAAGGCGCAAAGCTGCGTGAACTTGTCGAGGTTCAGGCTCGTGTGCGCCCCGCCGCCCAGTGTTTCGGCAAAAAGAGCCTGTTTGCCCGCGAGCACCGCGGCGAGCTGCTCGACGCCGCCCATGGGTTCGCACGCACCGATCAGCCGCTCGACGCCCTCACGCAGCTTCGCGCCGCTCAGATGAAGAACCGGCGCATCGGCCTGCGCGCCGGCGTGCCCTCGTCCGGGCGACGCGCGATCGGCGAATATGCTCAGGCTCTTGCCGCGCTGGGTCATTCTGCGGCCGCCACATGAACCTGGCGCAGGGATGCGAGCGCCGACATGGCCGCGGCCTGGCCCTGGGCAATCGAGTCGTCGATCGTCTCCGGCCCGATGGCCGCGCCGGCCACGAACACGCCGGGGCGCGAGGTCGCGCCCATCTGGCCGTAGGTGTCAGCGCGCGCGATATAGCCCCAATGATGAAGATCGACGCCGAAAATCTGTGCCAGCAGCAGGTTATCGACGTTGGGGTCCATCCCGATTGCATGCACAACCATGTCGAAGGGAATGGTGATCGGGCGCTTCACCAGCGTGTCCTCGCCCTTGACGATGAGTTGCCGACCGTCCGATGTCACTTCGGCGATGCGAGCCTTGATGTATTTTACCTTGTGCTCTTCCTGAGACCGCCAGTAATATTCTTCATAAAGCCCATAGGTGCGAATATCCATGTAATAGATATAGACATGGCAATCGGGTATTTCTTCGCGTATTTCCATCGCCGTATTCGCCGATACGGTGCAGCAGATTTTCGAGCACCATTCCCGCCCGATCTGGCGGTCGCGCGAGCCGACGCAAAGCAGGATCGCCACGCGCTTGGGCTTGCGCCCGTCGGATGGACAGCGCACGCCCTGGCCGCTGGAGATCATCTGCTCGACCTGAGTGGTGGTGACCACGTCGGGGAAGGTGCCAAAGCCCCATTCCGGCTTGTTGATCGAATCGAAATGCGTGAAGCCGGTGCACAATATCGCGGCGCTCACCTCGATCCTGGTGTCATCGGACAGGCTGACGCTGAACTCGCCCGGTGAGCCGGTAAAGTGCTTGACGGTGGTGTTCTTGTGAACCCTCACGCGCTGATCGGTTTCCACGCGCGTGACCATGGCGCCGATGGCATCTTTTGCCCATGCGCCCGAGGGAACCAGCTTTGCATAACGCTGGAGGATCGGGGCGCCGCCCAGACGGTCGGCCTTGTCCACCAGAATGACGTCCTGGCCCATCGCGGCCAGGCCATGGGCCGCAGAAAGTCCGGCGGGACCGCCGCCAAGCACGAGAACCGATCTGCTCATGCGCCCGGCTCCTGTTTGGCAATCGGTTGAAAGCCCGGACCCGAAGTGATCATCAGACGCGGATCATAAAGCTGCTCGCCACGGCCCTGCTCGACCTCGCTCAGATAGGCCTCGAATTCCGCCTTCTTGGCCTGCCAGTCGATGCCGAGCTTTTCATAGAGCGTCTCGGTGGGCGAGGCATGCCAATGCGATTGCACGATCTTGTAGGGATGCGCGCCGCAGACGATGGCGGCGAACTGGCAGTCGGCGAGGATCGGCAGTTCGAAGTCCTTGCCGTCGGCCTTGCCGATCCACTGGTTCTTGTCGAGCGTGGTGATGCAGCCGGTGTCGTGGCCGATCATCACATCCGCGTTCGCCTCTTCCACCGCCACGCGGACCTTGCGGTCGATGGCGAAGGAGCGGGTGAACTCGCGCTCCGAGATGATGTGGCGAAAGCCGAAGCCGCAGCAGTCGTACCAGGTCGAATAATCAATAACCTGGGTACCTAGCGCCTGCATGATGCCTGTCGATACCGCGACGCGGTTGCCATCGAGAATGTCGTCATCATAGACCGCGTCCTCGGGCACCATCTTGTAGACATGGCAGGCCGGGTGGATGGTGGCGCGCACATGGCCGGCGTCGATCACCTGATGCTCTGCGATGCGCCGGCGCATGACGTGAAGCCATTCGGAATAATGGACGATCTCTTCGGGAATGAGCAGCTTGCCATCGACCAGCCGGCCGAGCTTGCCGAGGATGAGCTTGACGCGTTCGCGCAGCTTGGCCGAATGCAGCAGATAATGGCGCACCTCCTTGTAATTGCCGAAGGACGTGCCGCAATGAACAAGCGGATAATAGTGACCCGGCTCAAGACCGCGCGCCTGACCAGAGACATAGGCCTGATGGAAATTGCGCAGGAACACCGCCGCCAGGCTCTCCAGATTGCCGATGCCCGAACCATGATAGTTCCACGCCGTGCATGAAGTCTGGTCGGTCTCGTCGAGATAGGCGATGTCCATCTTGTTCATCAGCCACAAGAGCGAAGCCGGATAGCCCGGAATGTTGCCGCACTGGCCACAGGATTTGTGGTGCCACAACCGGTCGGTCGGGATGCGCTTGGTCCAACCGTAAAGCGTCTTGACCTCGACCGGGTGGTGCGCGTCGGTGATCCGGTGAACCGCGATCTCGCCGTCCTTTTCAAGCTCCCACATGGCGTCGCGGACGTCTTCCACACGGTCCTTGTTGGTGAGCATCGAGCGCTTGTCGATCTTCTGCTCCACCCAGGCAGTGGCAAGCTGGGCTTCGCTCGGCGAAAGTGCGGTGTCCTTCCATTCCGGCCCATGGCCGGTGAAGCGCTCGCCGGGCACAGGCATATCCTGCCTATCCTTAGTCGTCATTGTGCTTCCTCATGTCTTCATCTGAGCCGCGAGGCCTCAGTCATCATTCTGCTCGTCGATGAAATCGGCCCAGTCCTCGCGCTTTTCGTCCATGATGTCGGTGATCACGTCGAACAGGTTCTCGTCGATGGTTTCGAGCTGATCGAGAACGCCGGTCATCTCCCAGATCGTGTAAAGCTCCACCGAGGTCTTCAGGTTCACTTCCCAGGCGGTGGCGGTGGTGTTCAGCGTGGCCATGGGGATTGCCCTGCGCAAAAGCTTGAGAGGAGCATCGACCTTGGAGATGTTTGGCCCCCAGTCCGCAAAGTGATCCGCATTGATCATGTCGGGGGAAAGCTGGTTGCCGGTGGAGATCAGCTTCAGCATGACGCGGCTGAACGGGCGCAACACATCCTTTGCCGACTGCATGCCATGCTTGATGGCAACCTCGCGCATCAGCATGACCAGACCGCCTGGAGAATTGCCGAACGGGCAGCGCGCCGCGCAGGTATAGCACTGCGCGCAGGACCAGATCTTCTCCTGCATCGCGTCGTAGATGCCTTCGAGATTTTCTGTCCAGAGCAACTGAACGATTTCGCGCGGGGAATAGTCGTAATAATGGGCTGAAGGGCAGGTGGCGGTGCATATTCCGCAGTTGAGACAGCCATTCAGTTCAAAGTCGTAGCGCAGATCGGCCTGGATATCGGCGAAGATCTCTTCAAGCTTTTCGCGCGGCACCGGGGGGGCTTCCGATACCGGATCGCCTATGAAATCCTGCACTCGAGTGGAATGAGCATGGGCCATCGCGGTATTCCTTGCGCTCAGTAGGTCAGCACCTTCACATCGTCTTCCATGATCTGAGTGATCAGGTGCGCGCCGCCGACAATGCCCGAACATTCCGGGATCAGGTCGGCTTCGCTCATTTCGAACAGATCGAGATTTGGGGAGCAGCAATAGAATTTGACGCCGGCTTCGTGGGCATCCTTGATGAAGTCATAAACCGATTTCGGCGAGCCCGGCTTGACGACAAGCGTCTCGGCCACGCCCTTCTTCATCAGGCGTCCGGCGGTGGCCGTGCAGATGACATCGACCTCGTAATCCATTGCCGCGGCCACCGAGGCCTGAAAGATCGGTGCGCCCAGCTCCTCGCCATTGCGCGGGTCGGTATTGGCCATAACGATAACGAGCTTGTCTGCCATTTTAGCCCTCACAGCACCCGCCGCGGGGATCGCTGCCCGGCATCTTCATGAGGCAAGCCCGCCGGATGTTCACGGCATCATTGATCCGTGTTCCGGCAGCGCCCTGAAAATGAGGGCAATATCCTCCCTGGACGTTTTTGTTGCGTCATTTGTTCCAAAAATGATACGGACGCCGCCAACCTGATGCAAGAACTTTCGAAACTTTGCATATATTAATCTGGGGCTGGCTCATGAGCGACATCAGGGCTGCATCCATGCCGTCTTCTGGATCAACCCGGTCATGATCGGCACCAGCGCATCTTCGATGTCGCGGCGCATCGCACGCAGGCGCTGGAGCCCTTCGCCGACCTGCTCGGGTACGTCTGCGCCTTCCATGACCAGATCCTCGACCATGGCCGGCTTGATGCCGGGATGGCCGGCAAAACCGAAGGCGTTCGGGCCGATCTGAAAGAGGGCGGGGTGTCCGGCCTCGTCATGCGCCAGAACCTGCGCATAGGCGGGCGGCACGGGGGCGTCGCGCCCATAGACAATGTTGGGGAAACGCGCCGGCAGATAGCCGTTGAGCGCATCATCGACGCACCTGGTCGCGGTCCCGGTCGAAAAGGCGAGTGGTGCCGGCCGTGTTCTGCCGTCGGCCGCAAGGGTGAGGATCTGCGCGCCCATGCCAAAGCCGATCACCGGCTTGCCGAGCATCAGACAGGTGCGCGCCAGGCTCACCTCCGCGCCAAGGCTCGGCAGATCCCGTTCACCCGCTGTGCCCCAGGGACCAAGCCCGAGCAGGATCAGCCCGTCGCCGATGAGGCTTGCATCGGGAAGGCCGCCGCCTTCGAGGAACGGGCGAAAATAGGAAAACCGTATGCGCCGGCCTTCCAGGTGATCCTCGACCAGGCCCAGCCAGTCCGACTGGGTGTGCTGGATCACGGAGACGAATTTCATGGCCTTTTCTGTGAGCTTGCATCGGCTTGAGGCGAGATCGCGGCTGCAAGCGCGCGCGTGAGGGCGGCGCGGAAATCGCCAGGCGCGATGCTCAGCATGTCGACATGAGCAGTCTCCAGAAAAGCCGTGATCGCATCGCCGGCCTGGCTGATCCCGATGCCGCGCAGGCTTGCCTCCAGATCATGGACGATGCGCGGCGGCGTGATGAAGAAATCGCCGGTGAACAGCACCTCGCGGATGCGCGCGCCACCCGCGCCTTCAAGCCGCACATAGGCGCTCACCGTGCCGCCGGCTCCGGTCACATGCCCTTCATACACTTCGGCTGCGCCGGGTGCGTCGATCTGGAAGACAAACTCATCGGTGCCGATCTCCTCGTCATGGACGATCTGCGCGGCTGCGAGTTCGGCTGCGCTCACCTCGCCGGGCTGCGGCTCGATGCCAAGCCCGCGCGCCAGTCCGCCGAGCACCGCCTCGTGCACCGTTTCGACGCGCGGCGCCTCGCCCAGAAGATCCTTCAGCGTGATGACACGCGCAGCAGCACGATCCAGCGCGCGCTTTGCGAGCTTGGCCTGCGGCAGGTTGAGGGCGCCGGCCATCCGTTCAGCATCCATATCGACCAGCACCGTGCCCTGATAGATCAGGCTGGCACCATCGAAGAACCCTCCGGTGCCTGACAGTTTGCGTCCATCCACTTCGATATCGTTGCGCGGCCTGAACCGTGCGCTGATGTCAAATGCCTCGCTCAAGCCCGCCGCGACGGCCTCACAGATGGCCGCTGCATAGGCGCCAAGCGTGCTCATGGGCAGGTTTTCGCGCCGCAGCACAAGCTCCCAGCCGACCTGACCTTCATCCAGATAGATCGCGCCGCCTCCCGTGACCCGGCGCACCAGACCGATTTTGTGCTTGCGGCAATAATCGAGATGCACCTCGTGCGCCACCGCCTGGTGGCGTCCGATGAGTACGGTGGGCGGAAAACGCATGAAACGGATCGTATCGGGAATTTGCCCTGATCCGTGCAGATCGATCAGCGCCTGGTCGAATGCGATCTGCCAGCGCCCGTCTCGCACGCCCGTGTCGATGACGCGAAATTTGCCGCCCATGGCCTGTCAGTCCTTCACCGTGTCCAGCTCTTCTCCTTCGACATAGGCTTCGCCCGGCCTTTCCATCCTGAGCTGGTGGCGGACCTTGCGCAGATCGGCCGGTGCGGGCGCGAACGGATATGAGGCGATATTGGATGGCGGGCTGTCGCCATAGGGCCGGTCGCAGGCGGAGATATCCTCGGCAAACTTGCCCGGACAGCCCGAGGTGCGAAATGCGATGCCGGCATCGATGATGGCGTCCAGCTCGGCTGCAGGAAGGCCGAAATCGCTGACCCGGCCGTGCTCATCGAACGACATGTGCTCGACGCGCACGCCGCAAAAGTCGATGAGGTAGCGCGCAAGCTGTACCCGGCGCCACTGATCGCGCGGCGTGGCGGGCAGGTGATCCATCAGCGAGCCCTTTTCGGGGAAGAAGCAGAACATGTGGCTGTGGCCGCCCAGATCGACCAGCCGCTGCACGAGGGTGAGCACCTGATATTCGCTCTCGCCCATGCCGACGATGATGTGCGCGCCGAATTTCTGCGGGCCGAATATGTCGCGTGCCGCCATCAGGATTTCCCAGTATTTGCTCCAGCTATGGGGCGATTGCACACCCTTGCCCCGGGTACGGTCGAACAATTCCGGCGTCGCTGCATCGAGCGCCACGGTAAATATGTCCGCGCCAAGCTCCTTCAGCCGGACGACGTCGGCGCGCGTCATCGTGGTCGGGTTGGAGAGAATCGAAACGGGCACGGTCTCGGGCGCGATGCGGCTGGTCCATTTTTCCAGCACATCGAATGTGTCGGCTTCCGAGCGCGGATGGGTGATCATGGAGATGCACATACGGTGAAACGGGGTCGCCTCGCCGTCACGCGCGACAATGTCGATGATCTGATCGGTGGGGACGGCGGGCCAGTCCACACGGATGAAATTGCGGTCGGCATAATCGCGCTCCGCCTCGCGGTGGCGCGCCAGCCCGCAATAGGCACAGTTGGCCCGGCAGCCCTCAGGATAGGTCAGCAGCAGGTTGAGGCACCGCGTGCACGAGCAGCGATACATCTTGCCGCTCATGATGCCGAGCGTGATCGCTGCTGCGGTGGACATCTGCACATAATCGGGCGAGCGCATGTGCGGCGTCAGGATATTGTCGTTTGGCCGGTAGACGCCGGCAGGCTGGACGTTCGCGCTTTTCACCCGTGCGCCGTTTCGCGCCATGGCCGGGGTAGGTGAAGGCGTACGCGGCTGCATGGCCGGGAAGGCGTTATGATCGGCGCCGCCCGCGCCCTTATCGCCGGCACTGGCACCTTCGGGTTTCAAGCAGCTCATGGGCGTTGCCCCCTTTGCCTTGGCTGTGGCCTGCTGATGCTCATGCAGCGCATGACGAGCGCATGCGCCCGCCCACAGCGCCGATCTTCATCGAACAGCAGGCATGTTGCTGCGAATAGTCCCGGCCGATGGCCTGCGCCACCGCCACGGTGCCGTCGGCCGGAAAGGCGATGCCGTCGAGGCCAGCCATCACGGCGTAGGCATCCGTGATGCGCTTGTGCATGCCCGGCGGGCGGGCGCAGCCGAGCAGCACCTGCCTGTCGGCAAGGCGCTGGCGCGCTTCAAGGAATATCCGCCCGACAGCGCTTGTTTCAGGCGTCACGAACAAGCCGGGCCTGGCATAGAAGGGCATGATGACCACCAGAACCAGCGCATGAATGGCATGACGCGCGCAGATATCGAGCGCCGTGCGTTCACCCATGATCTGGCCGTAGTGCAGGCCGATGACGATATGTGGGACCACCTCCATTGACGTGGCGCACAGGGCCGCCAGGCTCGCTTCGAAATCGGCGACCGGTCGATCGAGATGATAGACATCGCGGATGGTGGCCGCAGCGCCGATCACATCCATCATCGCCGTATCCACGCCCGCCGCCTCGAAGGCGCGGGCGCGTGGCTCGTCGATCAGTGCACTGTGCAGCGCAATGCGCAGATGCGGAAAGTCGCGCTTCAGGCCCTCGATCACGCCAAGATAGCGCTCATAGGCGATCTCGTTGCGTCTGTTGGAGCCACCAGACAGCAAAAACCCTTGCAGGTCTTGCAGATGGATCAGGTCGCGGACCTTCTGGTCGAGCATCTGCGGGTTTGTCGCGGGGATCATCGGCTCCAGTATCTTCGCCTGGCAATGGTCGCACATCAGGGCGCAACCACCTGCGGTGATGGAGAAGGCAGGAAAGCTGTTCCTCGTGCAGCCGCTCAATTCGTCCGAGACATAGTCCTTGAAGGTCGGTGTGGAAAAGCGGATCGGGGGCAAGGGGGCGGCGCTCGCTGCGTCCTGCATGTCGGCGATCAGCGCATGATCGAGCGCGGCGTCTTCGAGCTGCTCGATGCCGGCAAGCCGGGCTGCCCAGTCAGGCGCGACGGCTGGCTCCATGGCGTCTCTCCCCTGCGGCCCTTGCCTTTATGCAGCGAGCATGCTGCACATGCAAGTGTTCGAATAATCTTGGGTTCAAGGATAGACGCGGCCCCGCTGCCGCGCAAGGCCACAGTTTTGCACGCATCAGCGGGCAGCGCGCCAATGGGCTCATCGGACTAAAGTCTCGATCTGCGCCCTGACCGGACCACTGTTCGGCGGGTCTTCAAGCCGGCAAAGCCAGTCCGGCCTCACATCTTCATCATCGACCAGATCGCATGCAAGATTGCGCAGGATGGTCTGGGCGCAAGCGGGAAGCGGATCGGGAGCAGGGGGCCTTTTCGCCAGCCGCCCCCAAAGACCGGTCCATGCGCGCGCCGCCGTCCAGGGATTATAGCCGCCTCCGCCGAGCACGATCCCCATCGGTGCAAGATGAAGGGTGGTTTCAACAGCCCGCCAGAGCGCGACATTGCTCAACGCGAGCCCGGACAGCGGATCGCCGGCAAGCGCATCCGCCCCGGCCGTTATGACCACGGCATCGGCGGCAAAGCCCGTCACGATCGGAGCGACCGCTTCGCTAAGCAGAAAGTCCAGTTCACTGTCATTGAAGCCGGCGGGAACCGGGAAATTGTACGCGCGACCGCCCCCCCTGTCGTTGGCTCGCCCCGTGTAGGGCCAGCGATCCTGCTCATGGATCGACAGCGTCAGGACGCGCGCATCGCCGGCAAACGCATCCTGAACACCGTCGCCGTGGTGAGCATCCAGATCGACATAGGCGACGCGCGCCGCTCCACCATCGAGCAGCCGCAGGATGGAGAAGACCGGATCATTGAAATAGCAAAAGCCGCTGGCGCGTCCGGGCCGGCCGTGATGAGTGCCGCCAGCGGGATGAAAGGCGATGGCGCCTTCAAGGGCTAGCTGCGCCGCCATGATTGCCCCGCCGACCGTAGCGGTGGCGCGCTCCCACAGTCCGGGAAACAGCGGATTTTCCATCGTGCCGAGCCCGTAGCGCTGACGCCCGGCTCGCGAAATGACCCCGCCTGCCGACGCCTTCATGAAGGCTTCAAGATAATCCTCTGCGTGAAAGCGGCGCAGGAGTTGTGCATCGGCCTGCTGGCAGGTCACGAGATCGCGATCCTCGAGCCAGTCGAGCGCACGGCAAAGCCCGAGAACCGTTGCATGACGCGGGATCGACAGCGGATGGTGGGCGCCAAAACCCGCGTCGTGAAAGGCGGGGTGGGAAATGAAACGGGCCGGTCCTGAAGGGCTCATGTCGTGATGTCTGCGGCAGGGGTTGTGCGCATGGCGCGACAGCTCATGGCAGGGACACAGGTCCTGGCAGGGACACAGGTCATGACAGGCCTGGTGATCGTCGTGCAAGGCCAGTTTGCGCCTGAAGATGCCATGACGTCTATTCAAATTCAAAAGATACGATATGATGATCTGGAACAGGTGGGACATCGGCCCGACGCGGCGCGACGCCCGCACCAATGATCTTGGCAAGACCAACCGCATAACCGATCCAGGAGAATAAATTTCATGGCCGACATGACCCTCGACACCAAAGGGATGAACTGTCCCTTGCCGATCCTCAAGGCCAAGAAGGCCATTCAGTCCCTGCCTGCGGGCGGCACGCTGGAGGTGCTTGCGACCGATCCGGGTGCGGTGGCCGATTTTGAGGCCTTTTGCCGGACCACGGGCAATGAACTTCTGGAATCAACCCAGGCTGAAGGCGTCTACCGCTTCGTCATTCGCCACGCGTCCTGAACACGGGCGCTCGCTTCTGGCCTTGCGGCGATCAGCGCTTGCGGAACATGGCCGAAGCCGCAAGTCCGGCAGCAACCGCGATGATCACGGCCGCGATCCCATAGATCAGCGGTTGCTGATAGGCCAGATCGTAAATGAAGCGTTCAAAGCCGGCCTTGTCGATCATGAGCCTGGTTTCATACTTGCTCAGGAATTCACCGTGACGGAACAAGAAGATCTCGACGCTGAAATGACCGGTCGGGACATTCGAGGGAAGCGATAGCGTGCCGCGAAACAGGCTGCGGCTGATGAAGCCGACGGAAAACGGTTGCTCCTGATACAGTCGCGAGCTTGATTTGATGCGCAGCAGGGCATCGCGAAAGGACGCCAGCACCTGGGGCGCGGCATCCGCGGGTGTAACGAATTCCAGATTGCGAAAGCCGATCTGATAGCGCTGCAGCAGGGTCGGGCGAGCGATCTCCTCAAGCGGCCGCGTGCTCAGCACGGCATAATAGCCGGGCACATCGGTGAAGGTCCGCGAATCATTGTTGATCCACACACCGAAAATCTGATCCTTGCGCCTTACCACGAAATCTTCCGCAGGACCGCGAACGACGACGACAACATCATACAGACCGTCCTGCGCGGCCTGCTGACGGCTGTTGTCGACAGCGCCGAAGACGACGATCTGCGTACCGGCGAAATCGGTCTCGATCGACACCTGGCGCGACGAGACATCGGCTTCGACCCGTTCAGCGGCCGGCTCGTCCTGGGCTGCTGAGCCGACTGCGCCCAGCAGGAGCGCTGCGACCGCCATCATGGCCGCGATCATGCGCCGGGCGCATGGGCCTTGCGGTGTCGCGTTGGCGATCATGGTGTGGAGCCTGAACATCACGTTGCCCCGCCGATCAGCGGTCCGATCGAATAAGGTTCGCTCGGCGTCAATATGAGATCGAACATCAGCCGCACGCCGACGCCCAGAACCATCAGCGCCAGAAGAGCCCGCAACTGGTCGCCGCGCAGCTTCTGCCCCGCTACCGCGCCGAACTGGGCGCCGATCACCCCGCCGATCATCAGGATCATGGCGAGCACGACATCGACCGTCTGGTTCGTCACCGAATGAAGGATGGTCGTGAAGCCGGTCACGAAAATGATCTGGAACAGCGATGTGCCGATCACGACATTGGTTGGCATGCGCAGCAGGTAGATCATTGCCGGCACCATGATGAAGCCGCCGCCCACGCCCATGATGGCCGCGAGCAGACCGACCAGCATGCCGATGAAGAATGGCGGTATCGCGCTGATATACAGTTTGGAGCGCTGAAAGCGCATCTTGAATGGCAGCCCATGGATCCAGCCGTGCTGACCGGGTCTGCGGCGGCTGGTGCGTGCGCCCTTGCGTGCCTTGCGCAGCGCGTTTACGCTTTCGATCAGCATCAAGCTGCCGACGGCGCCGAGGAAGGTGACATACAGCACGCTGATGATGAACTCGGTCTGCCCCGCCTCGCGCAGAAGCTTGACCAGTTGAACACCCAGCAGCGCGCCGATCATGCCGCCGGCGAGCAGCACCGTCCCCATTTTCACATCGACATTGTTGCGCCGCCATTGCGCCAGCGCCCCAGAAACCGAAGAGGCGACGATCTGGTTGGCCTCGGTTGCCACCGCGACGGCTGCAGGAATGCCGGAAAATATCAGCAAGGGCGTCATCAGGAAGCCGCCGCCCACGCCGAACATGCCCGACAGAAAGCCCACAGCGGCGCCCATGCCAAAAAAATACAAGATATTGACGGAGATTTCCGCTATCGGCAGATAAAGCTGCAACATGGGACGTCCCGGCGGTCATTTCCGCTCACGCCGCGCGAGCGCACGGTACCGCACACCGCTGAGGGCAAGGAGATATCGTAATAGGCAGGGTCGGCGCGTGGACGCAACCTGAAAATATGAAAACAACACGATATGAACCGCGGGCACGCCCCTTGCCCGCCTGATCAGCGTCAAAGGTGAAGATGAGCGGCACAAGCAAAGTTCGGATCGGCGTGATCGGCGCGTCGGGATATACAGGCGCTGACCTGATCCGGCTGGCGGCGCGCCATCCCGGCACGGCGATAGAGCTTCTGGTTGGCGCAAGTCATGCCGGCAAGCCGCTGGGCGAGGTGTTTCCGCATCTTGCCAGGCTGGATGCGCCAATGCTGGTGGGGCCGGATGAGGCGCGCTGGCAGGATTGCGACGTGGTCTTCAGCGCGCTGCCCCATGGCACGGCGCAAGACATCATTAGCTCATTGCCGGCGGACCTGCGGGTGATCGACATGTCGGCGGATTTCCGGCTGAGCGATCCGGCCGTCTATGAGCAGTGGTATGGCAGGGCGCACGATGCGCGCGACCTGCTTGCGCATGCGGTTTACGGTCTGAGCGAACACTATCGCGACAAAATAGCGCAGGCGCGGCTGGTCGCATGTCCGGGCTGCTATCCCACGGCGAGCCTGCTGGCGTTGTTGCCGATCGTGCGCGCCGGGCTGATTGATGCGAGCGACATCATCATCGACGCAAAATCGGGCATTTCGGGCGCCGGACGCGGGCTGAAGCAGAACGTGCTGTTTGCCGAAGCGGGCGAGGGCGTTTCACCCTATAGTGTAGGCAGCCACCGTCACGCACCGGAGATCGAGCAGGAAATCGGCAGGGCGGCGGGGCAGCCGGTCAGGGTGAATTTCACGCCGCATCTGGTGCCGATGAGCCGGGGTGAACTTGTCACATGCCACGTTCGTCTTGATGGCCCGGGCACGGTTGATGATATTCGCGCGGCGATTTCCAGGGCTTATGAGAATGCGCCCTTCGTTCATCTGCTGGCGCCCGGCGAGATGCCCGCGACCCAGCATGTGCGTGGCTCGAACCATTGCATCATCAACGTCTTTGCCGACCGCATCCCGGGACGTGTGGTCATCATCGCGGCTATCGATAATCTGGTGAAGGGTTCAGCCGGTCAGGCGCTCCAGAATTTCAACCTGATGTCTGGTTTCGAGGAAACGATGGGGCTGGAGCAACTGGCGCTGTTTCCATGAAGAAAGCGGGACCTGAAGGCCCCGCTCCCAAATCTTCGGATGTCTGATCCTTACATCTTCGGCATGATAACGGTGTCGATCACATGGATCACACCATTCGAGGCCATCACATCCGCAGTCACGACAGAGGCATTGTCAACCTTCACGCCGCTGGTGGCGTCAATGGCGACTTCACCGCCCTGTACGGTTGCGGCGTTCAGCTTCTTGCCGGCGATATCGGCCGAGGTCACTTTGCCCGGCACGACATGGTAGGTAAGGATGGCGACGAGCTGGTCACGATTTTCCGGCTTCAGCAGGTCCTCGACGGTGCCAGCGGGAAGCTTGGCGAAAGCTGCGTCGGTCGGTGCAAAGACGGTGAACGGACCTTCACCCTTGAGTGTGTCAACCAGCCCGGCAGCCGTAACCGCAGCAACGAGCGTCTCGAACTGGCCCGCGGCAACTGCGGTATCGACAATATCGGCTTCTGCGGCGCGGCTATCGGCAGCAGCGAACGGGATCATGGCGAGAGCGAAGAGCGTAGCGACAAGCGCATTGCGGAGAGACTTCATATGCAGACTCCTGTGTTTTGATTGTAGTGAGGCAATATGCACAAGTAGTTATTTGTGCGATATAGCCCATCCAAGCAAAGCACCCTATATTGTCACAATTACTTCATGAATTTTTCACAATCGTGACATTATTTTACGGGGCGGTCACATGACATTACTTTTCTGTAACCTGTCCTTGCGGTGCTGCCCAAGATTACGCCGCGCCTCTTTTGCTGGATCACGTTGAGTTCACGCTTTCGCGCGCAATCAATCACACTTGTGTGATCGAGTTTGCCGGCAGCTCCGCTTTCCGGGAAAGGGCTGCCGCGATTGCGCAATTGATCTGTCCACGGCTATAAGCCGTAAAGTTGGGACGTCGTGTTACGGGGCATTATGAACAAATCGAATTTGCGTGTGGCCGTCATCGGCTCCGGTGTGGCTGGGCTGAGCGCGTCTTGGCTCTTGTCCAGACGTCACCGTGTGAGCCTGTATGAAAAGGCGGATCGCTTTGGCGGCCACGCCAACACGGTGACGGTGGATGCGCCTGAAGGCGCAGTGCCGATCGACACGGGGTTCATTGTCTACAACACGGCCTGTTATGACAATCTGGTTGCCTGGTTCGACCGGCTGGGCGTCGAGACCGTGGGCACGAACATGTCGTTCGCGGTATCCCTGAACCAGGGCGCAATCGAATATTCGAGCAATGGACTGACCGGCCTTGTCGGCACGCTGCAAAATGCCCGGCGGCCCAGCCATTGGCGCATGTTGCGCGATGCTCTTCTGTTCTTCGGCGATGCGCGGCGCGATCTTGACGATCGCTCGCTGATGCACGTGCCGCTTGGGGAGTATCTGGAACAGCGCGGCTATGGACGCGGCTTCGTCGATCATCACATTCTGCCGATGGCCTGCGCCATCTGGTCTACCCCCGAAGAGCATGTGCTCGAATTTCCCACAGCCGCATTCTTGCGTTTTTTCGCCAATCACGGCTTGCTGCGCGCATTTGCCCGGCCCAAATGGCGCACGGTTTGCGGGGGCAGCCAGTCCTACGTGCAAAAGGCGCTGGAAGGTCTGGCGGGCGAAGCCTTCTCATCGCGCGGGGTGCGGCATATCCTGCGCCAGCCCAGCGGCGTTATCGTCGAGGATGAAACTGGCATGCGCGAGCAGTATGATCATGTCGTGCTCGCAACCCATGCGGATCAGGCGTTGATGATGCTCGGCGATGCCGATGCAGAAGAGCGCGCAGTGCTTGGCTCATTCAGGTACGCAAGCAATCGCGCCATCCTACATACCGATGCCGCGCTGATGCCGCGGCGCCGGCGCCTCTGGGCGAGCTGGAATTACATGTCGGGGGCCGATACGCAGGCCGGCATGCTGAGCGTAAGTTACTGGATGAACCGGCTGCAGCCATTGGCGACGCGCCAGAATTACTTCGTCACGCTCAATCCATGGCGCGACATTGCGTCTGAACATGTGGTGCGCACTTTCGCCTATGATCATCCAATGTTCGATGAACGAGCGATGGCAGCCCAATCGCGCATCTGGCCGATGCAGGGGCGCAGGAGAACCTGGTTCTGCGGCAGCTATGCCGGCTACGGGTTTCACGAAGACGCCTTGCAGAGCGGTCTGGAAGTGGCTGAACGCCTCGGCGGGGTCAAGCGTCCATGGCAGCTCGCGTCCCCCTCCGATCGGCTGTCGCTCGATGACCTGCGGAGCGAGCCGGCATTGCTCGAGGCGGCGCAATGAGCCTGCCCAGCGCCGCCATCTACGCTGGCGAGGTCGTTCATCAGCGTCTGCGGCCAAGGCGCCATCACCTGCGCTATCGGGTGTTCTCGCTGCTGCTTGATCTGGACGCCCTGCCTCAGCTTGGCACCAAGCTGCGCCTGTTCAGCCATAACCGGTTCAACCTGTTCAGCTTTCATGACCGCGATCACGGCGATGGATCGGAAATACGGCTCACCGCGCAGATCAGGACCGTGCTCATCGGTGCCGGGCTTGAGCGTTATGCGTCGCGCATCATGCTGCTCAGCTATCCGCGTGTGCTTGGTTATGTGTTCAATCCGCTCAGCGTCTATTACTGTCTGGACAACAGCGGCCAGATTGGCGCAGTCATCTACGAGGTCAACAACACTTACGGCCAGCGCAAGAGCTATGTCCTGCCCGTGACCGAGGATGGCCCCGCGATCCGGCAAGGATGCGTCAAGACCTTGTCGGTGTCACCGTTCAACACCGGGCACGGCAGCTACAGTTTCCACCTGCTTGCACCGGGTGACAGACTTGGCGTTGGCGTGTTCCTGCGCGATGAGGCGGGAGCGCTGCTGCGGGCACATTTTGTCGGAGAGCGCCGCGCCATGAACGATATTGCGCTCTTGCGGCTGGCTCTTCATTATCCCCTGATGACACTGAAGGTCATGGCCGCGATCCATTATGAAGCGTTGCGGCTCTGGCTCAAGGGCGTGCCGCTGAAGCGACGGGAATACGCGCCCGACTATTCGGTCGATGGTCCCGCCCCACCTGCCATTGAAGCGAGCATGAAGCATGTCCCGAAATAGTCCCCAGCAGACTTTGTCAGACGATCCCGACCGTCTTGTTTCCCGGTTGATCTTTGCGGTATGTGCCCGCGCCCTGCGCCATATTCGCCGCGGAAGTGTGGAACTGGTGCTGCCTTGGGATGATCGTCGTACGTTCGGCACGATCGGCAGCGGGCCTCATGCCATCGTGCGGGTGCGCAATGCTGGCCTGTTCTGGAAATCGCTGCGCCGCGGCACGGTCGGCTTTGCCGAGAGCTATATCGACGGTGATTTCGACACCCCCAATCTGGCCGATGTCTTCGCGTTTTTCCTCGACAACAAGCCGGATCTGAAAAAGGGTGGACATGGCTGGTTCCGGGTGCGGCGCCACGACCGGAGTTTTCACGGTGCGCGTGACAATTCTCTAGACGGTGCAAGGCTGAACATTGCCGAGCATTATGATCTCGGCAACGCCTTTTATGCGCTGTGGCTCGATGAGACCATGACCTATTCGAGCGCCTGGTTCACCGAGCCCGGCCAGTCGCTGACGTCCGCACAGCACCACAAGTATGAGCGCGTGCTGAAAGCCCTTGGCGAGAATGCGCGCGGGCGAGTGCTGGAAATCGGCTGCGGATGGGGCGGGTTTGCCGAGCATGCCGGGCGTGCCGGTGTGCAGCTTGACGCTATCACGATATCTCGCGAGCAGTTGCGATATACGCAGGAGCGCATGCGGGCCTCAGGGCTGAGCGGACAGGTCAGCGTGCACGAGCAGGATTATCGCCAGACCGCCGGCATTTATGATGGAATAGTATCCATCGAGATGATCGAAGCGGTGGGTGAGCCCTATTGGCCGCGTTACTTCAAGACCATCTATGATCGGCTGCGGCGCGGCGGCAGTGCGGTCATTCAGTCGATCACCATCTCCGACGATTTCTTCGATACGTATCGCCGCCAGGTTGATTTCATTCAGCGTTACATTTTCCCGGGCGGCATGCTGCCGAGCCCGTCGATCATCAAGCGCGAGGCCGAAAATGCGGGTCTGCGGCTTGAAGATGTCGAAAGGTTCGGCGACAGCTATGCGCGCACACTGTGGGCATGGCGAAATCGCTTTCATGCCAATTGGCCAGCCATTCGCGAACTCGGATTCGATGAACGGTTCCGCCGTTTGTGGGATTATTACCTGACCTATTGCGCTGTCGGCTTTGAGCGCGGCACGATCGATGTCGGACTATACCGTCTGAGCAAGCCGACTTGAGCGGTGCAAACGCCGTCGGGGTCTCGGGCGCGCCGAGGCGGTTTCCCGCAGGACCGGCTCAATCAGCGGCCTGGGCTGCGCGTGTATCCTCGATGCGCTTTTCGATCATCTTGCGCGATATCCAGAAATAAAGTCCGGAGGGAAGACGGCGGAAAAGCTTCAGCGCAGTCACGAGCTGCCAGGGGAAGGCAATTTCGAACCGGCCGATCTCCAGGCCGGCGACGATGCGGCTCGCGGCTTCTTCGGGCTGCATGATGAATGGCATCTCAAAATCGTTGATGCTGGTCATCGGCGTTTCGACGAAACCCGGATTGATGAGGCTCACCTGAACGCCATAACGCGCAAGGTCGGGCTTTAGTGATTCCGCAAAACTGATCAGGGCGGCCTTCGTCGGACCATAGGCAAGCGACTGGGGTAGCCCGCAATAGCCGGCGACGGATGACACAAGTGCCATGTGTCCGCGCCCGCGCTCCTTCATGCGCCCGATGAGCGCGCCAACACAATTTATCGTGCCGGTATAATTGACGTTGATGCTCCGGTGAATTGCCGAGAGGTCGAATTCATCCACCCCCATTGGCGCCCAGAAGCCGGCGTTCAGCACGGCGAGGTCGATCGGGCCAAGCCTGTCTTCAATTTCGCTAACCGTTTGGGCGATGCCTGCCTGATCGGTGATGTCTGCCGGGAAGGCGTATATGTTCTCTTCCATGAGGGCGATGGCCTCCAGCGCATCTGCCGAGCGTGCGCTGATGGCCACTTTCACCCCACGCCGCGCGAGAAGGGTCGCTGTGGCCTTGCCGATACCACTGCTGCCCCCCGTCACCCAGGCCACCTGCCAGGGAACATCTGTCGAGCCTCGCGCCATGCCCCTACATGCCCAGCAAAGGCTGCATGATCCGGGAGATGACGCTCTTGAACTGGGCGGGCTTCTCGGTCGCAACCAGACAGATGCATTCCCCGCTCTTGTCGACGCGAGGTTCATGCTCTGCGTTTTCGTCCAGATCGGCCACATCGCCAACGGCGAAGCGTCCATAGCGGTCGTGATAGGCGCCGCGCAGGATCAAGGTGAGTTCAGGTCCGCCATGGCCATGGTCAGGCAAGCGGGTACCCGCCTTGATTTTCAAAAGTCGCAATTCGCCGCTGCTTTCAGGCGTCATCGCGACCACATGCTGGCGCATGCCCGGCCCCAGCCACGACCATTTGATATCATCAAGTGGCTTGTCTATGAAGCGGCGCAGCGGGCGCGGCACTTCGTTCGGACCGGCGTTGGCAACGGTGCTGAGGCTGCGGCGCAGGGGAAAACTGCGCACATTGTCATCGCTGAAGCCGCTTACCAGCCGGTCGCGCAGACCCTTGCTGATGGGCAC
The DNA here is from genome assembly GCA_036734025.1 of Dichotomicrobium sp. Taxonomy (GTDB): domain Bacteria; phylum Pseudomonadota; class Alphaproteobacteria; order Rhizobiales; family Rhodomicrobiaceae; genus DAIMZI01. The sequence goes on from DAIMZI010000001.1 coordinate 29,234, forward strand.
CGGCTCGATCGAGGCAAGCATGGCGCCACCTATCATGTCGAAGGCGCGCAAACGCTTGCAGCAAGTCGGACACAAGTCCAGGTGGCTGGCAACGACCGCTGCCAGAGCATCGCTGAGAGCGCCCGCCGAATAGCTCATCAGCGTCGCATCATCAAGATGATGCGTAATATTCATTCCAGTTCTCCCACCTGCTCTTTAAGCTTCCCATACGCCAGACGCATTCTCGATTTCACGGTGCCAAGCGGTACGTTGATGCGCTCGGCGATCTCGGTATGCGTCAGCCCCTCGATATACGATAGCCTGATTACCTCATATTGCTCTGGCGTCAGCTTTTCCAGCGCTGCCGTCACATATTGGCGCTGCTGCTCGCGGTGCAGCGCGTCATGCGGGCTTTCCTCATCGCTTGGCGTCTCTTCGACTTCTGCATCCAGATCCTGCCAGATGACCTGCCGGCGCAGCCGATCGATACGCAGATTGCGCGCAATCGTGAACACCCAGGTGGAAAAGCTGCCTTTGCCCTCGACGAACAGATGCGCCTTGCGCCAGACCGAGAGCATCGTTTCCTGTACGATCTCTTCAGCCGTCTCCGGATCCGCACCCTGGCGCATGAGCATGGCCTTGATGCGCGGGCTGAAGGTCAGGAACAGTTCCTGAAACGCGTCGACGTCGCGACTGCGGGCCACCTTGTGAATGAGATCGGTCATGTGAACCTTGCTGAGCGCTGCGATGGTCGCAGCCGCTCCGTCAACTACCGGTATCAACCTGGTCATCCACACCTCCTGTCGTAGCAAGCTTACGTGGACGGGGCGGGTGTGGTTCATATGATCCCTGATGATGAATCCAGGGCGTCATGTTCGCGCACCAGGCCGAAGCGGAAACTTCTAAACTGCCTTGAGGTTATCACGTCGAGGCGATGCGGTGAAATGCGTTCTCGTGCGACGTTTTGCAAGCCGGAAAAGACCCGCGCGGGCCAGGCGTTGGCCGGGTGTGCCGAACAGCTCTCATATTGGCGGCATGCTGTCTCTTGCGGGCGCAAGACAGTGCCGACCGGCGCCGGCGAGACTGGATCAGCCGCCCGGCCGGGCGGCCTGTGTACCGGGCGCACCGCTGATGGTGGCGTCGCTGCCGAGGCTCGGCAGTCTTGTCTTCAGCGCGATGATGCGCTGGTAGGACTGTTCAAGCCGCTCACGGCTCAAAGTGCCGTTTTCCACCGCATTCAGGATCACGGACGCGACCTGATCCTGCAGATCAGCGCGGTAGGGGGAGATGTTGGTGATCAGCAATATGTCGTTGCCGGCCTGCACCGCGCGCAGGACATTCTCGGCGAACTTGCCTGTGCGGCGTACGCCTGCCATGTCGAGATCATCGGTGATGACCACACCGTCATAGCCCATCCGCTCGCGCAGGACGGTGGAAATCGCCTTGGCGGAAAGCGAAGCGGGAAGTCCGGGCCGGTCGGAGAAGTTCGGATGATAGAGATGGCCGGTCATCACCATGTCGACGAGCTTGGTGCCGATAAGTTCGCTGTAGGGGCCCAGTTCGGCATCGCTCCAGCTCTGCGAGAGATCGGGCAGGGTGGTGTGGCTGTCCTCGGTGCTGCTGCCATGGCCGGGGAAGTGCTTTACCGCGGTCAGGACGCCGCTGTCATGATGAGCGAAAATGAAGGCGCGTGCGAACGACGCGACATGACGGGGATCGGCGCCATAGCTGCGCCGCAGCCGCGCGATGATCGGGTTTTGCGGGTTCAGTTCCAGATCGAGGACAGGTCCGAAATTGATGTTGAAACCGTGTTTGCGCAATTCGAGCGCGAGACTGCGATAGGCCGCATAAGCTGCTTCTGGATCATTCTGAACGCCAAGACGCGCAGCCGATGGGTGGGTTTCAAATCCCTTCGTGCGCTCCAGTCGCTGGACATAGCCGCCCTCCTGATCAACACCGATGAGTACGGCAGGCTGGCCCTTGCCGGCTTCGGCGAACAATTTGGTAAGGCTCAAGACCTGTTGCGGCGACGTGATATTGTGGCTCATGAAAATGACGCCGCCGATCTTGCCGTCACGCAACTGCTCGGCGACGAGCCTGACGCCTTCATCGCGCGGCGTCTGACCTTCGAAACCGACGATCAGCATCTGGCCGATCATCTGCTCAAGGGCTGGCCCCGGCGCGGCAGGGGACTGGGTGCGCACAGGCGCAGACGTTGTAGCGGGCTGGTCTGTTGATGCGGTGTGCTCTTGCGGTTGCGGCTCGGCGTCGGCTTGCGGCTGCGCCGCATCAGGGGTGGTGCTGGCGCTCGGGCGCCTATCGTCCGGCGCAAGTGCGGCGGTTTCTTCGCCTGCGGTTTCTTCGCCTGGGGTTTCTTCAGCCCCGGCTTCCTCGACCGGGCCCGGCGCGGTGCGCTCTGCCGGCGGCTCGGCAATGGCGGCCAGGTCACGGGCGTCGGGATCGCGGGTTTCCATGCCGCCTGGTTCAGCGTCCCGGAGCTCTGTAGCAGCGGCAACGGATGCCGGGGGCTCGCCGCGCGCTTCGGGCAGCGGGGGCGGCGGCATGACTTGCAAGGCGCGTGCTCTGGGTGCGCGCTCTCCCAGATATGGTTCGCGCCTGTCGAAATCGCGCTCCCTCGCAGGGCGGGTACGGCGCCAATCCCGATTGTCTTCTTCGTCCCATTCATCATCGCGCCAATCGTCGCGCTCATGGCGCCGCTCACCCAGATGGCTAGGGCCAGGCGCTTCGAGGATACTATCAATGAGGGGGTTGCCAGTGCGCGCAACCGAGCCTTGCGCCAGTACCGGCTGGCACAAGCCGGCAAGCACCAACCCGGTCGCCAGCGCGAGTGCTGACAGGAAAGTTTGGCGACCGCCCATTCGCAAGCTCCCACCGTTCAACGCCCCGAGCATCAGGCGCAATTCAGATAATGTTACGTCAATATGTATTGTTTCCCGTCGCATGCCAGTCAAGTTTGTCTGTTTATTGACGAAGCAGGAGCGAAGCGGCACTGTGGCCGAAGAAAGTTTGCGTGACCAACACAGGTCTGCCGAATTCAGGCGTGAAGTCAGTTTGGAACAGGCGAAACAGGATTGAGCGTGAGACGGCCATGAAGGCGATGAGCAACGAAAGCGCGCCGTGCACTGGTCCGGCCCGGGTAGGGACCAAGCTTCATCAGATCGAAGAACGCATGATTGCCGCGCGCTGCTCGGGCCTGCTCGGGCTTGTCGCAGGTGCCGGGGCGTTGGCATCAGTCTTCCTGATTGGCGCGGCGCCGGCCAATGCCACGCTCGATCAGGCTGTCTTGCGGACTCAGGAGGGCGTCAGCGCGCTGTTGCGGGGCAATTTCGAGCGCGCCATCGACGCTTATGACCGAGCGCTCGCCGATACCAATCTTCCGCCGGGCCGTCAGGCAAGCCTTTATAATGATCGCGGCGTGGCCAAATGGCGGCTGAAACGCTATGACGAGGCGCTCGCGGATTTCGGCAAGGCCATCGAACTCGATCCGGATTATTCACCGGCATACAACAATCGCGGCAATGTCCATATGGAATTGCAACGCTATGAAGACGCCATACGTGACTTCACCAGCGCGATCGAGCTGGCGCCTGCCTACGGAGCGGCATACAATAACCGCGCCAACGCGCTGCTGGCGCTGGGGCGGATCGTCGAAGCCGAGGATGATTTCCGCCGTGCTGTCGAACTGATGCCGACGAGCGCGGTGCCGCTCAATGGCAAGGGCCGCGCTTCGGGCTTGCGCGAGCGTCCTTTTCAGGGCCTGCGTTATCTGTCGCGCGCAATCTTGCTGAACCAGAATTATCCAGCAGCCTATCACAACAGAGCCAGGCTTTACATGAGCCTTGCGCGCTATGACGAGGCCCGCAGCGATCTGGATCAGACGCTTTCAGTGAGCGAGGATGCAGCCCTGCTTACCTTGCGCGCGCGAACCCACGCGGCGCTCGGCAAGGACAAGACCGCGATCGAGGACTTCAACAAAGCCATCGAGCTGGACGATCAGAATGCGGAGGCTTTCGCCGGGCGCGGGGCAGCGCTGGAGCGCGAAGGCAAGACCGAAGACGCGCTTGCTGATTGTGAACGCGCCGTCGCGCTCAATCCTGATCTGGTTCCCGCGCTGATCTGTCGGGCGCGGATATTCCAGGCGCTGGGTCAGCCCGAGCGCGTCATCGTCGATCTGAGCCGGGCCATGGAACTGGAACCCGATAATGTCGATGCCTTCCTGCTGCGCGCCCGGATGGCGGAAAACGCGGCTGATTTCGAGGCGGCCATCGCCGATTACAAGGCGGCGATTGAACGCGACCCGTTCAACGACGAGGCGCGCGACGCGCTGGACCGGTTGAGCGAAAAATTCGAAACGGCTGTCGAAGTGCCCATGCCGGTGATCGGCGAGGCAGAATTCGGGTGGCGGATCGTGCGCATCAGGGGCGACCAGTTTGCCGCCATCAGTGATGAATATCCCAAACTTCGAGTGCGACTGGAAATGTATGGCGCCGGCGAGCCGCGCTTGCTGGACTGGACACTGCTCACCGAGACCCTGCGGGGCTTTGGCCTGTTGCGCTACGCCGCCGGCTCGCCTGGCACTGGAGTGAGCGGCGGGGACGAGGCAGCGCTTGAATATGTCGCTATCCTCGATTTGCGCAACGACAAGGTGGTTTCAATCGAACCCTTCGTTGTGGGCACAAGACGGGCTGTCTGGGAATGGGGCCGGTACAATGTCACAGTGACCGATGCCGACGGAGTGCCGAGCGCTCTGCAACTGCGCGAGGAGCCAAGCGCAGTCGCGCGCCAGCCCGAGCCGCGCCGGCTTGAAGACGAGCGCTGGAGCTATGATGAATGGCGGCGCGACACGCGGGAATGGCGCCCGCGCGATCGCCAGCGCCCCCGCCGCGGGCCGACGCTTTTTGATTGGCTGTTCCGATGATCTCCGGCGCACCCTGGCGCCGGCATAGCGGGAGACCTTTTGGCGTTTTCAGACTTGTGATTGCCGCCGGCATCGTCGCTGGCGCCTGGTGGCTGGCCGCCGGGCTTGGCGCCATGGGCACGCGCACGGGCGAGCAGGCCGATGCCGCACCCGGACCACTGCCGGCGGTCGGGGCGGCGCTGGATCAGACCTCGGTATCGGGCATCTCGTCCGGCGCTTACATGGCCGGCCAGATGCAGGTCGCCCATTCGCGGATCATCATTGGCGCCGGCATCGTCGCCGGCGGACCTTATGGCTGTGCCCAAAGCTCTTTCTCGCGGCTATGGCCGATCTGGACCACCGCCCTGCCGCACAATCTGCAACTGGCGCTCAATGCGTGCACGAAAGACAATCTGGCGTTCACCGGCTGGCCTGATGTTGCCGAGCTGTGGCGGCGCGCACAGGAATTGGCGGCTGCTGAAACCATCGATCCGCTGAGCGGTCTGGATGATGATCGGATCTACATTTTCCATGCAGCGGGCGATCAGACGGTAGTGCGCTCGGTCACCGAGGCGGCCGGGCGTTTTTACGAGCAGGCCGATCTTGGGCCGGATGCGCTTGAATTCGTGCGCGCCGAGCGTGGCGCTCATGCGTTCATGACCGAAGACGAGGGGCTTGCCTGTGGCGAAGCCGGACCGCCCTTTCTGAATGATTGTGACTATGATCAGGCTGGCGCGATCCTTGAGCATATCTATGGTCAACTGGCGCCGCGTGGCGCTGCGCCCAAGATGAGTCTCTTCGATCAGCGCGTCTATACCAGCGGGCTGGATCGCCACGGCATGGCCGATACAGGTGCCGCCTTCATTCCCGAGGCGTGTCGCAACGAGCCCGGCTGCCGCGTACATATCGTGTTTCATGGCTGCCAGCAGTCACGCGAGGCGGTGGGCGACAGCTTCATCACCGGTTCGGGCTTTGCCGAATGGGCGTGGACCAACCGGATCGTGCTGGTGTTTCCGCAAATCCGCAAGACCACCTTCAATCCGCAAGGCTGCTGGGACTGGTGGGGATATTCAGGTCTGACTTATACGCAAAAGTCCGCACCGCAGATAGCGGCCGTGCGGCGCATGATCGACAGGCTGGTGGAGTAAAATGCCGTGCCCGAGCCCTTTGACAGCCAACCATGAGCAGCCGATATCGCGGCGCCGGGACCTGCACTCTTGTCAGCAAGCGCCAGCGCGCGCCATACTCGGGACCACACGAATCATCGCTCGCCCGTGATTCTTCGCCCGCGAGACATCAATCCACAAACAGCGGACCGACACTTCATGACGCAGACCATTCGCAAGGCCGTATTCCCCGTTGCCGGGCTTGGCACCCGTTTCCTGCCCGCGACCAAGGCCATGCCCAAGGAAATGCTTCCCGTGGTCGACCGCCCTCTGATCCAGCATGTCGTCGATGAGGCCAGAGCCGGCGGCATGGAGCATTTCGTCTTCGTTACCGGTCGCAACAAGCACGTCATCGAGGATCATTTCGATATCCAGTTCGAGCTGGAACAGGTGCTGGAGCGGCGCGGCAAGACGCAGGAGATCGCGCTGCTGGCCAGTTTGCGCCCCGAGCCCGGCCAGTCGAGTTTTACCCGCCAGCAGGAGCCGCTGGGTCTTGGCCATGCGGTCTGGTGCGCGCGCGACCTGATCGGGCATGAACCGTTTGCGCTGCTGCTGCCCGACGTGCTGGTCAAGGCCGATACCGGCGGCTGTCTGGCCGAGATGATGGGCGAGTATCGCCGTCTGCAGCAGGCCGCTCCGGGCCAGAAGATCAACATCATCGCGGTGGAGCGGGTGGCGCGTTCAGAAACCGACAAATACGGAATTGTCAGCATTTCGACCGGACCGGGCCCCACCTGGCCAATCACCGGCATGGTCGAGAAGCCGCCTGTCGCCGAGGCGCCGTCTGATCTGATGATCCTTGGACGCTACATCCTCCAGCCCGAAATCTTCGAGCTTCTGGAGAAGCAGGAAGTGGGCGCTGGCAACGAGATCCAGCTTACCGATGCCATGCTGAAGCTGATGGATAGCCAGAATTTTTACGCCTATGAGCACAAGGGCCAAAGCTATGATTGCGGCTCGAAGATGGGCTTCTTGCGCGCCAATCTCGCTTATGCACTCGATCATCCCGAGCTCGCCGAGCCCATCGCCGAGGAGATTGCCGCGCTGGCCTTGCGCCTCAACCGCCCGCGCGGCGCCGGCGCACAATGACCGGTCATCGCGAATTGTACTTTTGCCGCCGTGATTTGCCGATATAGTTCATTACGATTCAGGGAAAGAACGGGGGCTTGGAATGGCGCACGTACCGCTCGGCGTATCGTTGCACGACAAGGCGGACACGGCAGAAACGTCGGCAACGGCATCGGCCCAGCGCACGCTCGATCTGGAGATCGAGGGACTGCTGGCGCTTCGCCGCGCACTGAGCGGACAACTCGGTGCTGAATTTGCCGCTGTGGTAGCGCTGATCGCGGGCGCAACCGGGCGCGTGATCATCAGTGGCATGGGCAAGAGCGGTCACATCGGCCAGAAAATGGCGGCAACGCTTGCATCCACGGGCACGCCGGCTTATTTCGTCCATCCGGGCGAAGCCAGCCACGGCGATCTCGGCATGATCGCGGCTGATGATGTGGTCATTGGTCTGTCATGGTCGGGAGAGACCGCCGAACTGGCCAATCTTGTCACCTATGCCAGGCGCTTTTCCGTGCCGCTGGTAGCGATCACATCGCGCCGCGACAGCACGTTGGCGCGCTCGGCGCGTCATGCCCTGATCCTGCCGACCGCGACCGAGGCCTGCCCCCACGGGTTGGCGCCGACGACCTCATCGGCCATGCAACTGGCCGTTGGAGATGCGCTGGCGATCGCGCTGCTGGAAGGCAAGGGGTTCAGCGCACAGGACTTCAAGGTGTTTCATCCCGGCGGCCAGCTTGGGGCCGCGCTGCGCCACGTTAGCGAAATCATGCATCTGGGCGACAAGCTGCCCCTTGCCAGCCCGCAGACACCGATGGCCGAAGCGCTGGTCATGATGACGGAAAAATCATTCGGCTGTCTGGGGGTCGTCGATGAGGCCGGCAGGCTGGTCGGGATCCTGACGGATGGCGACCTGCGCCGCAGCATGCGCCCGGATCTGCTGGACTGCACTCTCGCCGACATCATGACATCCAGCCCGCGCACCATCGCGCCCGATGAACTGGCGAGTGCGGCGCTCAACCTGCTGAACGCTGCCAAGATCACCGCGCTTTTTGTCGTCGATGACGGCAAGCCGGTCGGCATCGTCCATATTCATGACCTGCTGCGTCTGGGCGTGGCGTAAGCGTCCCGCAGTGCTGAGCGCAAGCTTGTTCAGCCGAACGACCCGGCTTTGGGCAGGTTGTTGCCCAGCTGGTCGGTCGAAGTCTCAACGATGAGAATGGTGCCCTTGGCGCCGACGATGCGCACGGTTGCGCCGCGCGGCAGGTCCGGTCCGATGATCGTCCATTGCGAATCGCCGATCAGCAGCACCCCGCGGCCGTTTTCTATCGGGTGCTGCAGCCGGTAGCGATCGCCGATCATCTGGGCGATGCTCTCGTTAAGCAGCGGGTCTTCGCTGTTGCTGTAGCGGCTGACGACACGCTCGCCGATGAACAGCACGACCACCGAGCACACGCCAAAGAGCAGGAGTTGCCAGGTCCAGGCGAGATCGACGCTGAAGACGACCAGGCCGACGATCGCCGCCGCGATCGAGAACCACACGAGGTAAAAGCCGGGCATGAGCAACTCGACGCCAAGCAGCAAGGCGGCGAAGATCATCCACGACCATCCGCCGAGTTCGCGGACAAGGTTTGCGAGACTTTCCATCCTGCACTCTTTCGTTGTTGCAAAGCCGGTTTTTCGGACAGGCAAAGCATCTGCTTGTCAGCCCGGCGCCATTGCAAAACTGAGCGTGGCCCCCGTTGCGCGCATAATGCTCGCTCAAGCAGCCAGAACCTGCTTGCGGGGCGGTGGTCAGCCAGCCTCGCCATCACCAAGATCAGGGACGTCTTTAGAGCCGTCCCCGTTGCCAGGCCGCGCCGACCGGCTGGTGCTGCGTGAGCTTGCATCCATGCGCCCCGGCGCCTGCGGCCCGTTCGTCTGGGGCGGCATGGCGGTACCGTTGCCAAAGGCCTCGCGGGTCAGCTCTGCTATACCGCTCACCGCGCCAATGACGCTGGCCGCATCCACCGGCATCATCAGGACTTTCTGGTTGGGGGCGCTGGCGAGCGACTTCAGTGCATCGACATAGCTGGTGGCGACGAAATAATTGATCGCCTGAATGCTGCCGCCCGCGATCGCCGTGCTGACCATCTCGGTTGCCGTCGCATCGGCCTGAGCGGTCCGCTCGCGTGCTTCGGCGTCGAGAATGGCGGCCTGTTTGCGCCCCTCGGCCTGGAGGATCAAAGACTGTTTCAGACCTTCGGCGCGCAATATCTGCTCGGACTTTTCGGCCTCAGCATCAAGCACTGTGGCGCGCTTGTCGCGCTCGGCCTTCATCTGGCGGCCCATCGCCTCGACGATATCGGACGGCGGTTCGATATCCTTGATCTCGATGCGGGTCACCTTGACGCCCCACGGGTCGGTTGCCTGATCGACGATCTTCAGCAGGCGCGAATTGATGTTGTCGCGGTTCGACAACAGCTCGTCGAGGTCCATCGACCCCATCACCGTCCTTATGTTGGTCAGGATCAGGTTGAGCATCGCCTGTTCGAGATTGGCCACCTGATAGGCAGCGCGCGGCGCATCGAGCACCTTGATGAAGGCGACCGCATCGACGCGCACGACGACATTGTCTCTGGTGATGACATCCTGGGTGGGGACGTCGAGCACCTGCTCCATCATGTTCATGCGCCGCCCGACCTGTTCCAGGAAGGGGGCGACTATGCGAAGCCCCGGCTTGAGGGTGCGCACGAACCGGCCTAGCCGCTCTACAGTGTAATTGTAACCCTGTGGGACGATGATGGCGGACGCGATGACGAGGATCGCGAGAACGATCGCCAACACGATGACAAAGATTTCAAACGCGCCCATTTCGCCTGTCCCAGCTGCCAAGCTGACTTGTTCTAATCCCAAAGCAGTATATCAGGAAGCGAAAAGACACTTGGAGAAATAGCGAACAGGCGAGATCGGCGGCAGGTTGCCATCAGCAAGGTCTGCTCAGCCGCGTGCGCCACCATAGGCAAGCTTGCGTTCCGGCTCGGCGGCCAGCCCCTGTGATGGCGCGATCCAGCCCTGAAGTTCACGGCGCAAGATGTTGCTCAGCATGGCAATACTGGCTTCGGTATCGTTGAGGCAGGGCAGCAGCGCATAATGCTCGCCGCCAGCTTCTTCGAAGCTTTCGCGGCCCTGCATGGCGATTTCCTCCAGCGTCTCGACGCAATCGGCACTGAAACCCGGCGTGACGACGGCGAGACGCTTGATGCCCTCTTCGGCAAGCTCCTCGATGGTCTTGTCGGTATAAGGCTGCAGCCACTCCGCCTTGCCAAAGCGCGACTGGAAAGTGAAGCGCAGCTTGTGCTCGTCCCATCCAAGTGCCTCTCGCAGCAGCCGCGCCGTCTTGGCGCAGTGGCAATGATAGGGGTCGCCCTTCTGGAAATATTCCATCGGCAGACCATGAAACGACGCGATCACCACTTCGGGCTCGAAATCCAGCCGGGCAATGTTCTCGCGCACCGAGCCTGCCAGCGCCTCGATATAGCCGGGGTCGTCGTAGTACGGCGGCACCACGCGAATGCTCGGCTGCCAGCGCATGGTCTTCAGGGCATCGAAAGCCTTGTCGCAGGCCGTACCGCTGGTTGCGGCCGAATATTGCGGGTAAAGCGGGAAGAGAATGACACGGTCGCAGCCCTGAGCCTGAAGATGCAGAAGGCGCGACTTGATCGACGGATTGCCATAACGCATGGCCCAATCGACGACGACATCGGGGTGATCGGCGAAGGCGGACTGAATCTTTTCGCACTGGCTGCGCGTGATCGTGCGCAGTGGCGATTCGTCCTTTTCCTTATTCCAGATCAAACGATACGCCTCTCCCGAGGTGAAAGGGCGTGTGCTGAGCACGATCGCATTCAGCACCACCCACCACACGACAGGGTTGACCTCGATCACCCGGCGGTCGGAGAGGAACTCCTTCAAATATCGGCGCATCGACCAATAGTCAGTGCCATCCGGCGTGCCCAGGTTGATGAGCAGAATACCGACGCGACCAAATTTTACTGAAGGATGATCCTCCGGCAAGCGCGCCGGATGCAAGCTCAACATGAGCATTCTCCCAGAAGCAACCTTGGAAACATGACTATTCTTACTAACCCAATGACCGCGCTCAGCCAAGCGGACATGATGACCCGCCAGGCGAAACTACACCAGGGGTAGACAAATGTACGCGCGGGATATCCTCCCCGATGAGTATTGGCGCATGATTTTTGCGCCATCGGTTGCTTTCGAGAGGATGGCCGATCTGGCAGCAGCTTGTTATCAGTGCTGCTAAGTCCATGATATGCATAAAACTTTTCTCTCACGCCGCCGACCGGGGTATAGTTTGAAAGACATGGATCGGTCAAGCCCCGCCAGGCCGTGGCTCTAACCTGATCCAGCAAATGAACTCAGGAGGTGCTGATGACAGACCGGGAATTTGCCGCGCAGATCGAGGGCTACAGCCTGACCACGGCCGAAATTCTCTACCGGCTGCCCGACTTCCCCAGTTTTCTGCAAACCTTCATCTGGCAGGACTATGACCTTGCGCCGGAATTTCCCAAGCTTCTCGATTTCCTCGGCTACTGGCAGGCCAATCTCGACGGACCGCTGCACCGCGTGCTGGTGAGCCACCGCAGGCTCATCTCACCGGCGGAGTTCCAGTATCACGAAGGCCGCTTCGTCCTGCACTGATTGCCGCATTCGCTCATCGTGCCAAGCGCCGACTTGCACGCGCAGGACCGGCTGTCTATGGTTGCCGCGCAATGATGGGTCCGGCTTTTGCCCGCAAACAAGACGGAACTGATACTTAATGAGATTTGCCCGGCGTCAGCGACGAGCGGTAAAAAGTGGGTATCGCGATATTCGCCAGAAGCTGATCAACTCGGTCCCGGCGCGCGTGCGCGGCCGCTTTGCCCGCTTCATGGAACATTTCGATCTCGTCGCGGTCGACCACGGCATTTTCCGCGCGGTATACCTCAACCGGCACAAGGTCGATGACAGGGTTTGGCGGTCGGCCCAGCCGGCGCCGCATCATTTGCGCAGATTCGCCCAGATGGGTGTTCGCACCGTCATCAATCTGCGCGGTCCGCGCGACTGCGGCAGCTACAGGCTCGAACGTGAAGCTTGCGAGCGTCTCGGCATACGGATGGTTGACTTCAAGATGCAGTCACGCGGTGCACCCACACCGGAGTCGTTGCACGCGGCAAGGGCGCTTTTCGAGACGGTCGATTATCCGATCCTCATGCACTGCAAGTCCGGTGCCGATCGGGTCGGGCTGATGAGCGCGCTTTATCTGCTGCTGCGCAAGGAGCGGCCGCTGGAAGAAGCCGCGGGACAATTGTCGCTGCGCTTCGGGCACATCCGGCAGGCCGACACGGGCGTGCTTGATTATTTCCTCGAAAGCTACCGTGAATACGACGCAAAGACGCCGATCGCCTTTTTAGACTGGGTCGATCGGGTCTATGATCCAGGCGCGTTGAAGGTCGAGTTTCGCGTCAGCGCCGGGGCCAATCTGCTGGTCAATCGGATATTGCGCCGGGAGTGAGGGGATGCGCCCGAGCTTCGTCATGGGCGCTATCCTCGGTCTCTGGGCTCAGGAACTGAGACTGGCTCAGCGTTGCATAGACGCCGCCCAGGCGCAGCAGATCCTGATGCGTGCCCGTTTCTATCAGTCTGCCATGATCCATGACGCAGATCAGATCGGCGTTCTGCACCGTCGACAAGCGGTGGGCGATGACCAGCGTCGTTCGTCCCTGGCTGAAAGTGGCGAGGGCTTCCTGCACCAGGCGTTCTGATTCTGTGTCGAGCGCGCTGGTGGCCTCATCGAGCAACAGGATAGGCGCATCCTTCAAGATCGCGCGGGCAAGAGCCAGGCGCTGGCGCTGGCCGCCGCTCAGGCGCAGTCCGCGATCGCCGATCACCGTGTCGTATCCATCGGTCATGGCTTCGATGAACTGGTGCGCCGCTGCCGCTCTTGCTGCGGCGATGATCTCGTCGTCGCTCGCGTCAAACCGGCCAAGCGCGATGTTGGCCCTCACTGTGTCGTTGAACAGGGTCACGTCCTGGCTGACCACGGCGATTGCGGAACGCAATGAGCCGATCGCGACCGCGCGAATATCCTGATCATCGATCCTGATGGCGCCGGACTGAAGATCATAAAGACGCGGCACGAGGTTCATGATGGTCGATTTGCCGCCGCCGCTGCGCCCGACCAGCGCCACCGTCTGTCCGCCCGGCACGGTGAAGGACACATCTTGCACCGCATAGACTCCGGGGAGATAAGAAAACGAAGCCTTGTCGAAGACGATTTCGCCCCGGCTCACGCGCAGATCGGGCGCACCCGGCGCGCTCATGATTTCAGGCTTTTCATCAAGCAGCGCAAAGATGCGCTGTGCCGCTGCCAGCCCTTCCTGAAGCTTGGCGTTGAGGTTGCCAAGCGCGCGCACGGGCTGGGCCGCCATCAGCAGCGCGCTGACAAAGCCAGTGAAATCGCCTACCGTGTTGATCCCGCTTCCGATCCGATAGCCCGCCAGCGCAATGACCCCGGCGACGGCAAATCCGCCCAGCACCTCAAGCATCGGGTTCAGCCGCGCCTTGCTCTCGACCGCCTTGAACTTGAGCCTGTACAGATCATCGAACTGTGCGCCCGCCCGCTCGCTGGCATAACGTTCCAGCCCGTAGGTCTTCAGCAGCCGCGCGCCGCCGAGGCTTTCCACCAGGATCGAGGTCATGTCGCCCATGCGCGACTGGGTGCGCTGGGATACGCGGCGCAGGCGTCTGCCGATACCGATGATGGGGATGGCGGCCAGCGGATAGACCAGCAGCACGATCAGCGTCATCACCCAGTCGAGATAGAGCATGGCGCAGACCAGCGCGAAGATCATCAGCACGTCCTTTGCGGCTGATGTCAGCAGTGCGCTGATCGCCTGCTGGATGAACTGCAGATCGTTGGTGAGACGCGAGACGAAATGACCCGGCGGGCTGCGGGTGATCTGCTGGAAATCGGCGTTCATCAGATGAGTGAAGATCTTCTTCTGCAAATCGACGACCACGCTCATGACAACGCGATTGGTGACGATGGCCTGGGCGTAATCGAACAGCCCCTTGAGCAGGGTGACGCAGACGATGGCTGTAAGGATCAGCCACAGATTGTCGATCGCGCCCGCGCTAAGCGTGTCATAGGAATATTTGATGATCAGCGGATAGGTGCCGGTAGCGGCCGCCATCGTCGCCATAAACACCAGTGCAACGAGCAACTGGCGCCAGTATTTGACCACCCATTCATTCCAGGCGCGCCGCGTCAGCGAGACCGTCTGATCATTGAGGCGCAGCGGTTCGCGCTCGCGGCGCCGGCGCGTGCGAACGACCGGCTGGTCGTCATCCGACGCGGCGCCGCTCTTTGCCTGGTCCTGGCGGGACGCCCCGTTTGCACCCTCGATACCGCTCATGATGATCTTGCCTCGGATGCTTCAGCCGCCTCCCATGAAGCCGCCCAGTCGCGCAAGTCCACTGCGGTCTGGACAACAGTTTCAGACAACGCCGCGCGTGCGCGAACGCGCTTGTCCTGCGCCAGCACGCCCAGCACCTCGGCCAGTTCGGCCTCGATCTGGGCAGCTATGAGGCGCAGCACGAACGGGTGATGGGCTTCTGGATAGCCGGCGATGATCTCGCCGAGATATTTTTCATCAAGCGGGAGCAGCGCCATGATGTCACGCGCCTTGGCCGGCTTCACCCGGCTGTGCAACCACGGCTCCAGATGATAAGTGACGAAGCCGCGCGCCGCGACGACGAAGGCGGTCTTGTTCTGCAAGCCCGTTGCAAGCCTGTCGCGATCCGTGCCGCGCGGCAATTCGCGGAAGCGATGGCTCCAGGCGCTCAGCAGTCTGGTGATCTCGATCTCATGACGCGAGCGGATGGGCCGTTCCAGCATTGCCGTCGTCAGCTTGCGCACCGCGGCGATAGCCCGGCGGCGTTTGTCGGCGCGCGCAAGCGCCATCACCTCGGCGAAGCGGCGCTCGAACTCGCCCGCGCCGCTCAGGCTCCACATCTCCTCATCGGCGATTTCACCTTCTGCACCGAGCGCGCTCAGCGCCTGTGGCAACGAGACCAGCACAAAGTCATGAAACATGCCCTTGGCCTCGTCGCGAATGCGTTCGGTGATCTTGTCACGGTCGATCTTGTCGCGCACGGAATCGGCATGGGTGACAACGAGTAGCCCGCGCGTGAAAAGACGCCGTGGCAGGCTGCGCCACAAACCGATTTCGCTGCGCTTCCATGCCTGAGTGGCCAGTGTGCACCAGATCGCCGCGTGCAGGTAGGAACTGGCGGACTGGCTTGGGGTCAGACCGCCTTGAGAGGGGTCGGAAACGCCCATCGTGTCGATGATCTCGTGATCGCGCAGGCGTGGAAACGGCACGCCGATCTCGGTCAGGGCAGGGCGCACGATAAGCTTGTTGAAAGCCGCGGTCGTCAGCCTGTGGCGCCCGCCATCCTCACCCAGCGCATAAAGCACCGGCTGGTCGGCATAGCGCAGCAGGGTGGATCCGCGGTCGCCCGTCTCGACGCTGGTCGGCAATGCCTTTCTTCGCATCAGCAGATTGGTCAGGGACGATTTTCCGGCGTTGAATTCACCGAAAACACCGACCCGCGGCGGGCGCGTGAGAGAGGCTTCGATCCGCTCCAGCGCACGCATGGCGGCGGTGACGCGCGCGTTGGGCGCGGTTTCGCCCAGCGCTGCCCGGGCTTGCCGCAGACGGGCGCGCATATCTGCTTCCGGGGCACTTTGCAAGATCGGTCCTTATGACTTTGCCGGGCCATCCAGCAAGGCGGTGGCCTCGGCATGCAGTCGTGCTGCATCCTCGGCCAGCCGTTCGCATGCCGCGGCACGGCTTGCAGCGTCATTGCCCTGAGAGCCTATAGATTTGCCGGCTTTCGATTGCAAGACCATGTTGAGCGCTTCGAGCGTCTCGTGAAGCATGATCCGGTAGCGCCGCACTTTGCCGGAAATGTCGCGCTCCAGCGTACGCCTGGTCGTGCTGATCAGCTCATCGGCCAATTCCATGAATTCGGCTTCGATGAGCGCGCCGAGTTCGGCTGCGGCGGTGCGCGGGTCGCGGCTGTGCTGGGCCCAGGCATAGCTGCGGGGCTCATCGAGATCGAGCGCCACCGCCTGAGCAAGCGCTGACAGCGAGGGCATTGGCGGAGGCTTGGGGTGAGCCCCCAGGCTCAGTTCACCCTCCAGATCGGGTAACGCGCCTGCAAATCTGCGGCTAAGCTTTGTCAGCGCATCTTCCTCGAAGGCGCGCAACTGCTCGGCCGCAGGTTGAAAGGCGCTCATGAACCGTCCGGCAAGACGGTGGCGCAGCCCTATCGTGTCGATGCGCGGCATGGCGATGCGTTCACCGCCGCGGATCTGTCTTTCGATCGTGTCGCGCTCTGCGCGTGCAATGCTGCGTACGGCATCCTTGGTCGCGGTGGCGATCGTGTCGCCACACTTTTGACCAAGGGCGAGAAAGTCTTTCTCGAAAGAGCGGAAATCTTCGGCCAGCCGCCGCGCCTGGGCGGCGAAATGACCTTGCAGCGAAGCTTCGCCCGCGCCATCCGGCCAGCCCGGAGAGGGTTGATCGGGTCGGTTGCCGGCGGCATAGCGCGCCAGTACGGCGGCATTGGCCGAAAGCGTGGCGAGGATACTGGCGGTCTCTACCGTCTTTTGCGCGGCCGCTGAGCGCAGCATGACCTCGCCGATCAGCGCATTGAGATCGGCTATGCCCGAAGCCTGATACAGTATTTCGCTCAGCCGGGCGTCTGCGGTCTCGTCGTTGGGACGCAGCCGGCTGATGTCATCGCCGCTGGCAATGCCCTTTTGCTCGGCATAGGCGGCAAATGCCGGGTTGAGAGTGCCGTCGAGATAGGCGTTTGCCGGCAGGATCGAATTGAGGCCCCATTTGGCGCTGCCAGCGACAAGGGGGATCTCGGCGCCGGAAAATTCCCGCTGCAGGATAGCGCGCACACGCTGAAGCGCAACCTGGGAGTCGCGCACTGGATCGCCCAGCGTATCGGTCCGGTTCAAGAACATGATGATCCTGTCGGACTGGACCCCCTGAAGCAGGCGCAAGAGATTCAGATCGGCATTGGACAAAGGCTGCTGGGCGGTCACCACCACGACATAGATGTCGGCGCTTTCGAGATTGGACAGGGTGATCTCGTCGCGCACCAGAAACGGGTCATTCGTGCCCGGCGTGTCAATGAGCACCGTGGGAAAGCCGAACGGATTGTACTTCAGGAACAAATCGGCGCTCTTGGTGATGTCGGAATAATGTGGCCCGGCGCTGGACTGGCCTGGGCCGCCGGCTGTCACATAGCGCTCCAGCACATCCGGGGTCACCGAGGAGAACAGGTGGTGCTTGCCGAGCATCTCGGGGAAATGCTCGCCTAGCCGCGACTTAGCCTTGCTCTCGATCTCGGCGAGTTGTTCATGAATCCGGGCGCTGTCAAAACCGGGTTCCAGACGCTCGGCAATCTCGCGCAGCCGTCCGCCACCGGTGATGTGCTGCCATTCCTCCTCGCTGAAGAACTCGAACGAAGCCGAATCCTCGACATCGGGCTTGCCGAAATGGATCTTGGTGACAACGGCGGTCCATGGATTGACATCGGTCGGGAGAAGATTGGGTTTGCGCGACAAGGCATTGATGAACGAGCTCTTGCCGGCCTTCACCTGACCGACGACGGCAATGCGGCAGCTCTGGTTGCGCAGGTCGACGCCCATCTGAGTGACGAGGCTGCGCAACTGGCCGTTGAGATGCTCGCCGAGTGCGCGCGTGCAGGCTTCGACATCTTGCGCCAGGTTGAGCAATTGCGCGCCGGCCTCTCCTGCTTGCGCGGTCATGCCTTTCGCGATGTCGTTGGTTTCGGCCTGTGCTGTCATCGATGTTCTTGATGTTGTGCTGTCAAAAAGTCACGAGCGAGCGCATCGCTGCCTCTGCCATGCCAGCCCGGCGCGCTGAGTGTTTCTTCCGCCCTTCGATACCATTTCAGGTGCCGTGCCGCACCGCCTTTGCCAGCATCAGGTGGCGACGCTTTGCATTTAGCTTGCGGCGCGTGTGGTTGGCCATGATATCCGGTTTCCTCATCACTGCGGCAGTTCAGCATGCCGTACCTGTCTCCATGCGCCAGTCTCACGGCGCACCCTCTTGCGCGGAAGCCGCTTCGGGCTCCACCGAAGGCTCGATTGCGCCCGTGGCGGCGTCGGCCTCTACCTCGGCCGGCCAGAGCGCCTCGATCTCGCGCCATTGCTCCTTCCTGACGCGCAGATAAGCGAGATGCGTGCTGTCTGCTGCCACCCCCCACATCTTGTCGCTGCCATCATCGGCCAGTTGACCGAGGATCGGGAATTGGCTCGGGAATTCACCAGCCTCGCTGGTCTCAAGCCACGTGCGATAGGAGCGCGCGGCGGCGGCGGCTGCACGAAGTTCGGCGATGGTATCTCCGCCGCCAAGCTCATCGACAATCCAGCCGTCGCCGTCGATGAGCCACGCCTGAGCAGCGTGAGACCTTGCGCGTTCATAAAAGATGGCGAGCGCGCCGGTCGCCGGCTTGGCGCTCAGCGTTCGCGCCGCGCGGTATATTTCCGGCGCGGCAATGGTGAAGTCGGCCGAAATGTCATTTGCCTGCACGGCAGCGAAACCGTGCAGAGGCTGCCCCTGCGCGCAGCAGCGCATCAGCGCACGGGCCGCGCAGGCGATCAACGCGCTACGGTGTTCGGCCAAAATACCGATCTGCTTGCGCACGCCTGCTCTGCGCTGGCTCAGGAGCTTGAAGGCAGCCGGGGCCTCGCTGCGCAAGATGAGATCTGTAGCGTACAGATCCCCGACGCGCGGCAGAAGCTGGACGGCCTGGTGTGACAAATCGAGATAGAGCGCTTCGCCCGCACCATTGAGCACCATCGTGCGCGGCAGGACGGTGCGCTCGATCAGGCTGAGCGCATCGAGCAGCACGCTGGCATCGGACGATAGCTGCGCGCGCTGCGCCGGCGCGGCGGCAGCGATCATCTGGTCAAGCTGTTCATCAGTCCTTGAAGTCAATGATATTGCCTTGTCTTATCGGTGGGGCGGTCTGCGCTCTGATCATGCAGGATCGCAATCACGGTGAGCAGGGCAATGCGAACCTGAACGCTTTTACGTTACATTTAACCCGCTTGCGGACTCAAGTGCGATAAAAAGCCAGAATTTGGGCCTTATTAGAGCTTGACGCTGTTTTGCAACGGCATTATGTTCGCTCAAACTTTCACGGCAGGCAGTAGCTGTGCGTGCATTCATTCGCGCCACTTCTTGTAAGCTAAACGCTGTCGAAAGCAACCTGAGACGACCAGAACACAAGATTTCGCTCTTTGGAGTTGAAATCCTCTGTTTTCCCGTTGCCGGGCGCTATTGTAATTGGCGTGGGTCGCGCGTTTGCGTTTGATGCGTTACCCGATGTGCCGGCGGAGAATTGAATATTTCCGCTGTCGCCGAGCAATCAGGCCTTTCGGGGCGTTGAGAAATGAATTGCCGCGCTTTTTGAAAGCGCAAGAGTGGACCAGGATATGCCGACTATACAGCAATTGATCCGAAAGCCTCGCCGCGTGCCGGTTGAGCGCAACAAGGTTCCGGCCCTCGAAGCATGTCCGCAAAAGCGTGGCGTTTGCACGCGGGTCTACACGACAACGCCGAAGAAGCCGAACTCGGCGCTGCGCAAGGTGGCGCGCGTCCGGCTGACCAACGGCTTTGAGGTAACGAGCTACATTCCGGGTGAGGGGCACAATCTGCAGGAGCACTCCGTCGTGATGATTCGCGGCGGTCGTGTGAAGGACCTGCCGGGCGTGCGCTATCACACGATCCGTGGTGTGCTCGATACGCAGGGTGTCGTGAAACGCAAACAGCGCCGTTCGAAATATGGCGCCAAGAGGCCGAAATGATTCACTCGATCAAAGCATTTATTCTTGTTGTTCTGGCGGTTTTCCTCACTTTTGCAGCAGGTGCCGTGAGCGGTTCGGCTCAGGCACAGGGTTATGGCGCTATCGCCTTCTCGCAGGACAGTGGCGCATATGGCTATTCGTACAACTATCCCCAGCGCCAGCAGGCTGAGCGGCGTGCCATGCGTGAATGCCGTTCGCGCAGCGGTGGGTGTCAATTGATCGTCTGGTTCCGCAATGCCTGTGGTGCACTGGCCGTTGGCAATGGCAACGGCTATGGATGGGCGTGGTCGGAAAGTCTGAGCCAGGCACGCCGGCGCGCAATGGCTGAGTGCCGGGCGCGCACCTCGGGATGTTCGCTGACCGTATCGACCTGTTCGGGTCGTTAAGGCTGGCTGGACTTGAATTATCGATACTGAATGTGGCGGATGCCGTTACGCCCTCAAGGGTGGGATTGGCATCCGCTGACAGTTTGAGCGGAAGCTGAAAAGGTTTTTGGAACATGTCGCGGCGGCACAGAGCGGAAAAGCGAGAGGTCATCCCCGACGCCAGATTTGGCGACGAGGTGCTCACCAAGTTCATGAACAGCCTGATGGTCGACGGCAAGAAATCCGTCGCCGAGCGGATCGTCTATGGCGCCTTGGGGCGCATCGAGGACAAGGCCAAGCGTGATCCGGTACAGATGTTCCATGAGGCGCTCGACAATGTGAAGCCTTCGGTCGAGGTGCGCTCGCGCCGTGTTGGCGGGGCGACCTATCAGGTGCCTGTTGAGGTGCGCCCCGAGCGGCGCCAGGCGCTGGCGATCCGCTGGCTGATCACGGCCGCGCGCGGCCGCAATGAGAATACGATGGAGGAGCGCCTGTCAGGCGAGCTCCTCGATGCTGCGAACAATCGCGGCACGGCGGTGAAGAAGCGCGAGGACACGCATCGGATGGCCGAAGCGAACCGTGCCTTCTCGCACTACCGCTGGTAGCTAGGTGAAATTCGGAAAACATAGGGTCTTTTGATCATGGCACGCCAGACACCGCTCGAGCATTACCGCAATATTGGGATCATGGCCCATATTGATGCCGGCAAGACCACGACGACCGAGCGCATTCTGTATTACACGGGCAAGAGCCACAAGATCGGCGAAGTCCACGACGGCGCCGCCACGATGGACTGGATGGAACAGGAGCAGGAGCGTGGGATCACCATCACCTCGGCTGCGACCACCACCTTCTGGACCTTGCGCGACGTTGAGGGGGCAGAACTTGGTCCGCAGCACCGGGTGAACATCATCGACACTCCCGGCCACGTCGATTTCACCATCGAGGTGGAGCGCTCCCTGCGCGTGCTTGACGGTGCGATCGCGCTGCTCGATGCCAATGCGGGCGTGGAGCCCCAGACCGAGACGGTCTGGCGCCAGGCTGACAAGTACAAGGTGCCACGGATGGTGTTCGTCAACAAGATGGACAAGACCGGTGCCGACTTCTACCGCTCGGTGAGCATGATCAAGGATCGTCTCGGCGCCACAGCGCTGGTCATCCAGTTGCCGATCGGCGCGGAAAACGAATTTGTCGGCATCATTGATCTGATCGAGATGAAGGCCGTGATCTGGGAAGAAGAGACCCTCGGCGCGAAGTTTCGCGAAGAGGAGATCCCGGCCGACCTCATGGACCGCGCCACCGAGTACCGTGAAAAGCTCATCGAGACGGCTGTCGAAGTCGATGAGGCGGCAATGGAGGCCTATCTGGAAGGTTCCGAGCCGGATGTCGAGCAGCTTCGCGCGCTCATCCGCAAGGGCACCTGCGATGTGAGCTTCTTCCCGATCCTGTGCGGCTCGGCCTTCAAGAACAAGGGCGTGCAGCCGCTGCTCGACGCCGTCATCCATTATCTGCCCTCACCGCTCGATGTGAAGGCGATCCGCGGCGTGGATTTCAAGACCGGCGAGGAGATCGTGCGCAAGTCCTCCGATGCCGAGCCGTTGTCGATGCTGGCCTTCAAGATCATGAACGACCCGTTCGTCGGTTCGCTGACCTTTTGCCGCGTCTATTCGGGCAAGCTGGAGACCGGTGTGCAGTTGCTGAACACGGTCAAGGAAAAGAAGGAGCGCATCGGACGCATGCTGCTGATGCATTCCAACAGCCGCGAAGACATCAAGGAAGCGTTTGCCGGCGATATTGTCGCGATCGCCAGTCTCAAGGATACGACGACGGGCGACACATTGTGTGATCCGGCCCATGCGGTGATCCTCGAGCGGATGGAGTTTCCCGAGCCGGTCATCGAAGTGGCCGTGGAGCCCAAGACCAAGGGCGATCAGGAAAAGCTGGGCATGGCGCTCAACCGTCTGGCGCAGGAAGACCCCTCGTTCCGCGTCTCGACCGACCATGAGTCCGGTCAGACGCTGATCAAGGGCATGGGCGAGTTGCATCTCGACATCATCGTCGATCGGCTGCGTCGCGAATTCAAGGTGGACGCCAATGTCGGTGCGCCGCAGGTTGCCTATCGCGAGACGATCACCCAGGCGGCTGATGTGGATTACACCCATAAGAAGCAGACCGGCGGTTCGGGCCAGTTCGCGCGCATCAAGATGACGCTTCAGCCCGGCGAGCCTGGCTCGGGTTTCGTATTCGAGAGCAAGGTCGTTGGCGGCAACATCCCCAAGGAATATATTCCCGGCATCGAGAAAGGTGTCGAGAGCGTGCTCAACAATGGTGTGTTGGCCGGCTTCCCGATCCTCGATGTGCACGTCACTATCAATGACGGCGCCTATCACGAGGTGGACTCAAGCGTCATGGCGTTCGAGATCGCCGGGCGCGCCGCCTTCCGCGAGGCCGCCCAGAAGGCCAGGCCGAAGCTGCTGGAGCCGATCATGAAGGTCGAGGTCGTCACCCCAGAGGATTATGTCGGTGGCATCATCGGCGATCTGACCAGCCGGCGCGGCCAGGTGCAGGGCCAGGAAATGCGCGGCAATGCCACCGTGGTCAACGCCATGGTGCCGCTGGCCAACATGTTCGGCTATGTCAACACGCTGCGCTCGATGAGCCAGGGCCGCGCCCAGTTCACGATGCAGTTCGATCATTATTCGCAAGTGCCTCAGGCTGTTGCCGAAGAGGTTCAGGCGAAGTTCGGTTAGTTGGGTTCAAGAGCGTAAAGCAGAGGAAGAGACGGAGAGCCAGATGGCCAAAGCAAAATTTCAGCGCAACAAGCCGCATGTCAACGTCGGCACGATCGGTCACGTCGACCACGGCAAGACCACCCTGACCGCCGCGATCACGAAATATTTCGGCGAATTCAGGGCCTATGATCAGATCGACGCGGCACCGGAAGAAAAAGCGCGCGGCATCACGATCTCCACGGCGCATGTCGAGTATGAGACCGACGCCCGGCACTATGCGCACGTGGACTGCCCAGGCCATGCTGACTATGTCAAGAACATGATCACCGGCGCCGCCCAAATGGACGGTGCGATCCTGGTTGTGAACGCGGCCGACGGGCCGATGCCGCAGACGCGCGAGCACATCCTGCTTGCCCGCCAGGTCGGCGTGCCGGCACTGGTCGTGTTCCTCAACAAGGTCGATCAGGTCGATGACCCCGAGCTTCTGGAGCTCGTCGAGATGGAAGTGCGCGAGTTGCTTTCGTCCTACGAGTTCCCGGGCGACGATATTCCGATCGTCTCCGGTTCGGCGCTGGCGGCGATGGAAGAGCGTGACGATCCCATCGGCAAGGAGAAGATCATAGAGCTGATGAAGGCGGTCGATGAGTTCATCCCGACGCCGGAGCGCCCGCGCGACCTGCCGTTCCTGATGCCGATCGAAGACGTGTTCTCCATCTCCGGCCGTGGCACTGTGGTCACCGGCCGTGTGGAGCGCGGCGTGATCAAGGTGGGTGAGGAAGTCGAGATCGTCGGTATCCGCGACACCAAGAAGACCACCGTCACCGGTGTCGAGATGTTCCGCAAGCTGCTCGACCAGGGCGAGGCGGGCGACAATATCGGCGCGCTGATCCGTGGTGTGTCGCGTGAAGACGTGGAGCGGGGACAGGTGCTGTGCAAGCCGGGCTCGGTGACGCCGCACACGACCTTCAAGGCCGAAGCCTACATTCTGACCAAGGAAGAGGGCGGCCGTCATACGCCGTTCTTCACCAATTATCGTCCGCAGTTCTATTTCCGCACCACCGACGTTACCGGTGTGGTGACTTTGCCCGATGGTAAGGAAATGGTCATGCCTGGCGACAATATTGAAATGGAAGTCAAGCTGATCGTGCCGATCGCCATGGAGGAGAAGCTGCGCTTCGCCATTCGCGAGGGCGGCCGCACGGTTGGCGCCGGTGTCGTTTCCAACATCATCGAGTAACGCGGCGTAGCAAGAAAGCGCCCCTCACGCGGGGCGCTTTCCTTTTCGGGCAGGGATGCCTTTTGGGGTGAGTTGACAATGCAAGGCCAGAATATCCGTATCCGTCTCAAGGCGTTTGACCATCGCATTCTCGATGCGTCGACCAAGGAGATCGTCAATACCGCCAAGCGGACCGGGGCCGAGGTGCGCGGACCCATTCCGCTGCCGACACGGATCGAGAAGTTCACGGTCAACCGCTCGCCCCATATCGACAAGAAGAGCCGTGAACAGTTCGAAATGCGTACGCACAAGCGGCTGATCGACATCATCGACCCGCGATCCGAGACTGTCGATGCGCTGATGCGCCTCGATCTTGCCGCCGGCGTCGATGTCGAGATCAAGCTGTAAAAGAGCCCGATCGCGGCTGCGTCTGGATACCAGTCGGACGCCACGATCATGCATGACTGAATGGAATTTGCGCCCGGACATTGCGGGATGGCTCCCGCAGGCGCCACGGGCATTGAATGCAAGGACAGGCCAATGCGCTCAGGAGTGATTGCCCAGAAGCTTGGGATGATGCGCGTCTTTACCGAAGCCGGCGAACACATCCCGGTGACGGTGCTGCGCATCGAGAATTGCCAGGTCGTGGCCCAGCGCGTGAGCGAGAAAAATGGCTATTGTGCGCTCCAGCTTGGCGCGGGCAAGGCCAAGGTGAAGAACACCACGCGCGCCGAACGTGGCCATTTCGCCGTGGCCAAGGTCGAGCCCAAGCGCCAGGTGGCCGAGTTCCGCGTCAGCCCCGAAAATCTGATCGATGTGGGCGCCGAGATCACCGCGGATCATTTCGTCGAAGGCCAGTTCGTCGATGCCACCGGCGTCAGCGTCGGCAAGGGTTTTGCCGGTGCCATGAAGCGGCATAATTTTGGCGGCATGCGCGCCTCGCACGGCGTGTCCATTTCCCACCGTGCCCACGGCTCGACGGGCCAGTGCCAGGATCCGGGCAAGGTGTTCAAGGGCAAGAAGATGGCCGGTCAGATGGGCGCAGAACAGGTCACGACGCAAAATCTGCGCGTCGTCAAGACCGATGCCAGCCGCGGTCTGATCATGGTGCGCGGCGCCGTGCCGGGGCCCAAGGGCGGCTGGATCAAGTTGCGTGACGCGGTGAAGAAGGGTGTGCCTGATGGCGCGCCGATGCCGGGCGCATTCCGCCTGCCGAGCGAGGGCACAGGTGTGCCGTCCGAGCCGCAAGCCGAGGCCAGTGAGGGCTAGACAATGAAACTAGACGTCAGAACGCTTGATGCAAAAAAAGCCGGCGCGGTGGAAGTCTCCGATGAGGTCTTCGGACTGGAGCCGCGCGCCGACATCTTGCACCGCATGGTGCGTTATCAGCTTGCCAAGCGCCAAAGCGGCACCCATCTGGCGCGCGACCGTTCCATGGTCAACGGCACCAGCGCCAAGATGTTCCGACAGAAGGGCACCGGGCGCGCTCGCCACGGCAACAAGAAGGCGCCGCAGTTCAGGGGCGGCGGCAAGGCTTTCGGGCCCGTGCCGCGCAGCCATGCGATTGATCTGCCGAAGAAGGTTCGCGCGCTGGCGCTGCGTCATGCGCTGTCGGCCAAGGCGCGGGCGGGAGAATTGATCATTCTCGACAAGGCGGAAATCGACGCGCCGAAAACATCCGGCCTGCGCGAGCGCCTGGCGAAACTGGGACTTGGTTCGGCACTGATCATCGGTGGCGGCGAACTGCAGGAAAATCTGGTCCTGGCGGCGCGCAACATCCCGCATATCGATGTGCTGCCGGTTCAGGGCATCAATGTCTATGACATACTGCGCCGCGACACACTGGTGTTGACGAAAGCAGCGATCGAGGCGCTGGAGGCGCGGTTCAAATGAATGAGGCAGAGCTTTACGACGTGCTTGTCGCGCCGGTTATCACGGAAAAAGCGACGCTCGCTTCGGAAAACAATCAGGTGACCTTCAAGGTGGCGCGCTCGGCGACGAAGCCGCAGATCAAGGAAGCGGTCGAGCGGCTGTTCAAGGTCAAGGTCAAATCCGTCAACACGTTGAACCGCAAGGGCAAGCTCAAGCGGTTCCGTGGCATCGCCGGCAAGCAGAATGACGTCAAGAAGGCGATCGTGACGCTTGTTGAGGGCCACAGCATCGACATCACCACCGGCTTGTGAGCGGGCAACAGGTTCAATCAGGGGCAGCAGACAGATGGCTCTAAAAAAATTCAAGCCGACATCGCCGGGCCGCCGCCAGCTCGTGCTGGTGGATCGCGCACAATTGTGGGACGGCGCCCCCGTCAAGCAATTGACCGAGGGGCTGAGCGGCAGTGCCGGGCGCAACAATACGGGCCGGATCACGGCGCGCCGTCGTGGTGGCGGGCACAAACGCACCTACCGGCTTGTCGATTTCAAGCGCCGCAAGTTCGATGTGCCGGCTACGGTCGAGCGTATCGAATATGACCCCAACCGCACCGCGTTCATTGCTCTGATCAAGTATGAAGACGGCGAGCTGTCCTATATTCTGGCAGCGCAGCGCATGTCGGTTGGCGATACCGTCATTTCTGGCGAGAAGGTCGACATCAAACCTGGCAACGCCATGCCGATGGCGAACATGCCGATCGGCACGATCATCCATAATGTCGAGATGAAGGCGGAGAAGGGCGGCCAGATCGCGCGCGCCGCCGGCTCTTATGTCCAGCTCGTGGGGCGCGATGCCGGCTATGCGATCCTGCGGCTCAAGTCCGGTGAGACGCGCATGGTGCGCGGCGAATGCATGGCGACCGTCGGTGCTGTGTCTAACCCGGACAATTCAAACACCAATCTGGGCAAGGCCGGGCGCAATCGCTGGCTGGGCAAGCGCCCGTCGGTGCGTGGCGTGGCCATGAACCCGGTCGATCATCCACACGGCGGCGGCGAAGGCCGCACCTCGGGCGGTCGCCATCCGGTGACGCCCTGGGGCAAGCCGACCAAGGGCAAGCGCACGCGCTCCAATCCGGCGACCGACCGGCTGATCGTGCGCAGCCGGCACATGAAGAAGAAGCGGTGAGAATAAGATATGGCACGTTCTGTCAAGAAGGGTCCGTTCGTCGATAGCTTCATGCTCAAGAAGGCGGACCAGGCACGGGAAAAGAGTTCAAGCGCGGTCATCAGGACATGGAGCCGCCGCTCGACCATATTGCCGCAATTCGTGGGCCTGACCTTCGGTGTGTACAACGGCAAGAAGCACATTCCCGTGCTCGTGTCCGAAGACATGGTGGGCCACAAGTTCGGCGAATTCTCGCCGACACGGACCTATTACGGGCATGCCGTGGACAAGAAGGCGAAGCGCCGCTGACCGCGCGACAAGGGATGAGGACGTTGAGACATGGGTAAGCCCAAGACCGAGCGCCGGCTGGCCGACAATGAAGCGCAGGCCATCACCCGCAATATGCGGGTCAGCCCCCAGAAACTCAATCTGGTGGCCGCGATGATCCGTGGCAAGAAGGTGGACAAGGCATTGGCTGACCTGACATTTTCGCGCAAGCGTATCGCGGCTGACGTGAAGAAGACGCTCGAGTCCGCAATTGCCAATGCCGAAAACAATCATGATCTGGACATCGACCAGCTCGTGGTCAGCGAGGCGCATGTCGGCAAGGGCCTGGTGATGAAGCGTGTGCGCCCGCGCGCACGCGGTCGAATGGGCCGGATACTGAAACCCTTTGCGCGCCTGACTGTGGTGGTGCGCCAAGTCGAGGAGTCCGCTTAATGGGACAGAAGATAAACCCCGTCGGCCTCCGGCTCGGGATCAACCGCACCTGGGATTCGCGCTGGTTCGCTGACAAGGGTGAATATGGCGATTTGCTGCTGGAAGACCTGAAGATCCGCGACCACATCATGAAGAACCGCCGCCAGGCCGGTATCTCCAAAGTCGTGATCGAGCGCCCGCACAAGAAATGCCGGGTAACGGTGCATGCCGCGCGTCCCGGCATCCTGATTGGCAAGAAGGGCTCCGATATCGGCAAGCTGCAAAGCCAGCTCGCCCAGCGCACGGCATCGGAGGTGCATCTCAACATCGTCGAAATCCGCAAGCCCGAAGTGGATGCCACGCTCGTGGCAGAAGCCATTGCCCAGCAGCTGGAGCGCCGTGTGGCCTTCCGCCGCGCGATGAAGCGCTCGGTGCAATCGGCCATGCGTATGGGTGCAGAAGGTATTCGCATCAACTGCGCCGGGCGGCTGGGTGGCGCGGAAATCGCGCGCACCGAATGGTACCGCGAGGGACGTGTGCCGCTGCACACGCTGCGCGCCGACATCGACTATGCCCTGGCCGAAGCCAAGACCCCTTACGGGATCATCGGCATCAAGGTGTGGATCTTCAAGGGCGAGATCATGGAGCACGACCCCATGGCTCAGGAGCGGCTGGCCAATGCCTCGCAGGAAGGCGGCGGCGGCGGACGTGACCGGCGCCGGGACGGTCCGCGCAATTGATATCCGGCGCGCCGTGCTCGGCGCGTCTCATGAACAGGTAACGAGAAAAGACAATGCTGCAACCAAAGCGCACCAAGTTCCGCAAGGCGCACAAGGGCCGGCTGAAGGGCAATGCGAAGGGCGGTTTCTCGCTGAATTTCGGCTCGCACGGGCTGAAGGCAATCGAGCCCGAGCGCGTGACCGCGCGCCAGATCGAGGCCGCACGCCGCGCCATGACCCGCCAGATGAAGCGTGTGGGCCGCGTGTGGATCAGGATCTTCCCTGATCTGCCGGTATCGAAGAAGCCGACCGAGGTGCGCATGGGCAAGGGCAAGGGCTCGCCCGAGTTCTGGGCAGCACGGGTCAAGCCGGGCCGGATCATGTTCGAGATCGACGGGGTGCCGGACGCGATCGCGCGCGAGGCGCTGCGGCTGGCCGCGGCCAAGCTGCCGATCAAGACGCGTATCGTGCGCCGGCTCGGCGACAGCTAGGTATTTGGGCGTTCGCGCAGCAACGGAGACAGGCGATGAAAGTCACCGAAGTAAGAGACCTTTCGCTCGATCAGCTGAAGGATGAGTTGATCCGCATGAAGCGCGAACAGTTCAACCTGCGCTTCCAGAAGGCGACGGGGCAGATGGAAAATACAGCGCGCGTACGCACCGTTCGCCGGGCAATCGCCCGGATCAAGACGATCGAGCGCGAAAAGCAGGCCGCGGCCGCGCGCCAGGGCACGAAATAGGAGAGCGGGATGCCAAAGCGTATCATGCAAGGTGTCGTCGTATCGGACAAGAACGACAAGACGGTGGTGGTCAAGGTCGAGCGGCGCTTCACGCACCCGCTGCTGAAGAAGACCGTGCGCCGCACCAAGAAATTTCACGCCCATGACGAAGCGAATTCGTTTCGCGAGGGCGACATCGTGCGCATTCAGGAATGTGCGCCGATTTCAAGGAATAAACGCTGGACCGTGCTTGCGCGCGACAGCGTGGCGGAGTGAGGCCGGGCGCCTGGAAATCTTCTGGCTGAAAAGCCATCTGGCAAGGTCTGATGAACGGGTGCGCAGGAGTTTCCCTTTGCGGCCCACGGCAAAAGGACATGGAGTGGTCTGATGATACAAATGCAAAGCAATCTGGATGTCGCGGATAATTCCGGCGCGCGCAGGGTTCAGTGCATCAAGGTGCTTGGCGGGTCCAAGCGCAAATATGCCAGCATTGGCGATGTGATCGTGGTCAGCGTCAAGGAAGCGCTGCCGCGCGGACGTGTGAAAAAGGGCCAGGTGGCCAAGGCCGTGATCGTGCGCACCGCCTTTCCGGTGAAGCGCGCCGATGGTAGCGTCATCCGCTTCGACCGCAATGCAGCCGTGCTCATCAACAATCAGAGCGAGCCTATCGGCACGCGCATCTTCGGCCCGGTGCCGCGCGAATTGCGCGCCAAGCAGCACATGAAGATCATCTCGCTCGCGCCGGAGGTGCTGTGATGCAGAAGCTGCGAAAAGGCGACAAGGTCGTCGTCACGACCGGGCGCGACAAGGGCAAGCGCGGCGAGATCTTGAAGATGATGCCGAAGGAAGAACGCGCCATCGTTCAGGGCGTGAACATGGCCAAGCGCCACCAGCGCCAGAGCCAGACCAAGGAAGGCGGAATCATCGTGCGCGAAGCCTCGGTGCATCTGTCCAACCTCGCTATCGAGGATCCCAAGGACGGTGCGCCGACGCGGGTGGGCTTCCGCATTCTCGATGATGGCCGCAAGGTTCGCTTTGCCAAGAAGTCCGGAGAGGTCATCGATGACTGATGCCGTTTATGAGCCGCGTATGAAGCGCCTTTATGCCGAGCGCATTCGCGACGCACTGATCAAGGAGATAGGCTATGCAAACGTCATGCAGGTGCCCAAGCTTGAGAAGATCGTCATCAACATGGGCGTCGGCGATGCTGTAAACGACCGCAAGAAGGTCGATAGCGCGGCGCGCGATCTGGGCCTCATTGCCGGGCAGAAACCGGTGATGACCAAGGCGCGCAACTCTATTGCCGGCTTCAAGCTGCGCGACGGCATGGCGATCGGCGCCAAGGTCACGTTGCGCAAGCATCGCATGTTCGAGTTTCTCGACCGTCTCGTGACCATAGCGCTGCCGCGGCAGAAGGACTTCCGCGGGCTGAACCCGAAAAGTTTTGATGGGCGGGGCAACTACGCCATGGGGATCAAGGAACATATCGTCTTTCCCGAAATCGACTATGACAAGGTCGACCAGATCCTTGGCATGGACATCATCGTCTGCACGACGGCCAAGACCGACGATGAAGCCCGCGCCTTGTTGCGCCAATTCAACTTTCCGTTCCGCACCTAATAGGCCCGGGCTCGGACGCAGGAGGAACATATGGCCAAAAAAAGCATGGTTGAGCGCGATCTGAAGCGGCGCAAGATGGCAAAGAAGTTCGCCGCCCGTCGCGCCTCGCTCAAAGCCGTGGCGCAGGATCAGGATTTGCCGATGGAAGAACGGTTCCAGGCGCGTTTGAAGCTGGCCAAGCTGCCACGCAACGCATCGCCGAGCCGCATTCACAATCGGTGTGAACTGACCGGTCGTCCGCGCGGCTACTATCGCAAGTTGCGCATTTCACGTGTCATGCTGCGCGAACTCAGCTCCAAGGGGCTGATCCCCGGCATGGTCAAATCGAGCTGGTAAGGAACATCGTCGATGGTAATGAATGATCCTTTGGGCGATATGCTGACGCGCATCCGCAATGCGCAGATGCGCAGTCGTACGAAAGTGAGCACGCCAGCCTCAAAATTGCGCGAGCGGGTGCTGGAAGTCCTGCGCGATGAAGGTTACATTCGCGGCTTCGCTTTGGTCGATTTCGAGGGCGGCAAGTCTGAAATCGAGATCGAGCTGAAATATTTCGATGGTGAGCCGGTGATCCGCGAGATCAGGCGGATATCCAAGCCGGGGCGCCGGGTCTATTCATCGGTGCGCGAATTGCCGACGATCGCCAACGGCCTGGGTGTCGCGATACTGTCAACGCCCAAGGGTGTGATGTCTGACAGCCGCGCGCGCACCGAGAATGTCGGCGGTGAGGTTTTGTGCAGCGTGTTCTGATGATGCCGGACATGAGCGCGGTGTTCGCGGATGTTCCGGAAAGCGCTGATTCGAGGTTTGAGGAAAGTCAATGTCGCGGATAGGAAAAAAGCCGATCGAGATCCCCGGCGGCGTGAACGCTTCCGTCGAAGGGCAGAAGGTCACGGTCAAGGGGCCCAAGGGAGAGCTTTCGGTCGTCCTGGTCGATGACGTGAATGTCACGCTTGAGAACGGCCAGATCGAGGTGAAGCCGCGCAACGATACCAAGCGAGCGCGCGCGATGTGGGGCATGTCGCGCACCATCGTCGACAATCTTGTCAAGGGCGTCACCGAGGGTTTCACCCGCACGCTGGAGATCAACGGCGTCGGCTACCGCGCGCAGATGAAGGGCAAGGACGTCCAGCTCCAGCTCGGCTTCAGTCACGAGGTGGTCTATGAGGTGCCCGAGGGCATTCAGGTCCAGTGTCCGAAACAGACCGAAATCGTCATTTCGGGCATCGAGAAGCAGAAAGTGGGACAGGTAGCAGCTGAGTTGCGCGGCTATCGTCCTCCCGAGCCTTACAAGGGCAAGGGCGTCAAATATGCAAACGAATATATCTTCCGCAAGGAAGGCAAGAAGAAGTAAGAGAGGGTGCGGCCATGGCTGGGCCAATGTCGAAATTCAATCGCCGCAAGATGCGCGTCCGCCGCACGTTGAAAAAACGCGCGCAGGGGCGCCCGCGCCTGTCGGTGTTCCGTTCATCGCAACATATCTATGCCCAGGTGATCGATGACGGCAAGAGCCACACGATCGCCGCAGCATCGAGCCTCGATCCGGAATTGCGCACCGCGCTGAAGAACGGTGCCGGCAAGCAAGCGGCGGCTGCCGTGGGCAAGCTGATCGCGCAGCGCGCCAGCGCCGCCGGCGTCAGCGAAGTGGTGTTTGACCGCGGTGCCTATCTGTTCCATGGCCGGGTGAAGGCGCTTGCGGACGCCGCGCGCGAGGGCGGTCTGAAATTCTGAATGTCTGTGCAGCCGGGGGCCGAAGAGCTGCCGGCGGATGCGCAGCCTGCACTGAAGAGGAAAAAGAGCAGTGGCACGAGCACCGCGCGAACGCGAAGAACGTGACAGCGAATTCGTCGACAAGCTTGTCGGCATCAACCGTGTCGCCAAGGTGGTCAAGGGCGGACGCCGTTTCGGCTTCGCGGCTCTGGTCGTGATTGGCGATCAGAAGGGCCGGGTTGGCTTTGGCCACGGCAAGGCCAAAGAGGTGCCCGAGGCAATCCGCAAAGCGACCGAGGCCGCCAAACGCAGTCTGATCAAGGTGCCTTTGCGCGAGGGGCGCACACTGCACCACGATGTTACCGGACATCATGGCGCCGGCCGCGTCCTGCTGCGCGCCGCGCCTCCCGGCACCGGCATCATCGCCGGTGGGCCGATGCGCGCTGTGTTCGAGACGCTGGGCATTCAGGATGTGGTGGCCAAGTCGATCGGCACATCCAACCCCTACAACATGGTGCGCGCCACTTTCGACGCGCTGCGCCGCGAGGACAGTCCGCGCTCGGTTGCCGCCCGGCGCGGCAAGAAAGTAAGCGAAATCGTCGGCCGGCGCCGTGACAGCGCGGGTGATGCATCTGGCGCTGCTGCGCGCGATGCGGGCTGATCAAGGAGCAGGCTGATGGCCGATAATTCCCATGCGGGCAAGATGATTACCGACAAGACAATCACCATTGAGCAAACCGGCAGTCCGATCCGGCGTCCGGACGCACAGCGCCAGGTGTTGATCGGATTGGGGCTGAACAAGCGCCATCGCCGCAAGACGCTCAAGGATACGCCGCAGGTGCGCGGCATGATCCGCAAGGTCGAACATCTCGTGCGCATCGTCGACGACAAGTGATCGATACGCATAATGAACCAGCGAAAGGGCGAAAGCCATGCGGCTGAATGAACTCAAGGACAGGCCGGGCGCGAACAAGTCGCGCATGCGCGTCGGCCGCGGCATCGGCTCGGGCAAGGGCAAAACGGCGGGGCGCGGCGTAAAGGGCCAGAAGGCGCGCACAGGCGTAGCGATCAAGGGTTTTGAAGGCGGTCAGAACCCGATCCACATGCGCTTGCCCAAACGCGGCTTCAACAGCCCGTTCAAGCCCGATTATGTCGAAATCAATCTGGCGCGCGTGCAAGAAGCCGTTGATGCCGGCAAGCTCGACCTTTCGGCAACGATAGATGGCGCGGCGCTGAAGGCAGCGGGCGTGATCCGTCGCGAAAAGGATGGCGTGCGCCTGCTCGGCGAGGGTGAGCTCAAGGCGAAGATCAATTTCGAGCTGGCGGGCGCATCCGCCTCGGCGCGCAAGGCGGTCGAGGCGGCTGGCGGTACGTTGAGCATCAAGATGAGTACGCGCGCTGCCCGCAAGCTGGCAAAGCGCGAGGCGCGGGCAAGCGAAACAGCAGCGGCCGAGTAGCGCGATCTGGTTGCGTCAACCCGGCTGGCGTTCGCCTGAACAGCGAGTTCTCCTCGCGGCAAAGGCCCGATGCGCCGCATCTGGTATGAATTTGGGAGCGGTCGAACATGGTCTCAGCAGCCGAACAACTTGCGGCAAACATCAATTTCTCGGCTTTCGCCAAGGCTGAGGAACTCAAGAAGCGTATCTGGTTCACGCTGGGCGCGCTGCTGATCTATCGGCTCGGCACCTATATCCCGCTGCCCGGCATCGACCCGACGGCGGTTGCCGAGCTGTTCCGCCAGAACCAGTCCGGTATCCTTGGCATGTTCGACATGTTCGCAGGCGGTGCGGTCGGGCGCATGGCGATCTTCGCGCTCAATATCATGCCGTATATCTCGGCCGCGATCATCATGCAGCTTCTCACCACAGTCTCCAAACATCTGGAGCAACTCAAGAAGGAAGGTGAGCAGGGCCGCAAGCAGATCAATCAGTATACGCGCTACGGCACTGTCGTGCTCGCCGCGCTTCAGGGCTATGGCATCGCCGTTGGGCTGGAAGGCGCGGGCAACATCGTCACAGATCCCGGCATGTTCTTTCGTGCAACCACCGTCATCACGCTGGTCGGCGGCACCATTTTCCTGATGTGGCTGGGCGAGCAGATCACAGCGCGCGGTGTCGGCAACGGCATTTCGCTGATCATCTTCGCCGGCATCGTAGCAGAATTGCCCGGCGCGCTTGCCGGCACGCTCGAATTGGGCCGCCAGGGGGCGCTGTCGAGCTTCATCATCATCGCGCTGTTCTTCATGGCGATTGCGGTCATCGCCTTCATCGTGTTCATGGAGCGCGCCCAGCGCCGGCTTCTGGTCCA
Organism: Dichotomicrobium sp.; assembly: GCA_036734025.1. Lineage (GTDB taxonomy): Bacteria > Pseudomonadota > Alphaproteobacteria > Rhizobiales > Rhodomicrobiaceae > DAIMZI01. The sequence goes on from DAIMZI010000001.1 coordinate 64,442, forward strand.
GTATCCAAAGCGCCAGGTCGGCAACAAGATGTTCCAGGGCGAAAGCTCGCATCTGCCGCTCAAGCTGAACACCGCAGGTGTCATCCCGCCGATCTTCGCCTCGTCGCTGCTGCTTCTGCCGATCACTGTGGCGCAGTTCTCAGCCGGCCAGGGGCCGGAATGGCTCAATCAGATCACCGCGCTGCTCGGCCGCGGCCAGCCGCTTTATCTCGCGCTCTACATCGGCGGCATCGTGTTCTTTGCGTTCTTTTACACCGCGCTGGTGTTCAACCCCAAGGAGACGGCCGACAATCTGAAGAAATATGGCGGCTTCATTCCCGGCATCCGTCCGGGTGAGCGTACGGCGGAATATATCGACTATGTGCTGACGCGGATTACCGTCGTCGGCGCGGGCTATCTGGCGCTGGTCTGTCTGCTGCCGGAAATCCTCATCTCCCAGGCGGCAGTGCCGTTCTATTTCGGCGGAACCTCGCTGCTGATCGTGGTCAGCGTGACCATGGACACCGTGGCGCAGGTGCAGAGTCACCTTCTTGCGCACCAGTATGAAGGTCTCATAAAGAAATCAAAACTGAGGGGGGCACGGCGCCGATGAACCTGATCTTTCTCGGGCCGCCAGGGGCTGGAAAGGGCACACAAGCCAAGCGCATCGAAGAACTGTTCAATCTCAAGCAGCTCTCTTCCGGTGACATGCTGCGCGCCGCCGTGAACGAGGGCAGCCACATCGGTCAGCAGGCCAAGGCCTATATGGATGCCGGTAAGCTGGTTCCAGACGAACTGGTGGTCGATATCGTCTTTGACCAGATTGCCAAGGTCGACAACAATGCCGACGGATTCATCCTCGACGGCTTCCCGCGCAACGTCAATCAGGCCGAAGTCCTCGACGAACTGCTCCGCCCCAGCGGGCACGATATCAATCATGTGATCGTCGTCGAAGTGAATGACGATATTCTGGTCAAGCGCATCTCCGGCCGGTTCACCTGTGCGCAGTGCGGCGAGGGCTATCACGACGTCTACAAGCAGCCTGCGGTGGCCGGGGCCTGCGACAAATGTGGCGGCACCGAGTTCATCCGGCGCGCCGACGACAATCCCGAGACGGTCCGCTCACGTCTGGAGGTCTATCACGAGCAGACACGCCCGCTCATCGACTATTACCGCGCCACCGGCAAGATGCGCCGCGTCGACGGCGAAAAGTCCATCGATGCCGTCACGCGGGAAATTGCAGACGCGATCGGCGAGGTTACGGGTTGAATATCGGCGCTTGTGCGGTTTATATCGCGGTCAATCCGAAAATCTGCATTGCGGCGCTTGACGCCGTCAACCGAATTTCGCTACATAACCGGCTTGCGATGACATATCGTCCCATGCCGTGCTGCCGGGGGTCTGATCGCCACACGGCAGCCAATTTGATATCCAGGTCCGACTGGCGCACAGGGCATGATCTGCTCCTGTCGCGTCCGCCACAAGGGGAATGACGTGGCCCGTATTGCAGGTGTGAACATACCGACCGGCAAGCGCGTGGAAATCGCGCTGCGCTACATTCACGGGATCGGTCCAAGATTTGCGCGCGATATCTGCGCAAAAGCGAATATTCCGGGCGAGCGGCGCGTGAATGAACTGTCCGACGCTGATGTCAGCCAGATCCGCGAGATCATCGACCGCGACTATTCCGTCGAGGGCGATCTGCGCCGTGAAGTGGCGATGAACGTCAAGCGGCTGATGGATCTGGGCTGTTATCGCGGCTTGCGCCACCGCCGTGGGTTGCCGGTACGCGGCCAGCGCACGCATACCAACGCGCGCACGCGCAAGGGGCCGGCAAAGCCGATTGCGGGCAAGAAGAAATAATCATCGCAAGGCCCGGTCGCATCGTTCGCCCGTGCCAGCGCTCAAAAAGGTTTCGAGGTCTCATTCATGGCAAAGGAGCGGGTCCGGGTTCGCCGCCGGGAAAAGAAGAACATCACCTCGGGCGTCGCCCATGTGAATGCATCGTTCAACAATACGATGATCACGATCACCGACGCTCAGGGCAATGCCGTGTCGTGGTCATCATCTGGGTCGATGGGCTTCAAGGGGTCGCGCAAATCGACCCCGTTTGCAGCGCAGATGGCGGCTGAAGATGCCGGCCGCAAGGCGCAGGAACATGGCATGAAGACCATTGATGTCGAGGTTCGCGGTCCGGGCTCGGGCCGGGAGTCGGCCTTGCGCGCGCTCCAGTCCTGCGGGTTTCAGGTGACTTCGATCCGCGATGTCACGCCGATCCCGCATAATGGCTGCCGTCCGCGCAAGCGCCGGCGGGTCTGAGGTCACCTAGCGCGCAACCGCGCTTTGGCTTGTGCGCGTTGCTCCAAGCTGGCGCGAATCCCTCTTGCGGGCAGATCCCTCTTGGGGGACGCGGCAGCGACAAACTGATGGCTGCAAATCACGGGACCGTTTGCCTTGAGGGAGTGCGGGCCTTGAATTTGGCGGCTGCTACCGCCGGCATGAACGGCGATGAAATCCGGCCCCCGGCCGGGCCGCAACATCGCGCTTGCGGCCGAACAGAACCGAGAGGTACCTAAAGTGCTGCACAAGAATTGGCAGGATCTCATCAAACCGCAGAAGCTCGTGGTCAAGCCGGGCCGTGATCCGCGCCGCCTCGCCACGCTGATCGCCGAACCGCTGGAGCGCGGTTTCGGCATGACGCTGGGCAACGCGCTGCGCCGGGTCCTGCTGTCCTCATTGCAGGGCGGCGCGATCACCAGCGTTCATATCGACGGTGTGCTGCACGAATTCTCCTCGATCGCCGGGGTGCGCGAGGATGTCACAGATATCGTTCTCAACATCAAGGAAATCGCGCTGCGGGTCCATTCGGAAGGCTCCAAGCGCATGGTGCTGAAGAAAGAGGGCCCCGGCGTGGCGACCGCGGGCGATATCGAGACAAGCGCGGAAGTCGAGATCCTGAACCCCGAGCAGGTGCTGTGCACGCTCGATGAGGGCGTGTCGATCCGTATGGAATTCACGGCCGGTGTCGGCAAGGGATATCTGCCGGCCGAGCGCAACCGCCCCGAAGATGCTCCCATCGGCCTCATTCCGGTAGACAGCCTGTTCAGCCCGGTAAAGAAGGTCTCCTACAAGGTCGAGAACACCCGCGAGGGGCAGATCCTCGATTATGACAAGCTGACCATGGAGGTCGAGACCGACGGCTCGACGAGCCCGGATGATGCGGTTGCCCTTGCGGCGCGCATCCTTCAGGATCAACTCGGCATCTTCGTCAACTTCGAAGAGCCTGAAAAAGTGTCGGCAGAAGACAGCGCGCCTGATCTGGAATTCAATGCCGCGCTGCTGAAGAAGGTCGATGAACTGGAATTGTCGGTGCGCTCGGCCAACTGTCTGAAGAACGACAATATCGTCTATATTGGCGATCTGATCCAGAAGACCGAGGCCGAGATGTTGCGCACACCCAACTTCGGGCGCAAGTCGCTCAATGAAATCAAGGAAGTGCTGGCCGCGATGGGGCTGCATCTGGGCATGGATGTGCCTAACTGGCCGCCGGAAAATATCGAGGAACTGGCCAAGCGCTTCGAGGATCAATACTGAGCGCGTCCTTCACGCGTCCATGAAAGCGAGGCTGCCCCTTGAAAGGGCAGGAAACATATGCGTCACCGCAATTCGGGCCGTAAGCTCAACCGCACGGCAAGCCACCGCAAGGCCATGTTCCGCAACATGGCAGGTGCGCTCATCAAGCACGAGCAGATCATGACCACCTTGCCCAAGGCGAAGGAACTGCGCCCGGTCGTCGACAAGCTCATTACGCTTGGCAAGCGCGGGCCGGACAACCTGCATGCCCGCCGCCTCGCGGCAGCGCGGCTTTATGACGATGCGGTCGTCAAGAAACTGTTCGACGTGCTGGGACCGCGCTATGCGAAGCGCAACGGCGGCTACACGCGTGTCCTGAAGGCGGGCTTTCGTTACGGCGACAACGCGCCGATGGCCGTGATCGAACTGGTCGAGCGCGATGAAGACGCCAAGGGCCAGGATTCGGGTCCGGTGCAGGTGAGCGCCGATGAGGACGAGCGCGAGGACGCGCGGGTCTAGTATCGGCGCGGCTTGCAGAAGCGACCGCATGGCGCTGGCGTCTTCTGTGCAACCGTTTTAGGCCAACGGCGTCTTGGGACAATGTCAACGCGCATCATCGCGACCATCATCGTGCTGGCTGTCGCGGGCTTTGCCCTCGTCCAATTCCTCTTGCCGGCGCCTGGCTTGCACACAATAACGCCGGACCGCCCAGGACTTGCCGACAGCACGGCCCAGCAAGCGCTTTCCACCCGCCAGTCGCGCGTGGCGGACGAAGCCCGCGCCGGCCCGCAAGACAGGCTGGCGCTCCAGGATCTCGCACCGGGGGACACAGCCGTCCCCGCCACCCGCGAGCAGATCAGACTGTCCTTTGCTCCCGTCGCCAGCCAGGCCTCGCCTGCGGTGGTCAACATCTATGTGCGCCAAAGGGTGCGCGGCCGCTCCATGCCGCGCTTGCGCGACCCATTCTTTGAACGTTTCTTCGGCCGCGACCCCGGTGCGCCGCGCGAGCGCATGGAACAGTCGCTGGGTTCTGGCGTGATCGTGACGCCTGAGGGCCTCATCGTCACGAACTACCACGTCATCCGCGGGCGCGGCAGCGACGGCGAAAGCGTCGATATCAAGGTTGCCATGGCCGATGGCCGCGAATTCGCAGCAGCGGTCATTCTGGAAGATGAGCGTACCGATCTGGCCGTGTTGCGTCTGGAGCGCGAGGACGATCAGGAATTCCCTTACCTTGCTTTCGCCGATTCCGATCTGCTCGAGGTTGGCGATCTCGTGCTTGCCATCGGCAATCCGTTCGGCGTCGGCCAGACAGTCACCAGCGGTATCGTCTCGGCGGTGGCGCGCACCCGCGTCGGCATTTCCGATTACCAGTTCTTCATCCAGACCGATGCGGCCATCAATCCGGGCAATTCCGGCGGCGCACTTGTCGATATGGATGGTCGCCTCATCGGCATAAATACCGCGATCTTTTCGCGCACCGGGGGTTCGTTGGGTATCGGCTTTGCCATTCCCGCCAACATGGTCCGGCTGATCGTGGAATCCGCGCTTCAAGGCTCGACCGTGCGCCGGCCGTGGCTGGGGGTGGATCTGCAATCGCTGACCGGCGAGCTTGCAGCCGCGCTCGGGCTGGAGCGACCATCCGGCGCGCTGGTATCACGGCTTGCATCAGCCAGCCCCGCCCTTGAAGCCGGGCTGCGCGAAGGCGATGTCATCCTCAAGGTTGACGATGTGGGCGTGCGCGATGCCGATACGTTCCGCTACCGCGTGGCAACCAAGGGTGTGGGTGGACAGAGCGTGCTGCGCGTCTGGCGCGATAACCGCGAGCTTGATGTCACCGTGTCGCTTGAAGCCGCGCCGGAAACACCGCCGCGCAACACCACGACGCTTGAAGGCAATCATCCATTCACCGGAGCCAAGGTTGAAAACCTGTCACCGGCAGTGGCGGAGGAGTTGCGTATCCAGGATACCAGAGGCGTGGTCGTGCGCGAGACCCAGAGCTACTCGCCGGCGCGCCGCATCGGCTTGCGCCCTGGCGATATCATCGTCGAGATCAACGAGCGGCGCATCGCGGAGATTGACGACCTGCTGGCGGCGTTGCGTCGCGGGCGGAACTATTGGGCATTGACGGTCAAGCGCGGCGGCCAGCTCCTGCGCACGGTGCTGCGCGGATGAAGGTGCGCCGCGTGGGCCCGCCCAGGGCCGGGATGGCAACAGGATGACCTCGCTTTTTGATGCCGCCGGGCTTGGCGCCGATGCGCCCCAGCCTCTGGCCAGCCGCCTGCGGCCAAAGCGCCTGAGCGATGTCGTCGGGCAGGCCCATCTCCTCGGGACGGGCGGCGCGCTGTCACGAATGCTCGAAGCCGGGGCGCTGCGATCGGTGATCTTCTGGGGACCGCCGGGCACCGGCAAGACCTCGGTCGCCAGGCTGCTCGCAAACGAGACCAGACATCATTTCGAACAGATCTCGGCCATCTATTCCGGCGTTCAGGACCTGCGCAAGCTCTTCGAGGCGGCGAAGGCGCGGCGGCGCGATGGCATCGGCACGGTTCTGTTCGTCGATGAGATCCACCGGTTCAACCGTGCCCAGCAGGATGCATTCCTGCCCGGCGTCGAAGACGGCACCATCATCCTGATCGGCGCGACCACCGAAAATCCGTCATTCGAACTCAACGCGGCGCTGTTGTCGCGCGCCAGTGTCCTGCGATTTCACCGGCTCGATGAGGCAGCGCTCGAAGAATTGCTGGGCCGGGCCGAGGTGGCGCAGGGCGAAAAGCTGCCTCTGACGAGGGAGGCGCGCGCCAACCTGATCAACATGGCCGACGGGGACGGGCGCGCTCTCGTCAATCTGGCCGAAGACGTCTTTGCCGGCACAGACCGTCAAGCCGGGCCAATCGACATTGCCGGCCTGGTCGCTCTGGTGCAACGCCGCGCGCCGCTTTATGACAAGAACCGCGATGGCCATTATGACCTGATCAGCGCCCTGCACAAATCGGTGCGCGGGTCTGATCCCGATGCCGCCATCTACTGGCTGGCGCGCATGCTGGAGGGCGGAGAGGCGCCCTTGTACATAGCCCGGCGGCTGGTGCGCATGGCGGTGGAAGATATCGGGCTGGCCGATCCTCAGGCGCTGGTACAGGCGCTGGCGGCCAAGGACGCGTATGATTTCCTCGGCAGCCCGGAGGGCGAACTGGCGCTCGCCCAGGCGGTGATCTATCTGGCCGTGGCGCCGAAATCGAATGCGGCGTACCGCGCCTTCAAGGCTGGCAGCGCGGCCGCGCGCGATCACGGCTCGCTGGCACCGCCCGCCCATATCCTCAACGCGCCCACCCGGTTGATGAAGGATGAGGGCTATGGGGCGGGCTATGTCTATGATCATGACACGCCCGAGAGCTTTTCCGGCCAGGATTATTTTCCACAGGACATGCCGCGTCAGCGTTTCTACGAGCCCGGCGGGCAGGGTCATGAACGCGAGATCGGCGAACGGCTCCAGCGCTTTGCGCATCTGCGCGAACGCAAAACCGACTGACAAGGGCACCCGCCGCTTTTGGCCTCGGGCGCGGGTGTGGTATACGCCAGAGGGCAAGGTGGCGCGGGTGGCATGGCCCGGCTTCGAAGCGGCTTGTTTCAGGGGATGATGCGCGATGGTCAGTTTCGATGAGCTTTGGAAGAACCACCCGACCAATACGGGGGACCAGGCGCCGTGCAAGACAGGCGGCGTATCCAATTTTGCCAACCAGTGCGCCATCCGCATGGGCGTTTGCCTTCAGGGCGCCGGCGTAACCCCGGCACAGATGGGCAGCGCCAAGACCTGCAATTGGGCAAAGAATACGGCGCACTCGCTGAGCAACATGCACTATATTCGCGCGCGCGAGGTAGCGCTGTCATTGCGCGGCGGAAGCATCCCCGGCGTGGGGACAACGGACATTGTTCAGAACCCGGGCAATTTTGCCAATGAACTGAACGGGCGCACCGGCATCATCTTCTTCAATGGCTATTGGTGGCGCACCGAGGACACAGTGCGCCCGACAGGTGATCATATCGATCTGTGGAACGGCTGGCGCACCACCGCCAAGATGCTGCTGCCGTGGTTCGGTTGGCTGGGCGGCTATGAAAAATCCAACGAAATCTGGTTTTGGGAGGTCAAGTGAAAACGATCTTCGCCATCATCTTCTTCGTGCTCTTCCTTCCGATCGGCATGCGGATCGGCGGATTTGCCGCGACCGAGCTGATTGCCACCCAGCGGTTTGAAAATCCCGATCAGGTGGCCCAGTTCACCACTTACATCGAGATTGGGGTGAGCGTGTTCGTGGCGCTCATCGGCGCGCTCATCGGGACCTTTGTGGGCGGCGCGCTGCGGCCGCTGTTCTTTCGCAAGCAATCCTGACGGGCGACTTCGGGAACGCACGGCTCGCAGCTTTTTCAGGGAGTGGCCGGCATGGTCAAACTGGCGCTGATGGCCATGGCGGGCGGCGCTCTGGGCTCAGGCGCGCGCTATGTCGTTATCACGCTGAGCACACGGCTCGGCGGCTCAGAACAGCCCTGGGGCACCTTTTTCGTCAACATGCTGGGTGCGTTCCTCATGGGGCTGCTTGTGGGCCTGTTCGCCATGCGCGATGACGTTTCCCAGCCGGTGCGCGTATTCCTGCTCAGCGGTGTGCTTGGCGGGTTCACCACATTTTCGGCGTTTGCGCTCGACCTGTTCGGCCTTATCGAGCGCAAGATGCCTTTGAGCGCGGTGCTTTATGCCGGCGGCTCGGTGCTTTTTTCCGTGCTGCTATTGGTCATCGGGCTGATGGTCGGGCGGGGCTTGCAGTCGTGAGCGCGGTCGAGCTTCATGAGGTCGGGCCTGATGAAAGCGGCATGCGCCTTGACCGCTGGTTTCGCCAGCATTATCCCGCGCTCGGGCATGTCCAGTTGCAAAAACTGCTGCGCAGCGGCCAGGTGCGCGTCGATGGCGGACGGGTCAAGGCGAGCAGTCGTCTGGAAGCGGGCCAGCGCGTGCGCGTGCCGCCGCCGGTGCGCCAGGCTGTGCAATCGCCGCCGCCCGCGCGCGTTCACCGCCCGTTGTTGCCAAGCCACGAGGCTTTCGTGCGCGGCCTCGTCATCCACATGGACGATGATGTGATCGCGATCAACAAGCCCGCGGGGCTGGCCGTTCAGGGCGGCACAAGCACCGAGGAACATCTCGACCGTCTGCTCGATGGGCTGCGCTATGATCTGGACGAGCGCCCGCGGCTGGTTCACCGGCTCGACAAGGATACGAGCGGGGTGATGCTGCTGGCGCGCACGCGCGCCGCGGCGGCGGCTCTCGGCCGCAGTCTCAAGGCCCGCTCGGCGCGCAAGCTCTATTGGGCGCTGGTGAACGGCGTGCCGCGCATAGAGGTGGGCCAGATCACGCTGGCGCTTATCAAGCGCGGCGGCAGGGGCGAGGAAAGGGTGCAGGTCTGCGAGGGCGACGCGCCCGGCGCGCAGACGGCGATCAGCCGCTATCAGCTCATGGAGCGGGCGGGAACGAAACTGTCGTGGCTGGCAATGTCTCCCGTCACCGGGCGTACCCATCAATTGCGGGTTCACTGTGCGGCCATCGGCCACCCGATCGTCGGCGATGGCAAATATGGCGGCGCGCAGGCCCATCCCGGCGGGGCGATCGGCCGCAAGCTGCATCTGCACGCAAGGCGTATCATCATCGCGCATCCCAGAAGCGGGTTGCTTGATGTCCAGGCCGGGCTGCCCGGGCATATGCGCGAAAGCTGGATGCTGCTCGGCCTTGATCCTGACGACCAGCGCTTGCCGGATTTTGAATGAGCAGGGATGACCCGGACGTGAGCGCGAAGGCAGGCAAGGCGAAGTCGGGCGAGATCGGGCCAAAGCGGTTCTATGAGGCTGCGCGTCACGAGCCGGGCGAGGCGGGATGGACGATATGGCTCGATGAGCATCTTCTGAAGACGCCGGCGCGCAAGCTTCTGGCATTGCCGACATCTGCGCTGGCAAGGGCGGCTGCCGAGGAATGGAATGCGCAAGGGACGCACATCGCGCCGCGCACGATGCCGCTCAACCGGCTGGTGAATACTGCGGTGGACCGCGTGCGCGGGCGCGAGGAAACCGTGATCGAGGAGATGATGTCGTTTGCCGGATCGGACCTGCTGTGCTACCGCGCGTCCTGGCCAGAACGCCTGGCCGAATTGCAGGCCGGCGCCTGGGACCCACTGCTTGCGTGGCTGCACCACACATTCAATGCGCGTCTTGATGTCGTGTCCGGGCTGATGCCGCATGACCAGCCCGAAGCGGCGCTGGACGTACTCAGGCGCGAAGCCGGCCGGCATGACGCCTTCATCCTTACCGGCCTGCACAACCTGACCACGCTGACAGGTTCCTTCGTGCTGGCATTATGCGTGCTCCATGGCCGACTGAGCGCGCAGGCAGCCTGGTCTTGCGCGCATATCGACGAGGACTGGAACATGTCGCAGTGGGGCGAGGACGCCGAGAGTGCGGCGCGCCGGGCGGCTCGCTGGTCCGAAATGGCGGCGGCTGCGCGTCTGCTCGCCCTGGTTGCCGACACGGATGTTGCGCGCGGTGATGACTGAAGCCCGCGCGGGCGCGCATGTCGGCGGCATGCGGCCTGTTCGTCGATGAAGCAGGTCGGCTTGGAAGCCGCGCAGCCGTGCCGTGTCAAGGCTGGCAACTATCTGCTACACTCACGCCCTGACTGCGATGCCCGGCACGGTGTTTGCGTGCTTTCCATTGCACCACGCGGGCAAGACCTGCTTGATCAAGGATATTTGTCGCGATGCTGGATTTCTTTAGCCGTTTCTGGCGCAGCCGCGTGACCGGGACGTTCCTTGCCGGTCTCGTCGTGCTGCTGCCGATCGTCCTTACCGCCTTCATCATCGCGTGGATTGTTCAGTTCCTGCGCGATGCGCTGGGGCCTGGCACATTTCTGGGAGAACTGTTTCGCCGCGGTGGCGGCACGATCCTTGGCGAGGAAAGTGTGCTCGCGTTCTGGCTGGGCGCGCTGATAGCGGTCGCGCTCATCTGGTTTCTCGGGCTGATCGTGCGCACCGAGGCGCAGCGCGGCGTGCAAAGCTCCATCGACTGGGTGTTCGCCAACATGCCGATCGTAAAGGCGATCTACAATCCGGTCTCCAGGGTGGTGCGTCTGGCGACCAAGCGCGACAGTGGCGGTGATCTGTCGGGCATGAGCGTGGTGGCGGTACGTTTCGGCGACAATGACGGCACCGATGTTCTGGCTCTGCTGGCCAGTCGGGATCACTATATCATCGGCGATCAGCGGCGTGTTCTCGTTTATCTGCCGAGCGCTCCGTTCCCCATGACCGGCGGGCTCGTGCTGGTGCCCGAAAACAAGCTGACCGTGGTGCCCGACATGCCGGTCGATGACCTGTTCAAGATATATCTGTCGCTCGGCGCGCTGGCGCCAGAGAGCATGCCGCCTTCCATGATCCGCGTGCGCTCCGATGATGCGCCACTGCGCAACGCCAAGGTGATCGCTTCCGGCCAGGGGCTGCACGAGCCGACAGGGCAGGGCGCGAAGAGACCGGAGGACGAAAAGCAGGGGTCGTGATCTGTCCCGAGCGAGCCGCCATTGCCCGGCATCGCCCGGAAAAGCTCCTGCGTCCATGTGCCCTTGTGGGTGAGGGCGAAATGCCGATATACCATCGACATGCATATGACAGGCACAGGAGATCGGCTTGGCCCATACCGGCAAGACTCATGACGAGGCCGAGATCATGAGCCGGCTTGCGGCGGATTTGCCGGGCTGGCATTATGAGGATGGCCATATTCGGCGCACCTATCGCACCCATGGCTGGAAGGCGACGCTTATGGCCGTCAACACCGTGGGACATCTGGCCGAGATCGCGTGGCATCACCCCGACATCAAGGCGTCGTTCAATAAAGTCGAGGTGGCACTCCAGTCGCATGACGCGGGTGGGATCACCGATCGCGATTTCGCGCTTGCCGGAAAGATCGACGAGGTGCTTCTGTGGCGGCCCGAACTTGAGGGTGGCGCGCTTAGCGGCGCACCAGACGACGAGCCCGCCGCAGCTTACATCAAACATGATGGATGACGCCTATCCAGAGGGCCCATTCCACAGGCGGGGCGTTGCCATGAGTGCGGCGTAACAGGTTGCGCATGAAAGAGAATTCCGTGAAAGACGCAGTTCAGGGGCTAAGCCGCGACGAGCCGGCCGAGCCAGCGCCTGATCTGTTGTTCATCCATGATCTGGTCCTTGACTGCAATATAGGGGTGCATGCGGATGAGAAAGGGCAGCCTCAGCGCGTGCGCTTCAACATCGACCTGACGGTCGAGCCCATCAGCGGCGCAGCACGTGGCGATGATCATGCCCAGGTCGTCTGCTATGACGCGATACTTGATGTCGTCCACCATGTGAGCGCCGGCCAGCATGTCAATCTGGTGGAAACGATGGCCGAACGTATTGCGGCCGGTTGCCTCGCCTTGCGCGGGGCGCTGCATGCGCGTGTGCGCGTGGAAAAGCTCGACCGTATACAAGGCGCCGCACTCGGCGTAGAGATCAGCCGGGGCCGGGCGCGGGCCGCGGCCGATGGCAATATCGTCCGGCTAAACGCAGCCACCGCGGCCGAATAGGGCCTCGCAGATCTGTTCTCACAATCCCGCCACCCGAAGTTTTCCCCAAGCTGCATGGCTCTTTGTCCGATGAAGCGGGCTGAGCGGGCGCTTGCAGGCCCGTCCAAACCCGCGTGACAACACGCTTTGTGACATAAAAAACACATCTGTGATGTCAGCCTGGTGCAAAGCCCCGGGATGGATTTGTGGCGCGCGCGAATCAGCGTAGCCATTGAAACCGTGACGTGTAGCGGGGAACTGCACCTGGGGGGGCAGTGCTTGCGTCACGGTCCGCTGTAAGCGGGCATTGGGTGCTTAGATGAGGGAAATTATAATGCGCAAGATTGCGATTTGCGTCGCTGCGGCGGCGTATCTCGGCACGGCTGGCATTGCCGTTGCCGGGAGCATGTCAATGAAAGATGAACCGGTTTATGTGCCGCCGTCCACCTGGACGGGCTTTTACGTCGGTCTCGGTGTAGGTGCCGGCGCGGTTGTTCATGAGCTGGACGTCAATGCGTATCAGGATGTCTACAAGCGTGACTGTTCATATAAAGGCGGCTGCTCAGATTATTATTTCTATGAAGAGAATGACTTCAGCTTCAACTTCGATGGCATCGGCGGCGAAGGCATCTTCGGCACCGTGCAGGTCGGTTATGACTGGCAGTATGCGCCGCGCGCCGTTGTTGGTCTGTTCGGTGATTTCGACTGGTCGGGCATCGGCACCGATCTGAGCTTCTCAGCCTCACAAGACGGCTATAAATATCTCTCCGCGAACGGTGAGGCCGATCTGGAGTGGATGTGGACCATTGGCATCCGCTTCGGCTATCTGGCCACGCCTGACACATTGATCTACATGCTGGCCGGCTATACTCAGGCAAACTTTGATGATCCCAGCCTCACGATCAATTTCGACGGCTACAAGGAAACCGCCAGCACCTCGCTCGACACGTTCAAGGGCTACACGCTGGGTGTCGGCATGGAGACCCGTCTTGATGCCAACTGGGCGCTGAAGCTGGAATACCGGTTCACGCAACTCAGCAGCGAGAACCTGTTCTCGTTCTATGACTCCTATTACGAAGGCGGATTTTGCAACTACTGCTACGACAGTAAGAAATACTATGTCGAAGAAGGCGTCTCCGCCGATCTGGAGCCGTCGATCCACACCGGCCGCGTGGTCCTGACCTATCGCATCGGTGAAGTGCACGAGCCGATGGAATCGCTCAAGTAAGGCGATCTGCGGAAATTCTCCCCTGAAACAATTGCTGGAAGAGCCGGGCCTTTGCGCCCGGCTCTTTCTTTTTGCGCCCAGCCGATATGTCTTTCCGGCTCGCCCTCGAAATATTGTCGCTTACCCTTGGCATAGCGCCTTGCCTGCAACCCACGATTTCAGCCTTTCAGGGTTTGTCGGGCGCCGAGCTGACTGTCCCGGCTGCTACGAAATCATTGCTCCAACTCACAAATCTCGCGGAATAACAGCCAATTGCCTTGTGCGGCTCGCCTACCCTCGATTTATGGAGTACACGTTAAAATAGTGTTAATTATGAAACACAACTTATCTGAATCATTCCTGCCTTGGAACTTACTTCTGCAACCATGGCGTGAATCAGGCTAGGACCTCGATCATGACGTGCAGATATTGTCGTCCTTGAAGATGATCACATCTGGCGTCAACGGCATTGGTACGAGGTTGTGAACACAGACTGTTGGAATGAGGGACGAAAATGCACAGACTATTTATTGGCGCCGCAGTAGCGGCTTTGCTGGGCACCGCCGGCGCAGCGTCGGCCGGCGGCTTGTATGAGGGCGAAGCTTCGATAAAGGATCCGGTGCCTATGGCGCCGGTGGCAATCTGGTCCGGCCTTTATATCGGCGGTACCGTCGGCTTTGGCACGGGCGACACCTCGGACAGGTTCGATATCAGGACTGAAGGTGACGCAGCATTGGAAGAAGTTACTGACGATGCGAGTGCAATCTTCGGCCTTGGTTTTCCTCCCACACCTGAAGGCATAACCCTCCTTGAGGCGTTTCTAGGTAATGACTACGACATGAATGGCGCCTTCTATGGCGGCCTTGTAGGATACAACTGGCAAAGTGGGAGCGTGGTCCTCGGCGTTGAGGCGGGACTGAATGGTACCGATTTCGATGGCCACGTTACCTGTGCGAATATTGCTGACTGTCATCGTCAACTCGAATATTACGCAAGTGTCACTGGCCGTCTTGGTTATGCCATGGACAACATGATGTTTTACGGTTTTGGTGGTGTCGCATGGGGCAAAGTCGAGACAAAAACAAGTGTGCTCGGTACTCCTGTCGATGACCTGTGGACTGGCGTGGACTCCGTAGGTTTCGACAATACAGCAACTCATGTCGGTTGGACGGCTGGGGTAGGATTGGACTTTGCACTCAGCGATAGATTTGTGGTTGGGATAGAATATGCCCATGTGGACCTTGGCGAGAAGACTCACGCCGTTCTCACCGCCACAGAGGAGGGTGAAAGCATCGGCATCTATGACGATGTTCATGTTTCTTTTGACGTTGTTAGGTTTCGTGCCAGCTACAAGCTCTGGGATAGCGCCCGTGAGCCAATCGCATCCTTCAAGTAAGAGGCGCCGATACTCCTAACGTTTCTAGGCCGGGCCTTTGCGCCCGGCTCTTTCTTTTTGTGGGCCGGTGTGCCGGCGCCGTGTTCGTTTGTCTTGCCATCTGTGCACGGCTTGGCGATGATCGCATATCGCCGTTGGCGGTCGACAGGGCGGTTAGCTCAGCTGGTAGAGCGCTTCGTTTACACCGAAGATGTCGGGAGTTCGAATCTCTCACCGCCCACCAGCGCCGCCATGCCGGAAGATCGCACAGGATCGTTAGCGGCCGGCTCGTGGTTCTTGACGTGGCCATGGCGCTGGCGTAGACAGCCTATATAACCTTTAGTCAGTGACGAATTGACTGTTGGGGGTGTAGCTCAGTTGGTTAGAGCGCTGGCCTGTCACGCCAGAGGCCGCGGGTTCGAGTCCCGTCACTCCCGCCACACGATTTAAGGCGGACACGCCGGCGCCAAGTGCCAGGCGCCTTGGCCGCCACTCCCCAGACTGTCCGCCAGACCCTATGCCGCACGCTTGCGCATGTCGCGGCGCTGGTCTAATGCTGCTGCACTGCGGTATGATATTATTGCAGCAGATTGATTGACCTGATGGCGCGATCGCGCGCCGGTCGCGCCGACGCGGCAAGATGCCAGGGGGCCATGGACATGGGCGGAGCCACGAGCGAACTCTTGCAGGCCTATCTGCCGCTTATCATCTTTTTTGGAGTGGCCGCTGGCCTGGGCGCAATTATCCTCATCGCGCCGTTTCTGGTGGCGCCGAGCAATCCCGATGCGGAGAAGGTCTCAACATACGAATGCGGCTTTCCCGCCTTCGATGATGCGCGCATGCGGTTTGACGTGAGATTTTATCTGGTGGCGATCCTGTTCATCATTTTCGATCTTGAGGTCGCCTTCCTGTTTCCATGGGCCGTGGCTTTCGACGATGCCGGCCTGTTCGGCTACTGGGCGATGATGATCTTTCTTGCGATTCTGACCGTGGGCTTCATCTATGAATGGCGGAAGGGAGCACTGGAATGGGATTGAGCGGGCCAAGAGGTAGCGGCGAGGCGATCCTGCCGCGCAATGCGCTCGCACCGGGCGCGCTTGGTCCGGGCGGAGCGGGGTCCTTTGCCGACATGTCCGCCAATCTGGCGGACAAGGGGTTCCTGGTCACCTCCACGCAGGATCTGGTAAACTGGGCGCGTACCGGTTCGCTGATGTGGATGACCTTTGGCCTGGCCTGCTGCGCTGTGGAGATGATGCAGTCGTCGATGCCGCGCTATGATGTGGAGCGCTTCGGCTTTGCCCCGCGCGGCAGCCCGCGTCAATCGGACGTGATGATCGTCGCGGGCACGCTGTGCAACAAGATGGCGCCGGCGATCCGCAAGGTCTATGACCAGATGCCAGAGCCGCGCTATGTCATTTCCATGGGCAGTTGCGCAAATGGCGGCGGCTATTACCACTATTCCTATTCGGTGGTGCGTGGCTGCGACCGGGTTCTGCCGATCGACATCTATGTGCCGGGCTGTCCGCCCTCTGCCGAGGCGCTGGTTTACGGCATAATGCTTTTGCAACGCAAGATCCGCCGTACCGGTACGATCACCAGGTAAGCGATCCGGTCCTGCCGATCTTCCAATGTCCTGCAAATCTCGGGGAGGCTCAAGCGCCGATGGTCGAAACGCTAGCCGATGATGCCATGGCCGAGTTGGGCGCGCATATCGCCGCTGCCCAGTCAGGCGCGGTAGATGATTGGCGTATTGCTCACGGCGAACTGAGCGTTCGCGCCGGGCGCGGTGAGATCGTCCAGCTCATGACGTTCCTGCGCGATGACGTGAGTTGCCGCTTCTCGTGCCTGATCGATCTATGCGGCGTCGATTATCCCGATCGGCCAAAGAGGTTCGAGCTTGTGTATCACCTGCTGAGCCCGCAACAGAACCACCGCATCCGCGTCAAGATCGAGACGGACGAGCACACGCCTGTGCCGACCATCTCCGGTGTGTTTCCGTGTGCCAACTGGTTCGAACGCGAGGCCTATGATCTTTATGGCATCTTGTTTTCCGGACATCCCGACCTGCGCCGGCTGCTGACCGATTATGGTTTTCAGGGCCACCCGATGCGCAAGGACTTCCCGCTCACCGGCTTTGTCGAGGTGCGCTACAGCGAGGAGTTGAAACGCGTCATATACGAGCCGGTCAAGCTGCAGCAGGAGTTTCGCAACTTTGATTTCATCAGCCCGTGGGAAGGCACCGACTACATACTTCCAGGCGATGAAAAGGCATCATCCGAGGACACGGGAAGATCTTGATGACTGGTGCTGGGCAAAAGCCGCAAGAGCGGGACGCGACCGGGATCGGGGCAGGGCATGATGTGACGGGCCACTGCCTGTGCGGAGACGTGCGCTATAGTGCGAGGCTCGGGGCTCTTGAGGTGGGCGCCTGCCACTGTTCGATGTGCCGGCGCTGGTCCGGAGGACCGCTTCTGGCGGTGGAAGTTGAAGAAGGTTCGGTGAAGTTTGAGGATGCCGGCCGGATCAGCACCTACCGCGCCTCTGAATGGGGCGAGCGGGGCTTCTGCCGAAATTGCGGCACGGTATTGTTCTGGCGCATGCAGGACGGCTCGCACTTCGCCCTTTGCGCAGGTACGCTCGATGATGATGTGGCGCTGAGCTTCACCACCGAGATCTTCATCGACGAAAAACCGGCATATTACGAATTCGCTAATCCTACAGCCAAGCTGACCGGACAGCAGGTCTTCGAGATGTTCAGCGCCGAGCAGCAGAAGGATCGACAGGACTGATGGCTGAAGCTGAGACGCAAATACGCAACTTCTCGATCAATTTCGGGCCTCAACACCCGGCGGCGCACGGCGTTCTGCGTCTCGTGCTGGAGCTGGACGGCGAGGTTGTCGAACGGGTCGATCCGCATATCGGCCTGCTGCATCGCGGCACCGAGAAGCTGATCGAACACAAGACCTATCTCCAGGCGATCCCCTATTTTGACCGGCTCGATTATGTCGCGCCCATGAACCAGGAACATGCCTTCTGCCTCGCCATCGAGAAACTGCTGGGCCTGCAAGTGCCCATCCGCGGCCAGATCATCCGCGTGCTCTACAACGAGATCGGCCGCATTTTGAGCCATCTGCTCAACGTCACGACCCAGGCGCTCGATGTCGGCGCGCTGACCCCGCCGCTGTGGGGTTTCGAGGAGCGCGAAAAGCTGATGATATTTTATGAGCGCGCTTCCGGCTCGCGCCTGCACGCCAATTATTTCCGCCCCGGCGGCGTGCATCAGGATCTGCCGCCCGATCTGATCGACGACATCTTCAAGTTCTGCGATCCGTTCCTGAAGGTGCTCGACGATATCGAGGGGCTGCTCACCGACAACCGTATCTTCAAGCAGCGCAATGTCGATATCGGCGTGGTTTCTCTCGATGATGCGTTCGCCTGGGGCTTTTCCGGGGTGATGGTGCGCGGATCGGGCGCAGCGTGGGATCTGCGCAAGTCCCAGCCCTATGAGATCTATGATGAGCTGGATTTCGATATCCCCGTCGGCAAGAATGGTGATTGCTACGATCGGTATCTTATCCGCATGGAAGAGATGCGCCAGTCGGTGCGCATCATGAAACAGTGCATCGACATGCTGACCACAGGCAAGGGTCAGGGGCCCGTGCTGGCGCCAAACAACAAGATCACGCCACCAAGGCGCGCGCAGATGAAACAGTCGATGGAAGCCCTGATCCACCATTTCAAACTGTTCACCGAGGGCTTTCATGTGCCTGAAGGTGAGGTCTATGTCGCGGTGGAAGCGCCAAAAGGCGAATTCGGCGTCTATCTGGTGTCGGACGGGACCAACAAGCCCTACCGCTGCAAGATCCGCGCGCCGGGCTTTCCCCATCTCCAGGCAATGGAGTTCCTGACCAAGGGACATATGCTCGCCGATGTCTCTGCGGTGCTCGGCTCGCTGGACATCGTTTTCGGGGAGATCGACCGATGAGCCGTCTTGGCACGGACATGCGCCATCAACACAGGGTGATGCGCCTTGTATCGAAGGAGGTCGGTTGAGATGTCGGTGCGCCGCTTAAGCCTGGTCCAGCCGGACAGTTTCGAGTTCACGCCGGAAAATCTGGCATGGGCCCGGGCACAGTTCGCCAAATATCCGCCCGGTCGCCAGGCAGCTGCCGTGATCCCGGTTCTGTGGCGCGCGCAGGAGCAGAACGGCTGGCTGTCGGAGCCGACGCTGCGCTATGTCGGTGATCTGCTCGATATGCCCTATATTCGCGTTTACGAAATCGCTACCTTTTACACCATGTTCAACCTGTCGCCCGTCGGCAGATATCACGTTCAGCTTTGCGGCACCACGCCGTGCATGCTGCGCGGCGCGAACGATCTGAAGGAAGTCTGCGAGCAGAAGATAGGTCCCAAGGGCGCCGTCAGCGAAGACGGCATGTTCTCGTGGGTCGAGGTCGAGTGTCTCGGGGCGTGCGTCAATGCGCCGATGGTTCAGATCAATGCCGATTATTATGAGGATTTGAGCATCGAGAGTTTCGGCCTTATCCTCGACAAGCTGCGCGATGGCCAGGAAGCCGCGCCGGGTCCGCAGACAAGGCGGCAGAAATCAGCGCCGGCAAGCGGCCTGACCAGCCTGACCAGCATCCAGCTTCATGAGCGTGGCGGCGCGCCTGAGGCCACTGCGCCGGGCACCGGTTCCCCAAAGGAAAGTTGAGCTACATGCTATCGGACAAGGACCGTATCTTCACCAACCTGTATGGCCTGCATGACTGGCGGCTTGGGGCAGCGCGCCTGCGCGGCGCCTGGGACGGCACGAAAGCGAGCCTGGAGAAGGGACGCGACTGGATCATCGAGGAAGTCAAGGCTTCGGGCCTTCGCGGGCGCGGCGGCGCGGGCTTTCCCACCGGACTGAAATGGTCGTTCATGCCCAAACAGTCCGATGGCCGGCCGCATTATCTGGTGGTCAACGCCGACGAATCCGAGCCCGGCACCTGCAAGGACCGCGAGATCATGCGCCATGATCCGCATCTGCTGCTCGAAGGCTGTCTGCTTGCCGGTTTCGCCATGGGCGCGCATGTCTGCTACATCTACATTCGCGGTGAATATATCCGCGAGCGCGAGGTGCTTCAGGCCGCTGTCGACGAAGCCTACAATGCGAAGCTTATCGGCCCGGGCAATATCCACGGCTGGGATTTCGAGATTTATCTCCACCACGGCGCCGGCGCCTATATCTGTGGCGAGGAAACCGCGCTTCTGGAAAGCCTTGAAGGCAAGAAGGGCCAGCCGCGCCTCAAACCGCCGTTTCCGGCGAATGTCGGGCTGTGGGGCGCACCGACCACCGTCAACAATGTCGAATCGATCGCGGTCGTGCCGGACATATTGCGCCGTGGCTCGTCCTGGTTCGCCTCCATCGGCCGCCCCAACAATAGCGGGACCAAATTGTTCTGCATCTCGGGCCATGTCGAGGAGCCGTGCACAGTCGAAGAGGAAATGGGCATTCCCCTGCGCGAGCTGATCGAGCGTCACGCCGGCGGAGTGCGGGGCGGCTGGACCAATCTGCTTGCGGTCATCCCCGGCGGGTCTTCGGTGCCGCTGGTCCCGGCCGATCAGTGCCAGGAACTGCTGATGGATTTCGACTCGCTGCGCGATGTTCAATCGGGCCTGGGGACAGCGGCCGTCATCGTCATGGACAAGTCGACCGATATCATCGCCGCCATCGCCCGCATCGCCTATTTCTACAAGCACGAGAGCTGCGGCCAGTGCACGCCGTGCCGCGAAGGCACGGGCTGGATGTGGCGCGTGCTGACACGCATGGCGGAAGGGCGTGCCGACAAGCGCGAGATCGACATGCTTTATGAAGTCACCAAACAGGTCGAGGGCCACACGATCTGCGCGCTCGGCGATGCGGCGGCCTGGCCCATTCAGGGTCTCATCCGCCATTTCCGTCACGAGATCGAAGCCCACATCGAAGCGCATGCGGCAGGCCAGACCGTGGCCGCGGAATAAGATGCGCCGGGTGCTTGAAGACCTGAGCAGGAGCGGCGAGGAACGCCGGTAGCAAGATGCCAAAGCTGATCATCAATGACCGCGAGATCGAGGTCGAAGACGGGATCAACCTGCTTCAGGCGTGCGAGGAAGCGGGCAACGAAATCCCGCGCTTCTGCTATCACGAGCGGCTGTCGATCGCCGGCAACTGCCGCATGTGCCTGGTCGAGGTTGTGGGCATGCCCAAGCCCATCGCCTCATGCCACATGAATGTTTCGGACATGCGCCCGGGCCGCGACGGCAGTCTGCCGCAGGTGCGCACCGACAGCGCGCTGGTGAAGAAGGCGCGCGAAGGCGTGATGGAGTTCCTGCTGCTCAATCATCCGCTCGATTGCCCGATCTGCGATCAGGGCGGGGAATGTGACCTGCAGGATCAGGCGATGTTCTATGGTGTTGATGGCAGCCGCTTTCACGAGAACAAACGGGCGGTCGAAGACAAGAATATAGGCCCGCTGATCAAGACGATCATGACACGCTGCATCCATTGCACCCGCTGCGTCCGCTTCATGACCGAAGTTGCCGGCGTGTCGGAGCTTGGCGCGGCGGGACGCGGCGAGGATATGGAGATCACCACCTATCTGGAGCGCGGCATGAGCTCGGAACTGTCGGGCAATGTCATTGATCTGTGTCCGGTTGGCGCGCTGACGTCCAAGCCCTACGCCTTCACCTCGCGCCCGTGGGAGCTGACCAAGGTCGAGACCATCGACGTCATGGACGGGCTCGGCGCCAACATCAGGGTGGATGCGCGCGGGCGCGAAGTCATGCGCATCCTGCCGCGCAGCCATGATGATGTGAACGAGGAATGGATTTCCGACAAGACGCGCTTCGTCTGGGACGGGCTGCGGCGCAAGCGCCTCGACAGGCCCTATCTGCGCAAGGACGGACAGTTGCGCCGGGTGAGCTGGGGCGATGCGTTCAACGCCATCGTCGCTCAGCTCCGGACCACGCAGCCAGGCCGCATCGGGGCGGTCATTGGCGATATGGCGAGCGCGGAAGACGCCTATGCACTCAAATCGCTGTTCGCCGCGCTTGGCGCAGAACTCATCGAATGCCGCCAGGACGGGGCCATGCTCGACCCGGAGCACGGCCGCGCGAGCTACATCTTCAATTCAGGCATCAAGGGGCTGGAAGAAGCCGACGCGCTGGTGCTCATCGGTACCAATCCACGCCATGAATCCGTGGTTCTCAATTCGCGCATCCTGAGGGGCTGGCGCGCCGGGCGGATGAAGGTCGGGCTCATCGGCGAGCGTGCCGATCTGACCTATGACTATGAGTATCTGGGCGCGGGTCCTGACACGCTGCGCGAACTGGCCGAAGGGCGTCATTCGTTTGCCGACGTGCTGAAGGGCGCCAGACGGCCGATGCTGATCCTCGGTTCAGCCGCGCTGGCCCGCCCCGATGGCGCCGGCATCGCTGCGCTGGCGGCACGTCTGGCCGTCGCCACGGGCATGCTCAGGCCCGATGAGAACTGGAACGGCTACAATGTGCTTCATGCCTCGGCAGCGCGGGTTGGCGCCCTCGATCTGGGCTGCGTACCACCGCGCCCCGGCGCCGGCATGGAAGACGTGCTCAAGGGTGTTCAGAGCGGCGAGATCAATCTTTTGTATCTGCTCGGTGCCGATGAGTTCGACGTCAGCCAGATTGGCGACGCTTTCGTGATCTACCAGGGCAGCCACGGCGACAGCGGCGCGCGGCTTGCCGATGTGATCCTTCCAGGCGCGGCCTATACCGAAAAGGACGGCACCTACGTCAACACCGAAGGGCGGGTTCAGGTTGCCCCACGTGCCGTGTTTCCGCCCGGTGAGGCGCGCGAGGACTGGGCGATCATACGCGCGCTTTCGGGACATCTGGGCCGGCCCTTGCCGTTCGATACGCTCGATGCCCTGCGCGCCGCCATGTATCGCGACTTTCCCCACCTCGCGCAGATCGACGAGTTCACACCCGGGGCTGCCGGCGAGATCGAGGCGCTGGCGCGGCTCGAGGCCAATGTCAGGTCCTACGGGTTCGCATCAGCGGCGGAAAATTTCTACCTCACCAATCCGATCGCGCGCGCGTCCGCGATCATGAACGAGCTGGCGACGCTGGAGCGTACCGGCAAGGAAGAATCGACGGGGACCGATGGCTGATTTCTGGAGCGATTACGGGCTGCCCACGGCCATCATCGTGGGCCAGAGCCTGCTGATGCTGGTATCGGTGCTGCTCATCATCGCCTATCTGCTGCTCGCTGACCGCAAGATCTGGGCGGCAGTTCAATTGCGCAAGGGTCCCAACGTCGTCGGCGCGTTCGGCCTGTTGCAATCCTTCGCCGATTTCCTGAAATTCGTGCTGAAGGAGCCGGTCATCCCGGCCGCCGCCGACAAGCCCGTGTTCCTGCTGGCGCCGGTGGTCATGGCGGTGCTGGCGATGTCGGCCTGGGCGGTGATCCCGGTCGATGACGGTTGGGTCGTAGCCGATATCAATGTCGGCATCCTTTTCATTTTCGCCATTTCGTCGCTGGGCGTTTACGGCGTGATCATGGGCGGCTGGGCGTCGAACTCGAAATATCCGTTCCTCGGCGCCATGCGCTCGGCGGCGCAGATGGTGTCCTATGAAGTCTCGATCGGTTTCGTCATCATCACGGTTCTGCTGCTGGCCGGCTCGCTCAATCTGAGCGAGATCGTCGAGGCGCAGCGCGGCGACTGGGGTCTGTTCAACTGGTACTGGCTGTCGCTGTTCCCGATGTTCGTGATCTTCTTCATCTCCGCGCTCGCCGAGACCAACCGCCCGCCTTTCGATCTGCCGGAGGCCGAATCAGAACTGGTCGCCGGCTTCATGGTGGAATATTCCTCCACCCCCTATCTGCTGTTCATGCTCGGCGAATATGTCGCGATCACCGTGATGTGCGCGCTGACGACGATCCTGTTTCTTGGCGGCTGGCTGCCGCCGTTCGACATCGCGCCGTTCAACTGGATTCCCGGGGTCGTCTGGTTCGTGCTCAAGGTGTGCCTCGTGTTCTTCATGTTCGCCATGGTCAAGGCCATCGTGCCGCGCTACCGCTATGATCAGCTTATGCGCCTAGGCTGGAAGGTGTTCCTGCCGCTGTCGCTGGCCATGGTGGTCATCGTCGCCGGCATCCTGCAGTTCGGGCGCGCTACACCTTGATGGAGACCATATGTCGCAACTGACCCAGGCCCTGAGGGGCGTTGTTCTGGCCGAATTCGTTTCAGCCTTCTGGCTTGGTCTGAAATATCTGTTCCGGCCCAAGGCGACGGTCAATTATCCCTTCGAAAAGGGACCGCTCAGCCCGCGCTTTCGCGGCGAGCATGCGCTGCGCCGCTACCCAAATGGGGTCGAACGCTGCATCGCCTGCAAGCTGTGCGAGGCTATCTGCCCGGCGCAGGCGATAACCATCGAAGCCGGCCCCCGACGCACCGATGGCACGAGGCGCACCACGCGCTATGACATCGACATGGTCAAGTGCATCTATTGCGGCTATTGCGAGGAGTCGTGCCCCGTCGAGGCCATCGTGGAAGGCCCCAATTTCGAATTTGCCACCGAGACCCGCGAAGAACTCCTGTATGACAAGGAGAAGCTGCTCGCCAATGGCGACAGGTGGGAACGCGAGATTGCGAAAAACATTGCGCTGGATGCGCCCTATCGGTAAGCCTCACACCAAGGCAGGACAAGCACAGGTGGCGATGTGATAGCGGCAGCGTTCTTCTATATCTTCGCCTTCATCACCATCGCCTCGGCCCTTATGGTCGTCACGGTGAGGAACCCCGTGCATTCGGTGCTGTTCCTCATCCTCGCCTTTTTCAATTCCGCCGGCCTGTTCGTTCTGCTCGGTGCCGAATTTCTGGCAATGATCCTGATCGTCGTCTATGTCGGCGCGGTCATGGTCCTGTTCCTCTTCGTCGTGATGATGCTCGATGTGGATTTCGCCGAGCTGCGCGCCGGCTTCATGAAATATCTTCCCGTCGGCGCGGCGGTGGGGACCATCCTGCTCATCGAGTTGAGCCTGGTCGTCGGAAGCTGGGTGCTGTCGCCGCAAAGCCTCGCCCAGCGCGCCGTTCCCATCGACAGCGATGTCAGCAACACGGTGGCGCTCGGGCGCGTCCTGTACACCAAATATGTCTACTTCTTCCAGAGCGCCGGCATCATCCTGCTGATCGCGATGATCGGCGCCATCGTGCTCACCCTGCGCAAGCGTGAAGGCGTCAAGCGCCAGGATGTCGGCGCCCAGGTTCGCCGCCGGCGCGAGGACGCCATCGAGATCCGCCATGTGGACAGCGGCAAGGGCATCTGAGCGCGTCGGGCGCTGACGTCCTCGGGCCCGGGACGGATGTCTTCGCGCCGGGGACTTGACGCGGCGCGCATTTTCGCGTCATTCCGGGCAGGCTTCGCCGCGCGGCGGCGCCAATAGCGAATCGGGGGACTGGATCTTGGACATTGGCTTGCCGCATTATCTCACCGTGGGCGCCATCCTGTTCACGCTTGGCGTTGTCGGCATCTTCATCAATCGCAAGAATGTCATCATCATCCTGATGTCGGTGGAGCTGATATTGCTTGCCGTCAACATCAATCTGGTGGCGTTTTCCGCTTTCCTCGGCGATCTCGTCGGCCAGGTCTTCGCCTTGTTCATCCTTACTGTGGCGGCTGCCGAAGCGGCCATCGGACTGGCGATCGTCGTGGTCTATTTCCGCAATCGCGGCACCATCGCCGTGGACGAAATCAACATGTTAAAAGGCTGAAGGGCGCGGGAAGGGGCACCGGCAGATGTATTCAGCGATAGTCTTCCTGCCCGCCGCGGGCTGTCTCATCGCCGGCCTGTTCGGGCACAAGCTGGGCGCTGCGGCATCGGGCTGGATCACCAGCCTGCTGATGCTCTTGGCCGCGGCACTGTCCTGGGTCGCGCTTTACAATATCGGCTACAACGGCGACAGCGAGCGCGTGGTGCTGCTGACGTGGTTTGCATCGGGCGATCTGGTGGCCGACTGGAGCTTGCGTATCGACACTCTGAGCGTGGTCATGCTGGTCGTCGTCACCACCGTCTCCAGCCTCGTGCACATCTATTCCATCGGCTACATGGCCCATGATGATGGCCAGCCGCGCTTTTTCGCTTATCTGTCGCTGTTCACCTTCGCCATGCTCGCGCTGGTCACCGCGGACAATCTCCTTCAACTCTTTTTCGGCTGGGAAGGCGTAGGCCTGGCGTCTTATCTGCTCATCGGCTTCTGGTACAAGAAACCCTCGGCCAATGCAGCCGCCATCAAGGCGTTCATCGTCAACAGGGTCGGCGATTTCGGCTTCCTGCTAGGCATCTTCGCCATTTATTCCGCATTCGGCACGATAAGCCTGGATGCGATCTTTGCCGCTGCTCCGGATCATGTGGGCGATACGATCACCTTGTTCGGCTATCAGGCCGATCTGCTCACGGTCGCCTGCCTGCTTTTGTTCATGGGCGCCATGGGCAAGTCGGCGCAGTTCCTGCTGCACACCTGGCTGCCCGATGCCATGGAAGGCCCGACGCCGGTCTCCGCGCTCATTCATGCCGCCACGATGGTCACCGCCGGCGTGTTCCTCGTGGCGCGCATGTCGCCACTGTTCGAACTGGCCCCTGTCGCGCTTTCGGTGGTGCTGGGCGTCGGCGCGATCACCGCTCTGTTCGCCGCCACCGTGGGGCTGGCGCAGAACGACATCAAGCGCGTCATCGCCTATTCGACTTGCTCACAGCTTGGCTACATGTTCGTGGCGCTGGGGGTCGGGGCCTACTCGGTCGGCATGTTCCACCTGTTCACCCATGCCTTTTTCAAGGCGCTATTGTTCCTTGGCGCCGGCTCGGTGATCCACGCGCTGCATGAGGAACAGGACCTGCGCCGCATGGGCGGGCTGGCGCGCAAGATCCCGCTGACTTATGCCATGATGCTGATCGGCACGCTGGCGCTCACGGGTTTTCCGTTCACTTCGGGCTATTTTTCCAAGGACGCGGTGGTCGAGGCCGCCTATGCCAGCGCCGACCCGATCGCCGTCTATGCCTTTTGGGCGACAGTCGCAGCGGCGTTCCTGACATCGGTCTATTCCTGGCGCCTGATGTTCATGGCCTTTCACGGCAAGCCGCGCATGGCGCCGGAGACCTATGAAAAGGCACACGAATCACCGGCTGTGATGACGGTGCCGCTGATCGCGCTGGCAGTCGGTGCGCTTGGCGCGGGACTGGCCTTCAAATCGGTCTTCATCGGCCATGATTATGGCACATTCTGGCGCGGATCGCTGTTCACCGGGCCGGACAACACCATCCTCGTTGATCTGCACCAAGTGCCTGAATGGGTGGTGCTGTCGCCGTCCGTGATGATGGCTGCCGGTTTCCTGGTGGCCTGGCTCAGCTATATCGCCGTGCCGGCGATCCCGGATCTGATGACCCGCGCCTTCAAGCCGATCCATCTCTTCTTGCTGAACAAATGGTATGTTGATGAACTGTATGACTGGCTGTTCGTCAGGCCGATGAAATGGCTTTCGCGCAAGCTGTGGAAAGTCGGTGATGGCGCGATCATCGACGGGCTCGGCCCCGATGGTGTCGCTGCGCGTGTGCGCGACGTGACGGCCCGGGTGGTCAGGCTTCAGTCGGGCTTTGTCTACCACTACGCCTTCGCCATGCTTGTCGGCGTGGCGATCATCATCACCTATTTCCTTTATCTCATCACCGGCCTGGGAGGGTTCTGAGCCATGTTCGACTGGCCGATCCTCACCGCCATCATCCTGCTGCCGCTGGTTGGCGCTGGCTTCATCGTCATGATCCGCGGTGATGACGAGATCGCGGCGCGCAACGCCCGCTTCGTGGCGCTGTGGACCACCGTCATCACATTCGCCACCTCGCTGTTGATCTGGGCCCAGTTCGACCCGACCACGGCCGATTTCCAGTTCGTCGAGAAATATCCCTGGTTTGGCGAAAACATAACCTATCATGTCGGGGTGGACGGCATCTCCATGCTGTTCATCATCCTCACCACCTTCGTCATGCCGCTTTGCATCTTGGCGAGCTGGCGCGCCATCACGCTGCGCGTGCGCGAATACATGATCGCCTTCCTCGTGCTCGAGACGCTGATGATCGGCGTGTTCTGCGCGCTCGATTTGGTGGTGTTCTATCTATTCTTCGAAGGCGGGCTGATCCCGATGTTCCTGATCATCGGCGTGTGGGGCGGCAAGCGGCGCGTTTATGCCAGCCTGAAATTCTTCCTCTACACGCTGCTCGGTTCGGTGCTCATGCTGCTGGCGATCCTGTCGATCTACAACGAAGCCGGCACCACCGACATCCCGACGCTGATGAGCTA
Organism: Dichotomicrobium sp.; assembly: GCA_036734025.1. Taxonomy (GTDB): domain Bacteria; phylum Pseudomonadota; class Alphaproteobacteria; order Rhizobiales; family Rhodomicrobiaceae; genus DAIMZI01. Next base: position 92,533 of record DAIMZI010000001.1, read on the forward strand.
TAATTTCCCCGCCGGTGCGCAGACCTGGCTGTGGCTGGCCTTCTTTGCCTCTTTCGCAGTCAAGCTGCCGATGTGGCCGGTGCACACCTGGCTACCGGATGCGCATGTGGAAGCGCCGACCGCCGGCTCGGTCGTGCTGGCCGCCATTCTGCTGAAGATGGGCGGTTACGGGTTCCTGCGGTTCTCGATCCCGATGTTTCCGCTCGCCTCCGCCGAATTCGCCCCGCTGGTATTCGCCCTGTCGATCGCCGCGATCATCTACACCTCGCTGGTCGCCTTCGCTCAGGAGGACATCAAGAAGCTGATCGCCTATTCGTCGGTCGCGCATATGGGCTTTGTCACGCTCGGCATCTTCACCCTGACCCAGCAGGGCGTGCAGGGCGGCATCTTCCAGATGCTCAGCCATGGCATCGTCTCTGCGGCGCTGTTCCTGTGTGTGGGGGTGGTCTATGACCGACTGCACACGCGCGAGATCGCCGCTTATGGCGGCTTGGCCGAGCGCATGCCGCTATATGCGTTCGTCTTCATGGTGTTCACCATGGCCAATGTCGGCCTGCCAGGCACCAGCGGCTTCATCGGCGAATTCCTGGCTCTGGTCGGCGCGTACCAGGTCAATGTGTGGCTGGCGGTGTTCGCCACCACGGGCATCATCCTTTCGGCGGCCTATGCACTGTGGCTCTACCGCCGGGTGATGTTCGGCGCGCTTGAAAAGCCGGCGCTGCGCTCGATGTCCGATCTGACGGCGCGTGAGCTGGCCGTGCTGGCACCGCTCGTGCTGATCACTCTGGCGCTGGGGCTTTATCCGCTGCCGCTGCTTGACGTCACGGCGGTCTCCGTCGCCCAGCTCGTGGAAAATTACAATGCCGCCCTGGCCGCAGCCGAACAGGCTCGCCTTGCCGGGTCGCAATAGGAGCGCGCGTCTTGGACCAGATCCTCTCGATGCTGCATGGCTACCGTCCCATCGCGCCGGAGATTTTTCTCGTCCTCTCCAGCCTTGTGCTGCTGATGTATGGGGTCTTCCGCGAGCATACCTCCGCGCGCGTCGTCAGCTGGCTTTCGGTATTTGCACTGGTTGCTGCCGGCATGATGATCCTGAGCCTGCCGTCCGAGCCGCAGACCCTTTTCGACCGGGCCTTCATATTCGATGGTTTTGCCCGCTTCATGAAGGTGCTCATCTTGCTGGCTGCCGCGCTGGCGCTGGTGATGTCGCTTGATTATCTGGAAAAGGCGCGGGTGCTCAAATTCGAATATCCAGTGCTCGTGCTTCTTGCCAGCACCGGCATGATGATGATGATCTCGGCCAACGATCTCATCTCGCTTTATCTGTCGCTCGAATTGCAGAGCCTGGCGCTTTATGTGCTGGCGGCCTTTCGCACCGACAGTCAGCGCTCAAGCGAGGCGGGGCTCAAATATTTCGTGCTCGGCGCGCTCGCTTCGGGCTTCCTGCTTTATGGCTGCTCGCTGATCTACGGTTTTGCCGGCACCACCGCATTCGAAAAGATCACTCTCGCCGCCCAGGTCGATGGTCCGACGATCGGGCTGATCTTCGGACTGGTCTTCGTGCTCACGGGCCTTGCGTTCAAGGTCTCCGCCGTCCCGTTCCACATGTGGACGCCAGATGTCTATGAAGGCTCGCCCACGGTCTCCACGGCGATTTTCGCCGCGGCGGCGAAAGCCGCAGCCATCGGGCTTCTCGTGCGCGTTCTGCTGAGCGCATTTCCCGGCCTTACCAGCCAGTGGCAGCAGATCATCATAGCCGTGGCCGTGGGCTCCATGCTGATCGGCGCGTTTGGCGCGATTGGCCAAAACAATTTCAAGCGGCTGATGGCCTACAGCTCGATCGGCAATGTCGGCTACATGCTCGTCGGCCTGTCCGCCGGCAGCCAGCAGGGCGCCCAGTCTGTGCTCGTCTATCTCGCGATCTATGTGGCGATGACGCTCGGCACCTTTGCCTGCATCCTGGCGATGCGCCGCGACGACGGCATGGTCGAGAACATCGACCAGCTCGCGGGACTGTCGCGCAATCAGCCGATGCTTGCCTTCATGCTGGCGATGCTGATGTTCTCCATGGCCGGCATTCCCCCGCTCGCCGGCTTCTTCGCCAAGTTCTATGTGTTCGCCGCCGCGCTCGATGCCGGACTTGCCTGGCTGGCTGTTCTCGGCGTGCTCGCCTCGGTGGTCGGCGCCTATTACTATCTGCGGATCGTCAAGCTGATCTATTTCGATGAGCCGGCCGATGCCTTCGAGCCGCTGGGCGCCGGACCGGGCATCGTGCTCGGCATTACAGGCACGTTTGTGCTGCTTTATTTCCTGTCACCGGGATCACTGGTCACGGCGGCCGGCCTGGCAGCGGGGGCGCTGTTCTAGCCCATGGCACGCACAAACTCTCCATATTTGCTGCCCGAGGGCTACCGCGTGCGCCGCCATGGCGTTATCGACTCGACCAATGCCGAGGCCCTGCGCGCCGCCCGGTCCTGCGCAAACTCCGGCCTGTGGATCCTCGCGGAGCGCCAGACCCATGGGCGCGGGCGGCTGGGCCGTGGCTGGACCTCGCCGCCGGGCAATCTGCATGCGAGCCTGCTGCTGCGCCCCGAGGCTGCGATGCCGGCGCTCTCGGGCCTGCCGTTGCTGGCCGGCATTGCGGTTCATGATGCTGTGCGCGCCATGGAGCTTGGGCGCGACGCCCCGTCGCGGCTCAGTCTGAAATGGCCCAATGACCTGATGCTGGACGGCGCCAAACTTGGCGGCATCCTCATCGAAGGGGCGGGCACGCCGCGCGGCCACGCGGTCATCATCGGCATCGGGCTCAATCTTTCGCATGCTCCCGATGATCTGGATCGACCGGCGAGCTGCCTGCGCGCCGTTGGCATCAGCGCCGGCGCCGAGGAGGCGTTGAATGCGGTGGCTCATGCGACCGCGGCCTGGCTGGATGTATGGCGTCAAGCAGGCGGGTTCGAGGCTGTGCGCGAGGCGTGGCTGCAGCGTGCGGATGCGCCGGGCGCGGCGATCTCGGTCAAGCTGCATGACGGCACGCTGAGCGGCCGGTTCTGTGGTATCGACGAGCATGGTGGGCTGCGTCTGGGTCTTGCCGACGGGGCCGAGCGTATCATCACTGCGGGCGATGTTTTTCTCGACACAGCCGGCAAGCAAGAAGGCGATAACGAATTGGCATTCCATGGCCGCAAATAACGACAAGACCGAACTTGTGTTCCTGCCGCTGGGCGGGATCGGCGAAATCGGCATGAATCTGTATCTGTACGGGCTGGGGCCGGAAGATGACCGGCAATGGCTGATGGTCGATCTCGGGGTGACGTTCCCAAAGGAGCGCGACCCGGGCATCGAGATCATCACCCCCGATACCAGCTTCATCGAGGCCGAGCGCGCCAATCTGGCGGGCATCATCCTCAGCCATGCGCATGAAGATCATTACGGCGCGGTGGTCGAGCTGTGGCCGCGGCTGCGCGCGCCGATATTCGCAACCCGGTTTGCGGCGACCCTGCTGCGCGGCAAGCTGGCTCAGGTGGCCTGGGGCCGTGAGGTTGAGGTGATCGAGGTGGGGCAGGGCACACGGCGCCACATCGGTCCGTTCGACGTCGAATTCATCGACATGGCGCATTCGATGCCCGAGACCAATGCGCTGGCGATCCGCGCCGGTGGCGGGCTGGTGCTGCACACCTCGGACTGGAAGATCGACGCTGAACCCGGCATCGGCCGTCAGACCGACATTCCCCGGCTGCGCCAGTTAGGCGTAGAAGGCGTCGATGTGCTCATATGCGACAGCACCAATGCCGTCGTTGACGGGCTTACGATCTCCGAGGGCGAGGTGGCGCGGACCTTCAAGAAGCTGGTGGCGCGCGCGCCGGCGCGTGTGGCGTTCACCACCTTTGCCTCCAACGTCGCGCGTCTGGTTGCGATCGCGCAGGCGGCCCATGAAGCGGACCGCGAACTCGTCGTGGTTGGGCGCGCCATGAACCGCATCATCGATGCGGCCCGCGAAACCGGCTACTGGCCGCAACATCTGCGTGTTCTGCCCGAGGATCAATTCGGCTATCTGCCGCCGGAAAAAGTGGTGGCGCTGTGCACCGGCAGCCAGGGCGAGAGCCGCGCGGCGCTGGCGCGCATCGCCATGGACGAGCACCCCAACGTGGCGCTGTCGCGCGGCGACTGGGTGGTCTATTCCAGCCGGACGATCCCGGGCAACGAGGATGCGGTCGGCGATGTCCAGAACCGTTTGGCGCAAGAGGGGATCGAGGTGATCACCGAGAGCGAGGACGGGCCGATTCATTCATCCGGCCATGCGCGGCGCGGCGAACTCATCCAGATGTACGAGTGGACGAAGCCGGGCACGGTGGTGCCGATGCATGGCGAGGACCGGCATCTCTTCGCCCAGGTCAAGCTGGTGCGCGCTGCGGGTCACAAGCCGCTGATGGGTGTGCGCAACGGGACGATCGCCCGGCTGCTGCCCGGTCCGGCCGAGATCATCGACGAAGCGCCCGCAGGCCGCTTGCTGCGTGACGGTGATCTGCTGATCCGCGAAGACGACAGCCCCTTGCACATGCGCCGCAAGCTGGGCTTTGCCGGCGCTGTTACCGTCAGCCTGGTGATGGACCGTCATGGCGACATGGCGGCCGAACCGCAGGCCGTGCTGCTCGGCGTCCCCGATGTCGATGCCGAAGGCAAGCCGTTTCGCGATATCGTCGATGAAGCGATTTTCGGCGCGTTCGACAGTATCCCGCGGCCGCGCCGGCGCGACAAGAAGCTGGTGGGCGAGGCTGTGCGCCGGTCGGTGCGCGGGGCCGTCAAGGCTGGCTGGGGAAAAAAGACCCTGTGCACCATTCTGGTTTCGGTGGTCTGATGCGCTGGGCGGCCGGGCCGGGCGCCGGCTATTCCTGCCAAGCCCCTGTACGTGAAGACCAAAACCATGCATCATGAAATATCAAAGCGGATTGGAACATGCTTGGACGTTTGAATCACGTGGCGATCGCCGTTCATGATCTTGACGCGGCAACAGCCGTCTACCGCGACACTTTGGGCGCGGCGGTGTCTGAGGCGGTGGACCAGCCCGCGCATGGGGTGCGCACGGTATTTGTCGATCTGGCGAACACCAAAATCGAGCTTCTGGCGCCGCTGGGTGATGATTCGCCGATCGCCAGATTTCTGGAGCGCAACGAGGCCGGCGGTATCCACCATATCTGCTATGAGGTGGATGATATCTTCGCGGCACGCGCGCGGCTTGTCGCCAGCGGAGCGCGGGTTCTTGGCGATGGCGAGCCGAAGATCGGCGCTCACGGCAAGCCGGTGATGTTCCTGCATCCTAAGGATTTCTGCGGTACGCTGGTGGAATTGGAGCAGGCGTAACGGCTTGGGACTGTCCTGCGGCCAACAGCGTTTTTTCCGGAGGTCGCCATGAATCTGGCCTTTGCCATAGCGGTTTATCTGATCTGCTGGTGGATGGTGCTGTTCATCGTCCTGCCCTTTGGCGTGCGCTCGCAGCAAGAAGTGGGCGAGGTGACGGAAGGCTCCGAGCCTGCTGCGCCTTCGGTTCCCCATATCTGGCGCAAATTCGTGATCACGACGATCATCGCGGCGCTCGTGTTCGCGCCGATCTATCTCATCATTGAATTCAACCTGATACCGCTCGACAGCATCCCTTTCCTGCCGCGTTATCCGGCGCCACAGTAAGATTTCAAAGAAAAAGGCGAGACTTTAAGGGTCTCGCCAGCTCTTATACTGCCTTGGATTTATTATTCAGGCTTGTTATGCAGGATAGATTTTTCTTGCAGCCACCCATAGTGCATAAATCTTATGTTCATGCACCTTCAGGCAACTATATATCCCTGCGTTCTATCCTCCCCAGACTTGGGCTTTCGTCACACCAAGCCATATTAGAGATTCCTCATATGCGATATCTGAGCGAAATTTAAAATGGACATTGAACATAACTCAAACGAGTCATCCTGTCACCATTTCGTTCGTTTCCCCGGCAATTTCTTGAACACTATGTCGCCGCCTGCTCAAAACCACATCAGAATGTAGCATTTGAGCAACAGTAAAACCCGGGGGACACGGATGAACTCTCAGATGGCATGGACAAACGCGGCGCAAGCCATTGCGCAGGCTTGCTTTGTCGGATAACAGCAACTGCATGGCGGCACGGGGGTTGGTCTGATAGACCCCTGCGCGCGGGGCGCCGCAAGCCGAATTCGTGCTGCGCCTTTGCGGCTCATGCAAACAGCGGCCATTGTTTCGCCAGTCCATCCACCGACGGGGCCATCATGCGATTGACCCAGTACTTCCTGCCGATCCTGCGCGACGAACCCAAGGAAGCCGAGATCATCTCGCACAGGCTGATGCTGCGTGCCGGCATGATCAGGCAGGCAAGCGCGGGCATCTATGTCTGGCTGCCGATGGGCTATCGCGTGCTGAAAAAAATCGAGCAGATCGTGCGCGAGGAGCAGAACCGCGCCGGCGCCATCGAGATGCTCATGCCGACGATCCAGCGCGCCGACATCTGGCGCGAAAGCGGGCGCTATGACGATTACGGGCTGGAGATGCTCAGGATCAAGGACCGCCACGAGCGCGATCTGCTTTACGGGCCGACGAACGAGGAGCAGATCACCGAGGTCTTCCGCGATTGCGTGAAATCCTATCGCGACCTGCCGCGCACGCTGTATCACATCCAGTGGAAATTCCGTGACGAGATCCGCCCTCGGTTCGGCGTCATGCGCGGGCGCGAATTCCTGATGAAGGACGCGTATTCCTTCGATCTGACGCCAGAAGCCGCACGCCACTCCTACAATCAGATGTTCGTCTCATATCTGCGCACCTTCAGCCGCATGGGGCTGACGGCGATTCCCATGGCGGCGGAAACCGGTCCGATCGGCGGGGACCTGAGCCATGAATTCATCATCCTCGCTCAGACCGGCGAAAGCGAGGTGTTTTGCCACAAGGACCTCATCGACATGGAGGTGCCGGGCGAGGACGTCGATTACCAGGGCGATCTTGGTCCCATCGTCAAGGCATGGACGGACAAATACGCCGCCACCAGCGACATGCACGACGCCACCGTCTTTGAAAAACGCGTACCCAAGACCAAGCGGGTCAGCGCGCGCGGCATCGAGATCGGGCATATCTTCTTCTTCGGCACAAAATATGCCGAGCCGATGGGTGCGCGTGTTCAGGGCCCCGACGGCGACTGGATCACGCTGCAATCCGGTTCCTACGGGATCGGCGTATCGCGGCTGCCGGCGGCGATCATCGAGGCCAGCCATGATGATGAGGGGATCGTCTGGCCTGAGGCGGTGGCACCCTTTCAGATCGGGCTGATAAATCTGAAGGCGGGCGACGCAGCGACCGATGCGGCGTGCGAGACGCTTTATCAACAGCTTAGCAATGCCGGCATCGAGGTGCTGTACGATGATACCGGCGAGCGCGCCGGGGCCAAATTCGCGGCGATGGACCTGATCGGCCTGCCATGGCAGATCGTCATCGGCCCAAAGGGGCTCAAGACGGGCGAGGTCGAGATCAAGCGGCGCAAGGACGCCGAGCGCACCAGCGTATCGCCTGAAGCCGCGCTCAACATGCTGGTGACACAGTTGCGACGTTAAACGTATGCACGTTGGCCCGAAGATGTGGGCAAGCCTAATCAGGGGTGACGGGGAGCCATGAGCAGCGCATCAGACACGAGCAGCCCGAAAGAGACGCTGCCATTTGCGGGGTTTGAATGGATGCTGGCGCGGCGCTATCTGCGCGCCAGGCGCAAGGAAGGCTTCATTTCCGTCATCGCCGGCTTTTCGTTTTTCGGCATCATGCTTGGCGTGGCGACGCTGATCATCGTCATGGCGGTGATGAACGGGTTCCGCAACGAGTTGTTCGACAAGATCCTCGGGCTGAACGGCCACATGCTGGTGCGTCCGCTCGGCGAGCCGTTCAAGAACTTCGATGAGGTCGCAGCCCGCTTGCGCCAGGTTCCCGGCGTGGAAAAGGCGTTCCCCGTCATCGAAGGCCAGGTGATGATTTCGGCCGGAGATACCTCGCGCGGCGTGGTTGTGCGCGGCATGCGCGCCGATGATCTGAAAAACCTCGAAGCGGTCGGCAGCAGGGTCTATTTCGGTACGCTCGACGGGCTGGATACACAACGCGCCATCGCCATCGGCACGCGCATGGCGAACGCGCTTGGCGTGCAGGTCGGAGATGCGATCACCCTGATCGCGCCGCGCGGGGTTACCACCCCGTTCGGTACCGCTCCACGCATCGAACGCTATCCGGTCGCGGCCATCTTCGAGATCGGCATGAGCGAATATGACGAGACGATCGCTTTCCTGCCGCTCTCCGAGGCGCAGCGCTTCTTCAACCGTGCCGATGAAGTGAATGTGCTGGAAGTGATGGTCGACCATCCCGACAATGTCGGTGTGCTGCGCCCCGCCATGCTGCAATCGCTCGACAAGCCGATGCTGATAACCGACTGGCGAGAGCGCAACGCCACCTTCTACAATACGCTCAAGGTCGAGCGGAACGTTATGTTCCTCATTCTCACGCTCATCGTGCTGGTCGCCGCGCTCAATATCGTCTCCGGTCTCATCATGCTGGTCAAGGACAAGAGCAGCAGCATCGCCATCCTGCGCACGATGGGCGCCTCGCGCGGGGCGATCATGCGCGTATTCTTCATAACCGGCGCGAGCATCGGCGTGGTCGGCACTCTGGCCGGGCTGGCGCTCGGTGTGCTGGTGTGCCTGAACATCGAGGAAATCCGCCAGTTCGTCTCCTACTTGACCAACACCGACCTGTTCTCGCCGGATGTCTATTTCCTGTCGCGGCTGCCCGCGGACATGGAGCCGGGCGAGGTGCTCAGCGTTGTCATCATGGCACTCGTCTTGTCGGTGCTGGCAACGCTTTATCCCTCCTGGCGCGCGGCACGGCTGGACCCGGTGGAGGCGCTGCGCTATGAATGACGTCATAAGAAATGCGATCGAGGGTGGGGCGCAGCGTTTGAGCAAGCCGATACTCAGGGCCACCGGGCTCAAGCGGAGTTTCAAGCAGGGCTCGCGTGACATTCACGTGCTTCGCGGCACGCAGATAGAAATCTATCCCTCGCAGGCCGTGGCCCTGGTCGGGCCGTCTGGCGCGGGCAAATCGACACTGTTGCAGATACTCGGGCTGTTGGAACACGCCGATGAGGGGTCCGTTATCATCGACGAGCGCGAATGCGCCCAGATGAGCGATGTCGAACGCACCCGCATCCGGCGCACCGAGATCGGCTTTGTCTATCAGTTTCATCATCTGCTGCCTGAATTCACCGCGCTGGAAAACGTCGTCATCCCTCAGCGCATCGCCGGTCTCGAACGTCGCGAGGCCGAGCGGCGCGCCCGCGAACTGTTGCGCATCTTCGGTCTGGGCGAGCGGGTGGACCACCGTCCGGCCGAGCTTTCGGGCGGCGAGCAACAGCGTGTGGCCATCGCCCGCGCGGTCGCCAATGCGCCCAAGCTGCTGCTTGCCGACGAGCCGACGGGAAACCTGGACCCGCCGACGGCCGAGCGTGTATTCAAGCAGCTTCTTCAGTTCATTCACGGCGCCGGACTGGCCGCCATCATCGCGACGCATAATTTCGAGCTGGCCGCGCGCATGGATCGGATCGTGAGGCTCGAGGATGGGCTGCTGCTGGAGAATCGGGCCCGGGCCGCAGAATAAGCGGGCATGAGGCCGGGGCCGCTATCAGGAGGTGCGAGCATGCGTCTTGCTATGCCATGGATGGGCCGACGTCAGGCGGTTGCCGGGCTTGGCTCGCTTGTTGCCATGCTGTTCTCGGGGGCGCAGCGGGCACACGCGCGCACCGGCGCCGAACCGGTCCCCACTCCGGGCCAGACCGAGGGGCCATTCTATCCGGTCGATTGGCTTGATGATATCGACAATGATCTGGTGCTGGTGAAGGGCGCAGACGCCCAGGCCATGGGCACTGTCCTGCACCTGCGCGGGCGTGTGCTGGACCGGGCGGGCCAGCCGGTTGCCGGCGCGTTGGTGGAGATCTGGCAGTGCGATGCGCGCGGCGTCTATCATCATCCGTGGGATGAGCGCGGACGGCGCAAGGCCGACGACGGTTTCCAGGGGCGCGGCCGCGCGCAGACCGACGATCAGGGGCGCTATGTCTTCAGGACCATCAGGCCGGTGGCCTATCCCGGTCGCACGCCGCACATCCATTTCAAGATCATACGCCCCGGTGGCAATACGCTTATCACCCAGATGTATGTCGAGGGCGAGCCGGCGAATGCGCGCGACGGCATCCTCAATGCCATCGCCGACCCGGCGCAGCGCGCAAGCGTGATCGTTGCGCTTGAAGACGCGAGCGCCATGGAGCCGGGCGCGCTTGCCGGCCAGTTCGACATCGTGCTCGGCTGATCTCGGCGCTCATTGGTGGGGACGGTTTTCCCGGTTTGCAGGCGAATCGCTGCACGATGCCAAAAGGCGTCTGCCTCGACAATTCATCGGCGCAGCAGGCGACCCCATTTGGCGTAGGCATTATTCCGCTTGGCATCCACAATGAAAAACGGACCCGGCTTCGTACATTTGCGCGTGCATTCGGCCTATTCTCTGCTGGAGGGCGCGCTGCCGATAAAGCGGCTTTGCGAACTGGCCAAGTCCGACACCCAGCCCGCCCTGGGCCTTTGCGACCGCAACAACCTGTTCGGCGCGCTCGAATTTTCCCTGACGATGTGCGAAGCCGGCATTCAGCCGATCATCGGCTGCACGCTCGGCCTTAGCCTTGATGCAAGTGCGGCAATGCCGGCACGCGCCGGCACGGGGCCGAGCGGTACGATTGCGCTTCTGGCCAAGGACGAGACCGGATACCGGAATTTGATGGCGCTCAGCAGCCGGGCTTTCCTGGACCATGCCGATGATCCGTCGCCGTTCATCAGCCAGTGTGATCTGGCCGAGCATTCAGATGGGCTGATAGCGCTGAGCGGCGGGCCCGAAAGTCCGCTCGACCGTGCGCTGCTGCATGGCGATCGCGCGCGCGCCAAGGCGATGCTGGCCGACTGGCACGCGATGTTCGGCGACCGGCTCTATGTCGAGCTTCAGCGCCACGCTACGCGCGATGAAAGCCGCGTCGAGCCGCAACTGCTTGAGCTGGCCTATGAGATGGGCCTGCCGGTTGTGGCCACCAACCAGAGCTTTTTTTCATCAGCCGATGATCACGAGGCCCATGACGCGCTGATCTGCATCGCAGAAGGCCGCTATCTGGTCGAGGAGGACCGCCGCCGGCTCACCCCCGAACATCGCTTCAAGAGCCGCGCGGAAATGGCCGCATTGTTCGCCGATCTGCCCGAGGCGTTGGAAAACTCCGTCGAGATCGCCCGCCGCTGTGCTTTTGCCGTGCCGGTTCGTGATCCGATCCTGCCGCAGTTCGCCACTGGTGCGTACAAGAACGCAAAGACGCGCCAGCGCGCGGAGGACGAGGAATTGCGCGCTCAGGCGAGCGCCGGTCTGACGCAGCGGCTGCACCGGCTCAAGCCCGCGCCGGGCCACAGTGAGGCTGATTATCAGGCGCGCCTTGCCCATGAGCTTGATGTCATAACGGGCATGAAGTTCTCCGGCTATTTCCTGATCGTTGCCGATTTCATTCAGTGGGCGAAGGACCGCGGCATACCGGTGGGCCCCGGGCGCGGTTCGGGGGCCGGCTCGGTCGTTGCCTGGGCGCTGCGCATCACCGATCTCGACCCGCTGCGCCATGGCCTGCTGTTCGAGCGTTTCCTCAATCCCGAGCGCGTGTCGATGCCCGATTTCGACATCGACTTCTGCCAGGACCGGCGCGACGAGGTGATCGGCTATGTCCAGCGCAAATATGGTCATGACCGTGTGGCGCAGATCATCACCTTCGGCAAGCTTCAGCCGCGCGCCGTAATGCGTGATGTCGGCCGGGTGTTGCAGATGCCCTATGCCCAGGTGGACCGGCTGTGCAAGCTGGTGCCCAACAACCCGGCGAACCCGGTGACACTGGCGCAGGCGATCGCGGGCGAGCCGCGGCTTCAGGAGGCGCGCGACAGTGAAGAGATCGTCGCGCGGATGCTCGATATGTGCGCGCGGCTCGAGGGGCTGTATCGCCATGCCTCGACCCATGCCGCCGGCGTCGTCATCGCCGACCGGCCGCTGGGCGAGCTGGTGCCGCTCTACCGCGATCCGCGCTCCAGCCTGCCGGTGACCCAGTTCAACATGAAATGGGTGGAGCCTGCGGGGCTGGTCAAGTTCGACTTTCTCGGCCTGAAGACGCTGACCGTGATCGAGACCGCGCGCCGGCTTCTGCAGCGTGAGGGCGTCTTACTCGATTTCGATCAGCTCACTCTGGATGATCCCGCGACTTTCGAGCTCTTGTCGCGCGGCGATACCGTGGGCGTGTTCCAGCTTGAAAGCACGGGCATGCGCGAGGCGCTGCGCAAGCTCAAGCCCGACCGGTTCGAGGACATCATCGCCATGGTCTCGCTCTACCGGCCCGGCCCGATGGACAATATCGACCCGTTCATCAACCGCAAATATGGCCGCGAGGAGCCGGACTACCTGCACCCGCTGATCGAGCCGATCCTGAAGGAGACCTACGGCGTCATCATCTATCAGGAGCAGGTGATGCAGATCGCCCAGGAGCTTTCGGGCTACAGTTTGGGCGAGGCCGATCTGCTGCGCCGGGCGATGGGCAAGAAGATCAAGGCGGAGATGGACAAGCAGAAGGAGCGCTTCGTCTCCGGCGCTGTCGCGCGCGGCGTGGAGCAAGCTCGCGCGGATTATATCTTCGAACTGGTTGCAAAATTTGCCGGTTATGGCTTCAACAAGTCGCATGCTGCGGCCTATGCCCTGCTGGCCTATCAGACGGCCTATCTGAAGGCGAACCATGCCGTTGCGTTTCTCGCCGCCTCGATGAGCCTGGATTCCGGCAACACCGACAAGCTGAACATCTTTGCCCAGGAAGCGCGCCGCTGCGGGGTGCGGCTTGACCCGCCATGCGTGAACGCGGCCGGCGCGGAGTTTCTGCCCGACGGTGATGGCATACGTTATTCGCTGGCGGCGCTGAAGAATATCGGGCGCGCTGCGGTGGAGCATATCTGTGATGAGCGCGACGCGCGCGGTCCGTTCACCAGCCTCGGCGATTTTGCCGCCCGCATCAATCCGCGCATTCTCAACAAGCGCGGACTGGAGGCGCTGGCGGCTGCCGGCGCTTTCGATGCGCTTGAGCCTGACCGAGCGACTGTCCTTGCCAATGTCGATCTGATCCTCGCCTCCGCCGGTCGGCTGGCCGGTGACCGCGCGGCCGGCCAGAGCGATCTGTTCGGCGCCGGCGCTGAAGGTCCGGTGGAGCTTTCACTGCGCAAGGCTGCGCCCTGGGGGCTTATGGAGCGCCTTGCAAAGGAGTTGGAGGCTGTCGGTTTCTTCCTGTCCGGCCATCCGCTCGATGATTACCGCGAAGTGCTCGACGCCCTCGACATTGCCAACTGGGCCAGCTTTGAAGCGCGCATGCGCAGCCAGGGCGGTGGCGGCGGGCGCATCGCCGCAACTGTGCTCTACAAGCAGGAGCGCAAGTCGAAATCGGGAAACCGCTTCGCCTTTGCCGCTTTTTCCGACCCTACCGGCCAGTTCGAGGCGGTCGTGTTTTCCGATACGCTGAGCCAGTCCGGCGAGATGCTCGAGCCGGGCACGGCGGTCGTGCTGGGCGTTGAATGCGACGTGGAGGGGGATAATCTCAAGGTCCGGGTGCTGAGTGTCAATGCGCTTGAAACGGTGCTCGGGCGGGCGCGCTCGGGCGGGCTCATAAGCGCGGATGGCGGCGTTGCGGTCGAGGAACTGGCGAGCCGGCTGGCGCGCGGCGGCTCCAGCCGTCTGAGGCTCCTGCTGCGTCTGGATGATCTCGGGCGCGAGGTACGTTTTGATCTGGGGCAGGGCTTCAACCTGTCGCCGCGCCAGGTGAGCGATCTGAAGGTTCTGGCCGGCGTGAGCGATGTGCGCGTGGAGTGAGGTGCCAGATCATCCCTGAGATGATTTGTCGGCAAGCCTTTCATGCCCGCCGGGCTGGAAACGGCCAGAATTCCTCTCAGACCCGGACATGAAATGCCTTGAACGGGCCTCAACCAGAGTGCCCGATGCCCCTTGCCAAGGGGAGCGGCGCGCCCTATAACCGCAATTATTCCACACGTGTCAGTGCGCCCGCGCCGTGGCCTGAAAGCCTCGGTTTCAAGCGCTCCGGTGGCGCGCTGCGGCTTTTCAAGCCGACGCGCTTCAACCTGACACGGAGGTTCAACCGGAAAAGTCAAGGAGAGCAGGCCCATGGCACTGCCACAGTTTACCATGCGCGAGCTGCTTGAAGCTGGCGTCCACTTCGGCCATCAGACCCACCGCTGGAACCCGAAAATGGCAAGCGCCATCTTCGGCACACGCAACGGGATCCACATCATCGACCTGTCACAGTCGGTGCCGCTGTTGCATCAGGCGCTGGTCAAGGTCAGCGACACGGTAGCGCGCGGTGGCCGCGTGCTGTTCGTCGGCACCAAACGCCAGGCCAGCGACATCGTCGCCGAGGCGGCGCGGCGCTGCGCCCAGTATTATATCAATTATCGCTGGCTCGGCGGCACGCTGACCAACTGGCAGACGATCACCAATTCGATAAAGCGGCTGCGCCAGCTTGAAGAACTGCTGTCGCGCGAGGTGCACGGCTTCACGAAAAAGGAATTGCTCGAACTGACTCGCGAGCGCGACAAGCTCGAGCAGGCGATTGGCGGCATCAAGGATATGGGCGGCATACCCGATCTGCTGTTCGTCATCGACACCAACAAGGAATCCATCGCCATCGCGGAAGCGAAAAAGCTTAATATTCCTGTCATCGCGGTGCTCGATAGTAATTCCAACCCCGACGGGATCGCCTTTCCGATCCCTGGAAATGATGATGCCGGCAGGGCGATCGCGCTCTATTGCGATCTGATTTCGCGTGCCGCCCTTGATGGTATCGAGCGCGCCACCAGCCTGTCCGGGGTCGATATCGGCGAGTCGGTTGAACCGATCGTGGAAGACCTGGGCGATGATGAAGGCGCAGAGGAGCCAGCAGTGCAGGCCGAATCCGCACCTGCCCAAGCGCCCGCCGCGCCGGCGAAGCCTGACGCAAAGGACAAGCCGGGCGAAGGCGGCGTCAGTAATAGCGAAAAGGCGCAGGCGCCGGGTGGCGGTTTCAAGGCGCTTTCAGAACCCGAAGGCGAGGCGGATGATCTGCAAAAGCTGCCCGGCATCGGCAAGGTGCTGGAGAAAAAGCTCAACGAGCGCGGCATTTTCCACTACTGGCAGATCGCCGCGCTTGGCGCAGACGATATTGCGGAGCTGGATGAGGCACTGAAGCTGAAAGGCCGGATCGAACGCGACGGCTGGGTCGAGCACGCATTGGAGATCGGCAAAAGCGAAAAAGCGGCCTGACAGCGGGCACTTCTTGAGATACCAAGGCGGCGCACGGCAGCGAAAAGAGGCGGATATGGCGGCAATCACGGCACAAATGGTGAAGGACCTGCGCGAGAAGACCGGTGCGGGCATGATGGACTGCAAGACGGCGCTCAGCGAGACCGGCGGCGACATGGACGCGGCGGTTGACTGGCTGCGCGCCAAGGGACTCGCCAAGGCCGCAAAGAAGGCCGGCCGTGTAGCCGCGGATGGTCTCATCGGGGCTGCGACCAAGGGCACCAAGGGGGCGCTGGTCGAGGTCAACTCCGAGACCGACTTCGTGGCGCGTAACGACAAGTTCCAGTCGATGGTCGGCACGATCGCCAAGCTGGCGCTGAAATCGGGCGATGACCTGGAAAAACTGTCCGCTGAAATCTACCCGCGTACGAAGGTGTCGGTATCGGAGCATCTGTCCAACATGATCGCGACCATCGGCGAGAACATGGAGTTGCGCCGCGTGGTCATGCTCAAGGTGTCCAAGGGCGTCGTGGTCAGCTACACGCATAATGCCGTGGCGCCCGATCTCGGCAAGATCGGCGTGCTTGTGGCGCTGGAATCGGCAGGCGACAAGGAAAAGCTGGCCGAGCTCGGCAAGCAGATCGCAATGCATGTGGCGGCCACCAGCCCGCTGGCGGTACGCCCCGAAGAACTCGACAAGTCGGTCGTCGAGCGCGAGCGGGCGGTCCTCAGCGAACAGGCGCGCGACTCCGGCAAGCCCGAAAACATCATCGCCAAGATGGTCGAAGGCCGGATCAACAAGTTCTACCAGGATGTCGTGCTGCTGAAGCAGGCTTTCGTGATGGACCCCGACAAGACGGTGGAAGCGGTGGTCGAGGAGGCTGCCAAGGAAGCCGGCGCGCCGATCAAGGTCAAGGCTTTCGTGCGTTTCGCTCTCGGTGAGGGCATCGAGAAGAAGGAAGAAGACTTCGCCGCCGAGGTCGCTGCGGTGGCGTCCGGACGCTAGTGGCCCGTACCGGAAATTTGCCACGCGTCAGGGCACCTGACCGAAGGCGGGGTGCAATCGTCAGGTTCGCTCCTCTGGACTGGGCGCAAAGCTTGCTTCAGGTTATGGCCGGTGGCGTCGTCTTGGTGGCGCCCCGGCTTTTTCTTTGCCCGCTTGCCCTCGCTGTCCGCACGACGTCCGGCGCCCGCAAGCGATGTCCAGCGGCCTGAATAAGGACCACGCCATGACGATGAGTGCGCATGAACCGAGATATCGCCGGGTGCTGATGAAGCTCTCGGGCGAGGCTTTGCTTGGCCGCGAGCCATACGGGATCGACACACAGGTCACGGCGCGGCTGGCGCAGGAATTGCGCAGCGTCACGCAGATGGGGGTGCAACTGGCGCTGGTGATCGGCGGTGGCAACATCTTCCGCGGGCTGGCCGGCGCCGCGGCGGGCATGGACCGCGCCCGCGCCGATGACATGGGCATGCTGGCGACTGTGATGAACGCGCTTGCGCTGGAGACCGCGCTGCATCATGTGGGCCTTGCAGCCACCACGTTTTGCGCCATCTCGATGCCGACCATCTGCCGGCCCTATCAGCGGGCAGAGGCGCGCGCGCGTCTGGATCAGGGCGAGATCGTCATCTTCGCCGGCGGCACTGGCAGCCCGTTCTTCACCACCGACACGACCGCCGCTCTGCGCGCCGCGGAGATGCGCTGCGATGCGATTTTGAAGGGGACCAAGATCGACGGCGTCTATTCGGCCGATCCTGCCGCTGACCCCGGTGCGGTGCGATATGATCGTGTGAGTTATGACGAGGTGCTGGCCCGAAATCTTCAGGTGATGGACGGGGCGGCGATCGCGCTTGCTCGCGACAATGAAATTCCGATACTAGTCTTCTCGATGCGCGAGCCCGGCAGCGTCGTCGATGCGCTGACAGGCGTAGCGTCCTCGACCATTGTCGGCGGGCATGAGCGGCCATAGGCCGGCGCGCGCTGCGGCGGGGATTACGCCTGAGCTAGGCAGACAGGAGAGGACAATGTCCGAGGACTTAAAGACATTCAACGCCAAGGACTATGACCGGCGCATGCAGGGCGCGCTCAATGTGCTGAAGCAGGAATTCGGCGGCCTGCGCACCGGGCGCGCCAGCGCCAGCCTGCTCGATCCGATCATGGTGAGCGCTTATGGCGCGAAGATGCCGCTTACCCAGGTGGCGACGGTCAGCGTGCCCGAACCGCGCATGATCACCGTGCAGGTGTGGGACAAATCCCAGGTGAGCGCGGTGGACAAGGCCATCCGCGAATCAGATCTCGGGCTCAATCCGGTGGTCGATGGCCAGACGCTGCGCCTGCCGATCCCCGAACTCAACGAGGAACGCCGCCGCGAAATGACTAAAATTTGCGCCAAATATGCCGAGCAGGCGCGCGTTGCGGTGCGCAATGTCCGCCGCGACGGGATGGAACATCTCAAGAAGCTGGAGAAGGAAAGCATGATCGGCCAGGACGAGCAGCACGCGTTGGGTGAGGAGGTGCAGCGCCTGACCGATAAGTACATCAAGGAGATAGATGCGGCGCTGGCATCGAAGGAAAAAGAAATAATGCAGGTGTAAGGTGCTGGCCTGAGCACTCCCACAGGAGCATTGGCAGGCTATTACCAAGAAGGCGGCGACGATCTATGACGCAAGTACCCACCGAAGTGCAGCCCACCTCGATGCAGATCATCCCCACGCATGTCGCGATAATAATGGACGGTAACGGCCGGTGGGCTTCAAGGCGTGGATTGCCGCGCATAGAGGGACACCGCAAGGGTGTGGAGCGGGTCAAGGAATGCGTCCGCGCCGCTTCTGAACTGGGCGTCAAGTATTTGACATTGTTCAGTTTTTCTTCTGAAAACTGGAGCCGCCCGCAAGACGAGATCGACGCGCTGATGGACATGATCAAGCGTTTCATCCGCCGCGAACTGGCCGAACTGCACAACCATAATGTGCGGGTGCGGGTGATCGGCACGATGCACCGTGTCGATACAGAGATCGCCGCCATGATCGGCGAGGCGCAGACGCTGACGTGTGGAAATGACGGGCTGCAGCTTACGGTCGCGTTCAATTATGGCGCGCGCGACGAGATCGTGCGCGCCGCGCGCAAGCTGGCCGAGGATGTTGCAAAAGGCCTCGTGCTGCCGGAAAATGTGACGGCGCGCGCGCTGGAAGAACGGCTCGACACGTTCGATCTGCCCGATCCCGATCTGGTGGTGCGCACCAGCGGAGAAGTGCGCCTCAGCAATTTTCTGCTCTGGCAGTCGGCTTATTCCGAGCTTATGTTCGTTGAGGATTACTGGCCGGATTTCGGACGCACTGCGCTCATCGAGGTCATCGACAAGTTCCAGAGCCGCGAAAGGCGCTTCGGCGGGCTCAAGGCCAGATGCAGCGCCTGAAAGAACGGGATGTCGTGGATCACCTTGCGCGGGCGGGACCAAAATTCTTCGCTTCGAAATCTCAGGCTCTGGGCGAAACCGGCACGCGAGTGGTCTCCGCGCTTGTACTTGGCTCCCTCGCGCTGGGGCTCACATTTGCCGGCCCGCTCGCCTTTGCCCTCCTGGTTACGCTGTTCCTTGGCGTTCTGGCCTGGGAATGGGGCCGGCTGGTCTGCTCCAGCGGCATTGACGCAGCCGTCCTCGTGCAGACCGGCACTGCCGGCGCGGCTTCGGTTCTCGCGGCTAATGGCTGCCCGTCCTGTGGTTTGCTCGTGGTCCTTATCGGCACCGCCTCTGTCTTTGTTCTGCGACGCCTTCGCCTTGGCATAGCGCAATCCTGGTGGTCGGCGACCGGCGTCTATTATGCCGGCTTGCCGGCACTCGCCCTCGTCTGGATAAGAACCGATCCTGACCATGGGTTGAGTGCGATTCTGTTTCTGTTCATAGTTGTATGGACCACGGACAGCGCGGCTTATGTCTTCGGACGCCTGATCGGCGGCCCGGCGCTCGCCCCGCACATTTCGCCGAAGAAGACCTGGGCCGGTTTCCTTGCAGGGCTCGGCTTTTCCACTATTCTGGGCAGCGTGTTCATAGCCAGCGTCATCGGCACCGCCGAACTGTGGGTGATGATCCTGCTCAGCGCACTGCTGTCACTTCTTGCCCAACTGGGTGATCTGGGTGCATCAGCGCTCAAGCGCAGGTTCGGGCGCAAGGACTCAAGCGGGCTGATCCCGGGTCATGGCGGCGTCCTCGACAGGGTCGATGGCCTTATCATTGCCGCGCTGGCCTGTGCATGTCTTGCGCTTGTGCGTAATCCCGGCGCACCTGGCCAGGCATTGCTGATCTGGGGTTAGGGCGAGGAAGCGAGGCCGCGTTGAAGATTACCGATCATGTAAAGGCGCCAGTCTGCGCCGCGCTTGAAACGGCCGGGGACGCGGCGATCGCGGCCGAGGCGGGCTGCAAGCGCGTCAGTGTGCTCGGCGCGACCGGCTCGATCGGCGAGAACACGCTTGATCTGATCGGCCGCAATCCCGGCTGCGCAAGGATCGTGGCGCTGACCGCCAATTCCAATGTCGCGCGTCTTGCCGAGCTGGCGATCGCGCATCGCGCCGAGTTCGCCGCCATCGGCGATGCGTCACGCCTTGGCGAGCTCAAGGAGGCACTGGCAGGCACCCCGGTGCGCGCTGGCGCGGGCGAGTCGGCGCTGGTCGAGGCCGCGAGCATGCCCGCAGACTGGGTGATGGCGGCCATCGTTGGCGCCGCGGGGCTGCGCCCGACCTTTGCCGCGGCGCGCCAGGGCGTTTGCGTGGCGCTTGCCAACAAGGAATGTCTGGTAACGGCGGGCAGGGCGTTCCTGCGCGCGATAGAGACATCGGGCAGCACGCTGATCCCGGTCGATTCGGAACATTCCGCGGCTCATCAGGCCATGGAAGGCCACGCGCCGGCGGGCATCGAGCGGATCGTGCTGACCGCATCGGGCGGGCCGTTTCGCACCTGGAGCCTCGATCAGCTCAAGCACGCGCGGCCAGATCAGGCGCTCAAACATCCCAACTGGTCCATGGGTCGCAAGATCACCATCGACAGCGCCACATTGATGAACAAGGGGCTGGAGTTGATCGAGGCGCATTATCTGTTTTCTGTCGGTCCGGAACAGCTCGGGGTGATCGTTCACCCGCAATCCATCGTTCATTGCCTGGTTGAATATCGTGACGGCTCTGTGCTCGCCCAGCTTGGCGCGCCGGATATGCGCACCCCCATCGCCTATGCGCTTGCCTGGCCGCAGCGTATGATCACGCCGTGCGAAAAGCTCGATCTGGTGCGTCTGGCCAGGCTGGATTTCGAGGCGCCCGATGAAGGCCGCTTTCCGGCGCTGCGTATCGCGCGCGAAGCGATGGCCGCGGGCGGCAGCGCTCCGGCGGTTCTCAATGCTGCCAATGAGATCGCCGTGGAAGCCTTTCTCGACGGGCGCATCGGCTTCATGGCCATAGCCGAGTTGGTGAGTGCCACACTGGAGCGCAGCGTCGAGGCCATAGGCACGCGCGCGCCCGACGGTCTTGAGGATGTGCTCGAACTTGATGGTGCGGCGCGCGCCCTGGCGCGTGAGTTGCTGGTCCATGTCGACGCACCTGCAAACGCGTTCGGGCGTATAACGACTTGAAACAAGGCGCATTCATGCGCCAGCCGCAAAAGGCCGTCTGCAAGTGGCCGTGAAGGAGTATCGCAGTCATGGAATTCATCGCGCCCCTGTGGGGCTATGTCGTCAATGTCCTGTCATGGGCGGTGCCGTTCATCTTCGTGCTCGGCGTCGTGGTCTTCGTCCATGAGATGGGGCATTTCCTGGTCGCGCGGTGGAACAATGTCGCCGTGGAGGTCTTTTCCATCGGCTTTGGACCAGAGATCTTCGGCTTTCAGGACCGGCAGGGCACGCGCTGGCGCGTCGCTTGGGTGCCGCTGGGCGGTTATGTGAAATTTCTCGGCGATGAAAATGCTGCGAGCATGCCGAGCGCCGACGATCCCGCGGACGTGCCGGCCGAACAGCGCGCCCGGATGTTCCAGTTCAAGCCGGTTGGCGCGCGCGCCGCGGTGGTCATCGCCGGGCCGCTTGCCAACTTCATTTTGGCGCTGGTGATTTTTTCGGGACTTTTCATGGCCTACGGAAAGCCGGTGCTCGAGCCGCGCGTGTCTGAGGTCATCGCCCAGAGCGCGGCCGAAGAAGCAGGGATCCGCGTCGGCGATCTGATCATCAGTGTCGGTGGCACCGAGATCGAGAGCTTCGATGAGCTTGTGCGCATCGTCGGGCTCAGCGCTGGTACGCCTCTTGACATCGTGCTGGAGCGCGACGGCCAGCGGCTGGTGGTGAGCGCAACGCCCAAGCTGGTCGAGGAGACCAGCCGATTCGGCACCGCCTCCATTGGCCGGCTCGGCATTCGCGGCGTGTCATCGCGCGAAAATATCGTCATCCGCGAATACGGGCCGGTCGGCGCGGTCGCCAAGAGTTTCGAGGAAACCTATTTCTGGCTGAAGCAGCCGATCATCTTCATCGGCGAACTGATCGGCGGGCGCGCCTCGGCGGATCAGCTCGGCGGGCCGGTGCGCATCGCGCAGATGTCCAAGGAAGTGGCGGCGATAGGCATAGCCGAGCTTTTGCGCTGGACAGCGATCATCTCGATCAGCATCGGGCTCATTAACCTCTTTCCGATCCCCATGCTCGATGGCGGTCACCTTCTGTTCTATGGCATAGAAGCCATACGTGGCCGTCCATTGAACGCAGCAGCCCAGGAAATCGGTTTTCGGATTGGCCTTGCTCTCGTTCTCATGTTAATGATTTTCGTGACTTGGAATGATGTGATTCAGCTCATCGGTAGTAGCAGCCAGTAGCAAGCGGTTCTGATGGTGATGGACCGTTGTCTGCGGAAATACGGCGGCTTCTGGGGCTTTATCAAGGCCTTCTACGTGGCTGATCTGCCACAAATTCTGGGTGAATGACTACGGACGTGACGGCGCCACTATGAAGTCACGAATCCACTATCTAATATGGCGCTGCAGTCGGCGACAGGGCCTTGATTGCGCATGGTGAATGTGCGTTCAGGCCGGGGGATAAAACATGTCGAGGGGCGATAAAACTTATGTTTAGAAACACCATCAGAGCGGCGGCGGTCTGTATGGCGTTGGCGGTTGCACTCACCATGGCGATGGTGTTGTTGCAGGCGGGCGGTGTCGGAAGCGCATTTGCGCAGTCCGGTGAAATTCGCTCGATCAACGTCGATGGCAACAAGCGCGTGGAGCGGGAAACCGTTCTGTCCTATCTGACATTCATGCCCGGCGACAGCTACACGGCCCAGGGTGCCGACGAGAGTTTCAAGGCGCTGTTTGGCACCGGCCTGTTTGCAGATGTGCGCATCGGTTTCGCTTCGGGTGTGGTTACGGTCAGCCTCGTCGAGAATCCCGTCATCAATCGTGTTGCTTTTGAAGGCAACAGGGATCTCAAAGACGATGTGCTGGCAGCAGAAGGTCAGTTGCGTTCACGCTCCGTCTATACTCGCGCCGCCGCGCAGTCTGACGTTCAGCGCATTCTCGCGATCTATCGCGCCTCCGGTTATTATTCAGCCACCGTCGAGGCCAAGATCATCAAGCTACCATTCAACCGCGTGGATTTGGTTTTTGAAATCAACGAAGGCGATAGCACAAAGGTGCTAAGCATCAATTTCATTGGCAATAGTGCTTTTTCCGACTCGCAGTTGCGCGGCGTTATCTCGACCAGCGAGTCCAGCCTGCTCAGCTTCCTGAAGCCTACCGATGTCTATGATCCCGATCGGCTCAATCTCGACAGGGAATTGCTGCGCCGTTTCTATCTTACCAACGGTTATGCCGATGCCAGGGTCGTTTCGGCGGTAGCGGACCTCGACATAGACGGTAAGGGTTTTTTCATCACATTCACGGTAGACGAGGGTGAGTTGTACACTGTCGGGTCGGTTCGCCTGGAATCGATGCTGCCCGGTGCCAATCCCGATGCCGTGGCCGGTGATCTGTTGCTCAACGAGGGCGATATATTCAATGCACTGCTGGTGGACCGGACCGCGGAGGTTCTGACCATTGCGGTGTCCAATCAGGGTTTTCCCTTCGCTCAGGTGGAGCCGCAGGTCGATCGTGATCCGGTCTCGCGTCAGATCCACATCACTTTCACGATCCGGCAGGGACCGCGCATATATGTCGAGCGGATCAACATCATCGGCAATACTCGTACCCTTGATTATGTGGTGCGCCGGGAAATCCGCATCGTTGAAGGCGACGCCTACAACAAGCTGCTTGTCGATCAAGCCCGTATCCGCTTGCAGAACCTGGCATATTTCAAGTCGGTGGAAGTCACTCAGGAGCGCGGCTCGGCGCAGGATCGGGTGATCCTGACATTCAATGTCGTCGAGCAGGCCACAGGTGAACTGGGCCTTGCGGGTGGTTATTCCTCACTTGAAGGGATCATTGGCGAAATCAGCTATACCGAGCGCAACCTGCTGGGCAGGGGGCAGTTCCTCAGGCTGAAACTTTCAGGCAGCTTCGAGCGTGGTCAGATCGATCTGAGCTTCACCGAACCGCGGTTTCTTGATCGTCGGCTTTCGGCAGGCTTTGATCTGTTCCACAAGGAGCTCGATTACAGCAACCGTGCCGGCTATCGCAAGCGTGAGACCGGCGGCAGTATTCGCCTCGGCTTTGCGCTCGCTGAAAATCTGTACCTGACCAACCGATATACTTATTCTCATGACGAGGTCTACGATCTCGATAATAATGTGTCGCCCGCTGTCGCTGAACTTGAAGGCATCACTGATACCTCGTCGGTTGGCTACTCGCTGGTCTACGATACGCGCAATCATCGCATGGCGCCGACGCGCGGCTGGTACGTTTCACTGATCCAGGATTTCGCTGGTGTTGGCGGCGACGTGAATTATCTTCGCTCCATCGTTGAGGTGCGTGGTTATTACCCCATCGTCGATGGCGTCACCTTTGTGGCACGCGCGATTGGTGGCAATATCGAAGCGCTGGACGGCAGCGACGTCAGGATAAGTAATTCTTTCTATCAGGGCTCGGCCATCGTTCGCGGTTTTGAGACGACGGGTCTTGGTCCGCGCGATGATAAAGGCGATGCACTGGGCGCTAAGACGTTTTACGCTGCTACCGCCGAGGTTCGCTTCCCGTTCCCGTTCATACCTGATGAACTGGGACTTTCGGGTGCGATATTTGCTGACGCTGGATCGGCTTTCGACACTGATGTGACGAGAGACTGCTCGGGTGCCCCGGCTGATGGTACTGCCTGCTTTGAAGACAGTGACGCACTGCGCGCTTCGGTTGGCGCAAGCATCTTGTGGAATTCGCCCATCGGGCCGCTGCGCGCTGACCTAGCTTATGTTCTGATGAGCGAGGAATTCGACAAGGAACAAGCGTTCAGCTTCGGCGCGAGCACGAAATTCTGATCCTGTGCGCATCGCGTACACGCTTTATACGGTGCATAATTCATCCAGGGGGCCCGGAAGGGCCCTCAGGTCTTTGAATAATACAAGAAGATGGAACATCCAGGTTTCTTCACGCGCCACGGTCCATTCTCGCTGGAGGAAATCGTCCAGTGTTCAGCGGCCGAGATTGGCGCAGGTGCTCAGGGCTCCAGGCAATTCTCTGACATCAAGCCGCTTTCGGTCGCCGAAGCCGAGCACATATCCTTTCTGGACAATCCCAAATACCTTGCAGATGCCGCGCTCACAAAAGCCGGCGCCTGTTTCATCAAAAGCGAATTTGCGCCCCGGCTTGCTCCCGGCTGTACGCCACTAATCACGCCAGCGCCATATCACGCCTTCGCCCGAGCCTTGGCGCTGTTTTATCCAGAGGCGATGCGTCCGCTCGTTTGTCCCAACCAGCCCGGCAGCCAGCAGATCCATCCCACGGCATCGATCGAGGACGGCGCGCAAATCCAGCCCGGCGCCATCATCGGCGCTCAGGCCCAGATCGGCGCTGGAAGCGTGATTGCCGCAGGCGCAGTCATCGGTTACCGCGTGAGTGTCGGGCGAAACTGTTACATCGGCCCGAACGCCAGCATCACCCATGCGCTGATCGGCAATGGTGTGATCATTCACGCCGGCAGCACGATAGGCCAGGACGGGTTCGGCTTCGCCCTGTCGCCGCGCGGCCATCTCAAGGTACCTCAGATCGGCCGCGTCATCATTCAGGACAATGTCGAGATCGGTTCTGGAACCGCAATCGACCGCGGCGCACTCAACGATACGATCATCGGCGAAGGAACCAAGATCGACAATCTCGTCCAGATCGGCCACAACGCCGTTATCGGACGAAATTGCGTGATCGTCGGGCTCGTCGGCATCTCGGGCAGCACGGTACTGGAAGATTTCGTCGTCATCGGCGGGCAGGCCGGCGTGGCGGGCCATTTGCGCATCGGCGCCGGCGCGCAGATTGCCGCCGGCAGCGGTGTCGTCTCGTCGGTGCCCTCAGGCGCGCGCTGGGGCGGCGCCCCGGCCAAACCAGTATCGGACTGGGCGCGCGAAACCGCCCTTTTGAAACGTTTGAACGAAACCTTGACAGGCAAGGCCCTTGCCCGCCTAAAGAAGCTGGTCGACTGATCGGCCGGCCGACATGATGAGCATGGAGCCTGCACCATGACTGGACCTGATGCTTTCCGAACGCTCGGCGTTGCCGACATCCGCCGTGTGCTTAAACTGTTGCCACATCGCTATCCGTTTTTGATGGTCGACAAGATCATCGACATGGACCGCGACGTGGCGGCCGTCGGCATCAAGAATGTCAGCATCAACGAACCATATTTCGCCGGTCATTTCCCGGAGTTTCCGGTGATGCCCGGCGTGCTGCTGATCGAGGGGATGGCGCAGACGGCGGGCGCGCTGTGCGTCTCCAGCCTGAGCGATGATTACGAGCCGCAACTCGTCTACTTCATGGCCATCGACCGCGCCAAGTTTCGCAAGCCCGTGATGCCTGGTGATACGGTCTATTATCATGTCAAAAAAATTCGCAACCGGGGCCGCGTCTGGCGCTTCGGCGCCGAAGCCAAGGTCAATGGCGAGCTCGTGGCCGAAGCGGAAATAAGCGCCATGATCGTCGAAACAAGCCAGGCCCCAACCTGAGTGGAGCACTCTCCTTCATGACAAGCCCAGCAAAGACCTTCACCACGACCGACGCCACAGGCGGCCCCTCGGTCCATCCCACGGCCCTCGTTCATCCAGACGCGCAGATCGCCCCCGGTGCGCATATCGGCCCATATTGTGTCATAGGCGCTGGCGTCAGCCTTGCCGATAACGTCCGGCTTCATTCCCATGTGGTCATCGAGGGTGACACGGTCATCGGCGAGGGTACCCAGATCTTTCCCTTCGCCTCGATCGGCCATCAGCCGCAGGACAAGAAATTCCGCGGCGAGAAATCCCGCCTCGAGATCGGCGCGCACAATGTCATCCGCGAAAACGTGACGATGAACCCGGGCACGGAGAGCGGATCGCTGGTCACGCGCGTAGGCGATCACGGCCTGTTCATGACCGGCGCGCATGTCGCGCATGACTGTCAGGTTGGCGATCACGTCATCATGGCGAACAACACGGCGCTGGCCGGTCACTGCATTATTGGCGACCACGCCATTCTGGGCGGCCTGTCGGCGGTACACCAGTTCGTGCGAATCGGCGCACATGCGTTCATCGGCGGCATGTCGGGTGTGGAAAATGATGTCATCCCGTTCGGCATGGCGATCGGCAATCGCGCCGGGCTTGCCGGGCTCAACATTGTGGGTCTCAAGCGCCGCGGCTTCGATCGTGAGCAGATCCACACATTGCGCAAGGCCTATCGCATGCTGTTCTCGTCCGAAGGCACGCTGTCCGAGCGGCTTGAAGATGTCGAGAAGATGTTTGAAGGCGATGTCAATGTCGCCCAGATCGTGCATTTTGTCCGGGCGGCTTCCGATCGGGCTTTGTGTGTGCCTCGCGACAGCGTCTAGGGCACTGTCCCGCAAAAGTGGGCACCGGTTTTGCGCAAGACAGTGCGACAGAAGTATAAGTCAGAGCACTGTCCCGCAAAAGTGGGCACCGGTTTTGCGCAAGACAGTGCGACAGAAGTATAAGTCAGAGCACTGTCCCGCAAAAATGGGCACCGGTTTTGCGCAAGACAGTGCGATAGAAGTATAAACCAGAGCACTGTCCCGCGAAAGTGGGCACCGGTTTTGCGCAAGACAGTGCGACAAGCAACATGACTGAGCCCGTTCGACGATTTGAATTTGACTGAACAGGCTCTGGCCGGGCAAAGGCCCCGAGGCGAGCTTACCGATGAGCCTGGAGACCAACATGAGCGTGCCGGCCAAACCAGGCTCGGGCGCGGCGCGCCTAGGCATCATCGCCGGCGGTGGCGTGCTGCCGCTCGCGGTGGCGCAGGCGGCGCAAAGCAAAGGCCAGCCTGTTTACATACTCGGCTTTTCCGGACTGGCCGAGCCCGGTATCGAGGCCTATTCACATGACTGGATGAAATGGGGGCAGATCGGGCGCATGCTGCGGATGCTGCGCGCCAAGGGATGCACCGAAGTGGTCATCGTGGGGGGCGTGCGCCGGCCGAAAATCAAGGATATTCGTCCCGATATCGGTTTTTTCCGCAAGCTGCCGGCGGTGCTGCGCCTGACACGCGGCG
The DNA here is from genome assembly GCA_036734025.1 of Dichotomicrobium sp. GTDB lineage: Bacteria > Pseudomonadota > Alphaproteobacteria > Rhizobiales > Rhodomicrobiaceae > DAIMZI01. The sequence goes on from DAIMZI010000001.1 coordinate 120,576, forward strand.
GCGACAATAGCGTGCTTGGCAATGTCGTGCGCTTTTTTGAAAACGAAGGTTTTCTCGTGCGCGGCGCTCATGAGATCGCCAGCAATCTGACCGTGCCGGCTGGTCTGCTTGCCGGCCCGCAGCCGGGCCCGCAGGACCATGCCGACATTGCCCGCGGGCTTGCGGTCGTGCGCGCGCTTGGCGCGCTTGATGTGGGCCAGGCGGCCGTGGTCGCGCGCGGTTATGTGCTGGGCGTGGAGGCGGCCGAGGGCACCGATGCGATGTTGCAGCGCTGCGCGTCCTTGCGCCAGTGGGGGCTGAAACGGCGCGCGGGCGTACTGGTGAAGGCGCCCAAGCCCGGTCAGGAATTGCGCGTCGACATGCCGGCCATCGGCCCGCGCACGGTCGAGAATGCCGCAGCCGCCGGGCTTGCGGGCATCGCCGTGGCCAGCCAGCGCGTGCTGCTGGCTGATCCCGACGCGCTCATTGCCGCGGCTGAGCATCACGGTCTGTTCGTGATTGGCATTGACGCGGACATCTCCGATGCAGAAGGATAGGGTGATAGGCGCGAGAACAATCAGGCGCCAGCCATGAAGCCGGGGCGCTTGCCGCGTTTAGCCGGGGGCTGCTTGGGGAGGAGCCATGAAACCGCGTTCGCGCAAGATCTTCATCGTTGCCGGCGAACATTCGGGCGATGAACTCGGCGCCAAACTGATGGCGGCGCTGGGCGAGCACAGCAAGGACGCGCTGATCTTTTCCGGTGTCGGCGGACCGGCGATGTCGGCTCAGGGCCTCAACAGCCTGTTTCCGCTTTCCGACGTGGCGGTCATGGGCCCCGTGGCGATCCTGCGCCGCCTGCCACTGCTGGTGCGCCGGGTCTACCAGACGGTTGATGCCGCGCTCAAGGCCGAACCGGATCTGGTGGTCATCGTCGACAGTCCCGAATTCACCCATCCGATCGCCAAGCGCATCCGGGCGAAGCGCCCGGAGATCCCCATCATCGACTATGTCTCGCCCAGTATCTGGGCATGGCGTCCAGGCCGCGCCCGCAAGATGCGCCCCTATGTGGATCATGTGCTGGCGCTGCTGCCGTTCGAGCCTGAGGCCCACGAGCGCCTCGGCGGGCCGGCCTGCACCTATGTCGGGCACCCGCTAATCGAGCGCCATGAGTGGATCCGCTCGCTGCCGACCGATGATCTGGCGCGGCGGCTCCAGTTGCAGCCCGGGCGTCCCGTTATCGTGGTGCTGCCGGGCAGCCGCGCGAGCGAGGTCAGCCGTCTGATGGCGCCGTTTGGCCAGACAATCGGGCAACTGATGCGCGAGGGTGTCGAACCCGAACTGATACTGCCCGTTGTGCCCAGCGTTCGCGGGATGATCGAGGAACAGCTTGCGCACTGGCCCTTGCGGCCGCATCTGGTCGAGGGTGACCGCGACAAGTTCGCGGCCTTCCGGCTCGCCGATGCCGCTCTTGCCGCCTCGGGCACGGTGACGCTGGAGTTGGGGCTGAGCGGTGTGCCGATGGTCGTTGCTTACCGGGTTGACGGGCTTGCCGCACGGCTTCGCTTCCTGCTCAAGGTGCCGTCGGTGGTGCTGGCCAATCTGGTGCTGGGCGAAAATGCCTTTCCTGAATATCTGCAGGAAGACTGCACGCCGGAAAAGCTGGCGGCCGGCCTGAAGCCGCTGCTAAGCGCAACGCCGGAGCGCGAGTGCCAGCTTGGCGCACTGGCCCGCATGCAGCGCGAGATGCTGCTGAACGGCGAGCGCCCCAGCGACCGCGCGGCTTGTGTCGTGCTGCGCATTCTCCAGGGCGGGCGGCGCGAAGCGCTGCGCACGGCGGCCCGCTGATGATCGGCTAATCCACTTTTCGCAGCGCGCATTCCCGACCTGCTTGCCAGTGCGCTTGTCGGCGCTATCCGCCCCGCCTATAAGACCAGCAGTATCGGCGCTGCAAGGCCGCGCCATTTGTGTCAGTGACGGGGACATCATGATCGAAACAGGATTATCCGGGCAGATGCTCGGCTTTGCCGGCCTTCTGGCTGCGGGAACCTTCTTCTTGTTCTTCATCAAATATATCATCGAGGCGGCGCGGGGGTGGCGCGAGGAGCAGCGCCACGCCGAACGGCTGATCTGCGCGCTCTATGCCGAGATCGACGCCAATGTTCAGGACCTCGAAGAGTTTCTCGATCGCTCACCGCCGCTGGCGCGCGTCAAACAGGCGGTCGAGTCCGATGCGAACTTCCAGCCCCATTTCACCGGCACAGAACATACGCTGGTCTATCAGACCCATCTGAGCGAGCTTGCCAGCCTGCCGCGTGCGGTGATCTTCAAGGTAGTGGCCTTCTATACCCAGATGGAGCGGATCAGGACGATACTTGCATCGCTTGAGCGGCAGAGCTTTCGCACCATCTCGGGCACCGGGCGAGCCCAGGTGATCGAAGAATTGTGGCACGCGATGGGAACCGGCGTGCGCCTTGGCCGCGAGGTGCTGCACGGGCTGGAGATCAGCGCGCCGCTCGATCTGGTCAACGGAGCGATCGAGCCCCGGCGCCGGTCGCCGTTGGCTGAGGCCGCATGATGCCGGTCGGGCGGAGTATGGTATCGCGTCTGCCGGCATGCTGGGAACGGCTCAGGTGCGGCCCGTTGCTTGCGCCGTCCGGCAAGCGCCAATAAATGAGCCAGCCCCGGCTTCTGGCCCCGCTTGCACAGCAGCGCCTTGCCTTGCTGGCGCTCATCGCCGGCGCCCTGGGCATCGCCTTTGCGCCGATTTTCGTGCGCATCAGCGAGGTGGGACCGGTGGCGACGGCCTTCTGGCGCGTGGCGCTTGCGCTGCCATTTCTTATGCTCCTGTCGCGCCATCAGGTGCCGCGTTTTTTCGCGCCGGGCGGCGGTCGCACCGCGCTCGCGCTTTGTCTTTGCGGGCTGGCCTTCGCCGGCGATCTGGCCGTGTGGCATTATGCCATCGGCTTCACCACCGTGGCCAATGCCACTCTGCTAGCCAACCTTGCGCCTGTGTTCGTCGCTCTGGTGGCATGGCTGGTGTACCGTCAGGCTCTGTCGCGGCTGTTCCTGACCGGCCTGGTGCTTACCATCGCAGGCGCCGGGCTGCTGAGCGCGGGTTCTGCCAGCTTTGGCGCCGGGCATATGTTTGGCGATTTCCTCGGCGTGGTGACGGCTATCTTTTATGCCGCTTATCAGCTCAGCGTGGCGAGGCTGCGCAAGGATTTCTCCGCCCTTACCATCATGACATGGAGCACGCTGGCGACCGCGATACCGCTGCTTGCCATGGCGCTTGCGGTGGGCGAAGCGCTGCTGCCCGATACGATCCTCGGCTGGGCCAGCCTGTTCGGCATCGCCCTCATCAGCCATGTCGCCGGACAAAGCCTGATTGCCTACAGTTTTGCTGCCTTGCCGCTCACCTTTTCCTCGCTCAGCCTGCTGATCCAGCCCATTGCGGCGGCGTTCCTGGCCTGGGCGCTGCTGGCGGAAACGCTGAGCTGGCTCCATCTGGCGGGCACGGCGCTGGCGCTTGTTGGCATCTATCTGGCGCGGCGCGGCAGCCGCACGCCGGTGGTCGCGCCGCAGGCATGAACAATGAGCCTGCGCCTGCGCGAGCCAGGTTGCGCAACGCAGCGCATGCGCCTATCAAGATGGAATAACAGCCGATCTGACGGGAGGCGTTCATGAAGGAAGTTCTGGCGGAACTGGAGCGCCGTCGCGGCATCGCGCGGCTGGGTGGCGGGCAGACGCGTATAGACGCGCAGCACAAACGCGGCAAGCTGACGGCACGCGAGCGCATCGCGCTGTTGATGGATGAAGGCTCGTTCGAAGAATATGACATGTTCGTCGAACACCGCTGCACCGATTTCGGCATGGCCGATCAGACTGTTCCGGGCGACGGGGTGATCACCGGCTGGGGCACGATCAACGGCCGGCTGATCTATGTCTTCGCCAAGGATTTCACCGTGTTCGGCGGGTCGCTGTCAGAAACCCATGCGCGCAAGATCACCAAGGTCCAGGACATGGCGCTGCGCGCGCGCGCGCCGATCATCGGGCTGTTCGATGCTGGCGGTGCGCGCATTCAGGAAGGCGTGGCCGCGCTCGCCGGCTATGGCGATGTCTTTGCGCGCAACGTCACCGCATCAGGCGTCATCCCGCAGATCTCGGTGATCATGGGGCCGTGCGCGGGCGGTGATGTCTATTGCCCGGCGATGACCGATTTCATCTTCATGGTGCGCGACACCTCATACATGTTCGTCACCGGCCCGGACGTGGTCAAGACCGTGACCAACGAGGAGGTGACGGCAGAGCAACTCGGCGGCGCCTCGATCCACACGACGAAATCCTCGATCGCCGACCGAGCCTATGAAAATGATGTCGAATGCCTGTTGCAGATGCGCCGGCTGCTTGATTTCCTGCCCTCCAACAATCACGCAGGCGTGCCCGAATTGCCGACGCGCGATACTGCGGAGCGCGTCGAGCCCTCGCTCGACACCCTGATCCCCGATGATCCCCACAAGCCCTATGACATGAAGGAGCTGATCCACAAGGTTGCTGATGAGGGCGATTTCTTCGAGATCCAGGAAGCGTTTGCGCGCAACATCATCACCGGTTTCGCGCGCATCGAGGGGCGCACCGTGGGCATCGTCGCCAATCAGCCGATGGTGCTGGCCGGCGTGCTCGACGCCGATGCCAGCCGCAAGGCCGCGCGCTTCGTGCGCTTTTGCGACTGTTTCGAGATACCGATCATCACCTTCGTCGATGTCCCCGGCTTCCTGCCGGGCACGGCCCAGGAATATGGCGGGCTGATCAAGCACGGCGCCAAGCTGCTGTTTGCCTTTTCCCAGGCGAGTGTGCCCAAGGTGACGCTGATCACCCGCAAGGGCTATGGCGGGGCCTATGTGGTGATGTCATCGAAACATATCGGCGGCGATGTGAATTATGCCTGGCCGAGCGCCGAGATCGCCGTCATGGGTCCAAAGGGCGCTGCGGAAATCCTGTATCGTTCCGAGTTGGGCGATCCCGACAAGATCAGCCGGCGCATCAAGGACTATCAGGACCGTTTCGCCAATCCGTTCGTGGCCGCCGAGCGCGGCTTTATCGACGAGGTGATCCTGCCGCGCAACACGCGCGTGAGGATCGCCCGCGCGCTCAACATGCTCAAGGGCAAGGCGGTCGAGATCCCCATGAAGAAGCACGATAATCTGCCTTTGTAGGCAAGCAGATGCGCATATCGAAAGGAGCCACAGCGTGAGCGAACCGATGAAGCCGAATGCGCGGGTAAAGACGCGGGGCGTGACCTTCGCCAATGATGCGCCGCTGAGCGTGATCGCCGGCCCATGCGCCATGGAAAGCCGGGCGCACGCGCTGGAGATGGCCGCCGCGCTGAAGCAGATCGCAGGCGAACTCGGGCTTGGGCTGGTCTTCAAGACCTCGTTCGACAAGGCCAACCGTACCAGCCTTTCCAGTGCCCGTGGAGTGGGCCTTCATGATGCCTTGCCGGTATTTGCCGAGATCCGCGAAAGCCTCGGGCTCGGCGTGCTCACCGATGTTCACGCGCCAGAGCAATGCGCCTTGCTGGCGCCGGTGGTCGATGTCCTGCAAATCCCGGCTTTCCTGTGCCGGCAAACCGATCTGCTGGTCGCAGCCGGGCGCACGAACTGCGTGGTGAATGTCAAGAAGGGGCAGTTCCTTGCGCCATGGGACATGAAACATGTGATGGCCAAGATCCTGGCGACGGGCAACGCGAACGTGATGCTGACCGAGCGCGGCGCCAGCTTTGGCTACAACACGCTGGTGAGCGACATGCGCGCGCTGCCGATCATGGCGCAGACCGGATGTCCCGTGATCTTCGACGCCACCCATTCGGTGCAGCAGCCGGGCGGGCAGGGGACAACCAGCGGCGGACAGCGCGAATTTGTCCCCGTCCTGGCGCGCGCCGCTGTTGCCGTGGGCGTTGCCGGCGTGTTCATCGAGACGCATGAAGCGCCCGAGCGCGCGCCGTCCGACGGGCCGAACATGATCCCCTTGAGCGAGTTGAAACCTCTGCTGGCCGAGCTCATGGCCATCGACAGCGTGGTCAAGACGCGCTAACCCCGCCCGCGATAGGGCGCCACGCCCTGATCCGGCAGCCACAGTCCTTCCGGCGGCGCGCCGGTCTGCCAGAAGATGTCGATCGGGATCCCGCCGCGCGGATACCAGTAGCCGCCGATACGCAGCCATTTCGGCTCGGCAGCGCGGCAGATGTCCCTGGCAACCGCAATGGTGCACGCTTCGTGGAACGCGCCATGATCACGATATGCGCTCAGGTAAAGCTTCAACGACTTGGACTCGATAATCCACGCATCGGGCACATAGTCGATCACCAGATGGGCAAAATCTGGCTGTCCCGTCACCGGGCATATGGAGGTGAATTCCGGACAGGTGAAACGCACCAGATAGGCAAGCCCGGAATGCGGGTTGGCCACGCGCTCGAGAGCCGCATCACCTGGCGATGCCGGCCGGTCGCTGATGTGCCCCAGCTTGCTTAGGCCCTGCCTGCCTGGATCGATATCATCGTCTTCGCTCATGGCTTGCCCCTCTGCGGCCCGGTATAGATACATCCCTCCTGACAGGTCGGCCGTGCTATGTGCACTTCCACAAGGCCCGGCACCTGCTCTTCCAGTTGCGACCAGATCCACCGCGCTGTCATCTCAAGGCTTGGTGCGCCAAGCCCGGGCACGTCGTTCAGCAGCCTGTGATCGAGCATCTCGCGCACCCGCGCAATGGCTGCTGACAGATCATCGAAATGCATCACCAGCCCGCTGTCCGGCTGCGGCTCGCCGGCGATGACGACGCGCACATGAAACGAATGGCCGTGAACCCGCGCATTGGGGTGGCCTGCCGGCGCACTCGGCAGGACATGGGCCGCTTCGAAGGTGAAGTCTTTGTAGATGCGTGTCATCTGCATGTCTGGATCATCACTGCGGGCGGAGCGCAAATGCCCCCCTTGTGCGTTTCATGCCGGCACGGGCGACATTCGTCAATGCGGGCACCCGCACGTTTCTAGCGCGCGATATGCTGCTGCGCATTCAGCCTATGCCAGGCCAATATATTTATGGGTTTGCAGCGACAGCCGCCAGTGCGGATGTGCAAGGCAATAGCGCACAGCCTTGAGCGTGTTGGCCTCGCGGTGCGGTCCATCCATCGGCTGCAGGAAAAAATGGCCAAAATCCAGGCCGGCAAACAGTTCCGGCGGAGCGTCGTCTTGCGGATAGACGAGCTTCAGTTCACTGCCCTCGCGCTGCACCAGGGGGGCGCCGGCCTTGGGGCTGACGCACAGCCAGTCGATGCCGGCGGGCGCTGGGATCGTACCGTTCGTTTCCACCGCGACTTGCAGGCCGCGCCCGTGCACCGCCGCGATGAGATCGCCGTCCAGTTGCAGCAGCGGCTCGCCTCCGGTGAACACCACAAGCCCGCCCGGCCCACCCGGCCAGCGCTGCGCAATCGCATCCGCAAGGGCCGGGGGATCGGCGAACTTGCCGCCGCCGGGTCCGTCGGTGCCGATGAAATCGGTGTCGCAGAAGCGGCAGATGGCGGCAGCGCGGTCGGCCTCGCGTCCGCTCCACAGATTGCAGCCTGCAAAGCGCGCGAACACGGCGGCGCGTCCGGTCTGCGCGCCTTCGCCTTGCAGGGTAAAATAGATTTCCTTGAGCGAATACATCTGCCTAGTCGCTGACGGCCGTCTTGCCGTGCCATTCGCGCCAGCCCTTCGCGCGCAGCGTGCAGGCCGGGCATTCCCCGCAGCCATGGCCCCAGTCATGCCGCATGGTGCGCTCGCCGAGATAACATGTGTGCGTATCCTCGACAATCAAGCCGACCAGCGCCGCGCCGCCGAGTTCATGCGCCAGCGCCCATGTGCCCGCCTTGTCGATCCACATGAGCGGCGTGTGGATGGCAAATGCCCGGTCCATGCCTAGGCTCAGCGCGCGTGCGAGGCTCTCCAGCGTCTCGTTGCGACAATCGGGATAGCCCGAATAATCGGTCTCGCACATGCCGCCGACCAGATCGGCAATGCCCCGACGATAGGCGAGCGCCGCCGCGTAAGTGAAGAACAGAAGGTTGCGGCCCGGCACGAAGGTTGTGGGCAGACCGGCCTGGCTGATGGTGATCTCGCTGTCGCGCGTCAGGGCGGTTTCGCTTATGCGGGCAAGCGTGGGCAATTCAAGCAGATGGTCCTCGCCCAGCCGTTGCTTCCAGGCCGGGCAAAGCGCGCCGATATGATCGCGCACGATGGTGCGCGCATCCAGCTCGGCGCGGTGACGCTGGCCATAATCGAAACCGATCGTCTCAACGCGCGCAAATCGCTCCAGCGCCCAGGCCAGACACACGGTCGAGTCCTGCCCGCCGGAAAACAGCACCAGCGCCGGCAGGCTTGACGTGTCTTCCTGTTTCGACATAGAAAAATTCCGGTTCGGAGGGGCCATGCTGACAGCTGCGATCATCTTCAACGCCAGCTTCGGTGTATTTCATCTGCTGTTCTGGCGGCTTTTCAACTGGCCTGCAAGCCTCGCTGGATCGGGTCGCATCAATGTGGGCATCACCCAGGTCCTGAACCTTTGCCTGACCTTCGTTTTCTTCGCGATTGCCGCCGGCCTCGCCATGTCGGCGCCGCAGTCGGCCATCGCGAAGCCAATTCTGCTGGCGGGCGGCGTATTCTGGGCATTTCGCGCCATTTTACAGCCGATCTACTTCCCCATCCGTCCGCCTGTGTCGCTTGCGCTTCTTGCCCTGTTCGTTCTGGGCAGCATCATTCACTGGCTCGCCTTCATCGAGGCGTGAGCCAAAACTGGCATACGGGCGCTCGGCCGGCCAGAACAGGAAAATAAGCATGACCGCCATCGCCGATATCATGGCCCGGGAAATACTCGATAGTCGCGGCAACCCGACGGTCGAGGTCGATGTGATACTTGAAGACGGGGCGCTGGGGCGCGCAGCGGTGCCATCTGGCGCGTCGACCGGCGTGCATGAGGCGCATGAGCTGCGTGACGGCGACCAGCGCTATGGCGGCAAGGGTGTGCTGCGCGCCGTGAACGCGGTCAATGGCGAGATCCTCGACCGGCTGCAAGGCTTCGACGCGGAGGACCAGCGCCATATTGACAACGCCTTGATCGAGCTTGACGGCACGCCCAACAAGGCCCGGCTGGGGGCGAACGCGGTGCTTGGCGTGTCGCTTGCGGTCGCCAAGGCGGCTGCGGAAAGTGCGGGTCTGCCGGTCTACCGTTATATTGGCGGGATCGGCTCGCGCGTGCTTCCGGTGCCGATGATGAACATCATCAATGGCGGCGCGCACGCCGACAACCCCATCGACATCCAGGAATTCATGATCATGCCCGTTGCCGCGGCCAGTCTGCGCGATGCAGTGCGCATCGGTGCGGAGACTTTCCACGCGCTGCGCAAGCTTTTGAACGATGCCGGACACGGTACCAATGTCGGCGATGAGGGCGGTTTCGCGCCGGCGCTGTCATCCGCAGAGGCGGCGCTCGGCTTCATCATGCGCGCCATCGAGGCGGCCGGCTATCGCCCCGGCGAGGATGTGTTTCTGGCGCTCGATGCCGCGGCCAGCGAATTTTACAGGGGTGGCCGTTATGAGCTTGCTGGCGAGGGCAAGTCGCTAGATGCCGGGCAGTTGAGCGCATACTACGCCGATCTGTGCAGCCGGTTTCCGATCATCTCCATCGAAGACGGCATGGCCGAGGACGACTGGGAGGGCTGGGCAGAATTGACGTCCGTGCTTGGCGCGCGCTGCCAGCTTGTCGGCGATGATCTGTTCGTCACGAACGGTGCCCGGCTCAAGCAGGGGATATCGCGCGGGATCGCCAATGCGATCCTCATCAAGGTGAACCAGATCGGCAGCTTGAGCGAAACGCTCGATGCGATCGACATGGCTCACCGGGCCTCGTACAGATGCGTGATCTCGCACCGCTCCGGCGAGACCGAAGACGCCACCATCGCCGATCTGGCCGTTGCCACCGGGGCAGGTCAGATCAAGACCGGGTCGTTGTCACGCTCGGACCGTACCGCGAAATATAATCAGCTCATGCGTATCGAGGACGAACTCGGCACCAGCGCCACTTATGCCGGGCTTGCGGTCCTTCCCGGCAGGGCAGGCTTTTAATCGCCAGGCTTAACTCTTTGCAAAGCGCGCTCGGGCAAACATCGCGATGATGATTTGAGACCGGGTCAGGCTGGAGCGGGCGATGTACATCAGCAACCGAGTTTGGCGCGAGATAAAGAGCGTTGGGCTGGCGCTGATGCTATGCGGGCTGATCGCGTTCTTCGGACATCAGGCGATGCGCGGGCAGAACGGGCTTGACCGGCGGGCGGTGCTGGAAGCTCAACTCAGCGGGATGGAGGCCGAGATCGCCGCGCTCAAGGCGCGGCGCGAGCGGCTTGAACGTGATATCGTGCTGCTTGGCGATGTCAGTGGCGAGGGCGCCGATCTTGTCGATGAACAGGCGCGCGCGCTGCTAAATCTCATACGTCCCGGCGAGACCGTCATCATCAACGCGCCCGGCCAAACGCAATAGCCCTGGCGTTCTGCTGCGCCCCCCGACTTCACCAGAACCTGTCCGGCGTGGCGGGCAAAACCGCGCCATCCATTCCAGAATCGGTTGTTATCCGCCTGATGATGGCGATACACTGAACTCAAGTGCAATGGTTTGGAGACTGTCATGGCCACAGATGAGGCCGGCATACCCGGCGAAGCGGAAGATGCAGCGCATGCCGAACATAACGGCGCCGCGCAGCCCCGCAGTAACAGCTTCGCCGAATTCACGCCGGAACAGGAGCGGCATGCCTACCGCGAAATGCTGCTGATCCGCCGTTTTGAGGAAAAGGCCGGCCAGCTTTACGGCATGGGCTATATCGGCGGGTTCTGCCATCTGTATATCGGCCAGGAAGCCGTGGTCGTGGGCATGCAGATGAATGTCCATGACGGCGATCAGGTCATCACTGCTTACCGGGATCACGGGCACATGCTGGCCTGCGGGATGGACCCCAAGGGCGTCATGGCCGAGTTGACCGGGCGCCGCGACGGCTATTCCAAGGGCAAGGGCGGCTCGATGCACATGTTCTCCGTGGAGAAGAAATTCTACGGCGGGCACGGCATCGTCGGCGCTACCGCGCCGCTTGGCGCCGGGCTTGCCTTTGCCAACAAATATCGCGGCGACAGGTTCGTGTCGCTGACCTATTTCGGCGACGGGTCGGCCAATCAGGGCCAGGTCTATGAAGCCTTCAACATGGCCAAGCTGTGGAAACTGCCGGTCGTGTTCATCATCGAGAACAACAAATATGCCATGGGCACGAGTATCGAACGCTCGTCCTCGACCACCGATCTGTCACAGCGCGGTGTCAGCTTCGGCATCCCCGGCGAGCGCGTCGACGGGATGGATGTGCGCGCGGTCAAGGACGCCGGCGAACGGGCGATAAGCCACGCCCGCGAGGGCAACGGCCCGATGATCCTGGAGATGATCACCTATCGCTATCGCGGCCATTCGATGTCGGACCCGGCCAAATATCGCTCGCGCGACGAGGTGCAGAAGATGCGCACCGAACAGGACCCGATCGAGAAAGTTCGCCTGCGGCTTCTCGAAGCGGGCCACAGCGAAGACGAGTTGAAGCAGATCGACAAGGAAATACGCGCCATCGTGAACGAGGCGGCGGAATTCGCCATGAACAATCCCGAGCCCGACGAGGGCGAATTGTGGGCCGATGTGAGTGTACCGTTTCAGGCCTCGGAGATGACGGGCTAGCCGGCGACAAGAACCGGTGAGATACGCAACCGATGAGGAGACGTGGATGAAGAGCAGGGTAGAGGCAAGGTGCAATCATCGCCACTGGCGGCGGCTGGCTCTTGTCGGGCTGGACTAGCCGGCGCGGCCATGAGGCTGGTTGGCGCTTGAACCCGACTGCCTCCGGCTCGCTTCGCTTTCAGGCCCGGCGGCCCGGCAGGGCGCCGTGATTGCCCGCCGATCTTCCGGAGATGCAGATCACGCGGGAGCACGCTGGCGATTTCGCAACCGTCTTACCTGCGCGTTTCATGCCACTTTGATGTCATAGGGACCCAATGCCGACAGAAGTTCTGATGCCCGCGCTTTCGCCCACCATGGAAGAGGGCAAGCTCGCCAAGTGGCTCAAGGCCGAAGGCGACGATATCGTATCGGGCGACGTCATCGCCGAGATCGAGACCGACAAGGCGACGATGGAAGTCGAAGCCGTCGATGAGGGCAAGCTCGGCAAGATCCTGGTTGCCGAGGGCACCGAAGGCGTCAAGGTCAACACGCCGATCGCCATCATCCTCGGCAATGGCGAGGATGTGCCCGCAGACGCGCCCGCCAAGCCTGCCGCCACCTCGTCGGCGAAACCGGCGGCCGCCGCGCCCGCTGCGCCAACGATCATGACCCGGCCCAGCCAGGCCGAGCCGATCGCCGACCCAGATGTGCCTGAAGGCACCGAATTCCTTAGCCAGACCGTGCGCGAGGCACTGCGCGACGCCATGGCCGAGGAGATGCGCGCCGATCCCGAGGTGTTCATCATGGGCGAGGAAGTCGCCGAATATGAAGGCGCCTACAAGGTCACCCAGGGGCTGTTGGCAGAATTCGGCGCCGCTCGCGTGGTCGATACACCGATCACGGAATATGGCATCGCCGGGGTTGGCGTCGGCGCTGCATTCGCCGGCCTGAAGCCGATCGTGGAGTTCATGACCTGGAACTTCGCCATGCAGGCGATCGACCACATCGTCAATTCGGCGGCCAAGACGCTCTACATGTCGGGCGGTCAGATGCGCTGCCCCATCGTCTTTCGCGGCCCCAATGGCGCGGCCTCGCGCGTCGCCGCCCAGCACAGCCAGTGCTATTCCGCCTGGTATGCCCATGTGCCCGGCCTGAAGGTCATCGCGCCTTATTCAGCGGCCGATGCCAAGGGCCTTTTGAAAGCTGCCATCCGCGATCCCAACCCGGTGGTATTCCTGGAAAACGAGATGCTGTATGGGACGAGCTTCGAAGTGCCCAGGCTCGATGACTGGGTGCTGCCGATCGGCAAGGCCAGGATCGTGCGCGCAGGCGATGATGTCACTATCGTCTCGTTCGCCCGCGGCATGGTCTATTCGCTGGAGGCCGCCGAGACGCTGGCCGCAGAAGGTATCAACGCCGAGGTCATCGACCTGCGCACGCTGCGCCCTCTCGACATGGCAAGCGTCATCGCCTCGGTGAAGAAGACCAACCGTATCGTGGTGGTGCAGGAGGCCTGGCCGATCGCCTCGATTGCCTCGGAGGTCTGCGCGCGCGTCGCCATGGAGGCGTTCGATCACCTGGATGCGCCGCCCGCCGCCGTTACGGGCGCAGATGTTCCCATGCCCTATGCCGCCAATCTGGAAAAGCTCGCCCTGCCGAGCGCCGCTCAGGTGGTAGCCGCGGCGAAATCCGTATTGTATATGGGCTGACCCCGCAAGCGCGCGGGGTGGGGGAATAGTCGTGCCAGAGCCGAGCCTGATCGACGACACGCAATTGCGCATCATGGCCGCCGACACGGTTCTGCCGGTGGCGCCATTGATGTCCGGCTGCATCTGCGCCTTCATCGCGGGGCTGCCCACAGGCCTGGGACTGTTCGCAGCCGTCTGCTTCGTGGTGGTGTACATGACATTCCTCTATTCCCGGCCACGAACGGCCAAGCCGACGTGAGCGGGCCCGGAGAGCACATATGGAGATGACATTCGGCGATCTCACCCAGAGCCGCATCGATGTCGCGAGCTTCATCCTCGCCCTGTTCTCGGTGTTCTTCACCATCGTCTCGGCCTATATCGCCGCGCTTTATTTCTTTCTCGGCGCTTCGGGGCTGGGATTGCGGCTGCTGGCATTCTTCATCCTGACGATGAGTTTCCTGTTTCTCGGTGGCATGGCGTTCACCGTGAGCGATCTGATCGAGGTCATCATCGCCGCCTGGAACCGCGCCGAAATTCCCGTCACCTCGCCCGAGCGCCTGCGCGGCCTGCTATTCTTAAACGGCAGCAATTTCATCTTTTACTATGTCGGTGCATTGCTTGGCTGGGCGGTCGCGTTTATCGTCTACATGGCGCTGGCCTATTTGACATTCGGCTATCGCTGGCGTTCCGGCGCGTCTTCATGATCAACCCATAAGTCCAAACGGATACCGCCATGCCGATCCCGATATTGATGCCCGCTTTGTCGCCAACCATGGAAGAGGGCAAGCTGTCCAAATGGCTGGTCAAGGAAGGTGACGCCGTGGCCGCCGGCGATGTGATCGCGGAAATCGAGACCGACAAGGCCACCATGGAAGTCGAGGCCGTCGAGGAAGGGACGCTCGGCCGGATCCTCGTGGGCGAAGGGACCGAGGGCGTGGCCGTCAACAGGCCCATCGCGCTGCTGCTTGGCGAGGGCGAGCAGGCGAGCGAACTGGAAGGGTTTGCAGCCGCCAGCGCGGCCAGTCAACCAGCCAGCCAAGGCGCCGCTGCGGCCGAACCGGAAAAGCCGCAGGTCGCAGCCTCGCAGGGCGCAGAAAAAATGCAGACCTTGGGCGCCAATGGCCAGGGCGGGCGCATCATGGCGTCGCCGCTGGCCCGGCGCATAGCGGCGCAATCGGGCCTCGACCTGTCGCAGATCGCAGGCTCGGGCCCGCACGGACGGATCATCAAGCGCGATGTCATGAAGCGCGATGTCATGGGCATCGAGCCGCAGGCCCAGGACGCCCCGCCATCATCAGCCAAGGCGCTGATACCGAGCGCTCCGGTATCGCCAAGCGCGCCGCGCGCCATCGGCGATGAGCAGATCCTCGCAATGTTCGAGGAGGGCAGCTACGAACTCGTGCCCCACGACAACATGCGCCGGACCATCGCCGAGCGCCTGACGCTGGCCAAGACGACCATCCCGCATTTTTATCTGTCGATCGACTGCGAACTCGACCAGCTCATGGCGGCTCGCCAGAACCTGAACGCGCGCGCGCCCAAGGACGGCGAGGGCGCTTACAAGCTGTCGGTCAACGACCTGATCATCAAGGCCATGGGACTGGCGCTGCGTGATGTGCCGCTGGCGAACGCGGTGTGGACCGAGCGCGGTATCCTCATCTCCCGACACACCGACATTGCCGTTGCCGTCGCCGTCGAGGGCGGGCTGTTCACGCCAGTGCTGCGCGATGTGGCGGAAAAAAGCCTCGTTCAGCTTTCGGCCGACATGAAGGACCTGGCGGCACGCGCACGCAAGCGCCGGCTGGCGCCCCATGAATATCAAGGCGGCACCACGGCGATCTCCAACCTTGGCATGTTTGGCATCCGCCGGTTCGATGCGGTCATCAATCCGCCGCACGCCACGATCCTTTCGGTCGGTCAGGCCGAGCGCCGTCCCGTCGTCAAGGGCAACGACATCCGCATTGCAACCGTCATGTCCTGCACCTTGTCTTGTGATCACCGAGTGGTCGATGGCGCGCTGGGCGCACAGCTTCTTGCTGCCTTCAAGGGCTTCATCGAAGAGCCTGTAATGATGCTTATTTGAATATGTGTTAAATCCAAGCATCGGTTATTGGCGGTACCATGTCATTCAGAGGGGGTCAGAATGGAGACAGCACGCCAGGAAACTTACAGGATTGATTTCCCAGTCATCGTATCTGCTGTTGCGGTTTTCTTGTTCATCTTTATCGCGCTTTATTTCGTTGACAGCGTGCTTTCTGAAGCAAGCACATTGAAAGAAGTCTTCAAGGTTCTCGTGCCCGCCGCGGCCATCCCGCTTTTCCATAGCATATCGACGCGTCTGCGCGACAAACGCGAGCCACACCTGCCCGATGGCCGCCTGGTCTATCGCAACATGTTCATTTCCGCGATCATCATCGCGCTCTTGCTGTTCGTAGCGCTGCAATTCCTGTCCATGCTCGCTGGCATGTCTGCAACCGTCAGCAGCATGCAACTGACCAACGGGCAGAACCCGCAGGTCACAGGCGTCATTCTGCAAAACATCGGCGCATTGATCATCATTCCCACGATGATTGTTGCCAGCCTCGTGATCGGGTGGCTGCTGGCACGCAATCGGGTGGACAAGCCGCTGCGCTTCAGCCTCTATTTTGCAGCAGCGCTGGCGGTTCTCGGCGTGACGGACCTGATTTATGTGCTGAGCGACACCCATGCGCAGGCGGTGCTGTTTGCCGGACAGGATGATGGCGCGCTCCTTTTCGCCGTGGGCAGCATCATCACCCGCCCCGTGATATGCAGCATTTCCCTGCTGCTGGGTTTCATGCTCAGTTCGGTGTGGCGGCGCCTGTTCGAGCGGCCGCCTGCGCCCTCTGCAGCGTGATGCACCGGCCTTCGCCATTGTGCACGGCGTAGGCCAGCGTCTTTTTTTTCGGGAACACCCGGTGTGCCCTCGCACGTGCAGGAGAAGATCATGGCTGAAACCTCGTTCGATCTGATTGTCATTGGCGCAGGGCCGGGCGGCTATGTCGCGGCTATCCGCGCTGCGCAACTCGGCATGAAGGCGGCCGTGGTCGAGCGCGAGCATCTCGGAGGCATCTGCCTCAACTGGGGCTGCATCCCTACCAAGGCGCTTTTGCGTACCGCCGAGGTCTATCACCTTATGCAAAATGCCGGGGAGTTCGGCCTGTCGGTGAAGGACGTCGGCTTTGACATCGACAAGGTGGTGAAGCGCTCGCGCAAGATAGCCGGCAAGCTGGCCGGCGGCGTCGGCTATCTGCTCAAAAAGAACAAGGTGACGGTGTTCGATGCCAGGGCGCGGCTGAATGGTCCGGGGCGGGTGAGCCTGAGCGGCAAGGACGGCGCAGACCTGCCGGAGCTGAGCGCCAAGCACATCATCATCGCGACAGGCGCGCGGGCGCGCACGCTTCCCGGGCTTGAGCCCGACGGCAAGCTGATCTGGACCTACCGGGAAGCCATGGTGCCGGAGATGATGCCCGCCTCGCTGCTGGTGATCGGATCTGGCGCGATCGGCATCGAATTCGCCAGCTTCTTCCGGTCGATGGGAGCCGAAGTGACGGTCGTCGAGGTCATGGACCGCATTCTGCCCGTAGAAGACGAGGAGATTTCCCTGCTGGCGCGCAAGGCGTTTGAAAAGCAGGGCATGACCATCCACACCGGTGCAAGCGTTGATGCGCTCGAGCCGGCCAGGAACCACGTCAAGGCGACGATCAAACTGTCAGACGGCAAGATCGAGGGCGCGAAGTTCGACCGCGCCGTGCTGGCGATCGGGATCACCGGCAATGTCGAGGATCTGGGGCTGGAAGAGGCTGGCGTGAAGATCGAGCGCGGCCACATCGTCATCGACGAATGGTGCCGTACGGGCGTACCGGGCATCTACGCCATCGGCGATGTCGTCGGCCCGCCGTGGCTTGCCCACAAGGCCAGCCACGAAGGCGTCATCTGCGTGGAGAAGATCGCCGGCGTCAACGACGTGCATCCGCTGAAGACCGGCAACATACCCGGCTGCACCTATTGCGCTCCGCAGATCGCTTCTGTCGGCATGACCGAGGCCGCGGCCAGGGCGGCAGGCCATGAGATCCGGGTCGGGCGCTTCCCCTATCAGGGCAACGGCAAGGCCATTGCGCTGGGCGAGCCTGAAGGCCTGATCAAGACGATATTCGACGCCAAGACCGGCGAGTTGCTCGGCGCGCACATGATCGGCGCAGAAGTGACCGAACTCATCCAGGGCTATGGGATCGCCAAGACGCTGGAGACCACCGAAGCCGAGTTGATGCATACGGTATTCCCGCACCCGACCCTGTCCGAGATGATGCATGAATCCGTGCTCGATGCGTATGGCCGCGTCATTCACATTTGATCGCGCGCTGCGACGGCGCTAGAAGCAGACGACAAGACAAATCGCGATCGCGCGGGCGCCCGGCCATTTTGCCCGCCATCGTTCCATCCGTAGAAGGTCGATATGGCACGTTTGCTCCTGAGCCTTTCTCTCGCGCTTTGCGCGCTGCTGGTCTCAAGCGCGGCACATCCCGTGTTCGCCGATCCCGATCGCGACCTGTGGGAGGCTGGCGCGCGTGTCGACGTCAGCGCGGATGGCCGCGATGATGTCGGCGTGGCCGGCGCCAGCGTGCGTGTGCGCGGGCGGGTCGCGAAGGACATATTCGCCGCCGGCGCCATCGTCGAGATCAATGCGGCGGCGGGCGGTGACGTGTTCGCTGCGGGAAGCCGGGTTTCGGTCGCCGGGCAGGTTGGCGGCGAATTGTGGGCCGCGGGCGCGGAAGTCTCGCTTGCAGCGCGGGTTATGGGCGTGGCGCAACTGGCCGGCGCGTCGGTGATCATCGAGGCTCAGTCGGTGCTGAGCAGCAATCTGGCGGCGGCCGCAGCGCTCGTCGATTATCGCGGCACAAGCGCAGCCTCCATAGAGCTTTCGGGCGATGAGGTCATCTTCTCCGGCCAGACCGACGGGCCCGTGACCATCCGCGCGCGCAGCGTGCGCATCACCGACGCCGCAAGGATCAGCGGCGATGTCGAGATTTACTCGCAGCAGCGCCCCGATATATCGCCCGCAGCCCAGATCAGCGGCCGGCTGAGCACGCTCGGACTTGAGGAAATGGACATGCCGGGTGCCGGCGGCGCGGCGTTCGCGCTCTTCATATTGATGCCTGCCGTTTTCGCATTGAGCGCGCTGGTGCTGGGGCTGATCGCGGTGTGGCTGGTTCGCGGCAGTGTCGAGCAGACCATCGACACGCTCATGGACCGGCCTGCTGGAAGTCTGCTGCGCGGGTTCTTGGCGCTGGTTCTGACAGTGCTCGGCGCGATCTTGCTGATTGTGCTGCTCATCGGCTTGCCGCTCGGTCTTGCGCTCATGCTCATTATCCCGGCGCTGCTCATCCTCGGCTACAGTTCTGCAAGCTTTGGTCTTGGTGAATGGGTGGCGAACCGCGCTGGAAATCCGAAGGGGGCAGGCGGGCGCATCCTGCTGCTTGGTCTGGGCGCGCTCATCCTGATGTTGCTGACGCTCATTCCGTTTGTCGGCGGGATCATCGGCTTCATCGGCATCCTGATGGGCATCGGTGCGCTCATCATCACGCTTGCATCGCGTCTCGTGCCGGAAAATGCCGGCACGGGCGCACGCCAGATCTGAGCGGGCGCGAACGCGGCGAAATGTCCGCCGGCTTTACCCGCAGTGCGTATGCGCCTATCTTCTAGTGACATTTGAACAAAGCCGGCCTGCGCCCCCGCGCGGCCCGCCTCTGGTCAGGATCATCGCATGGTGACACTCATCGACAAGCGCCAGCCCGTTCTGCGCCACCCCGAAAAGCGCAACCGGCCCGACACGCCGCTGCTGCGCAAGCCTGACTGGATCCGCGTCAAGGCGCCAGGATCGCGCGCTTATGCCGAGACCCGCAACCTCATGCGCGAGCTGCAACTGGTCACGGTGTGTGAGGAAGCCGGCTGTCCCAACATCGGCGAATGCTGGGAAAAGAAGCATGCGACCATGATGATCATGGGCGAAATCTGTACGCGCGCCTGCGCATTCTGCAATGTGCGCACCGGCCGCCCCGACCCGCTCGATGGTGATGAGCCAGCCCGCGTCGGCGAAGCGGTCGCCCGGCTCGGCCTTGAGCATGTCGTCATCACCTCGGTGGATCGCGATGATCTGGACGATGGCGGCGCGGCACACTTTGCCGCCGTGATCTCGGCCATCCGCGCCGCTTCGCCGGCAACGACCATCGAAGTGCTGACACCCGACTTCCTGCGCAAGGACGGCGCACTGGAGCGCGTCATCGCCGCGCGGCCCGACGTTTTCAATCATAATCTGGAAACCGTGCCGTCGCTATATCCGACGATCCGCCCAGGGGCGCGCTATTTCCATTCGCTGCGCCTGCTTCAGCGCGCCAAGGAACTTGACGGCGAGGTCTTCACGAAATCGGGCATCATGGTGGGTCTTGGTGAAAACCGCGCTGAAGTGTTGCAGGTGATGGACGACATGCGCTGTGCCGATGTCGATTTCCTGACCATCGGCCAGTATCTGCAGCCGACGCGCAAACACGCCGCGATCGACCGCTTCGTCACGCCCGATGAATTCGCCGGATATGAGAGCGCGGCCTATGGCAAGAACTTCCTGATGGTCTCGGCTAGCCCGCTCACGCGCTCATCCTACCATGCCGGCGAGGATTTCGCCCGGCTGTCGCGCGCGCGCAAGGCGGCGCTTCAGCGCCCGGCTGCAGAGCACACGCGGCCAGGTGCCTGAGCGGCTTGACGGGGGCTCAATGAAAAAATATGCAACGACCCGCCAGGTGCCCTATGGCCCTGATGAGATGTTCGCGCTGGTCGCAGATATCGAACGCTATCCGCTTTTCGTGCCATTGTGCGAGAGCCTGACCGTGCGCCGGCGCTCACCCGGCCCAAAAGGCGAGACCATCATTGCCGACATGACCGTGGCCTACCGGTTCTTGCGCGAATCCTTCATCACACGTGTCGATCTGGTTCCAGATGAACGGCGCATCCTGGTCAATTATGTCGATGGACCGTTCCGTCATCTGGAGAACGAGTGGCGCTTCGTGCCATTGGCTGAACAGGCGAGCGAGATCGTCTTCAAGCTCGAATACGAATTCCGCTCGATCCCGCTCGAAATGCTGATGGGGGCGATGTTCGACCGCGCCTTCCGCAAATTTGTCACCGCATTTGAAGCGCGCGCTGCGCTGATCCATGGCCCGGGGATGAAGACGGGCCTGAGTTCTGCCGGCCGTGGCAACGGCGAAGCGGTCAGCAGCTAGGGCACTTCCAGCAAAAGTGGACGCCGGTTTCTTTGAACGAGATCTAGAGCGCAAGGTGCGCCAGGCGCTCGGCTTCGATCAGGTCTTCGGGCCAGTTGGCGTTGAAGAACGGGTCAATCGTGCCGCAGGCGGTGCTGAGGGGCGCGAACGTGACGCTGACATGTCCAAGCCGCGCCACCTCATCCAGCATCTTGCGGGCGCCGGCGACGATATCGGTGCGCAGGGCATGCGCGAAAGAGACCGGCCAGATCGCAAAGACCGGGTGCGCGCGCTCGGGCGTTGCGGCAATCGCGATGCAAGCCGGCCGTGAGGCCACGGCAGCAAGCAGCTTCTGCACCAGATCACGCGGGAAGAACGGCGTATCCGAAGCCGCGGTGGCGATCCAGCGCGCCTCGGGCCTGTGGCTGAGCGCCCATTCAAGGCCGGCCAGCACCCCGCCCAGCGGACCGATGAAGCCGGGGACCGGGTCGGCGATCACCTCAAGGCCGAATTCGGCAAAACGCGCCGGGTCGCCATTGGCGTTCAGGATCATTTCGCTCGTCTGCGGGCGCAGCCGCTCGATGGCATGTGCCAGCAACGGCCGGCCGTCCAAAAGCCGCAGGGCCTTGTCGCCGCCGCCCATGCGCCGGGCGAGCCCACCGGCGATCACGACGCCGATCACCGCCTTGCGCATTTCCTTGGCGAGCGTGTCGTCGCGCATGAGGTGCGTTTCAGCCATGGCCCATGTCCAGCATGTCAGCCCCCCCTCCCGCACCGTGTCGAAGAGGCGCGTTTTTTGGGCCGCAAGTCTGCTCCTGTTTCATCCAAGACATTGCTTCAAGCTGTTGGTTAAAATCGGTTACCAAAGCAATAGTTTAGGGTATAATCATATGCTAAATAAAACAAACATTCGATTGTCTTCATGTGATTGCGGCAGGAACTGGTTCTTGAAACGTGATTGCATTCCTATCGTAGTCTCCAACATTCAGAATACGTTCCAAGGGAGGATAAGTTGAAACTGCAACATTTCAAAGCCATCGCGGCGGCCTTTGTGCTGGTCATGGTCGCTGGCGCGGCGCATGCGCAGGACCGTACGCCTGCACCTGATGGCGTCAAAGTCTACTTTGTATCGCCCGAAGACGGCGCCACCGTTTCCAGCCCCGTCAAGGTTATATTCGGTCTCAGCGGCATGGGCGTCGCGCCCGCCGGTGTGGAGAAGGAAAAGACGGGGCATCACCATCTGATCGTCAACGCCGGTCTTCCGCCCATGGACGAGAACATCCCCGCTGATGACAATTATCGCCATTTCGGCGGCGGCCAGACGGAAGCAACGATCGAGCTGCCCGCCGGCCAGCACACGCTTCAGCTCCTGCTCGGGGATCACAATCACGTTCCGCATGACCCGCCGGTTATGTCGGAGCAGATCACGATAACCGTCGAGTAGAACCGCCGCAACGGACTGTACATCGGGGCGCTGGCTCAAGTGCGGCGGTGCCCTTTCGCTGCGTCCCGATCCAGCCCCTTCCGCATCATGCAGGCGGTACTTCGCTCTGGCAGCCGGTCATGCCGTCATCAGCCGCATTGCCGTTCGCCTGCGCTCGTGCAATATCCACCGCATGACGGCTCCACTCTTGCAACTCACCGATATTCACCTGGGCTTTGGCGGCACCGGGCTGCTGGAAGGCGCCTCATTGAGCGCCGCACGCGGCGAGCGGATCTGTCTGGTGGGGCGCAACGGTTCTGGCAAATCGACATTGATGAAAATCGCCGCCGGTCTTGTCGAGCCTGATCGCGGCACGCGGTTCATTCAGCCGGGCGCGACCGTGCGTTATCTGTCCCAGGAGCCTGACATGTCAGGTCATACTAGCGTTTTCGATTTTGCCTCAGCAGGTCTCTCATCCGCCGCAGATTCGCATCAGGTGCGTGTGATGCTTGATGAGCTGGGCTTGAGCGGCGATGAGGACCCGCGGCATCTGTCGGGCGGGGAAGCGCGCCGCGCCGCGATCACCAGCGTTCTTGCGCCGCAGCCCGATATCCTGCTGCTCGATGAGCCCACCAACCATCTGGATCTGCCGGCGATCGAATGGCTGGAAAACCGGCTGGCGCGCTATGCGGGCGCGCTTGTTCTGATCAGCCATGACCGGCGCTTCGCGGAACGGCTTGGGCGCATCACGGTCTGGCTCGACCGTGGCCAGACGCGGCGCGCGGAAATCGGCTTCGCCGCCTTCGAGGACTGGCGCGACACGGTTCTCGCAGAGGAGCGCGAGGCGCAGCACAAGCTGGCGCGCAAGATAGCGGCAGAGGATGACTGGCTGCGCCATGGGGTGAGCGCCAGGCGCAAGCGCAACGTGCGCCGGCTTGCCGAGCTTCATGCCCTGCGCCAGGCTGCGCGCGAGCATCGCGGTCCGGCCGGGCGGGCCGAGTTGCGCAGCGCCACGGCAAGGGATTCGGGCGCGCTGGTGTGCGAGGCGCAAGAGATCACGAAATCCTTCGGCGAGACCCTCATCGTGCGCGATCTTTCCCTGCGCATCATGCGCGGCGAGCGGGTTGGCATCATAGGCCCGAATGGCACCGGAAAGACGACACTGGTCAAGCTGCTTACCGGCCAGATGGCGCCGGACAGCGGCCATGTACGCCTTGGCACCAACCTGGAGGTTGCGCGTATCGACCAGAAGCGGCTCGAGGCAGACCCGCAGATGAGCCTGAAGGATGCGCTCACGGGCGGCGGTAGCGATATCGTCACGATCGCCGGCGAGCAGCGCCATGTTGTCAGCGTCATGAAGGATTTCCTGTTTTCACCCGAACAGCTCTACAGCCCGCTGAGCGCACTCTCAGGGGGTGAGCGCGCCCGGGTCATGATCGCGCGCGCCATGGCGGGAACATCCAATCTGCTGGTGCTCGATGAGCCGACGAATGATCTGGACCTCGAGACGCTGGATGCCTTGCAGGACATGCTGGGCGAGTATGCCGGCACGATTCTGCTGATCAGCCACGATCGCGATTTCCTCGACCGCATTGTCACATCGGTGATTGCCTGGGAAGGGGAGGGGCGCTGGGTGGAATATGCCGGGGGCCATGCCGATATGGTTGCGCAGCGTGGTCATGATATGCCGGCGCGCCGGGATCAGGGCGAGCGCGGCATGCGTGAGCGTGGCTCACAAGCAGCAAAATCTGCGCAGGCACACCAACCAAGACAGGCCGCGCGGCTGAGCTTCAAGGACAAGCACGCGCTGGAAAAGCTGCCCGGTGAAATTGCGGCCATGGCGCGCAGGATCGCGGATCTGGAAGCCCGGCTTGCCGATCCGCAGCTTTACCGGCGTGACCCGGAGGCATTTGCGCGCCTGAGCGCAGAACTCGCCGAATTGAGCACGGCACGCGACGCCGCGGAGACCCGGTGGCTGGAGCTCGAGATGCGCCGCGAGGCGCTTGAAAACCCGTCGTGACAGAACATCCGCACCCGGCATGAATTTCATGCCGAGCGTTGCTGAACCGCATCGCCTTTCGAGGTTTTGTTCCATCTCGAAACATGCGCGGTTCACGCTTCATTAGCTTTTTTGTACAATAAAATTCTGGCGTAATCGCAATGATTTATCTGCCACGCCTTTTCAAGCCAGATGGAGATCGGTAATGCGTTTTTTACGGCCGGCCATGATGTTTGCCGCGCTCGGACTTTTGGCAGGCGCTGGCCATGTCCTTGCCGCGGAAACGCAGGCGGATCCCCTCAAAGTATTGATTTCACTTGATAATCAAAGGCTTGAAGTCTTTCGCGGGACCCAGAGCATCGCCTCTTCGCGCGTCTCGACCGGTCGTGCCGGGTATCGCACGCCCGCAGGCGTGTTCAGCATTCTGGAAAAGCGGCGCTGGCATCGCTCGAACATCTATTCCAACGCGCCCATGCCGTTCATGCAGCGCCTGACCTGGTCGGGCATCGCGCTTCATGCGGGCCATGTGCCAAACCATCCCGCTTCGCACGGCTGCATCCGGCTTCCCGCCGGCTTCGCCAAGAGCCTGTTCGACCAGACCGACGTCGGCGCTCATGTGATCATCACCCGCGGCACCGCCAGGCCACAGCCGATCAGCCATATTGCGCTGCCGCAGCCGCGACCGATGACGCTTGCGACGTTTCCCGCAGAGGTGGTTAGGAGCGCTGAAGCCGGTACGGGCACGCTGAACGATGGGCAGCGCACCGACAACTCGTTGCGCGCATCTGCTCTTGCTATCGCCGATCTTGATCATGACCAGGCGGAAATGAAATTCTACAGTGCGCGCAGCAACAATCCCGTGCGCATTCTCATCACCAGGCGGACGGGCCGCGAACGGATCAAGGATGTGCAGAACCTGTTGCAGCAGCTTGGCTATGATCCCGGTCCGGTCGACGGCTATATGGGCTCGCGCACGGGCTCGGCGATCAGGGCTTTTCAGCGCGGTATTGGCTGGCGCGAGACCGGCGCATTCTCAAGCGAACTGGTCGGCGTCCTGCACCGCGCAGCCGGCGCAGGGCCTGTGCTCGAAGGCCACATCTATGTGCGACAAGGCTTCAAATCGGTGTTCGATATGCCAATGCAGATCATCCGCCCCGATGAGCCTCTGGGAACCCACTTCTTCTCGGTGCTCGATTTCGAGGAAGACCAGAGCGAGGCTGGCTGGCTTGTGGTCAGCGAGGATGAGACCGAAAGCGCCAAGGCTGCACTCAACCGCGTGATCGTCCCGGAGCAAGCCCGAAAGTGGCTGGCGCGCGCGCTGATGCCGGGCTCATCGCTGATCGTGTCGGATAACGGGCTTGGGCGTGAGACCGGTCGCGGCACCGATTTCGTCGTGCTGACGCATTGACGCGCTGACGCGCTGACGATCTTTTCCCACTTTTGCGACACGGGCGATGCGCAGACCGACTATTCGGGGATTTCCAGGCTGATCGGCGGCGATGCATGGGATTATCCATTCGACCCGGGATCCGAGGCCTAGTGAATGTTCGCGGACTGGCAGAACGCGCAGTGGGATTACATTATCATCAGAGCGGGTTCGGCGGGCTGTGTGCTCGCCAACCGCCTGAGTGCGCGACCGGACCTGGCGGGGCAAGCAGGCGAGATGGCATAAGCGCAAGCTGCGCGCGACTACCACGCCTGAGAGCCCGGCTCGCCCTTGAAAGGCCCAACCACATCGGGCGTGACCCAGCCGCCATAAAAGCTTCCCGGCTGGGGCTCGACACGCACCCCGCCGACGAAACAGTCAAGCCGTGCCGGGTAAAACGAGAGATAGCCGGCAATGTCGGCAAACTCGGCGAAAGGCTCGGGATAGCTCCATGCGGCCTGCTCAGCGCGCTCATCGGGCGTGATGAGCGACCAGTATTGCGCCGCGCCCTTCCATTCGCACAGCGATGAGCCCGATGCGACCTCCAGATACCGGCTGTCGACATCGCCGGGTGGCAGGTAAAAGGTCGGCGGGCTTGCGGTCTCCAGGATACGCACAGAGCGCGTGCTGCGCGCAATCTCGCAGTGACCGAGCCGCACCACGACCTCGCGCGGGTCCGGAGACAGACGCGGCGGGCGCGGATAGTCCCACACCGATTCCTGACCGGCGCGCGGCTTGAGCGCAAAGGGCGGGCGCTCCTGGCCGCGATAACGCCACTTGGCGCGGCCCTGCCTGATCCATTCGGGGACATTCACGGCGCTGTGCTCCTCCTTGCAGGTGATGTGCCCGTGGTTACGCAAAACACCCGCAAGGCGGATCTGCCGCCACCGGCCCGGGAGGGCGACGGCATTATGGCGTCGCCATACGCTCCATGCTAGGCATTCCCATGCGCAAGACTTGGCCGCGCACAATATCCCGGACAGGCAAAGGCTTCATTCATGGCGCGCTCCACGATCTTTACCGGGTTGCTTGTGGTCCTTGCGGGCTTGATCCTTGCTGGCATCTGGCTCTATACGCCGGACAAATCGCGGGGCGAGCTTGAGCGTGACTATCTGCGATCGACTGAGGATTACATCTCGCTTGGTGAGTTGCGGCTTCATGTGCGCGATGACGGTCCGCAAGCGGCGCCGGCGATCATCTTCCTGCACGGCTTTGGCTCAAGTCTGCACACCTGGGAGGAGTGGGCGAGCGCCCTGTCGGCACGCTGGCGGGTCGTGCGTCTCGATCTTACGGGTTTCGGCCTGACGGGTCCGGATCCCTCTGGCGATTATTCCGACACGCGCAGCATCGACGTGCTGATCAGGCTGATGGACAGGCTGAACATCGCGCGCGCCGTGATGGTCGGCAATTCCATGGGCGGGCGTATTGCCTGGCGTCTTGCTGCGCGCCATCCCGAGCGGGTGTCCGGTCTGGTCCTGATCTCACCCGACGGATTTGCCAGCGATGGACGTGACTATGACCGCAAGGCCGAAGTACCCGGCATCATCGGCATCTTCAAACATGTCCTGCCGAGATGGCTGATGCGCGCCAATATCGAGCCCGCGTTCGCGCAGCCCGAGGCGCTGAGCGAGGCGCTTCTGGATCGTTATCATGACATGATCCTCGCTCCTGGCGTGCGCGGCGCGGTGATTGCACGCCTTGAGCAGGTCATGCTTGTACGGCCTGAGCCGCTATTGCGCACGATAACAGCGCCGACACTGCTGCTGTGGGGCGTGGAAGATCGGCTGATCCCGATTGGCAATGCTGCGGACTATCTGGAGGAAATGCCCAACGCGATGTTGGTGCGCCTGCCGGGCATTGGCCATGTGCCGCAGGAAGAGGCTCCAGAAGCATCGCTTGCGCCGGTGAGAGCCTTCCTCGGGCGGATCAATGGTGCAATGCCCGATCCCGGTTGAGGGCTTCGTGCTTGTGCGACGTGGTCATTCGGAAGCTTGTGGCGGCGTACCCGCAGGCGCGGGCGCAGAGCCTTCATGTTCATCGCGTCTGGCATATGCGCCGGCTGAATTCTGGGCCACAAGAATGTCGTGCACCACATCAAATGTCCGCACGCCGACCTCCCTCGGGCTCGGTGCCAGCCACGGCGAAGCGGCAAGCGTCATCTGCGCGTCGGCCTTGCCCTGCTCCCAGCGCATATTCATGGTCGTACGGCTGAACTCATAATCCTTCCATGAACCCTGGGGCTCGCGGGGGCGGTATATGAGTTGGGCAACATCCATCGCGGTGACGCAGCCAAAAGCATGCAGCCGCCTTGCCTCTTCGGTCTCGGCAATCTCGGGCGGCAGCAGCTTTTCCAGCTCGTTGATGGCGTGACGGATCTCATGATTTTGCTGGAAGACGGCCGTATTGATCTTGGTCCGGCTGGAATAGCGAATATCCTTTTCGCGCTCCATGACCTCATCGAGCGTGCTCGGCAGCCGCCCATAGCCCTGAAAAACATCCACCTGAAAGGCCAGTCGGCTGCGGCGCGGATAATAATCGAGCACATATCGAAGCGGCGTGTTGGAGACCAGTCCGCCATCCCAGTAATGTTCGCCGTCGATCTCGACAGGCGGAAAACCGGGGGGCAGGGCACCGCTCGCCATGATGTGTTCGGGACGCAGCCTGATTTCGCTGCTGTCGAAATATGTCAGATTGCCGGTGCGCACGTTGACCGCGCCGACGCTCAGCCGGATATCCTTGCCATCGTTGATCCGGTCGAAATCGACCAGACGCTCCAGCGTTTCCTTGAGCGCATCGGTGCTGTAGAAGCTGAGCGGCTTGGGCGTGGAAAGCCAGTCATGAGGCGCGCGCGGGGTGAAAAAACCTGGTTGGCCGAAAAGAAGCGCCGAATGCGCGCCAAGCGACTGCTGCCAGATCGCGGTCTGCGTTATGGGCAATTGCCAGATCGAACCTGACCCGAGCAAAGCCGCGGGCCAAAGCGCAGCAGGCGCGGTGATGTCCTGCCAGAACTGGCGCAACCGTTCGACGCGCTCAGGCACCGGATTTCCGGCGATGATGGCCGCATTTATCGCGCCGATCGAGATGCCGGCTACCCAGTCGGGCAGATAGTCCGATGCGGACAGCGCCTCATATACTCCGGCCTGATAGCTGCCGAGCGCGCCGCCACCCTGAAGAACAAGGCCGATGGCCTTGTCATAACTGTCAGGGCGCGGCTTTGGTTCAGCTGATGTCATGATCAGGTCAACTCATTTGCAGCAAAGTACCGAATATACAGGTTATGCGCCGCGCGCGTGAGCACGGTTGCGTGTGGTGCGGAAAATAGTCTCTGCCCAGCCGGGCGATCTGCCCGCGCCGCGCGCCATTGATGACGCTGCGTCTTGTCACGCGGCAATTGATTGGCTGTCTGAAAATACGCTGCGGCTCAAAGACCGAGTTCGCGCAGATAGCGCAGTACGCCGGGATGGATCGAGTCCCTGCCGAAAGCGGCTGCCAGCGTGTTTTCAGGTTTCGTTTCCCTGGCCTGATCGAGCCGGCGTGCCAGCGCATCCTGGCCGCGATGAAGCGCGCGGGCCAGACGGTAAGCCACATCGTCGCTCAGGTCGGGACGCGCGAGGATGTAGCTCCAAACGCCTACCGTCGTGATCGGTTGGGCTTGCCCCTCATACGAGCCGGCCGGCACGCTCATCGGCTTGAGGAACGAGTGCTTGGCGGTGATCCGTGCGACCTGCTCGTCACTGAAGCCGATGAACCGACCGCCAGCCTGCGCCATCTTCGTGAAGCCGGGCCAGCCGATGCCGCCACCCCACAGCGCCGCCACCTCGCCATCAAGAACCAGCCCGGGGCCATCGGCCGCCTTTTCAAGAAACCGGGATTTGAAATCGACATCGCGGTTCAACCCCAGCCCATCCATGATGAATTGCGCCATCAGGGTCAGGCCCGATGAGCGTGTGCCCCAGGCGATCGGCTTGCTCCTCAGATCATCCAGGGTTTCAGCCGGGCTGTCCGGTGCGACAGCGAACATGCCGGGACTGGAATAAGTTGCAGCGATGATCTTCAGATCAACCGGCGCTCTGCCGATACCCGCAATCGCTTCATAGGCCGGCACGCCGGAAACGAGGCCGATATCGAACTCGCCCGCTGCGAGCCGTTCGATATTCTCCTGACTGCCCTTCGTGTTCGCGGTGGTGACGCTAAGCGTTGCATCGGTTTCATTGATGACCTCTGCAGCATTGTCGCCAAACAGCATGAAGCCGCCGCCGGGCGTTGCGGTTGCAAGCGATATATTTGTCTGATCAGCCGCATAGGCGGCGATTGGCGGCGATAGGATGAAGCTGATGGCAAGAAGTGCAAGAGCGCGCGTGATGATATGCATGCTGGTGGCTATCCCCCGAAAATCAAATGGGCGCGGCATCAAGCGCGCCATGACGCTTGTCACCGCTGTTCATGCCAAAGGTATCAGTCGACTTTTCGACATTAGCATGACAAGGCAATGCCGGCTGAGAGAACCAACGGATGGCGGGATGTCGCAATCATGCGCGCGTTTGCCCGCAGCGACGAGCGCAGTGGCAACTCGGGCCGCAGACGGATGTTCTGAGATAGCAAGCCAGGATGGCTGGGGGACCTGGATTCGAACCAGGACTGACGGAGTCAGAGTCCGCAGTTCTACCGTTAAACTATCCCCCAACTCGGCCCGATGATCGAGATGCTTCCCGGCGCCTGGGCGGCGGGCCACAACCGGATGACTGCAATCTTGTTCATGGGCCGGATAATGTCAAGCCGTCGCACCAACCCGACCTGCAAAGGCTGGGATTGTCGCGATCCCATGCGCTGCCATGTCGGTTTCCTAAATGATGACAGCGCAAAAACTGAGAACCTCGACGGGGGTCCGCGAGGTTCTCGTTTCTGAAGCAGAGGCCAGGATTTGATGCCCAGATCCATTCTGTCCGGCTTGCGGGATGGGCTGTTTTTGTTCAGCTAACCGCTGGAAGTTTCCCGTCCGCAAGATCTTGCGAAATTGGACGAAATGATATCTGGCTCAAACGCCTCTCTTTTGCTGTTTTGCACAAGCGAGAGTTTACGGCAATATTCGCTTTCGCTCATTGCGCAAATACTCACGCTTTGACGGTAAATCCGAAATTTCCGGTTTACTATGCGCTGTCACAAGCACCGACAAAAGTCCGGTGATTTCAAGACAGCTTATTCGCCTTGGGAGGGGTCATTTTCTTAGACCTCCATTGCTTGTCCTGAACTTAGTATGCGCCCATATCTTCATCCCGTCAACAGTCCTGCGCTACTGCGTGATCGCGCGCGAATTGAAAACCTCCCGATATGCCGGTATAACCGGCAGGATTGAGCATCACGTAAAGCGGAGGAGCGTCATGGCGGTGAACACACCGATCTGCGATTTTGGCTGGCAAGCACCGGATTTTGCGCTGCCTGGCGTGGACGGTAAGACCTGGCGGCTTGAGGATCTGCGCGCGCCCAACGGATTGCTGATCATGTTCATCTGCAACCATTGCCCCTATGTGAAGGCAGTGATCAGCCGCATCGTGCGCGACGCTACCGAGCTGAAGTCTCACGGGGTCAATTCGGTCGCGATCTGCTCCAACGACGCAGAAAATTATCCCGATGACTCATTTGAAAACATGATCGAATTTGCAGACAGTCACGGTTTCACCTTTCCTTATCTGCACGATGAGAGCCAGCAGATCGCGAAAACCTACGGCGCAGCCTGCACACCAGACTTTTTCGGCTTCAATGGAGCGCTGGAGTTGCAATATCGCGGCCGGCTCGATGCCAGCCGCAAGGAGGCCGGCCCGCCGGACGCAAGGCGCGAACTGTTCGAGGCCATGGTGGAGATCGCAAAGACCGGTCGCGGGCCAAGCGATCAGACGCCGTCGATGGGCTGTTCCATCAAATGGAAGGCAGCCTAGAGCACTTTCAGCAGAAGTGGGAACCGGTTTTGCGTTCGAAAGTGCGACCCCACAAGAACTTAGACCGCGTTCACTGACTCCGATGTCTTTGAACGCGCTCCAGACAGCCCGCCGCCGCGTGATCGTTAACCCTGATTGCGCCGTTAGGAATAAATTTAGACGATTACTGTTAATCTCGTTTCCCGAATGGGGAGGCGTGAATGACTTTGGCGGATGTGGTCCGGTTCGCCCTGATCATCGGCGTAGGCATCGTGTCGTTCATCGTGTTTCTGGTAGCGGGCACGCTGCTGGGGCTGATGTTCGTTGACCCTTACGCTTGCCGGTGTGTGGGACCGTTTCCGCCCGTCGGGCTTTATGTGCTCGGGCTGGCGGGGCTGTTTCTGCTCATTCCGATGATCCGGGTGGCGGTCATCGACGGGGCGGAGTTGATCGAGGATCTCGGCCTGACAAGCACGGCCGCAATCTTGACCGTGCTCATCTCCATCCTGACCATCATCGTGATCCTCAACTGGAATCCTTGGCATCCATAAGCGCTCAGCGCGACTGGACCGGAATGTAGCTGCGTTGTGGTGGCCCGACATAAAGCTGGCGCGGGCGGCCGATCTTCTGATCCGGATCGGCGATCATCTCCTTCCATTGCGCAATCCACCCGACAGTGCGCGCCACGGCGAACAGCACGGTGAACATGGAATTGGGAAAGCCCAGCGCCTTCAGGGTGATACCTGAGTAAAAATCGATATTGGGATAAAGCTTGCGCTCGACGAAATAGGGGTCCTCCAGCGCGATCTTTTCCAACTCCTGAGCCACCTGCAACAGCGGATCGTCATGAACGCCGACCAGATCGAGCACCTCGCGTGCTGTCTGCTGCATCACCTTGGCGCGCGGATCGTAATTCTTGTACACGCGGTGGCCAAAGCCCATGAGCCGGAACGGATCGTTCTTGTCCTTGGCGCGCTCGATGAATTCGGGTATGCGATCGACGCTGCCGATCTCTTCCAGCATCTTCAGGGCAGCCTCGTTGGCGCCGCCGTGCGCCGGGCCCCACAGACACGCTATCCCGGCGGCAACGCAGGCAAACGGATTGGCACCCGAGGAGCCGGCAAGCCGCACGGTGGAGGTGGAAGCGTTCTGCTCATGGTCGGCATGCAGCACGAAGATGCGGTCCATGGCGCGCGCCAGAATGGGATCGCACCGATACTCTTCGCACGGCACGGCAAAGCACATGTAAAGAAAGTTGGTCGCGTAGTTCAGTTCGTTGCGCGGATAGACGAAGGGCTGGCCGATCGAATATTTGTAGGCCATGGCGGCGATCGTCGGCATCTTGGCGATCATGCGCAGGGCAGCGATATCGCGCTGCACGGGATCGTTGATGTCGGTGGAGTCGTGATAGAAGGCCGAAAGCGCGCCAACCACCCCGACCATGATCGCCATCGGATGCGCATCACGGCGAAAGCCGGTGAAGAAGCGGCTCATCTGCTCGTGGATCATGGTGTGATAGGTCACGCGATTGTCGAAATCGTCGTATTGATCGCGCGTTGGTAGCTCGCCATAGAGCAGCAGGTGGCAGGTTTCCAGAAAGTCGCCCTGCTCGGCCAGTTCGTCTATCGGATAGCCGCGATAAAGCAGCACGCCCTCGTCGCCGTCGATGTAGGTGATGGTCGATTTGCAACTTGCCGTCGAGGTAAATCCAGGGTCGAAGGTGAAATGGCCTGTGTCGCGGTAAAGCTTCGTGATGTCGATGACGCTCGGACCGATCGCCCCGGACATCAGGGGCAGATCATAGCTTTTGCCGTCAAGTGTGAGCGAGGCATGGCCTTCCCGCTTCGTACGGCTGGTGAGATCAGGCTTGTCTGCATCGATAAGGCTCATGGGGTCTCCTTCCGAAGGAACACATATCCTGCGCCCTTGCCGCTGACCCGGACATGACGCGGGTTTGCTGGGCACGAATGGCGGGGACGGTGGCACTGGCGGCTCGCGCGTGCTGCGCATACACGCTGGCTCAGACACCCGCCATCGATCGCGCAACAGTCTAACCGAGAGGGCCCGTATTTACATCTTCATTTTTTTGCGATGCGGTATGATCGCGTGTGATGCAGCAAGGGCGACCCGCCTCGCAGGAATCAGCTAGGCGCGCGCGTCTTCTTCGTGTGTTCGCTCGCTGCGGCCTGATCGCCGATGCGCTTCAGAGACTCGTCCCGGCCGAGAACGTCGAGCACGTCGAATATGCCAGGTGAGACCGTGCGCCCGGTGAGCGCGGCGCGCAGCGGCTGGGCGATGGTTCCAAGCTTGACGCCGGCATCTTCGCTGTAGGCCCGCACCGCTTCTTCCAGAGGCTGCGGCGCCCAATCCTTCACGTCCGCAAAACGTGCCTTCAGCGCGCCCAGATGCGCGCGCGCCTCATCGCTCATCAGTTTTTGCGCTTTCGCATCGAGCGCAAGCGGGCGTTTATCGAACAGATAGCGCGCTGCGTCGATCAGCTCGACCAGCGTGCGCGCCCGTGCTTTCAGCCCCGGCATCGCGGCTTCCAGCTTCTTCCAGCCCTTGGGCGTGATCTGCGCATGCAAGTCCGCGCCACCCTCCATCTCGCCGATCGTCGCCTTGATCCGCGCCACGAGTTCGCTGTCGGGGGTCTCGCGGATGTAATGCGCGTTCAGATTTTCCAGCTTGGCGAAATCAAAGCGCGCCGGTGAGCGCCCGATGGCGCCCAGATCAAATACGCTGATCAGTTCCTCGGTGCTGAAGATCTCCTGATCGCCATGCGACCAGCCAAGACGCACCAGATAATTTCGCAGTGCAACAGGCAGATAGCCCATTGCCCGATAGGCTTCCACGCCGAGCGCCCCGTGACGCTTGGACAATTTGGCGCCGTCGGGCCCATGGATCAGCGGCACATGGGCAAACACCGGCACATCCCATCCAAGCGCGCGGTAGATCTGGGTCTGGCGCGCGGCGTTGGTCAGATGATCATCGCCGCGGATCACATGGGTGACCCCCATGTCGTGATCATCGACGACCACCGACAGCATGTAGGTCGGTGAGCCGTCGGAGCGCAGCAGGACCAGATCGTCGAGATCCTTGTTGGCAAAGCGCACCTGGCCTTGCACCTGATCCTCGATAAGGGTTTCGCCCTCGCGCGGCGCCTTGAAGCGGATGACCGGGGTAACCCCTGCGGGAGCATCGGCCGGGTCGCGGTCACGCCACGCACCGTCATAGCCCGGCGCCCGGCCCGCAGCCCGCGCATCCTCACGCATCTTCGCCAGTTCCTCGGGGCTGGCATAGCAGCGATAGGCGTGGCCCGTTTCCAGCAGTTGCGCGGCGATCTCGGCGTGGCGCGACGCCCGGCTCGATTGCATGACCGGTTCGTCATCCCACTGGAGTTCCAGCCATCTGAGCCCGTCGATGATCGCCTCAATGGCCGGCTGGGTAGAGCGCGTGCGGTCGGTATCTTCGATGCGCAGCAGCATCCGCCCGCCCTTGGCCTTGGCGTACAGCCAGTTGAAAAGCGCCGTGCGTGCACCCCCGATATGCAGAAAGCCGGTCGGTGACGGTGCAAATCGCGTGACGATTTCATTGTTCATGTGAGCAGGCCCTGATTAAATGCAACGGCAACGGCGCACATCTAGCATATCGCTCCTTCAGGGTTAAGCGCGGCAACGATCGCGTGGCCATGTTGGCGCCCTGGCGATGGCATCATAGCGCCTGTTTCAGATGGGGTGATGCCATGTCCTGCCCGGTATCCAGGCGATGAAACCCGCACCATGCGGTTATCCCCGCCCATGAGCATCGGCCAAACAGACCTGGATGCCAGCAGCTTCGAGACCGGCTCGCGGCGACGGGGCTGGCTTGCCGGGCTCTCGCAATGGCTCGATGGGATGCTGGATGCAGAGCGCGGGCGCTGGGCGCTGTGGATCCCGGTCCTGTTCGGCTGCGGCATCGCGGTTTACTTTTCGCTGCCCGAGGAGCCATCTGCCGTGAGTGTTGCCGGGATGGTTCTGGTGGCGCTGGCGCTGCGGCTTGTTTTTCACCGCGGCGCGGTCGGTCTGCTGTTGACGGGCGCGCTTTTATGCATGGCGTGCGGGGTTGCAGCCGGGACGTTGCGCACGGCTCTCGTTCATGCGCCGATGATCATCAAGCCGACCGGTTCGGTCGAGATCACCGGCTGGGTCGAGCGATGGGAGGCGCGTGAGGGCGAACGCAACCGTGTGACGCTGCGCATCAAGGAGATCAAGGGCTGGTCGCAGGAACGACTGCCAAGGCGCGTTCGGGTGAGCGCCAGCGCCGACACCCCGCCGCGTGTCGGCCAGCCCGCGCGCCTGACAGCACGGCTTCTGCCGCCGCCAGAGCCGGTTGCGCCGGGGGCGTTCGATTTTGGCAAGCGGGCCTATTTCATGGGTCTGGGCGCTGTCGGCTATGCGGTTTCGCGGCTGGAGACGCCCGATAATGCAGAAGCGGCGCCGCTCGATCTGCGCTTGCGCGCCGTTATCGCGACTTTGCGCGCGCAGGTGGGCGACAGGATCGATGCGGCGCTGGAGGGCAGGAGCGCCGGCGTGGCGAAGGCGCTGATCATCGGTGAGCGTGCCGGCATTCCCGAAGAGGTAAGAGATGCCCTGCGGCGCTCGGGCCTGGCGCACATACTGGCGATTTCGGGCTTGCACATGGCGATCATGGCCGGCTCGCTCTACTGGCTTGTCCGCGTCATGCTGACGCTTGCACCAGGCATAGCCTTGCGGTTTCCCATCAAGAAGTGGGCGGCCGCTGCTGCGCTGCTCGGTGCGTTCTTCTATCTGCTGTTGTCGGGCGCGGCGGTTTCAACCCAGCGCGCCTTCCTCATGAGCGCGGTGATGCTGCTTGCGGTGATGCTCGACCGGCCCGCCATCAGCCTGCGCAATGTGCTGATTGCCGCGCTACTCATTCTGGCGCTGATGCCGGAAAGCCTGCTGGATGTAGGATTTCAGATGTCATTCGCCGCGGCCGGTGCGCTCATCGCGGTCTATGAGCGCACAAGATTGCCGAGGCTCATGTCACCGCGCTCCGACGGGCGCTTTCGCGGCCTGTTTGCCGGGCTAGGCGTGACCGGCACGTTCCTTCTCGGGATCGCCGCCACCACGCTGATCGCCGGCGTCGCGGTAGCGCCGATCGCCGCTTATCATTTTCATCACTCGATAAATTACAGTCTCGCCGGCAATCTTCTGGCGATGCCGATCGTCAGCCTGTGGGTGATGCCAGCCGCGCTCATTGTGCTGATCCTGCTGCCGCTGGGCCTGGAGGCTCCTGCGCTGGTGGTGATGGCCGCCGGGGTGGATGTCGTCATCGCCATCGCCGATTGGGTCGGATCGCTGCCGGGCGCTGTGGTGCCGGTGCCGGCCTTCGCGCCAGCAAGCCTCGGCGCGATGGCGATTGGCGCCTTGTGGTTCTTCATCTGGCAACGGGCGCGCTGGCGCTATCTCGGGCTTGCGGTGATCGGCGCCGGCGCGATCTTCGCCACCCAGGGGCACCAGCCGGATATCCTGATCGAGCGCGAGGGCAAGGTCGTGGCGGTACGCGGCGATGATGGACGGTTCATTGCCAGTCCCGGGCGCGCCGGTCAGTTCAGTCTGGAGAAATGGCTTGAGGCCGATGCCGATCCGCGTCCGCCGGCCGAGGTCCGCGGTGCCGACGGCATGAGTTGTGATGACCACAGTTGCGTGGTGCGCACCCACGGT
Source organism: Dichotomicrobium sp. (assembly GCA_036734025.1). GTDB lineage: Bacteria > Pseudomonadota > Alphaproteobacteria > Rhizobiales > Rhodomicrobiaceae > DAIMZI01. The sequence goes on from DAIMZI010000001.1 coordinate 157,765, forward strand.
CTCGTCGTGAGCATTCTCGAACATGCAGCAGCCCTCAGCGAGGATTGCCGCCGCACCGACATTCTGCTGACCCGGTTGCGCGATATTGGTCCGTGTCTGGGGCCGCGATTGATCATCACCGGAAATGATCTTCGCCTCAAGGGTGCGCATGCCGTGCGCATCGACGCCAGCGAGGCGCAGCCCCGCCTGATTGTGCGGACGACAGGAGAGGCGCGCGGGCGCCGCCCATGGTCGGTGCCGCCGCCGGACGATATCGGCGACTGAGCCTCGCCAAAGCCCGGGCATGAACGGCGGTGCCAGCCGGACAAGCACGCGCCTGCATCCTAATAGCGACGGATGAGCCCGACCAGACGTCCCTGGACCTGAACCCGATCGGGCCCGAAGATGCGCGTTTCGTATGCCGGATTGGCGGCTTCCAGCGCGATCGACTGACCCTTCTTGCGGATCCGCTTCAGGGTCGCTTCCTCCTTGTCGATCAGCGCCACTACGATGTCGCCATTGTCTGCGGTGTCGCTGCGTCGCACGATCACCATGTCGCCATCGAGAATACCGGCCTCGATCATCGAATCGCCGCGCACTTCCAGTGCGAAATGATCTCCGCGCGCAAGCATCTCGCCGGGAACCTCGATGGAGTGGCTGTGGACCTGAATCGCCGACACCGGCACGCCGGCGGCAATACGCCCCATGACGGGAATTTCGGGGCCACTAGGGCGCGCTCGCGCCGGTGCCTCGGTTTCGCTTCTGGCCGAGCCGCCCTTGATGACTGCAGGGGTGAAGCCCGAGCCGGGTCCGGTACGCTCGGCTGCGCCCAGCGGCGAATTCGGCAATTTGAGAATTTCCAGCGCCCTGGCGCGGTGCGGCAAACGGCGGATGAAGCCGCGCTCTTCCAATGCCGTGATCAGCCGGTGAATGCCCGATTTCGAGCGCAGATCAAGCGCCTCTTTCATCTCGTCGAATGAGGGCGGCACGCCGTTCTCGCGTATGCGGTCGTGAATGAACAGCAGCAGCTCTTTTTGTTTTTGTGTCAGCATCGGCTCATTCCATGCGCAGGAGCTTCGGACAAATCAAGAACATGTATAGCTGTTCATATTGTGTTCTGCAAGCCCTGATGCGTCATCAGAAATCAAGCAGCAGAACTTCCACATCATCGCCCGGGCGCAGCGGCGGGGCGTCAGGCGGGCGCACGATGAGCGCATTGGCGCGCAGCAGCGCGGCGGCAAGCGAGCTGTCCTGCGAGGACAGGGGAGCGACGCTCAAGGCGCTGCCTTCATGCTTCAGTTGCGCGCGCAGATAATGCTGGCGTGGGCCATTGGTCTCTAGCGGCTGCGAAATCACCGCGCGGATGGGGGCAAGCGCATGCGCCGGCTCACCAAGCATCGCAGCGATCAGCGGGCACAGGAAGATGCGCGCGCAGATCATCGCCGAGACCGGATTGCCCGGCAGGCCCATGGCGAGCGGTGCCGTCATGCCGCCAGTCGTGCGCGCAAACATCAGCGGCTTGCCGGGGCGCATGGCGATCTTCCAGAACGCGATCTCATAGCCCAGTTCGCGCAGCACATTCTGCACCAGATCATGCTCGCCCACAGATGCGCCGCCGATCGTGACGAGAATGTCAGCGCCCGCGGATCTGCTCATACGCGCCGCAAGATCCTCGGTCGTATCGCTGGCAATGCCCAGCATCAAAGGTTCGCCGCCAGCCGTGCGCACCAGCGCGCCTAGACCAGCGGGCACCGAGGAGATGATCTGATCGGCCCCCGGCGACCCGCCCGGCTCGACCAGCTCGTCGCCGGTGGCGAGAATAGCGACCCGCGGCGCTCGGCGCACCGGCAGAACCGCGTGGTTCATGCTCGCCGCCAGCATCAGCGCGCGCGGGCTCAGCCGCTCGCCGGCGTGCAGCAGCACATCGCCGATGCTGAAATCGTGCCCGCGCGCGCGCACCGAATTGCCCAGGGGAGCCGCTTGCAGGATGTGCACGCTCGTCTCGTCCCACTCGGCATTTTCCTGAATGATGATGGTATCGGCGCCGTGCGGCACCGGCGCGCCGGTAAAGATGCGCACCGCCTGGCCCGGCCCGACGCCACCGGCAAAGCCGTGTCCTGCTGCCGCTTCGCCAATGAGGCGAAGGCGCGTGGGCGCATGCGCGACATCTTCAGCGCGAACCGCAAATCCATCCATGGCCGAAGCATCAAACGGCAGATGCGTCAGCCGTGCAGCAACATCCTCGCTGAGCACGCGCGACAGCGCATCATGAAGGCCGACATGCTCCGTGCCGGTCGGTGTTACGTCCGCCAGCACCCGCGACAAAGCCTCGTCAACCGAAATCAGGCTCATGGGTCAAGCGGCAGATTGCTGGCCGCGGCGCGGTAGGTGCCCGATCGTCCGCCTGTCTTCTCGATGAGCCTGACACGCTCGAACGACATGGCCCGATCAACCGCCTTCAGCATGTCATAGATGGTCAGGCAGGCGACGCTGACGGCCGTCAGCGCCTCCATCTCGACGCCGGTCTGGCCGGCGACCTTGACCGTGGCGCTGATGCGCAGGGCGGCGGGATCATGCTGTGCTTCAAACTCCACGCTCACCTTTGTCAGAGCCAGCGGATGGCACAAGGGGATCAGTTCGCTGGTGCGTTTGGCCGCCATGATGCCGGCGATGCGCGCGCTTGCCAGCACATCGCCCTTGGCGGCGGAACCGGCCTCGATATGCGCAAGCGTGCTTGGCGCCATGATGACATAGCCTTCGGCGACCGCAGTGCGGCTGGTGGTGTCCTTGGCCGAGACATCGACCATGTGGGCTTCGCCGCGCTCGTTGATGTGGCTGAGGCGATCGGGGCTCATTGCGCCGCCCGCATGTCGCTGTCCACCGGGCTGGTGCGGCCCAGAAGGGCCATGGTCGCCGCGCTGACATCGGCGTGGCGCATCAGGCTCTCGCCGACCAGGAAGGCACGCGCGCCGCATGCCGCCAGACGCTGCAGATCGGCATGTTCGCTGATGCCGCTTTCGCTGAGCGCAATGCGCTCGGGCGGTACACGCGGGATGAGGCGTTCGCTGACGTCGAGGCTCGTGTGAAAGTTGCGCAGGTCGCGGTTGTTGATGCCGATAAGGCGGCCGGGCAGGGCGAGCGCACGCTCAAGCTCGGCCTCGTCATGCACTTCAATGAGTACGTCCAGCGCCCATTCATTCGCCGTCTGGGCCAGTTCGCGGGCAAGCACATCGTCGATCGCTGCGAGGATCAGCAGGATACAGTCGGCCCCCATGGCGCGCGCCTCGATCACCTGATACGGGTCGATCATGAAATCCTTGCGCAGGACCGGCAGGGCGCAAGCCGCGCGGGCGCGGCGCAGATGGTCCGCCGCGCCTTGAAAAGAGGGGCCGTCGGTGAGCACCGAAAGACAGGCGGCGCCGCCGCGATCATAGGCGCGGGCAAGCGCGGGCGGATCGAAATCGGCGCGGATCAGCCCCTTTGACGGGCTGGCCTTCTTGATCTCGGCGATCAGCGCATACGAGCCGTCGGCGATCTTCTTCTCAAGCGCGCGGGCGAACGGGCGCACACTCGGCGCGGCGCGCGCATCCGCCTCGATGGCGTTTGAGGGGATGTCGATCCGCGCCGCCGCCACCTCTTCGCGCTTGTAGGCGATGATCGTGCGCAGGACATCGGAGATGATCTCAGGCATCGGCCTTGACCCCGCAAAGCTCTGTGAGACGGGCCAGCGCGGCGGCCGCCTTTCCTTCGTCGATTGACTGGGCCGCGGCGCGCGCGCCTGCCCTCAGATCGGGTGCCTGCCCGGCGACGACCAGAGCCGCGGCGGCATTCAGCACCACGATATCGCGGAACGCGCCCGGCTCGCCCGACAGCACCGCGCGGATCGCAGCGGCGTTTTCCTCAGGCGTGCCGCCGGTCAGGTCCGCCAGACTGGCGTGCGCAACACCGGCATCCTCGGGCGAGACTTCAAAGGCGCGCATGCCGTTCGGGCCAACTTCGACGACCTGGTTGGCGCCTGTCGTGCTGAGTTCGTCCAGCCCATCGGCGCCATGCACCACCCAGGCGCGCTCGACACCCAGATTGGCGAGCACCTGCGCGACGGGCGCGATCATTTCGGCGCTGTAGACCCCGAGCAGCAGCCGTTTGACATCTGCCGGATTGCACAGCGGGCCGAGGACGTTGAAGATCGTGCGCACGCCGAGTGCCTTGCGCGCCGGCACGACATGGCGCATGGCGGCGTGATGGGCTGGGGCAAACAGGAAGGCGATCCCGGCCTCGCTCAGCGCGCGCTCGACGGCGCCGGCGTCTGCATCCATGGCGATGCCAAGCTGTTCGAGCACGTCGGCGGCTCCCGAGCGGGAGGACACCGAGCGGTTGCCGTGCTTGGCCACAGGCACGCCGGAACCTGCGACCACCAGCGCGGTGCATGTCGAGATATTATAAGTGCCCTTGGCGTCGCCGCCGGTTCCGACAACGTCGATGGCGCCTTCGGGGGCTTTCACACGGCGCATCTTGTCGCGCATCGCAGTGGCCGCGCCGGTGATTTCATCAGGGCTTTCCCCGCGCACCCGCAGCGCCATGAGGAAGCCGGCGATCTGCGCCTCACTGACCACGCCCGACATTATCAGCCCGAAGGCTTCGCCGGCCTCGCCGACAGACAGCGACCGGCCCGTGGCAACCATATCCATGTAGGGTTGAAAATCGCTCATGACATATCGCTCCTCAGGCGTGCTCTTGACTGCCGGGCGGTCCGGTGCCACGGCGCGCGTCGGAGCAACGTCGCATCTGGCGCGCCCGCCATCATGCCGCGGGCTGGGCCGAGTTGCTGCGCCGCCCCGGCAGGACCAGATCGTTCTTGATCGGACGCCATTTGATCTTGGCGAGGGTCAGAAAATTGGCAAGCAGCGCATGGCCATAGGCCGAGGCAATGCTCTCGGGATGGAACTGGACGCCGTAAAGCGGATATTCTGTGTGCTCCAGCGCCATGATGAGGCCATCGCGCGTCGTTGCCGTGATCCTGAGACTTTGCGGCAGGGTGGTGCTGTCCACGATCAGCGAATGATAACGGGTCGCCATATATTCTTCCGGCAGTCCGGCGAACAGGCCCTCGCCATCATTGTATATGGTGGACAGCTTGCCGTGCATGAGCCGTGGTGCGCGTATGACATCGCCGCCGAATGCCTGGCCAAGCGCCTGAAGCCCGAGACACACGCCCAGAAGCGGCACCCTGGCCTTGGCGGCGTGGATCAGCTCCAGGCAGATGCCGGCTCTGTCGGGATCGCACGGGCCGGGCGAGATGACGATTGCGGCCGGACGCTCGGCCAGCACGGCCGCCGCGCTGATCTTGTCGTTGCGGTAGACCCGGCACTTGACGCCCAGATCGGCGAAATAATGCACGAGGTTGTAAGTGAAGCTGTCATAATTGTCGATAAGCGTGATCATGAGCGCAACTATATCCCTCCATCCGCGCGAAGCAAAGAAAACCGCCCGCAATTCCCTCACGCATCCGCGCGGCTCGGCACCGGCAGGCTGCGCGGCGTGAGAAACAGGCGCAAGGTGCCTTCACCGACAACGAGGTCGCGCCACTGGCCGGCATCGAGGTCGATGAGCGCAAGCGCTGCGGTCGGAAACTTGCGGCAGATCGCGTTGACGGCTGCGCGCTCGCCGGAATGAAACAGATCGAGCGCCAAACCATGCAGGCCGGGATTATGGCCGATGATCATGACGTGGCGGCGATCATCCTCCTGTTCGCGCAGTATATCCAGCAATGTCAGCGTGCTCGCCAGATAAAGCCGCTCGTCCTCAACTACAACAGGCTGCGCGTGCATCTCCTGCATGGCCAGAGCCAGCGTCTGGCGGGCGCGTGCGGCGGGCGAGCAGATGATCTTGTCGGGCACCAGTTCGTGATCGCGCATGTAGGCCCCCATGAGGGGTGCGGCGTCGCGTCCGCGCCGAGCGAGCGGCCGGTCGAAGTCATCTGCGCCTCGCTGGCTCCAGTCCGACTTGGCATGGCGGAACAACGACACTGTGAGCATGCGCCAATTCCAAAACAACAATGGGACGGGGCATCTGGTGCAAACCTTGCAGCTAGGGGCCCGGCACAAGACTTGGTGGCCCGGAACCGGGCGGGGGTCAAGCAATCATTGATGCGAGACGGTGTTCACTGGGCGCGCCCGCCCGCGCCGGCAAAGCGGACAGCCTCTTCGGCGGCGCGAAACAGCGCCTTGGCTTTGTTGATACATTCGGCATGCTCGCTTTCTGGCAGGGAGTCGGCGACGATGCCAGCGCCGGCCTGCACATGCATCCTGCCGTCCTTGAGGATAGAGGTGCGCAGCACGATGCAGGTGTCCATGTCCCCATCGGCGGCGAAATAACCCACGCAGCCCGCGTAGATGCCGCGCTTGTCGGGCTCCAGCTCATCGATGATCTGCATCGCACGCACCTTGGGCGCGCCCGAGACGGTGCCGGCGGGAAAGCCGGCCATCAGCGCGTCGATCCGGTCAAGGCGTGGCAGCAGCTTGCCGGTGACGTTGGAGACTATGTGCATGACCTGGCTGTAATATTCGATGAAGAAACTGTCGGTGACCTTGACCGTGCCGGGCCTGGCGACCCGGCCGACATCGTTGCGCCCCAGATCGAGCAGCATCAGATGCTCGGCGCGCTCCTTCTCGTCCGACAGGAGCTCATCGGCATTGCGCCGGTCCTCCAGCGGGTCGGCGCCGCGCGGGCGCGTGCCGGCGATCGGGCGCACCGTGACCTCGCCGCCACGCAGCCGCACGAGGATTTCCGGGCTGGAGCCGACGACCGAGAACCCGTCGAAATTGAGGAAATAGAGGAACGGCGAAGGGTTGACGCGGCGCAGCGCCCGGTAAAGCGCGAACGGCGGCAGGGTGAAAGGCGCAGAAAAGCGCTGGCTCAGCACCACCTGAAAGATGTCACCGGCGGCGATATACTCCTTCGCCTTGCGCACCATGTCCTGATAGGCATCGGGGCTCAGATTGGAGGTCTCGGGCGTGAAATCCGTCTCGCCGTCGCCCGGGGCGGGAGCACGGCCGAGTGGTTCATCGAGCATGTCGAGAATATGGCTCAGCCTGTCGACGGCGCGCGCATGCGCAGTTTTGGCCGTCAGCCGCTTTTGCGGGCGCACCGGCGTGACCAGCGTGATCTCGTCCCTTACATTGTCGAAGACGGCGATGATCGTCGGGCGCAGCAACAGGGCATCGGGCAGGCCCAGCGGATCGGGCCGGTCATCGGGCAGGTCCTCGACGAGGCGCACGGTGTCATAGCCCATATAGCCGAACACGCCCGCCGACATCGGCGGCAGGCCTTCGGGCAGGTCGATGCGCGAGCTTTCGAGGAAATCACGAAGCGCGGTGAGCATGCCCCCTTCGCAGCGCTTGAACTTCGCATTCGCCGCGCCGGGATTGTCGCAGATCTCCGCCTTGTCGCGGTGCGCTCGCCAGAGCGTGTCGGGGGCTATGCCGATGATCGAATAGCGCCCGCGCACCGCGCCGCCCTCGACGGACTCGAGCAAGAAGCAGTTGGGCCGGTCGGCGGCCAGTTTGAGCATTGCCGATACCGGCGTCTCCAGATCCGCGACGATGCGGGTCCAGACCACCTGCGCCTTTCCCGCATCATAAGTTTCCTGGAATTGCTTGAAGGCGGGCTCAAAAGACATCTGAGTGCTCGGTGGATGGGATGGGGTTTGGCGCGCGGATGGCCTCTGGCATCAAGGCTCGGAAGGTTACTGGCCGAACATGCGGGTCTGCCAATCCGGACTGATGCTCAAATCGAACTGCTGTCGCAAGCCCGACAGATATTGTGTGGCGATATCGGTGTCGAGCTGTCTGGCAAGCGAGGTGCGCAGGGCTTCCACCTCGTCCTGGGGCAGAGCATCGGGCACATTGATCTGATCGACCTTGAAGACGATGCGCGCAGCGCCCTCGCCGGACACCGTCCCGATGCCATCCTTCGGCAGCACGAAGGCCTGGCCGATGGCGCTGCTTCCCGGCGCCTGCGTTGCGTTGCGTTTCAGCGGCTCGGTGGTCACCAAGCTGGCGCCGGCCTCGGCGGCCAGTTCGCTCATCGGCGTGCCGTTGCGCGCTTTTTCCGCCAGCGCATCGGCGGCGGCACGGACCTGCTTGCGTAATTCGGCATCGCGCCACGCGGCCTCGACCTCGTCGCGAACCTGATCGAAGGCTTTTGTCTGCGGCGGCATCACCTCAAGCAGATCGTACCAGATGTAACCCGTCCCGCCCAGGTCGATCGGATCCAGCTCCGCACCTTCTTCGGCCTCGAAAATGGCGCCACGGACCGCTGGCGTGATCAGTTCGGCATCGACCGGCTCGCCTTCGGGCGCAAGGCCCGAGCGGTCAAGGGTCACGGTCGCATAATTGAGCTCGAAGGTCTCGGCTATCTCGGGCAGCAGGCTGCCGGCTGCGCGTTCATCCTCGATGCGGTCATGCAGACCCAGCACGCGCTCGGCGACGGCGCGCTCGGCAAGTTCCCTGGCGATTTCCTCGCGGACGTCTTCGAACGTTCGCTCGGTTGCCGGCGTGAAGTCGCTGGCGCGCACGATGACGGTGGCGAAGGTGCCTTCGACAGGCGGTGAAAAGGTCCCTTCATCGAGCGCGAACGCGGCTTCGGCGATTGCCGGATCGGCCAGATCATCTCGCGTCATCTCGCCAAGCCTGACGTCGGCCTCGCTCATGCCCTGTTCAGCGGCGACCGCCATGAAATCGGCCCCTTCGCGCAGCCGGTCATGCGCCGCGGACGCGCTCACAACATCGGGGAAGATGATCTGCTCGATGACGCGCTTTTCGGGAGTACGGTACTGCTGTATGCGGTTGTCATAATCGGCGCGCACCTGTTCCGGGGAGATGTCTGCCTGGCCGGCAAGATCGGGCGGGCTCACACGGATGAGCCCCACGCGGCGATATTCTGATGTGATGAAACGGTCGGGGTTGGCTTCATGGAAGGCGCGCAATTCGGCTTCCCCCGGAGCCTCGATATCGCTAGCCGCAGGCGCAGCCACGGTGAAATAGGAAAGCACCCGCGTTTCGTTCTGATGCAGGTTCGCAGCCTCGATCAGCGTGTCGGGTACCAGCGCCGTCTGGGTCAGCGTGTCGGCGATCTGGCTGCGGATCAGATCGGCGCGCTCCTGGGCTATGAAGGTTTCCTCGGTCAGATTGTTGGCGCGCAGGATTTGCTGAAACGCCGTCCTGTCGAAGCGACCGGTCAGGCCCTGGAACGCCGGGTTCTCGACCACCGAGCGCGCGACAACCTCGTCGGTGATGCCAAGCCCGAGACGATCGGCATGCGTGTCGATGGCAGCGGCGTTGATAAGCTGGTCGAGAACGCTTTCGGGCACGCGGAACTGTCTGGCCTCCTCAGACGTGATCTGCCGGCCGAAGCGCGCGCTCAGCGACGTGATCTGGGTCTGGTAGGCGTCACGGAACTGTTCGGAGGTGATTTGCTGTTCGCCCACCGTGGCCAGCGCCTGCTCGCCGCCGCCCGTAAACGAGTCGGATATGCCCCACACGGCGAAACTGAGAATCAGCAACGCGATGAAGAGCTGGGCGATCCAGCTTTTTGTATTCTGTCTTAAGGTCTCGAGCATAACACTCTGTTTCGCCTAGATTTACCTGGCACGTTCCATGAACGGCTGCGTGCTGCAACGAATGCGGGCGCATCATAAGAGCGGCGCGTGCGGGCCGCAAGCCATCATCGGCAACTTGGAACCACATGCATTCTTTTGTGACGTGGGCGGGAAGTTTCACATGTCAAGATTTTTACGCAACAGCACGCACGCAAACACGATAATGGCCTGGCTGGGGACTGGAGAAAATGCAGGTCTTGCGTGTATAAGCAAGTCATGGGCGTACCGGTGCGCGGGGGGCCTGCCTATTCCATGCTGCACTGGACAAACGGGCGTCGCTCGCCAAAAGTGCCGCCTGCAAATATTGATCAATACGAAGCGGCGAGGGCCACAAGAACGGGCCTGACGAGGCTCAGGGAGATATGATGACGGGGATAAAGCCGCTTATCGCAGGCAACTGGAAGATGAACGGTCTGCGGTCTTCCACTGAGCAGATCGAGGCGTTGATGGCGGCCGTCGCGGACGGCGAGCTTGCTCGCGAGGTCGATCTGCTGATCTGCCCGCCGGCGACCCTGATCATGGCCTATGCGCATATCCTGAAGGAAACGCCGATCGCGGTCGGGGCGCAGGATTGTCATGCGCAGGCTTCCGGTGCGTTCACTGGGGAGATCTCGGCGCAGATGCTGGCTGATGCCGGCGCGAGCGCTGTCATCCTTGGGCATTCCGAGCGTCGCAGTCAGCACGCCGAGCGCGATGCCGATGTCCGCGCCAAGGCCGAGGCCGCCCACGATGCCGGGCTGCGCGCCATCATCTGTGTCGGCGAAACGGCTGGCGAACGCCGACTTGGACTGACGCTGGGTGTGCTGGCGCGGCAATTGAGCGGGTCGGTGCCGTCGCGCGCCAGCGCCGCCAACACGGTCATTGCCTATGAACCGGTATGGGCGATCGGCACGGGCCTTGTGCCGAGCGAGGAGCAGATCGGCGAAGCTCACGCGTTCATTCGTACACATGTGAAAAAAACGCTAGGCGAGAGCGGCGCTGAGGGGGTGCGTATCCTTTACGGCGGGTCGGTAAATCCGGATAATGCGTTAGCAATCATGACGATTGATTCGGTGGATGGGGCGCTCGTCGGCGGCGCCAGTCTGAAGGCTGAGAGTTTAATATCAATAGGCAAGGCCGGCATCCGGCCCAGAATTGCGGACACCGTGTCATGACAGCTCTGAAGGATGTAAGGACGGGCATTGCCGGCTTCGCGGTGCTGATTGCGGCGTTAGCCGTCGCAATTGGCGCGGCCGGGCCCGTCCGGGCACTGGAGGTGGAGGTGTGCAAGCGCTATTTTTCCGAGCATCAGGCGCTGGAGCGCATGGGCGTACGGGCCAATTTCGAAAAGGGTCCGCAATGGGCAGTGGCCAATCTGTCAGAGGCTGAACTTGCGCTCATCAAGCGCTATATCGAGGTCGGCGAAGCCCTGCGGTTCCGCTGTGCGCCAGAAGTCGTCGCCGCGGCCGCCGTTCCCGTTGAGACGCCGAAGCGATTGCAGCGGCTGCCTCCGGTTCCCGAAAAGCGCGGCAGTCTGCCGGTCGCGGCCGCCCCGCCGAGCGGGCTCGCGCCGCCCCTCCCGGAAGCCAAACTGCCCGAACGAAGCGCCGCTGGCGGCTAGGCTGCGCCTGGCGCGCGGCCATGTGCCAAACCGGTCTTGTGAAAACCGGGCCAAGGCCGTATGTATCAAAATATTGCGGCGTCTGGAGCAAATCTCGGAATTATGGCCGCGTAGTCACTTTTGTTGAGCAGCGCGCTGCCTTATCAAGAACCACTTGTCGGAAATTGAGAGCTCATGTCCACCTTAGTGCTTGTGATCCACCTCATGCTTGCCATTGCCATGGTTATCGTTGTGCTATTGCAGCGCTCTGAAGGCGGCGCGCTGGGTATTGGCGGCGGTGGCGCCATGATGTCGGGGCGGGCATCGGGCAATTTCCTGACACGGCTGACGACCTACATCGCGGCGGCTTTCTTCATAACGAGCATCAGCCTGTCGATCCTGTCGGACCTGAATTCCAGCCGCGGCTCGATCGTCGATGGCGTGAGCACGCCGGCAACCCAACCTTCTTCCAGCCCATCGCTGCCAGCATTGCAGCCGCTCGTCCCGCCTTCGACCACGACGCCAGCGCCCGAAGCGCCGCAGGTGCCGCGCTCTGAATAAGATATTTGCGCGCCGCACAGCGGGCGGGTTGAGCCGGGTAGCGTGCTGATGCATCAGCGCGGTGGATAGGACGATTATCCCACTTCGCATGGCCGGCGTAGCGTGTATTCTGCACGCCCATGGCGCGATATGTTTTCATCACCGGCGGCGTGGTTTCCTCCTTGGGCAAGGGTCTGGCATCGGCCGCGCTTGGCGCATTGCTGCAAGCCAGGGGCTACCGCGTGCGGCTACGCAAGCTCGACCCCTATCTCAACGTCGATCCGGGAACCATGAGCCCATTTCAGCACGGCGAAGTCTTCGTGACCGATGACGGCGCGGAGACCGACCTGGATCTGGGCCATTATGAGCGCTTCACGGGCGTGCCGTGCAGCCAGGCCGACAATGTCACCACCGGGCGCATCTATCAGGACATACTGACAAAGGAGCGGCGCGGGGATTATCTGGGGCGTACGGTGCAGGTCGTTCCCCATGTCACCGACGCTATCCAGGATTTCATAGTGGCGGGCAATGATGACGTCGATTTCGTCCTGTGCGAGATCGGCGGCACGGTCGGCGACATCGAGGGACTGCCGTTCTTCGAGGCGATCCGCCAGCTCTCCATCCGGTTGCCGCGCCACCATGCGATCTTCATTCATCTGACACTTCTGCCCTATGTCGCCGCGGCCGGCGAACTGAAGACCAAGCCAACCCAGCATTCGGTCAAGGAATTGCGCTCCATCGGCATTCAGCCCGATATCCTCCTGTGCCGCTCCGACCGCGAGGTGCCGGCCGAAGAGCGTCGCAAGATCGCCTTGTTCTGCAATGTGCGCGAAGATGCGGTGATCCAGGCGCTCGATGTCGACAGCATCTATGATGTGCCCGCCGCCTATCACCGCGAGGGGCTCGATACCGCGGTGCTGGCGGCATTCGGCATCGCCGATGCGCCATTGCCCGATCTGCATGTGTGGAGCGAGATTTCATCGCGCGTCAACGAGCCCGACGGCGATGTGACCGTGGCCATCGTCGGCAAATATACCGAGCTCAAGGACGCCTACAAATCGCTCATCGAAGCGCTGGTTCATGGCGGCATCGCCAACCGCGTTCGCGTCAATATCGCCTGGCTTGAAGCCGAGATCTTCGAAAATGAGGATCCGACCCCGTTCCTTGAGAATGTCCACGGCATCATCGTGCCGGGTGGCTTCGGCGAGCGCGGCTCGAAAGGCAAGATCGCCGCGGCCGGATTTGCGCGATCGCGTGCCGTGCCCTATTTCGGCATATGTTTCGGCATGCAGATGGCCGTGATCGAGATGGCGCGCCATGCAGCAGGCGTTGCCGAGGCGAATTCCACCGAATTCGGCCCGACCATGGAGCCGGTCGTCGGCCTGATGACCGAATGGATGCGCGGCAACGAACTGGAGCAGCGCGCGCGCGAAGGCAATCTGGGCGGCACCATGCGGCTTGGCGCCTACCAGGCCGATCTCACGCCCGGCAGCCGTGTGGCGCAAATCTATGGCGCCACGCGCATTAGCGAGCGCCACCGCCACCGCTATGAAGTCAACATGACCTATCGCGACCGTCTGGAGGCGGCCGGGCTGAAGATCACCGGCGTATCCACCGACGGGTTGCTTCCCGAGATCGTCGAGATCCCCGACCATCCCTGGTTCATCGGCGTACAGTTTCATCCCGAGCTCAAATCACGCCCATTCGAGCCGCACCCGCTGTTTTCCTCCTTCATCGAGGCGGCCGTCATCCAGAGCCGCCTGGTCTGAGGCCGTCGCCCAGAGCTGGGCCTAGTCCGCGTCCTCATGGCCGGCCACCGGGCCTTTTTTCCCCATCAATTTCACGGCACGCAAAAAGTCTGTCCCGCCACACTTCTGCTCGCGACTCAGTCGATCACACGACAGTCGCTGATGCCTGTCTTGAGCAGGCACAACGGGTTGTTGCTCCCGCCTGACCGTCCCAATCCGGGGCAAGACCGAAAAAATTCGCCAATAGCTCGAATTGTCCCATTCAGGTTAATCGAAACTGAGAGCGTCATATGCAAAGTGCCCATGTGCGCCCGATTGTGCGCCTTCTCCGTGTCTTCAGCTCAGGATGTGCCGTGTCCGTACCCGCACCAAGCCCTCGGATCTGTCTGACAGCGCGCCGCCTTTCATGCCTGGTGCTGTGTGCTCTGTCGGCGGCATCTCTTGCAGCATGCGCCGGACCTTCGCCCACCAGCCAGTCCTTTTCGCTGACATCGCCGCAGCAGGCCACCGGCGCAGCAACCTTTGCGCGCCTCTTTAAGCCTTCAGCGCGCACATCAGACGATGAAGCCCACAAGCTCAGTCCGCGGGTCGTCGAACCCGGTCAGCCAGTGCCCAAGGGCAGGGGAGTGCACAAGATCGGCTCGCCCTATGTTGTTGCCGGCGAGACCTTCATCCCGCGCGAGGAGCCCGATTATGACCGGGTCGGCATGGCGTCCTGGTATGGCGATCTGTTTCATGGGCGCTACACGGCGAACGGCGAGATCTATGACATGGACGCGCTGAGCGCGGCGCATCCGACCCTGCCGCTGCCGTCTTATGTGCGCGTCACCCATCAGGGCACCGGACGCAGCCTGATCCTGCGTATCAACGATCGCGGCCCGTTCAAGCGGGGCCGGATCATCGATCTGTCGCGCCGCGCCGCCAAGTTACTTGGCTTCAAGGAACGCGGGACGGCGCCGGTGCGCGTGACCTATCTGGGCCCGGCGCCACTCGACGGAGACGACAGCCGCGAGCAACAATTCCTGATGGCACAGGCCTGGTATGCATCCGAAGCGCGCACGCAACTGGCCGTTCGCGAGGAAAGACCGTCGCGCCAGCGCGGACCGGACGATGAGCAACCGGTGGCGCACGCATATCTGGTGCTTGCCGGGACATTCGCCCAGCGCCCCAATGCGGAGTGGGTCAAGGCGCGGCTGGACGCCGATCTGCCGGTGCGGATCGAGACCACCCATGATGGCGGACGCGAACTCCACCGTGTCAGGCTGGGGCCGTTCGCCGAGCGCGCGCAAGCGGAACACGCGCTCGCGCGGGCGCGCCAGACCGGACTTGGCGGGGCTGAATTGAGGCGCCAATAGACGGCTGCCGGCGACCGCGACACTGGTGGAGACGCGGGAAAGCCGGTTGATTTTTCATAACGCCATGTAGTTAATGTGCGGTATGTGCTTGAGGCATCAGCCTCTGGCCTGTCGCATCATGACGTAATCAGGATTGGCGCCCGTGTTGAAATCCATGGTTCTCCTCATTGGCCTGACAGCCGTGCTGATGATACCTGTGCCGGCTAAGGCCAGTTTTGAAACATCAGCCCCTTACGCCTTTTTATTGGACATGGAAACCGGCTCGGTGCTGCTCAACAAGCGCGGCGACGAGTTGATGGCGCCGGCGAGCATGACCAAGGTCATGACGCTGGCCGTGGTGTTTCGCGCGCTCAAGGAGGGCCGGCTGCAACTCAGCGATGAATTCATCGTCAGCGAGAATGCCTGGCGCACGGGCGGCGCGCCTTCCGGCACTGCGGCGATGTTCGCGCCGATCAATACGGCCGTCACGGTGGAGGATCTCATCCGCGGTGTGGCCGTGCAATCGGGCAATGACGCCAGCATCATTCTTGCCGAAGGGCTGGCCGGCTCGGAGGAAGCCTTCACACACATCATGAACGACTATGCCCGCGAGATCGGGATGGAAAAGTCGTTCTTCGCCAATTCCAGCGGTCTGCCGCATCCCGAACATCATACCACTGCGCGCGAACTCGCGATCCTTGCGCAGCACGTCATAGAGACCTACCCGGACTATTATCATTATTTTGCCGAGCGTGAATTCCGTTATCGCAAGCACCGGTTCTTCAACCGCAATCCGCTTATCGCCGCAAATATCGGCGCGGACGGATTGAAGACCGGACACACCGAAGCGTCCGGCTATGGTCTTGTGGCCTCCGCGGCCAATGACAGCCGGCGCATGATCGTCATCGTCAACGGGCTGAAGACGCCGCGCGAGCGCCAGAACGAAGCCACACGGCTGCTGAACTGGGGGCTCAACAGCTTCAAGCTGTTCACGCTGTTCGATGCGGGAGAAATCGTCGGTAACGCGCGCGTCTGGGGCGGCAGCCAGCGTTTTGTCGATCTGCGCGGCAAGGGCGATGTGGTTATCATGCTGCCGCGGCTGACCCAGCAGCGCCGCGTCTCGGCCGAGATCGCTTATGTCGGGCCGCTCAAGCCGCCGATCCGCGCTGGCCAGCGTGTCGCCGAATTGCGCGTGACGACGGAAGACGGGATCAGCGCCAGCGCGCCGCTGGTGGCAGCCGAGGACGTGTCGCGCGGGGGGCTCATTTCGCGCGGATTCGACTCGCTCATCATCCTGGCGTTCGGCTGGCTGTTGTGAGCCGGGCGCGGCGGTCGCGCTCTTGCCGAGGATGCGGCACCGTCGCCGGAGCGATTTGAGATAAGGTCGTGATGGTCATCAACCGGACTGCAACACCGCCAGATGCAAGCGGCTCATCGACCGATAAGACGAAGCCGGAAGCCGGCTCCGGCATGGCCGATGCGGGGCCCGCGCCAGCAAGAATCGCCGGCGAGGGCAACGACGTCGCGCAAGGCGGCAAGATGCTCGGCAAGTTCATCACGCTGGAAGGTGTCGAAGGGGCGGGCAAGTCGACCCAGGCCAGGCTGCTGCGTGAGCGTTTGGAGCAAAAGGGCCACAAGGTCGTGCTGACGCGCGAACCCGGTGGTTCTCCGCGCGCCGAAGAAATCCGCGATCTGCTTTTGTCCGGGAGCATCAAGCCCTATGGTGCGCTGGCTGAAGCGGCACTGTTTTATGTCGCGCGCAATTCGCATCTGGAAATCACCATCCGTCCGGCGCTGAACAAGGGGCGTTGGGTCGTGTGTGACCGGTTCTCCGATTCGACCCGCGCCTATCAGGGCGCAGGCGGCGATGTCCCGGTCAGCGTGCTCGATGCGCTTGAGCGTGCCGTGGTCTGGCCAACGCGCCCCGATCTGACATTGATCCTCGATCTGCCCGCCGAAATAGGGCTGCAGCGGCTGAAGACGCGCGGCGATGACGTGCCGCTTGACCGGTTCGAGCTGGAAGGGCTGGGCTTTCATGAAAATCTGCGCGCCGAGTTTCTGGAGATCGCGCGGGCCGAGCCGTGGCGCTGCGCGGTTGTCGATGCTGCCCGTCCGTCCGAGATTGTTGCGCGCGACATCTGGGCGCTGGTGGAACAGCGGCTTCAGCCCTGAGCGGGAAAGAACCTGACATGGCCAAGGCCACGACCACCAGAACAAGAAAGGGCCGGTGCGTGAAATGGCATTGAGCGAGCCGGCAGGACCGCCCGAAGCCGACCGTATGGGGGCGTGGCCCCATCCGCGCCATACGCAGAGATTGTTCGGTCATGATGAGGCGCTGGCGCGTTTGCGCAGCGCCATTGCCGGCGCTCACATGCCCCATGGATGGGTGATCAGCGGGCCTGTCGGCATCGGCAAGGCCACGCTCGCTTATCGTATCGGCGAGGAATTGCTGCTCGATGGCCGAGGCGATGCACAAACGACACGCGCTCAGATCAGGGCCCTGTCGCACCCCGGACTGTTCGTGCTGCGCCGGACATGGGATGACAAACGGCGCAGGCTGGTGCAGTCGATTTCGATGGACTCGATCCGGGCCCTGCGGCGTTTCCTGACGACGACAGCGGGTGCGGGCTGGCGGGTGGTCATCGTCGACCGAGCAGATGAGCTGAATATCAGTTCGGCAAACGCCTTGCTCAAGTCGCTTGAAGAACCGCCGCCGGCGACGGTCTTCTTTCTTCTATGCACAAGCGCAGGGCGGCTGGCGCCAACCCTGATTTCGCGGTGCTCGCGCATCAGCCTGCGGGCGCTGAACGCCGAGGACACCGCCGCCGCTGTCACCGCAGCATGCACAAGCACAGGCCGGGAGCCGCCGGAAGGCGGTGCACTCGCACGCCTGTGCGCCGTGGCGAACGGCAGCCCCGGACAGGCGCTCGGCCTGCTCGAAGGCCCGGGGCTTGAGCTTGATAGCGCCCTGCGCCAGCTTTTTGCGGGTCTTCCGCGGATTGATGCGGCACATATTCACCACATCATCGATGTGGCACAGGCTCCCGGTATCGCCGACGGGCTGTTTTTCCAGATGTTCGGCGACATTGTGCGCGACACCACGCGCCGCGCCGTTACTTCTCCTCAGGACGAAGGCCCCATACCCCGCGCGCTGATGGGCGCGCATGGTCTTGCACTCTGGGGGGAGCTATGGGAAACAGTCATGCATATTCGCTCAGAGGCCGAGCGGCTGAACCTCGACAGATCAGCGAGCATGGTGCGCGTGATCAGCGAACTCAAACGCACGCTTGAACGCATTCAATCGCGCAGCGGCGGCTGAAGGCTGACGACCGGGCGCGCAGGCTCAGTTCCATATGGATCATCATGACCGCACAACCCTATTACATCACAACCGCAATCTCCTATCCCAACGGCGCGCCGCATATAGGCCACGCCTATGAAGCCATAGCAACCGATGCGCTCGCCCGGTTCAAGCGGCTGGACGGTCATGACGTGTTCTTCCTCACCGGCGTCGATGAGCATGGTCTGAAGATGAAGCAGACCGCGCAGCGCGAGGGGATTTCGCCGCGCGAACTGGGGGAGCGCAACACGGAGCATTTCCGCGAGATGGTCCGCGTGCTCGATATTTCCAACGATGATTTCATCCGGACGTCCGAGGAGCGCCACACGCTTGCCGTCCATGACATCTGGCAGCGCATGGCGGATGCGGGCGATATCTATCTGGGCAAGTATGCAGGTTGGTATTCGGTGCGCGATGAAGCCTTCTATGCAGAAAGCGAAACCGAAGTCGGCGAGGACAAGGTGCGCCGCGGCCCGATGGGCACGCCGGTCGAGTGGACCGAGGAGGAGACCTATTTCTTCCGCCTGAGTGCCTACGAACAACCGCTGCTCGACCATTATGCGAAAAATCCCGGCTTCATCCTGCCCCCGGAGCGGCGTAACGAGGTGGTCAGCTTCGTCGAGGGCGGCCTGCAGGACCTGTCGATCTCGCGCACCACGCTCGACTGGGGCGTGCCGGTTCGGGACGCGCCCGGCCATGTCGTTTATGTGTGGGTGGATGCGCTTACCAACTATCTGACCGGTGCCGGCTATCCCAAGACGGGTTCGCAAAAATACAAGACGTTCTGGCCTGCCGATCTTCATGTCATCGGCAAGGACATATTGCGTTTTCATGCTGTCTACTGGCCGGCCTTCCTGATGTCTGCGGGCCTCGCGCTGCCCAGGCGCATATTTGCGCACGGGTTCTTGTTCAACCGTGGCGAGAAAATGTCGAAGTCGGTCGGCAACGTCGTCGATCCACTCGCGCTTGGCGATGAATATGGCGTGGATCAGCTGCGCTATTTCCTGCTGCGCGAGGTGCCGTTCGGCAAGGATGGCAGCTACAGCCATGAGGCGATCGTCAACCGGATCAACGCCGATCTCGCCAATGATCTTGGCAATCTGGCTCAGCGCTCGCTCAGCATGATCGCCAAGAACTGCGCCGGTGTCGTGCCCTCGCCGGGCGAGCCTAGCGAGGCGGATGAAGCCATGCTCGCGGGCGTGGATGGATTGTTGGACAAGGCGCGTGAGGCCATCGAGGTTCAGGCCATCCACCGCGCCGCCGATGCCATCTGGGCCGTCGTTGCCGATGCCAACCGCTATTTCGCGGCGCAGGAGCCCTGGGCGCTGAAAAAGACCGATCCGGTGCGCATGGGCAGCGTGCTTTATGTCAGCGCTGAAGTCCTGCGTCAGGTCTCCATCCTGGTGCAGCCGATCGTGCCCTCGGCCGCCGCCGCTCTGCTGGATCAGCTCGGCGTGCCCCGTGAGCGGCGTGATTTCGCGGCGCTCGGTCCTGGCGGGCGGCTTGAGCCCGGCACGGTGCTGCCTGCGCCAAGCCCGGTTTTTCCGCGTTATGTCGAGCAAGGCCTTCGCGAGGAGGTGCGCTGATGCTGATCGACAGTCATTGCCATCTGGATTTCCCCGATTTCGGTGAAGATCTGGATCAGGTGGTCGCGCGCGCCCGTGAGGCCGGCGTCGGCTTGATGCTGAGCATCTGCACCCATGTGCGCAAGTTTCATCAGGTCCATGCCCTGACGAAACGCTTCGCCGGCGTCTATTGCTCCATCGGTACGCATCCGCACCAGGCGAGCAACGAGATCGATGTGCCGCTTGATGATCTGCTGAGCGGTGCAAAGGCGGAAAAGGTCGTCGCCATAGGCGAGGCCGGGCTTGATTATCATTATGATTACAGCGCCGTGAGCGACCAGAAGACGGTCTTTCGCCGCCATATCGAGGCAGCGCGGCTGACCGGGCTTCCGCTGATCATCCACTCACGCGAAGCCGAGGAAGATACCGCCGCGATCCTCGAAGAGGAGATGGCGAAGGGAGCGTTCACCGCGGTGCTGCATTGTTACACCTCCGGGCCGGAACTGGCGCGCCGGGGGCTCGCGCTTGGCCTTTACATATCCTTTTCCGGCATGCTCACCTTCAAGAGCGCACAGGCCTTGCGCGATATCGCGGCCCAGGTTCCGGCCGATCGCCTGCTCGTCGAGACCGATGCACCGTTCCTTGCTCCGGCGCCCAATCGCGGCAGGCGAAACGAGCCCGCCTTTGTCCGTCATACTGCGAAAATGCTTGGCGAAATCAATGGCTTGAGCGAGGCCGAAATCGCCCGCGCCACCACGGAAAACTTCTTTTCCCTCTTTACCAGAGTGCCGCGCACGGCAAATGCCGCAACCGGCGCCGCCTGATGAGCCTGAAAGTCACGATACTGGGGTGCGGCTCCTCAGGCGGGGTTCCACGCGTTGACGGCGACTGGGGCGCGTGTGATCCGGAAAATCCGCTCAACCGGCGCACCAGGTGCTCATTGCTGGTGGAGCGATTCGGCCCCAACGGGCGCACACAGGTTCTCGTCGATACATCGCCCGACCTGCGCGAGCAATTGCTGCGCGCGCGCGTGCAGACGCTCGACGCTGTGCTGTACACCCACGATCATGCCGATCACACCCATGGGATCGACGATCTGCGCGCCATCGCCTTCCGGCGCCGCGACCCTGTGGATGTCTACATGGACGAGATCACGCGCGCCTCGCTGGAGTCACGGTTCGAATATTGCTTTCGCCAGAAAAAGGGCAGCGGCTATCCGCCCATCCTGAGCGCCAACACCATCATGCATGGTGCGCCGTTCGTCATCAACGGGGCGGGCGGGCCGATCGAGGCGCTGCCTTTCGAACAGTTCCACGGCAATATTATTTCACTTGGCTTCCGCTTTGCGGGTCTGGCCTATTCCAGCGATCTGCATGCGCTGCCGGAGCACTCGCTGCCGTTGCTGGAGGGCCTTGAGGTGTGGATCGTCGATGCGCTGCGCCACAACAGCCACCCGTGTCATTTCACCGTCGATCAGGCGCTTGAGGCAGTCCGCCAGATCGCTCCGCAGCGGGCGGTACTGACGCATATGCACGGCGATCTCGATTTCGAGGCGCTGCGGGTGAGCCTGCCGGCAGGCGTCGAGCCGGCGTTCGACGGCATGGTCATAGAGTGTCGCGCCTGACACAGGCGCGGGTCACGCGGGGCTTGAGGCGGCTTGCCACTCATCGTAGGTGACGAGTTCACCGGTCTTTGCAAAATCCGCCGACACCATGGAAAGCGCCATCGGAACTATGGCTTCGGCCGGCTTGACACCTTGCGGGTCTTCTCCGGGATAAGCGCGGGCGCGTATCGCGGTACGCGTTGCGCCGGGATCAATAAGATTGGCGCGCACCGGCGTGGAGCGAACCTCCATGGCGTAGACTTGCACCATGGTTTCGAGCGCGGCTTTGGATATCGCATATGCCCCCCAATATGCCCGAGGACGTCTGGCCACGCTTGAACTGAGGACCAGGACGCGTCCGGCATCGGACTGGCGCAGCAGCGGATCGAGCGTGCGCAGCAGCCGCCAGTGGGCATTGAGGTTGACGCTCATCACAGTGTCCCAGTCGGTGTCCTGGGTATGGGTGAGCGGGCCGAGCGTGCCGAGATCGGCTGCAGCGGCAATGAAGATGTCGAGCTTTTTCCAGCGCTGATAGAGATTTGGCCCGAGCGCGTCGAGCTTGGCGCTGTGCTTGAGATTGAGCGGCAACAACGAACACGAGCCGCCGGTTGCGCGGATCTCATCGTCCAGCTCCTCCAGTGCCCCCTTTGTGCGGGCGCTCGCAATGACATGCGCGCCTTCTCGCGCCAGCGCCACCGCCAGCTCTCGCCCGATCCCGCGCGAAGCGCCGGTGACAAACGCGACACGGTTTGCAAGGGCGCTCAACTGGCCTCCGCAAGCAGGGATAATTGCCGATGGGGCAGGGTGCCGTTCTGATCGAGCAGGCGGGTGGGATAGTCGCCGGTGAAGCAATGATCGGCGAACTGCGGATTGACCGCGTCGCGGCCGTTGTAACCCATCGCCTTGTAGATGCCCTCGACCGACAGGAACGCCAATGTGTGCACCCCGATCGAGCGGCGCATGCTTTCCATGTCGTGGCTGGCGGCGAGTAGCATTTCCTGCTCGGGCGTATCGATGCCGTAATAGTCCGGGAACTTGATCGGCGGGCAGGCGACGCGCAAGTGCACTTCGCGTGCGCCTTTTTCATAGAGCATATGCACGATCTTGATCGAGGTGGTGCCGCGCACGACGCTGTCGTCGACCAGCACGATCCGCTTGCCGCGGATGATGCCGCTGTTGGCGCTGTGCTTGAGCTTGACGCCCAGCTTGCGGATGCGCTGTTCCGGCTCGATGAAGGTGCGCCCGACATACTGGTTGCGGATGATACCGAGTTCGAATGGCAGACCCGATTGCTGGGAAAAGCCGATGGCTGCCGGCACGCCCGAGTCTGGAACCGGCACGACCATGTCGGCATCGGCCGGCGCTTCTGCGGCGAGCTGGCGTCCGAATGCCTTGCGCACTTCATAAACACTGCGTCCACCGACGATCGAGTCGGGGCGGGCGAAGTAGATATATTCGAAGATACAGGGCCGCGCAGGGCGAGGAGGAAATGGCCGGTGGCTTTCCACCCCGTTTTTGGTGATGACGACGACTTCGCCGTTCTCGACCTCGCGAATGAATTCGGCCCCGATGATATCGAAGGCGCAGGTCTCCGATGCCAGCACATAAGCGCCATCCAGACGCCCGAGCACGAGCGGGCGCAGGCCGAGCGGATCGCGCGCGCCGATGAGTTTCTTGTTGGTGATGGCGACAAGCGCATAGCCGCCTTCGATCTGGCGCAGCGCGTCGATGAAGCGGTCCACGACCAGGCGCTCGCGGCTGCGCGCCAGCAGATGGATGATGACTTCGGTGTCGGATGTCGACTGGCAGATGGCGCCAGAGGCAATGAGTTGTTCGCGGATGTGCAGCGCATTGGTCAGGTTGCCGTTGTGGGCAAGGGCAAAGCCGCCGCCCGACAGATCGGCGAACAGTGGCTGGACGTTGCGCAGCGCCGTCTCGCCGGTGGTAGAATAGCGCGTGTGGCCGATCGCGGCATGACCACGCAGCCGGTCAACGACGGGCTTTTTCGTGAACTGGTCGCCGACCAGGCCAAGCCGCCTCTCCGAGCAGAAATGCTCGCCATCGAAGGTGACGATACCGGCAGCTTCCTGGCCGCGATGTTGCAGCGCATGCAGGCCCAGCACCGTCAGCGGCGCTGCGTCCTCATGGTTCAATATGCCAAATATGCCACATTCTTCGCGGAGCCGATCGTCGTCCAAGTCGAATTCACCGGCCATTGGCATTGCCCCTGGGCTTGGGTGCTGCGCGCGCCACGGCGGCGGAGCGCAAACGCGTGTTGCTTGGAAGTACGCCACTACAGATCATTTCGCAACCGCGAAGTGTCAAGTCTGTGACACCTGCACACATGAAGTTTGTTCCCCCGCCCGCGCTTGCGCAGTGCAACTTGCGCACGGCTCACCTAGCCGGGATCGCCATCATCGCGAAACACAGAGGTCGGATTGTCGGGCAGAAGCGAGATTATGGCATCGCCGGTGCTCTCGATGACCGGGAGCGAGCGCGCTTCGGTGACCCAGCGCGGATGTGTGTCCTTGGGCACCAGCATGCTGAGCAGCTCATAGGCGATAACCACCAGGATCAGACCGCGCGCCAGCCCGAAGATGAAACCGAGCGTACGGTCCATGGCGCCGACGCGGCTGTCGAGGATATAATCGGAGATGCGCACCGTTATGATACTGACGATGATCAGTGTGAGCAGAAAAACCGTACCGATCAGCACGCCGTCGGCGAGCATCGGCGGCTCGATATACTGGCGCGCCGTTTCCCGATAGGCAGGGTAGGCGAGCAGGGCGGCAACGGCGGCCAGTGCCCACGAGACGATCGACAGCATTTCGCGGGTGAGCCCGCGCAGCATCGCCAGGAAGGCGGAGATGAACATGATAAGAATTAGAATGACGTCGAGCCATTGAATAGGCATTCCGAGTACCCCCTGTTACGCAGCAAAATCTGGGTGGTGCACAACCTCTAGCCTGCGGCCGCACGCTCGCTGCATGCAAATATCAGCGCCGGGCTTTATCCGGCGCAGCCTGCGATTTGCGTTGCGGCTTGATGGCATGATGTTCATCGCGTGCGCTTTGCCCGACCAAAGACGACAAATGACCTGCTTCCACGATCTCCATGGAAATTTCCTGAGCGCCATCGACAATGCCTGCCGGAACCACGGCGCATGAAAAGCCCAGCTTGACAGCTTCACGCAGTCTCAATGCCGTGTGCCCGACCGGCCGGACCGCGCCCGACAGACTGACCTCACCGAAATAGACGCAATCTTGCGCGAGCGCAATGCCGGACAGTGCCGAGACGAGCGCCGCGGCGACGGCAAGATCGGCGGCAGGCTCGCCGATGCGCAAGCCGCCGGCAACATTAAGGTAAACGTCGTGGCCGCTGAGCCGCACGCCGCAGCGCGCATCGAGCACCGCGATGAGCATGGCCAGCCGGTTCGCATCCCAGCCAACAGTGGCGCGGCGCGGCGAGGGAAAGGCGGTCGGTGCCACCAGCGCCTGGATTTCCACCAGCAATGGCCGTGTGCCCTCGATGCCAGCAAAGACGGCCGCGCCGGGAGCCGCGCGCTGATTGTCGCCAAGAAAGAGCGAAGATGGGTTGGCCACCTGCGCCAGCCC
This sequence comes from Dichotomicrobium sp., assembly GCA_036734025.1. Taxonomy (GTDB): domain Bacteria; phylum Pseudomonadota; class Alphaproteobacteria; order Rhizobiales; family Rhodomicrobiaceae; genus DAIMZI01. Next base: position 182,725 of record DAIMZI010000001.1, read on the forward strand.
GTCGCCGCGCATTTCGAAAACGCCGATCTCGCCCGAGGGGCCGAAGCGGTTCTTCACCGACCGCAGCAAGCGATAGATATGGGTGCCATCGCCCTCGAAATAGAGGACCGTATCGACCATGTGTTCCACGACCTTCGGACCGGCGATCTGGCCGTCTTTCGTCACATGGCCGACAAGGATGACGGCAAAGCCAAGGCGCTTGGCCTGGGAGATGAGCGCATGGGCGCTGGCGCGAACCTGGCTGACGGTGCCGGGTGCTGACTCGAGCGTGTCGGACCACAGCGTCTGGATACTGTCGATCACCACAAGATCCGGCACGTCCTTGTCGCCGATCGTCGCCAGGATGTGCTCGACATTGGTCTGCGCCCCGAGCCCGACAGGGGCATCGCTCACCCCGATGCGCGCAGCGCGCAGGCGGCTCTGCTCGATGGCTTCCTCGCCCGAAAAATAAAGTACCCGACCGCCGCAGCCAGCCAGAGCCGCAGCCGCCTGTAGCAGCAGGGTCGATTTGCCGATGCCCGGATCGCCGCCGATCAGGACTGCGCCGCCTTTCACCAGCCCGCCGCCGAGTACCCGGTCGAATTCGGCGATGCCAAGGGGCGCGTGCGCGGTCTGCAGGCCAGCTCCGTTCAGATAGGAAATCTCCACCGGACTGGCCTTCTTGCGGCTGCTGGTCCGCGCCGGGCCCGCTGCGCCTGCGCCTTCTTCGCTGAGACTGTTCCAGGCGCCGCACGAGACGCATTTCCCGGCCCATCTCGGGCTCGACGCGCCGCAGGACTGGCATACATAGAGGCTGAGCGCACGCGCCATCTAGCCTACCTCCTGCTCGCCGACATAGATGCGGCAATAGCGAGGCCCGAGGCTGGTGAGAATCTCATAGCCGATGGTGCCGGCGATCTGTGCCAGATCATCAATGCGGGTGCGCTCGCCCAGAATTTCCGCCCAGGCGCCGCGTTGGGCCTTGGCTTCGGGCACATCGGTTACATCGAGGGCGATCAAATCCATCGAGACGCGCCCGAGGAACGGGGCTGGATGTTCCTCGATATGCGCGACCGCGCCGGGCCTGCCATCGCTTGCGCCGAGCACGCGGAATATGCCGTCGGCATAGCCGAGCGCGATCGTGGCTATGCGGCTTGCGCGGCCAAGCGTGTGCGCCGCGCCGTAGCCGACGCTTTCCCCGGCTGCGGCATCACGCACGCTGATGATACGCGCCCGCGCGCTCACGACGGACGCCATATCGGGCGCGCCAACAAGCGAGCGGCCGCCATAAAGCGCCACGCCGGGGCGCACCATGTCGAAATGAAAGGCCGGGCCGCGCAATGTGCCGGCTGATGCGCTCAGGCTGGCCGGGGCGTGCGGCATCAGGGCGCGCGCTTCGGAAAATACCTTGAGTTGCCTCTCGTTCATCGGATGAACGGGATCATCGGCGCAGGCCAGATGGCTCATGACGAGCGATGTGGTGAAGCTGAAAACCAGGCCGCGATCCGCGACAAGCGTGCGCGCCTCGCCCAAGTCGATACCCAGCCGGTTCATGCCCGTATCGATGTGGATGGCGGCCGGCAGCGGATTGGCCTGCGCCCGGCAGAACGCCGCCCATTCGCTGATTTCAGCCATCGAACCGAGCACGGGGCGCAGTCGCTCGCGCGCGAATTCGGGCGCAAGGCCCGGCGACAGCCCGTTGAGCACATAAATGACGGGCGCGCTCAGCGCGTCACGCAACAAGGCCGCTTCGTCGAATGAGGCGACAAAAAAAGTGTCGCAGCCTTGCGCAGCAAGCGCGCGCGCGACCGGTACGGCGCCCAGCCCATAGCCATCGGCCTTGACGACGGCCGCGCACGTCGCCGGCGCCGCCATATCGCGCAGCCGCCGGTAGTTCGCGCCAATCGCGCCGAGGTCGATCTCCAGAACCGCGCCTGATGCGCCATCATCCGCCATGCCCGCATCCATCAGGCGTGGCCCGGTCTTGTGGGGCCCGGTCTTGCGGGGCAGGGTCTTGCGGGGCGTGATCTTGCGGGGTGTGGGCGTGAGATGGGACACCGAACCGGCCTATCCCTTTCGCTCAGGCAGATGGTCGGCCCGAGCCAGATCGGAAAAGCGGGTGAATTCGGGGGTGAACTGAAGCCGCACGGTGCCGGTGGGACCGTGGCGCTGCTTGCCGATGATGATCTCGGCGAGGCCCTGAACCTGATCCATCTCATCCTGCCATTTCTGATGATCTTCGACCTTCGTCGTCGAGGGTTCGCGCCGCTGAACATAATATTCCTCGCGAAAGACGAACATCACCACATCGGCATCCTGTTCGATGGAGCCGGACTCGCGCAAGTCCGAAAGCAGCGGCCGCTTGTCCTCGCGCTGCTCCACCTGACGCGACAATTGCGACAAGGCGAGGACCGGCACGTTAAGTTCCTTGGCGAGCGCCTTGAGGCCGGTGGTGATCTCGGTGATTTCCTGCACGCGGTTGTCCGACGCCCGGCGCTGCGAGCCGGACAGCAACTGGACATAATCGACGATCAGGAAATCGAGGCCCTTCTGCCGTTTCAGCTTGCGCGCCCGGGCGCAGAGCTGGGCAATGGAGATGCCGCCTGTGTGGTCGATGTAAAGCGGGATTTCCTGCATCGCCTGAGTGGCTTCCACCAGCCGGCGGAATTCAGCCTCATCGATCATGCCGCGACGCACGCGCTCCGAGGAGATGCCCGCCTGCTCCGAAATGATGCGCGTCGCCAGTTGTTCAGACGACATCTCCAGCGAGAAGAACCCAACGATGCCGCCATCGACGCTTTTCGGCGTGCTGTCCTCGGTGGTTTCTGCGCGCCAGGCGCGAGCGACATTATAGGCGATGTTGGTGGCCAGCGCGGTCTTGCCCATCGACGGGCGCCCCGCCAGGATGACAAGATCGGATTTCTGCAGGCCGCCTAGGACGCGGTCGAGATCGCTCAGGCCCGTGGACAGACCCGAAAGCCCGCCGTCGCGCTCATACGCCGAGGACGCCATTTCGATGGCGTCACGCAGGGCACTGGAAAAGGCCATGAACCCGGAGCCGTATTTGCCTTTTTCAGCAAGGTCGAACAGGCGCTGCTCGGCATCCTCGATCTGCGCGGAAGGCGGCGCATCGACAGGCGAATCATAGGCAAGATTGACCATGTCCTCGCCAAGCGCGATCAGATTGCGGCGCACCGAAAGATCATAGATCGTGCGACCATAATCATAGGCGTTGATGATCGTTGTGGCGTGGGCCGCCAGCCGGCCCAGATATTGCGCGACACTGAGGCCACCGACCGGCCGGTCGGCATCAAAGAACGTCTTCAGCGTGACAGGCGTGGCCTGCTTGCCCGCCTGGATCAGCTTCGTGATCGTCTCGTAGATGCGCGCATGGAGCGGATCGAAGAAATGGTCGGCAAGCAGGAAAGCCGAGACCTTGTCGAAGGCTTCGTTGTTTATGAAGATCGCGCCCAGCAGTGCCTGCTCGGCTTCGATATTGTGAGGTGCCTGGCGAAACGGCAGGTCTTCCTCGCCGGGTGCCAGCGCGGCGTTTGTGCTTTGCGGTGTCATGCATGAGGGTGTAGCGCGATTCTGCGCCGATCGGCGCACCGGCTGGTTCGCACTCCCCGTTATGCTCGCTCGTGCACAGACTTGCCGGCGGCCGGCTCACGCCAGACTTGACCGACGCGAATCCGGCGCGCCAGGAAAAGCCGCGGCTGTGTCCCGGGTGCGCTGAGCCTATTCGCCAGCCAGGCGCGGCTGCTCGCGCTTGCCGGCCTCCAGTTCCATGAGGCGCCGCTCTTTGTCGGCGATGTAATCGCGCGTGAAGGGCAGGGCATAGGCGCTTTTTGCAAGCTGGATCTGGAACACCATCAGGTTCTGGTGGCGAAAGGCCAGTTCACAGCCCGCCAGATAGAACTCCCACATGCGGCAGAAGCGTTCATCCATAAGCGAGCTTGCTTCATCCCACGAGGCCATGAAGCGCTGGCGCCAGTGGCGCAAGGTCTTGGCGTAATGCAGCCGCAGGATCTCGATGTCGCAAACCAGCAGGCCGGAACGCTCGATCGCCGGCAGAACCTCGCTAAGCGCTGGAATATAGCCTCCTGGAAAGATGTAGCGCTGAATGAACGGGTTGGTCGCGCCGGGGCCTTCGGAACGGCCGATCGAATGGATCAGGGCGACGCCGTCTTCGTGCAGCACCTCACTCAGCTTGGCAAAGAATTCGCCGTAATGGCCCACGCCGACATGTTCGAACATGCCGACCGAGACGACCCGGTCGAACCGCTCGTCAATCGCGCGGTAATCACACAGCCGGAAATCGGCGCTCTCGCCGAGGCCGGCCTGTTCCGCACGCCGGCGCGAGCGCTTGAGTTGTTCGCTGCTGAGCGTCACGCCGATCACCTGCGCGCCGACGACGCCCGCCAGATAAAGCCCCAGTCCTCCCCAGCCCGAGCCGATATCGAGCACCTTATGAGCCGGCTTCAGGGCCAGCTTGGCGGCCAAATGGCGTTTCTTGGCCAATTGGGCATCGGCAAGGCTCATGCCGTCATGAGCGAAATAGGCGCAGGAATATTGCCAGTCGGGATCGAGGAAGAGCGCATAAAGCTCTGCCGGGATATCATAGTGGTGCGCCACGTTGCGCCGCGCTCGCCCGCTCGGGTTCCATTGGTGGATGCGGCGGGCGAAAAAGCGCAGGCTGTCGCGCAGCCGCGCAGGACCGGAAAGGGCGCGCGAACCGGCGTTGAGGATCAGGGTTTCGAGAAATGCGTAGAGATCACCTTGTTCGATGGTAAGCCGCGCATCCATGTAGGCCGCGCCAAAGGCAAGGCCGGGATCGAGCGCCAATCGCCATTCGAGGGCATGGTCATGCAGGCGAATGCAAACCGGTTCGCCCGTGCCGTCCCCAAAACGGCGCAGGCGCCCCGAAGCATCGATGACGCTCAGATTGCGGGCCGTCACGACCCGCCGAAGCAAGGGCCATAGTGGTGACATGTGTGTACGTTATCGATCTGGCGTGGCGGCGCACGAACGCACGACCTTAGCCAATGGTTCCACGACTATAGTCTAATACAGACTGTCTTGATTTGCCACAACTCAAGGCTTGGAAATCGTGGTTCTGGATGAGTGCGCAGATCCGCAGGACAGGCAGCGGCCGCAGCGCTCGGCAAAACGGCCACGCTGCGCCCCGCCATGTTCGCGCATGGGGCGCAGCAGTTGGGGCGCAGCGGTTGGGGCGCAGCGGAAAATCCCTGATGCAGTCGGCCCGAGGCGGCCTTGGCAGGACGGGCTCTAGTTCAAGTCCTTTTCCGAACCCGTGACGAGGTTGGGATCACCTTGCGAGTCCTCGCCATGCAAAGAGCCCTCGCCGGGATGGCGTTCGGCCTCTTCGGCGCCGGCTTCGAACATTTCCTCGGCCATCTCGTCGCTATCGACGAATGACTCGTGTTCATATTCGAGCTCCTCGCGCAGCACCGTGACGTCTTCACCGCGGGCCTGCCGCGCGGCCTCTTCATCGGAGCGCGCCACGTTGATGCTGATCTTGATATCGACTTCGGGATGAAGCCGGATCTGGACATCGTGCACACCCAGCGTCTTGATCGGCCGGTGCAGCAGCACCTGGGTGCGATCGACTGAAAACCCGCCAGCGGTGACCAGTTCGGCAATGTCACGCGTTGTCACCGAGCCGTAAAGCTGCCCGCCGTCGCTTGCCTGGCGGATAGCGATGAAGCTTTGTCCGTTGGCCTTGGCGGCGACGTCCTCGGCTTCCTTGCGCAACTCCAGATTGCGCGCCTCAAGCTGCGCGCGCTGGTGTTCAAAGCGCGTGAGATTTTCCCTGGTGGCGCGCAACGCCTTGCCCTTGGGCAGCAGAAAGTTGCGGGCATAACCATCGCGAACCTTCACCACATCGCCCATCTGGCCGAGCTTGTTTATGCGCTCGAGCAAAATGACCTGCATTTCTTGTTTTTCTCCGTCTAAGTCGTATCGAAATTCTGCGAAACAGCGTTGGCGCGTCTCAGTCTCGCGGCGGTGTGCCGGAGGCCGAATGGGGCGGGGGCGAACCCGGCCCGCCGCGGTTCCTGACCTTCTCGCGCAACCTGAATACCGGCTCGCTGGCGCCCAGAACCGCAACGATCAGACCGATCCAGCCAACCAGGAATATTCCCACATAAAGCAGTACGAGCAGCACGATCTGCAATGGCGAGCCCTGCGTCAGCACGTGAATGACCACCAGTCCCATGATCAGATAGGCCAGAATGAAGGCGCCCACAAAGGCGCTTGCCAGCGTGCCGACCAGTCCCGGCGCCAGGCTGGCAATCAGCGACGCGGCAAAGCCGAGCGACATGAAGCGGGGATATTCCATCCATGTGAGCTTGGGCCAGGGGCGGATCAGCCGCCCGGAAATGGACGTGATCTTGCCGCCCAGCCAGAGATTGCCCATCATGATCGCCAGCCACACACCGGCAATCGCGCCGGGAAGCATCCGCGCGAATATGGCGGCAGCCTCCTCGATGCGCTCGGGCGGCACATCATCCTGACCGGTCTGTTGCAGCGCCTGCAGCAGGGTCACATCGAAAAGCTGGCGCGCCGCCTCGGCATAGCTGCCCCCGGAAAAGCTGAGGATCGCCACCGCACCGGCGCCTATGCCGCCAGCCATGAGGCTGGCCCATGCGATCAGCCGGCCAGGGGGATACCAGTCGACCGTGGGAACCCCTTGCGCATCGGGTGGTCCCGGGCGGTTCAGCAATGCCAGATAGACAAAGATCGCTGCCGGCCCGGCAAGGCCGAACGCATAGGTCAGCCCGACATTGACATTCATGCCCAGACCAGCGGCGAGCGTGCCCGCGAGCAGCCCGGCCAGGGAGGCCGGGAAACCCCAGCCGAGCCCGGCGATCAACAACGGCAGGGGTGTCAGATAGATCAGCAGCACGGCAAGGAGCGGACTCGAAGCCGATGAAATGAACAACAGCGCCGAAACTAGTCCGGCACCGACGCCGATCGTGAGTGGAGAATTCATGCTTAGCTGTCCCGCTCAATTAGCGGTTAGAGACGGATCTGAAGACGACGCCCGCCCCAACCATGACCCGAAGCGCGTCTTGCACTTCAGGCAATTGTTCATTTTACCAGATAGGGCAAGAGCCCAAGAAAGCGCGCGCGCTTGACCGCCTTTGACAATTCACGCTGCTTCTTTGCCGAAACCGCGGTTATGCGGCTGGGCACGATCTTGCCGCGCTCGGAAACGAAGCGCTGCAGCAGCTTGATATCCTTGTAGTCGATCTTCGGCGCATGCTCGCCGGAAAAAGGACAGGTCTTGCGGCGGCGGTGAAACGGCCGGCGCACCGGCATCTGCGATACTTCGCTCATCAATCATCTCCCGCGCCGAAACGTCTGTCGCCGCCACGATCGCGGTCGCCGCGTGGTCCGCGCGCGCCATCGCGATCTCGATCTCGATCTCGATCTCTGTCACGTCCACCATCGCGCTCGCGGCCGCCTTCTCTGTCGCCGCGACGCGGCGGACGGCGGTCGTCCGAGCGTTTCATCATCGCCGAGGGCTTGGCGTCCAACTCAGCGACCCGCAAGGTGATGAAGCGGATGATGTCGCTCGACAGACCCATCTGCCGTTCCATCTCGGCAACGGCTTCATGTGGCGCGTCGATATTCATAAGTGTGAAATGGGCTTTGCGGTTCTTCTTGATCTTGTAGGCAAGAGGGCGCAGCCCCCAGTATTCGACCTTGCCGACCTCGCCGCCATTGTCGCTGACGATCTTGGCAAATTCTTCCTGCAGCGTGCCAGCCTGTTGCTGGGACACGTCCTGACGGGTCAGAAATACATGCTCATAAAGCGGCATGAAATGGTGCCTTTCGTTCTTGTTCGCGCGGCTTCAGCGCAAAGCCCCTCTTGAGCCTGAATGCGAAAGGCCCAAAGGTTCGACTCGAAAAGAGTGGAAACACCGGATGGCGAGACCAGCAGGTCTCATGAGCGCCATAACTGCACACAGCACGGCGCGCGTTTTCCGTTCAGCCTCCAGCCGAAGCCAACGCGCAGTTATAGGCATCTTTTGCGCGCGCGCAACCGCAAATTCGGCGAAATCGCGTCCGCTGAAACGAAAACGGATGCGCTTCGGCTTGACAATCATGTGGCAAACATTGTCATTGGCGTCCAAAAGTTAAGACTCAACGTCCAAGGATCACATGACGATCGCCTTCACCTTTCCCGGTCAGGGAAGTCAGCATGTCGGCATGGGAACGGAGTTGGCCTCAAGCTTCCCCGAGGCGCGCGCCGTTTTCGACGAGGTCGACGAGGCGATCGGGCAAAACCTGTCGCGGCTGATGCGCGAAGGTCCCGAGGATGAACTCACCCTGACCGAGAACGCCCAACCGGCGATCATGGCCGTGTCGCTCGCGGTCATGCGGGTCCTGAATGAAGCCATGGGATTTGATCTGGCCGCCAATGTGCGCTTTGTCGCCGGACATTCTCTGGGCGAATATTCCGCTCTGGCCGCGGCGTCTGCAATTGATGTCGCTGACACGGCAAGGCTGCTGCGGGCGCGCGGGCTGGCCATGCAGAGGGCGGTGCCGGTCGGCGAGGGGGCCATGGCCGCCGTTCTGGGTATTGATCTTGATGCCGCGCTTCAGGTGGCTGAACAGGCCGCTGATGGACAGGTCTGCGAGGTCGCCAACGACAATGCGCCGGGCCAGGTCGTGCTCAGCGGCCACCGGGAGGCCGTCGAGCGGGCGATGGAAATCGCCAAAAGCCACCGCGCACGCCGCTGCGTCCTGCTGCCGGTCAGCGCGCCGTTTCATTGCGCGCTGATGGGGCCTGCTGCAGATGTCATGGCGCAGGAGCTCGCACAGGTGCGCATCAATGCGCCTGTCGTGCCTCTCGTCGCCAATGTGCTGGCCGGGCCGATAAGCCAGCCCGACGAGATCCGCTTGCGTCTTGTCGAGCAGGTGACAGGCACCGTGCGCTGGCGCGAGAGCGTCGAGTTCATGGCCAGTGAGGGTGTTGGTGTGGTGTATGAAATCGGGGCTGGACGCGTGCTCAGCGGGCTGGCGCGGCGCATCGTGCACGAGCTTGACACTCGCGCTATCGCCACGCCTGAGGAAGTCGAACTGGCGGCGCATGCGTTTGCAGGTGCGATCACATCATGATGTGGCGCCTGGCGAACGGAACGAAAAAAGGGCTGCGGGGGGGGGAAAACTCCATGATTTTCGATCTGTCGGGCAAATGCGCCTTGGTGACAGGAGCAAGCGGCGGTATCGGCGCAGAAATTGCGCGTACCTTGCACAGCCAGGGTGCGACCGTTGCGGTTTCCGGCACGCGCGCACCGCGGCTCGAAGAGCTGGCGCACACGCTTGGCGAGCGGGCGCATGTCATTGCCTGCGATCTGTCGGACCGCGCCGCGGTCAGCGAGCTTGTGCCGCGCACAGAGGCTGCGCTGGGATCTCTCGACATCATCATCAACAATGCCGGTGTGACCAGCGACAATCTTTTCATGCGCATGCGCGATGATGAATGGGACCGCGTGATCGCCGTCAACCTGACTGCGGCTTTCACCATCTGCCGTGCTGCCCTGCGCGGCATGATGCGCCGGCGTTATGGCCGCATCATCAATATCAGTTCCATTTCCGGCGTCATCGGCAATCCGGGTCAGGGCAACTACGCCGCCTCCAAGGCCGGGCTGGTGGGCATGACGAAATCGCTTGCGCGAGAGGTTGCAGCGCGCGGCATCACCGCCAATTGCATTTCCCCCGGCTTCATCAAGACCCCCATGACCGACGAACTCAACGAGAAGCAGGTCGAGGCCATCGCAGCGGCGATTCCGGCAGCGCGCTTCGGTGAAGCTTCGGACATCGCCGCTGCGGCCTTGTATCTGGCGAGCAGCGAAGCCGGATATGTCACCGGAGAGACTATTCATGTCAACGGCGGCATGGTCATGGTCTAGAGGGCCGGCAAGTCCCATCTGCACGCATTCTTGACGTGCTGGCCAAGCGCTGGCAACTGTGTTACCAAGCCTCGCCCCGGTCGGCAGAACATAACTCGGCGCATGCGCGCCCTAATGCAAAATGAGGCCGCCGGTGTTTCAGGACTGGCACAAAGGTAAATTACGGACTGAGCGGTGGCGCGGCATTTTGAGATTGCGCTGGCGTCCGCGTACCTTCTAAATCCGCAGATGCGGGCGAGCTGATTTCCCATCAATGTGAGGCGAAAAAAAATGAGCGACATAGCAGAACGCGTGAAGAAAATCGTGGTCGAACATCTTGGCGTCGAGGCCGAAAAGGTCCAGCCGGGCGCGAGCTTCATCGACGATCTGGGTGCCGATAGTCTTGATACCGTCGAACTTGTGATGGCGTTCGAAGAAGAATTCAATTGCGAGATTCCCGACGACGCCGCCGAGACGATTCTCACGGTTGGCGACGCTGTCAAGTTTCTGGAGGAGCACTCCAAGAGCGAAGCTGGCTGATCCTGCGCCTCGCTCCCGCCTGATATCTTCATTCTGCCACATCCGGTGGCTGTTAAGATGATGATCTCGGACAATCAGGCAAAGCGCGGCGCCTCAGAGGGGCGCATCATGGCGGCGGGTTCTTCCATTGGTACTGGCGCTCGCCATTGTGCCGATCTGGAGCAATTCTGTTGGCATCGCGCTATTCCGTTGGCCCAGAGTAGGGGGCATGGAGCAAGCCTGGGCCGAACGAAGGTGGGCCGGGAGTGACAGACAAGCCAGCTCTATTTCTGCCGGATCGAACATATGGTCAGGCCTTGCCGGGTAACATGAAACAGACATAGGTCCATGGCATCACACAATAGCGCACAGCGCATGCGCCGCGTGGTCATCACCGGCCTGGGTCTCGTATCACCGCTCGGCTGCGGTGTTGAACACAACTGGCGCCGCCTGCTGGCCGGCGAGACGGGCGCCAGGAGGATCGACACATTCGAGGTGGAAGACCTCGCCTGCAAGGTCGCCTGCCTTATCCCGCGCGGCGACGGCGCGCACGGCACCTACAATCCCGATGACTGGATGGAGCCGAAAGAACAGCGCAAGGTCGATGAGTTCATCGTGTTTTCGATGGCTGCGGCAGAACAGGCGCTGAGCGATGCCCGCTGGAAACCGGAAGATCATGATGATCAGGTTCGTACCGGAGTTCTGATCGGCTCGGGCATTGGCGGACTTCAGGGGATAGAGCAGACCAGCCTGCTGATGGCGGAAAAAGGCCCGCGACGCATCAGCCCGTTCTTCATCCCCGGGCGTCTGATCAACCTGGCTGCCGGCTATGTCTCCATTCGCTATCGCCTCAAGGGGCCCAACCATTCGGTCGTGACCGCTTGTTCGACAGGCACCCATGCCATCGGCGACGCCTACCGGCTTGTTGCATTGGGCGATGCCGATGTGATGGTGGCGGGCGGCACCGAATCGCCGATCTGCCGGCTCGCGATCGCCGGCTTCTCTGCAAGTCGCGCGCTGTCCACCGACTTCAATGACCAGCCCGAGCGCGCCTCGCGCCCGTTTGACCGCGACCGCGATGGCTTCGTCATGGGCGAAGGCGCGGGCTGTGTGGTTCTGGAGGATTATGAACACGCCAGAGCGCGCGGCGCGAATATCTATGCCGAGGTTATCGGCTATGGTCTGTCCGGCGATGCCTATCACATTACCGCGCCTGCCGAGGACGGCGACGGCGCATATCGCTGCATGAGCGCAGCCATTCGCAATGCCGGCATCGGCGCGAGCGAGATCGACTATGTGAACGCGCATGGCACATCCACGCCGATGGGCGATGAAATCGAGGTGCGCGCGGTTGAGCGCGTGTTCGGCAACGCCGCAGGCAAGCTGCTGATGTCTTCGACCAAGTCGGCGGTGGGCCATCTGCTCGGCGCAGCCGGCGCGGTGGAAGCGATCTTTTCGGTGCTCGCCATCCGCGACAATGTCGCGCCGCCGACATTGAACCTCGATAATCCATCGCTCGATACCGTCATCGATCTGGTGCCGCACACGGCCAAGGCGCGCCCCATCGATACGGTGCTCAGCAACTCTTTCGGGTTTGGCGGCACCAATGCATCGCTGATCCTGCGGCGGCTGAACGACTGAGGATCGGGCACGACAAGTGCCCCCGCGGCGGGCGGCCCGCGCGTGGGACCAGCCCGATGGCAGATGTCCGCCCTTTTGACATATTTTCACGCAAACTTAGCGCAGCAAATGATTTGGGATTGGCGTGATGGCGAATGATTCTCGCAACTGGGAAGATGATGAGCGCTTCGCCGTGGATGGTTTCACTGCCGGCCGGCGCGACTTCAGCGTCCTGCCGCGCAGCCCCGCCGAAGCGCTGGAGCCCGACCACCCGCCCGAGGCGCCCCACGCGCGGCGCATGAAGCGCAAGCGTCAGCGTCCGGTGGTCATGCTGATGAACACGCTATTTACCGCAATCTTCATCGGGATCATCGGCGTTGCCGGCGCATTCTATTACGCCAAGGTTCAGTTTGACAGCAGCGGCCCGCTCAGCCACTCCACGGTGATCACCATTCCCCGCGGCGACGGCGTCAACGCGATCGCCGCGCTTCTGGAGCGCGAGGGTATCATCAGTGACCGGCGCATCTTCATGGCCTCGGTGCTTTATTTCAATGCGCAGGCCAAACTCAAGGCCGGCGACTATGCGATCAAGGCCAACGCGTCCATGCGCTCGGTGCTCGATACGCTCGTTGAAGGCAAAGCCATTCTTTATTCGGTGACGATACCCGAGGGCTGGACCAGCCAGCGCGTCGTCGAGCGCCTCTTGGCGCATGAAGAACTCTCCGGCGAGATCGCCGCGATTCCCGCCGAAGGTAGCCTGCTGCCCGATACATATCGCTTTGACCGCGGCACTGACCGAATGGATCTCATCCGCCGCATGCAGGAAGCCCAGACGAGATTTCTCGACCGCGTCTGGCCCGGCCGAGAGGAAAACCTGCCGATTGCATCCAAAGAGGAGACATTGATCCTCGCCTCGATCGTCGAGAAGGAAACCGGCAAGGCCGATGAGCGCGCGATGGTGGCGTCGGTATTCCTCAACCGGTTGCGGCTCGGCATGCGGCTTGGCTCGGATCCCACGATCATCTACGGGCTGGTTGGCGGCCAGGGCTCGCTGGGCCGGCCGATCTACCGCAGCGAGATCACCAAGCCGACGCCCTACAACACCTATGTGATCACCGGCCTGCCACCGACGCCGATTGCCAACCCGGGCCGCGCCGCCATCGAGGCGGTGCTGCGCCCCGACAAAACCGACTATCTGTATTTTGTTGCCGATGGCACCGGCGGCCACGCATTCGCTCGCTCGCTGGCCGAGCATAACCGTAACGTGGCCGAATGGCGCAAGATCGAGCGGGCGATGCGCGCGCGCGAAGCCGCCGCCGCCGCCGAGGCAGCAGCGCGCGGCGAAGAAGCGCCGTCTGTCACCTCATCAAGCGCAATGGTCGCCATGGCCGACGGTGAGGAACAGGCCGATGCGCAGCCCGAACAGGCAAGCGAGGTTCCGGTTGCGGCGGCTCCCGCAGCAGGTGACATGCCGCTGCCCGAGCGCAGGCCAGGACCGCGCTGAGCAGTTTGCCCGGCATCCGCAAGCAGGGCTGTCGCTCGTTTCGTCGCATTCGGACACGCAAGTTCACTGCGCGCTGAACCCCGCCGGTCAAGACAGTGCAGCCCGGATCATGCGCTGGCCCTTCCCAGCCGGCGTCTCAAAGGGTAATAAGGTCTCGTCAGGGGCGCACACTCAGGCGGGCCCGTGGCGGCAGGCACATGTTCTGTACCGGCCCATCGACGCCACCAACAGGTCTGTTCGCGCGTGATCGACGATAATCCCGCAGCATTTCCCCGAAAGGGTCTGATGTTCGTCCTGTCCTCGCCCTCAGGAGCGGGCAAGACGACGCTGGCTACGCGCCTGCGCCAAAGCGAGCCTGAACTCGATCTGTCCATTTCAGCGACCACGCGACCGGCACGCGCGGGCGAAGTGAATGGCCGCGACTACATCTTCCAGACCCGGGAGGAGTTCGCGGCTATGGCTGCGCGCGGCGAGTTTCTGGAAACCGCCACCGTATTCGGCAACCTTTACGGCACACCGCGCGCGCCTGTCGAGGCCGCGCTGGCAAACGGGCGTGACACCTTGTTCGACATCGACTGGCAGGGCGCCGCGCAGTTGCGCACCAGTGCGCCGGAAGATGCCGTGTCGGTTTTCATCCTGCCGCCCTCCGCCGATGCGCTGCGCAGCCGGCTCGCCGGGCGCGCGACCGACCCTGCCGACATCATCCTGCGCCGTCTTTCGGGTGCGGTGGATGAAGTGGAGCACTGGCGCGAATATGATTATGTCATCATCAACGATGATATCGAGCAAAGCCTCGCGCATCTGCGCGCCATTTTACAAGCCGAGCGCCAGCGGGCCATGCGTCAGCCAGGTCTTGAGGCAATGGTGCGCCGGCTTCAGGCCGAGCTTTCGACCTGACCTTCCTCCGCAGCTTCATCGAGCGCACGCGCCAGCCGGCAGAAATCGGCGACCGACAAGCGTTCAGCCCGCAGCGACGGGTCAATGCCGACGCGCGCCAGCAGGGCTTCGGACTCCAGTCCCAGGCTGGCAAGGCTGGTGCGCAACATCTTGCGCCGCTGGCCGAAGGCGGCAGCCGTGATGCGCTCAAGACTGGTGAGGCGGCATTCAGGCGAAGACGGTGGTTGGGGGATGAATTCGACCATGGCGGAAGATACTTTCGGCGCCGGCGTGAACGCCGCGGGTGGCAGTTTCAGCCTTATGCGCACATCGCACCGCCACTGCGCCAGCACCGACAATCTGCCATAGGCCTTGCTGCCCGGTTGCGCCACGATCCGGTCGGCAACTTCGCGCTGAAACATCAGGATCATGGCTTCATACCATGGCGGCCATGGCGAGACCGACAGCCAGTTCGCCAGCAGTGGCGTGGCTACCGAATAGGGCAGATTGGCGATGATATAGACCTTTTCCGGTCGCGGCGTGCCGAGCAGGTCGACATAATTCTGGCGCAGCGCATCACCAGCGACGATCTGCAGCCGTCCTGGATAATGCTCGCTGATCGCGTGCAGCGCGGGCAGGCACCGCTCATCGCGCTCAATGGCGATCACCTGGCCTGCGCCTTCAGCCAGCAGCCCCCTGGTGAGACCGCCGGGTCCGGGGCCGATCTCGATGACGACCGCGTCGGTCAGATCTGGCGCCAGCCGCGCGATGCGCCGCGTCAGGTTCAGATCGAGGATGAAATTCTGTCCCAGGCTGCGGCGCGCCGAAAGGCCAAGCTCGGCAATCACCTCACGAAGCGGCGCAAGCCCGTCCGGGCCGATCACAGCGCGTGCCCGGCTTGCACGAAGCGCGCCCGGGTGCGTGAGAGCGTGCCGGCCATCTTGAGCGCGTTGATGAGACTGTCGGGCCGGGCGCGTCCAGAGCCGGCGAGCGCGAAGGCCGTGCCATGATCGGGCGAGGTGCGAACGAAGGGAAGCCCGAGGGTGACGTTCACGCCTTCATCAAAGGCGAGGGTCTTTAGCGGTACCAGCGCCTGATCGTGATACATCGCGATGACGGCATCAAAGCCTTCGCGCGCGCGGGCATGAAAGGCGGTGTCGGCCGGCAGTGGCCCGGCAACAGGCCCCAGTTCATGCGCGAGTTGTTGAAGCGCCGGAATGATGATGTCGATCTCCTCGCGCCCGATCGTTCCCTCTTCGCCGGCATGCGGGTTGAGCCCGGTCATGGCAAGACGCGGCGCGGGAATGGCAAAGTCGCGCTTCAGTGCGTCATGGACGATACGAGCAACGCGGATGAGACGTTCGGTCGAAAGCGCATCGGGCACATCACGCAGAGGAATGTGCACCGTTGCCGGCACAACACGCAATCCGCCGCCGACCAGCATCATCACCGGCTCGGCGGCGGCGCCGTGTTCAGCGGCGATCGCGCCGAGAAACTCGGTATGGCCGGGAAAGGCAAAGCCGGATGCGCTGAGAACCGCCTTGGCGATGGGGTTGGTGACGATGGCGCTGGCTTCGCCGGCCATGACCAGCTCGACGCCGCGCCTTATCGAGGAAATGGTTGCATCGGCCAGTTTCGGGCTGGGGCAGCCGGCGGTGACGGGCGCACCGATGTCAAGCGGCAGGACGGGCAGGGCATTGGCGAACAGTCCCTGCGCCTGAGCAGGGTGGCTGATGAGGGCGAAGCGAAGCTGCATTCCGAGCGTCTGAGCGCGGCTTGCGATGACTTCGGGGTCGGCGATGATGAAGAATGGTGCCAGGCAGTGATGAGCGCGCCGCAGCCAGGCTGAGAGCGTGATGTCCAGACCCACGCCCGCGGGGTCCCCCATGCTTAGCGCAATGGGCGGCGCCAGACCCTTACTGTCGTGCATGCGCGCGACCGCCGAATGAGGCCGCACGCTGGCATCAGCGTCGCTCGATGAGGGCATCCTGTTTCAAGTCTAGCAGATGCCTGCGCGCATAGCGCTCGAATTCTTGCTGGCGCAATTCGCCCAATTGCTGTTCGGCAGCCGTTTCCTCTTCTGCGGCTTCGATACGCTTGCCGCAAACGGCATAAAGATCAATGGCGCTGGCTGTAACCAGCGGCGGCAGCATCTGTCCGGCGCGCGCCTTCATCAGCATGGCCTGGGCGTTGGCGGGAAAGAACGAGACCTGCTTCTTTTCGTGGGTTTGCAGTGCAGCACCATCGACCTTGCCCACAAGGGCGGCAAGCTGGCCACAAGAGGAAAACTGCCGGCGCAAAGTCTCGCTGCGCGCATATACGCGCGCCACGGTGGCATCGTCGGCACCGCCGGGCACGTTCATGCGGACCACTTGAATGTCGAAGCTGGTATTGTCGACGGTCGGTTCGGGAGTATTTGTGGTCGAATCAGCCGGGCCGACCGCAGCGGCGATCCTATGACCGAAGAGACGTCTTATTGTATCGCGCCACAGCATCTGGGAACGCACACGGTCGCGCATTGTCCGAGGGTCGATACCCTGCTTTCTGAACGTGCCGAGAAACTCCTCGACCGTACGCTCCGTGTCACCGGAGCCGCGCGCCATGCGCAGCAGTTGCTGGTCGATCTCGGATTCTGCGATGCTCACCTTGCGGCGTGCGGCTTCCTGCGATATCAGCTTTTCATCGATCAGTTCATCGAGCGCGGTGGAGCGGGTCTGCGTGCCGATATCGCGCATGACTTCTACCTGAAGCTGCTCGACGAACTGCTTCTGGAGCGCGCTCGCCTCTTCCTGCGACTGGGGCTGGCGCTGCTCAATAAACTGGCGAAACCGTGTCTGCGTTGCCGCATCCTGCAACAGAGATCGCATGCGCTTGCCAAGCTCGCCGGAGACGAGAGCCAGAAGCTTTTGCCGCTGGCTGACGTCATAGGATGTGATCGGATCGCCATTGACCTTGACGACGAAGCTGAGCTCGCTCTGGGCCGATGCCTCGGGTGGCGCAAGACTGAAGCCGGCATGGACAGCGCCGGCGGCCATGGCGATGATGAGGCCGAGGCCAATGCGCCGCATAATGAGACGGAGCCGAACGTGACGGATTTGTGCGATGCTCAGAGCCATGTCCATCTTTCTGGTTGCTGACGCGATCCAATCAGCTCGCATGATACATGCAAGTTTGGCGATTCGAGGACGCAAGGGCCATGGCGCGTTGTTCTGCACAAGCCGCGCGGGCTCAGCAGCCCCAGAGTGCTTGCGTGATCTTATTTGGAATCGTCGTCTGACGCGGAAAACCCGTCAATCGCATCGGTCTTCACATCGACGCTACCAAGCGTCTTGAAGTCGAAGCGCACGAGGATTGTCTCTTCAGGTTCGACGTCACGATCGCGAACGGTGCTCTTGGCATATTTAACCGACAATATGAAGCAATCGCAGGTGTATTTGACACCAAGGCCGTGTTCGACGGACATATCGCGTTCAAAGTCATAGCGGACATCGCCGAACAGCGACCATGTCTCCGTGACGCGGACCGCCGCGGCTGCGAGCAACTCCTCGCGATCATCGACAAAACCGAGTTCAGGCTGCGCGTCGGCCTTGACATAAGTGAGCGAGGTGTCGAGCGGCCCGTAGGTTGCCGCACCCTGAATGTCGATCCGGCGAATATCGAAATCTTCCTCATCCATGCGGACCTGCGATATCAGGCGGAAATATGAGGGAATATCAATGTAAAGGCCGGTGACATAGTCAGAGCTTGTCGTGCCAAGCCCGCTATCGGCGATGAAATTATTATCTCCGGCAAGCTGATAGCTTTGGCCAATCACCGTGCGTGCCGTGAAGCCATAGTAGGATTGCAGCGTATATTGAACGCCGTAATTCACCCGTGTGCCGGTTTCAACACGGTCATAGCCGGAAAACTTGTCGGTATCGAAAAGCAGCGTATCGTCGAAGACAAGGCTTTGCGCGTCTTCATTGGGTGGCTCGACGCCATTATCGACATCGGTGCGCGCTATGACCTGGACGATCGGTTCGATTACATGCGCGGCTGTCTGGGTATGCTTGACGAGCGGCAGACGGTAATCCACGCCGCCCGTGAGCACCTGTCTTGTGTACGTGTCGGAGCTTTGCGCACCCGCCAGGGGATCATCATAGCTCGTGAACCCGTATACGTCGGTACGTGCCGAGGCAAACGGCGTCACTCGCTGGCCCAGCCCGTCGGTCAGCGTGCGCCGCCAGCCCAACTCGGTAACGACACGGCTGACATCACCGTCATCGGCGCGCGACAGCGCCACGACGCTGGTATCCCAGCGCAGTTCCCCGCCGAGGATTGGATCGGCATGGATATAGTTATAATCGATCGAGGGATAGACGATCGTATCGCCTTCGGAATAAAAGCTCGCCGTGCTGCCATCCTTGCTGATGTTCTGGAAGGCGTAGAGATAGGCGCCGAAATAGCTTCGGTCGCCGAGCCCGGTGAGGAAGACCTGCGAGGTCCGCTCGGTCGCCGTGACCCCATCAAGCTTGTAGAAGCGGCGGAACGTGTCATCGGTGTCGGCGGTTATGTCCCAGCCCCAGTTCCAGAAGCTGCCGATGCGGAACAGACCCTCGGTCTTGATACTGCCGCGGAAGGGCGAGTCTGTCGGGCTCACGACTGCGGGATCATCATTGTATGAGCCGGCGAGCATCACCCGGTAGGCGCCGCTTTCCAGACGCTGGCGCCAGTCGGCCTTGACAAGAACGCCGGCATCCGTTGTGACAACCGGCGCAAGCGTCAGGTCATAATCGGGCGCAAGCGCGAAATAATAGGGCGTCTCGACGCTGAAGCCGAGTTCGCCCGACTGCCGGTAGGTCGGCGACAGAAAGCCGGAGCGGCGTTTCACGCTCGGGTCGGCGTGATAGAAATAAGGGGTGTATGCGATCGGCACGCCCATGAATTCGAGCGAGGCATCCTCGTAATAGATATTGCCTTCCGACTGGCGGTGAATGATCTTGCGAGCCTTGATGCGCCAGAGCGGCGTTGCATCAGGATCATCCTCGCAGATCTTGCAAGGCGTGTAGACGCCGCGTTCGAAAACCGTCGTCTCGCCGCCCTCGCGATAGGCGCGGGCCGCCGCAATGCGCGTATCGTCCTCGGTGACGATGCGCAGCGAACGGATGAAGCCTTCGCGGAAATCATCGGTCAGATTGATCCTGTCCGCATTGATCACCGAGCCATCGGGCTCGCGGATGCGCACATTGCCGACAGCGCTCAGCGAGCGCGATTTCTGATCATAGATCAGCTCATCGGCCACGAGGCTGTAATTGTTGTAATAGACCTCGACATTGCCGCGCGCGATGACCCGGTCATCACGCCGGTCATAGATCATCTCATCTGCCTGAAGCAGGAGCGGTTGACCGTCGCCCGTCTGTGCAAGCTGATCGCGAAGAATGTCGGCCTGGGCGTGGACGGGATCTGGTGCGATGCAGATCAGCCCGAAAGCTGCAGTGGCAATCGCCGAGGAAAGATATGCGGCATGCGCAAACAGCCGCGAGGCGGACCCTGACGCAGTATTCCTGCTGGCCCCGCTCCGCGTGCGCGCCTGGCTTGAGGCATCCTCAGCCCCAAAATGCCGCATGCTTAACCATCCTCCTGATGCAATAGAACCGAAGAGGCCAGAAGCCCGGCCACGATAATGGGAACCCACGCCGCCAGATCGGGCGATACAACCCCCGACGCACCGATCTTGCGCGACAATTCGGCGAAAATGAAGAAGCCGAAACCGGCACTTAATCCGGTAATGACCATAGTCTGAATGCGTCCGAAACGGAAGGCTCGCAGCGAGCAGGTGGCTCCGAGAAGGACCATGACGACAAGAAGTAATGGCCGCGCCAGGAGACTGTTATATTCAAGTTCATATCGCTCGGTTTCGAGCCCCGCACGCTTTGCAAACTCAATAAATTGCGGCATCTCCCAAAAAGAGACGCCACGCACAGACGCAATACTGCTTGTTACCTGTTCTGGCTTGAGGTAAGTACTTATAGTATATCTATCATAACTGCTTGGAAGCGAGTCTGGACTACTCACATTGACCTTTTCAAGCGCCCAATATCCATCCATCAGGCGTGCCTTCTGGGCCTCGATCCGCTCAAGAAATTTGCGGTTGCGGTCAAACTGCAACACCGTCACGCCGTTCAGAGTCGCGCCGCGATCGGCAACAGCGCGCGCATAGATGATAGACTGGCCATCAGCCCCGTCCTGGCGCAGCCACGCAGCCCGATCCTCACGCATCAGGGAACGCGCCTCGCGCCCCAGAAGTTCGCCCACCAAACGCTCGGCCAAGGCCTTGCCGCTGGCAGCGAGCGGGTTGTAGAGCGTTGTCGAAACAATCCCGAGAAAAAGCGCGACCATGAGGGCCGGGCGCAGGAATTGCCAGACCGAAATGCCGGCAGCGCGCACCACAGTCAGTTCTGATGTCCGGCTGAGCGACAGGAACGCGCCGATAGCGCCGATGAGCACGGCAAAGGGCAGGGTGAGTTCGGCAAAGCTGGGCACCCGCAACAAGGCGATACCGATGAGCGAGAGCATCGACACGCCTTCGGCGCGTGAGGACTGACGCAGTAGTTCAACGAGATCTATGAAGAATATCAGCACGCAGCATACCATGAACGCCGCCAGAATGAAGATGGCGAATCGACCTGCGAAATAGCGCCAGAGTATTCCCATTTGCGTGCAGCTTTCCCGTCAATCTTTTCTCTTGTAGCACTTTCAACAACAGTGGACACCGGTTTTGCGTCTGAAAATGCGACAATTCTAGCCAGAACCTGATCAGCTACCCGGTTCTGGTTGAACAGGATCCAGCCCCGCATTGCGCATCGGCTTGCGGCGCGACGGCCCGGGTTCAGGCGCGCATCGGCCGCGGCCGGCCGGCCTTGCGCCGCGAGAACCTGTCACTCAGCCAGCGCGGCAGCGTGATCTCGAAAGCCGAACCCGCGCTCGGGCGCATGTTGCGATGCGCCATGAAAAGCGCCAGCGCGATAGCGCCGATGGGGATCGCATAGATGAGGATTATGGCCCCCGGCGATTTGGCTGCCATGTTGACCGCCGCAAGTCCGCCGCCGCGCGCGAGCACAGCGGCTATGTAGGCGCCGGCAAGCGTCGTCAGCCGGCTCTGCCGGGTCGTGCGGGCAAAGCCGAGCGACGCGACGGCAATGATGGCAAACAGGATCGGGTAGAGCGGCGCGGCGATCCGGTCGTGCAACTCGGCGCTAAACTTGCCCGGCCGGCGCTTGTATTCCGGATCGTTCGGATCCGGCGACCACAATTCCCAGATATAGCGCTCCTTGGGTTCATAGCGGATGTCGCCAGTGCGGGCGCCAAGCTCGGATATGTCGAAGATGTAGCTGTCGAACGCCACCAGCTGGATATCCTCGCGCTTGGCATCGACGCGCTGGATTTGTCCGCCCTGCATGATCAGGAACGACCGCTCGCCCTGGCGCACGACCCGGCCTCGTTCCGCCAGATAGGTGATCACCTGGGTCTGGTCGCGCTCGTCATTGACCATCAGGCCGACAAGTTCGCCATCAGCGTCGCGGTCGCGGATGTGAAAGGTCAGTCCCGTCTCGGGCGAAACGAAATTTCCCGGCTGGATGACCTGGGAGATGAGATCGGTGCGCACCTCGACAACATAGGCGCGCAGCAGGCGCAAGCTGTGCGGGTTCAGATAGACCACCGCCACGCTGACAAAGATCGAGACGAGCACGCCAAGCACAAGAAATGGGCGCATGACGCGCCAGATATTGCCGCCCGCCGCCGCCAGAATGATGATCTCGCTGTCGTTGTTCATCCGGTTGAGGATGTGCATGCATGAGATCAGCAGCGCCACCGGCGCGACGAGCGAGATCAGATTGGGCAATGCCAGCAGCGTGATCTGAAGGAAGACGATAAAGCTCTGGCCCTGGCTCGTCACCAGATCGAGCTGGCGCAAGGCAGTCGCCATCCATACGATCAGCGTCAACGTCACAAGGATCATCGCCAACGCCGAAGCTGTCTGGCGGAACATGTGCCGGCTGATCACGTCCATTGAATGCAACCTGAATTGTTCTTGCTGAGTTGTTCTTGCGGAGTTGTTCTTGCGCCCACTCGCCGCGACAGAATCGTAATTAGCCAGTTCATGATGGCGGATTTTCGGCACAACTGGACTTGCGCCGCCAGCGCAGCGGCGAAGCAGCCCATTGCGCGCGCGGATGAAAAACGTTCTAATGCGCAGCTGAACGCGCCATATTTCCCGATACCTACCATCGAACATGCTGAACGGCTGTTCCGGAGTTCATTCCGCGACGGTCGATGACATCTCACAACCAGAAAAAATCGAAAAAACGATCCTCATGACAAACTCGATCAATCTCGCTTTTTCCGGCCTGGATGCGGCGCCGGAGAAGAACAACATCATGCTCGCTGGAACCAAGGGCGGTCTTTCCGCCATCGGGCAGAAGCTGGATCAGACGACCGGAGGCTTTCTGTCCCGCGCCTGTAAGGTCGCGCGGTTTGAGGGGCGCAACAAGTCGGCGCTCGAATTGCTGGCGTTGCCAGGCACCGACATCGACCGGCTGATCATCATCGGAGTGGACGGCCTGGCCGACACGCCGGAAGACGGGTGGATGGCGCTCGGCGGAGCGGCGCGCGGCCGGGTGGCGGCGCAGGTTGACACGCTGAACATCTGGCTGGAGGCGGTCCCCGGTATGGAGGAGATATCTGCGGAGGCCGCAGCGAATGTCGCGCTTGGTTTCGTGCTGCGTGGATACGAATTCAGCAAGTACAAAACTGAAAAAGAGAAGTCTTCCGCAGAAGATGAGCCTGAAAAGGATACCAGAAGCAAATTGTCTGCGGTGACCGTGCATTGCCCGGATCCACAGGCAGCAGCCGCGGCCTATGTGCGGCTTAAGGCGCTTGCAGAAGGTGTCTATCTCGCGCGCGATCTGGTGAATGAACCCCCGAATGCGCTGGGTCCCGAAGAGTTCGCGGAAAAAGCCGCGCAACTGGCGGATCACGGTGTCGAGGTCGAAGTCTTCGGTGAAGACCGGCTGGCCGCGTTGAAGATGAATGCGCTGCTCGCCGTTGGTCAGGGGAGCGCGCGGCCGAGCATGATGGTCAGTATGCGCTGGTGCGCTGAAGGTGCTGGCGATACACCGCCGCAGGTGCTCATAGGCAAGGGCGTATGCTTCGATACCGGCGGGATCTCGATCAAGCCGGGACCGGGCATGGAGGAGATGAAGGGCGACATGGCCGGCGCGGCCTGTGTCGTGGGCGCCATGCTCGCTTTTGCCAAGGCGAATGCGCCGGTACATGTGGTCGGGCTCATCGGCCTGACCGAGAACATGCCAAGCGGCACCGCGCAGCGTCCGGGAGATATTGTCACGTCGATGTCCGGCCAGACGATCGAAGTGCTCAACACCGACGCGGAAGGACGTATGGTGCTTGCGGACTTGCTCTGGTATGCCCAGCAGACCTATCAGCCGGCCAATGTCATTACGCTTGCCACCCTGACAGGGGCCATAATCGTGGCGCTTGGGCATGAATATGCCGGTCTTTACAGTAACAATGACGCGCTGAGCGACGCGTTGAGCAAAGCTGGCCGCGAGACGGGGGAAAAGGTCTGGCGCATGCCGCTCGGCAAGGCTTATGACAAGCAGCTCGAGTCCAAGTTTGCCGACATGAAGAACATCGGCTCGCGCTACGCCGGCTCGATAACCGGTGCGCAATTCGTGCAGCGCTTCGTGCGCGAAGGCACCTCATGGGCCCATCTGGACATTGCCGGGACCGCGTTTTCCGCTCCGGGCACCGACATCAACCGGAGCTGGGGTCCCGGGTTCGGCGTGCGGCTGCTGGATCGTTTCGTGCGCTCGCACAAACCATAGTACGGCATTCGGTGCCCCTTGCATATTTTTTCCATAATACATCTTATGCGAATCATATTTACGAACTCAGGTTGAACAAACGGATCATGGGCGACCGCCATGGCCAGCGATGACCAGAACGAAAGCGGACATGATACGCCGCCGGCTGCATCGGATGGGCCACGCCAGCCCGGTGCGCAACCGCGCCCGGATGGTTCGCTTCATGATCTCGATGATCTGGCAGCTATCATGGCCGCTCTGCGCACGCCCGAGACAGGATGCCCTTGGGATCTCGTCCAGGATTTCAACTCGATAGCGCCTTACACCATAGAGGAAGCCTATGAGGTGGCCGAAGCCATCGCGCACAACGATATGGACGCGCTAAGGGACGAGCTTGGCGATCTGCTGCTGCAGGTGGTCTATCATGCGCAGATGGCGAACGAGGCTGGCGCCTTCGCCCTGCCCCAGGTCATAGACGCGATTGCCCGCAAGATGATCCGGCGCCATCCCCATGTGTTCGGCGATCTCAAGGGCGCAGACGCTAAGCAGGTTGCCGGCCTCTGGGCGACGATAAAAGCTCAGGAAGCGCGCGACAGGGGCGATGTTGCCAAAGCGAGCCTGATGGACGGCGTGCCGCTCGCGCTGCCCGCCCTCACCCGTTCAATAAAGCTGCAACAGCGCGCAAGGGCTTGCGGCTTTGACTGGGCCGATCCCGCCGATATCCTGGACAAAGTGCGCGAGGAGATCAGCGAGGTCGAGGCCGCCATGGCGGCGCGCTCGCGAGCGCCAGCGGCGGATACGGGCGAGGCCCAGGACGCCGTCGCCGAGGAGCTTGGCGATCTGTTCTTCGTGCTGGCGAACCTGTCGGACCACCTGGGTGTCGATCCCGAGGCCGCTGTCAGAAACGCCAACCGCAAGTTCTGCGCCCGCTTCGCCCATATCGAGGCGGCTCTCGCTGCCCTTGGCCTCAGCCCGGAAGAAGCCTCATTCGAGCAGATGGAACAATTGTGGCAGGCTGCGAAGAAAGCCGGCGCCGGCAAGCGCTGAGCGGCGCGCGGCTCAGCCGTCTTCCGGCCTCGGCTGTGCCGGCCTTGGCGCAGCGGACGCCAGACGCTGGCTGAGCCGTCCCATGCAGCGCCGGTCGCCGCGCACGCACAGGCGCAGAGTGCCGTCAGCTTCGGTTTCCTGGCTCACAATATCGCAATTGCGGTGCAGCCAGCTCAGTAACGCGCCGTCGCCGGGCTGAAGGACCACTTCACGCTCGGTCTTGTCCAGATCGATGAGCCGCGCCAGTCGGGCGTACAGCTCATTGATCCCCTCGCCGCTGCGCGCGGAAATCAGGATCGGCTGATTTTCCAGCCGCGCGGCGCGCCGGCGCAGGGCGAGACGCTCTTGCGCATCGAGCAGATCAAGCTTGTTCCATACTTCCAGCACATGACGCGGCTTGAGCGCCATGTCGATGCCAAGCTGTGCGAGCACCCGCTCGACATCATGCTTTTCGCTTTCGGTCTGCGCGCTGGCGATGTCGCGCACATGCACGATGATGTCGGCCTCGGTGACCTCTTCCAGCGTCGCCTGAAATGCCGCGATCAGGGTCGTCGGCAAATCGGCGATGAAGCCCACCGTGTCGGAAAGTATGATGCGCTTGCCACCCGGCAAATCGAGCCCGCGCATCGTCGGATCGAGCGTGGCGAAAACCTGGTCCTCGGCAAAGACGCTGGCTCCTGTAAGGCGGTTGAACAGGGTGGATTTCCCGGCATTGGTATATCCGACCAGCGCAACCACGGGATAAGGCACGCGCTTGCGGCTGTCGCGGTGCAGCCCTCGGGTGCGTTTGACCGCGCCCAGATTGCGCCGGATCGCATCGATCCGGTCCTGGATCTGACGCCGGTCGGCTTCGATCTGCCGCTCGCCCGGGCCACCCATGAACCCGCGTCCACCGCGCTGGCGCTCAAGGTGGGTCCATGATCTGACGAGACGGCTTTTCTGATAATCGAGATGAGCGAGCTCGACCTGAAGCCGGCCCTCCCTCGTGCGCGCGCGGGCACCAAAAATTTCGAGAATTAGCGCGGTCCGGTCCAGCACCTTGGCATGCCAGGCCCGCTCCAGGTTGCGCTGCTGGACGGGACTGAGCGCATGATCGACTATGACGACAAGCGCGCCCGACTGTGCCACCAGTGCCCCGATCTCGGCGACCTTGCCACTTGCCAGGAGCGTATCGGCGCGCGGCCGCGCCATCGGGGCAATCAGATCATGTGCGATCTCAAGACCTATGGCCCGGGCCAGAGCGACGGCTTCAGCCATTCGGTCGGACCCCACGAGCCCGCTGGAGTGCGCGCGTGTTTTGCGCACGTCGGGCACAACAACAATTGCCAAAGCGTCGCCGCGAGATGTTTCGCGACCCAATTCCAGTGGCCGCAGGTCTGGCGCTGCTTTTGCCACGGGATTGCTTGCTTCAATCGATTTCAACTAGTTATTGGCTCCGCCTTGGTCTTCCTGATCGAACAGCTGGATAGGCTGTGAAGGCATTATTGTTGATATAGCATGTTTGTAGACCAATTGCGAGTGTCCGTCACGGCGCAGGAGCACACAGAAATTATCGAACCATGTCACTATACCCTGCAGCTTGACCCCGTTGACCAGAAATATTGTTAGAGGAGTCTTGTTCTTGCGGACATTGTTCAAAAACGTGTCCTGTAAGTTCTGTCCTCTGTCTGAAGCCATGTTTTTCATTTCCGTTTTTGTTTGTGCGGCCATCAGAGCCGCCTTTTTTCGGAACCTTATGCCAATCAGATGACATTCATTTGAAAATCCGCGAACATGCATTGGCGGCCGCAAAGCACGGCGCCGCCCCCGCCGCAACAACTTTCAGGTAAGCTTTGCAAGCTCTTGCGCCAATGGGCACTTCACGTATTTATGAAGGTAACGCATCAACGACAAAGTTTGGTTCACCTTGCTGGATCAAAGCGGTGCATGCCAGCCAGTGCCGCAAGACCGATGCCAGCCGGCAGGCGCGGTGCTGGTCTTGCCGTGAGGCTCTTTGACGCGCCAGCAATTTTTGCGTTTGCGCCAGGCTGCCCTAGTCACGGCGCAGCAATAGTCGTGCCAGCGCCAGGATGGCGAGCAGTTCGATCCTGCCGGTGATCATGGCGATACAGATGACCATCTGACCCGGAGCCGACATCTGGTGAAAGCCGGGCGTGTCGGCGTCGAGCTGTTCCAACCTGATGATCTCGTATATCGGGCCAGCATTGCCGATGGCAGCCACCGCAGCCACGAGCGCACCGACGAAGGGAACGCCGCTGGCCGCAACCGCCATGGCGGTCAGGGCGACATTGAGTACCGTGAGAAAGAAGATTGTCCAGACGGTGGAGATGACGAAATAGGTTCCGCCTTCCGCGACATTTTCGTTGTGGCGCACGCTGCTGGGATACAGCAGAAGATCGAAATGGCGAACCGACTCGCGAACCATGGCGACCAGCCGCATCACCTTGATCCCTCCCGCAGTGGAAAAGCGCCCGCCGCCGATAAAGCAGGCCGAGATGATGATGATCAGCGGGATCAGCGCAAAGGCCGGGTCATCGGTTCGAAATCCGGTCGTGGTGAGCAGGGAGGCGGCGGTGACGAAGCCAGTGGAGAAATAATTGAACCAGCCTTGATCGACGGCCGGAAACCGCAGCCAGAGCATGGTGGTCAGCAGGAGAGTGCCGGCGATAATGGCCATCAGGATGTAGATCGGTTCGCGCGTCAGGCGCACGATGTGCCACTGGCCGCTGACCAGCGCCCGCACCCAGAAGATGCTCACCGCGCCAACGAACATGAACAGGCCGATGACGATCTCCGCGCCGGGAAGACCATAAAGCGCAAGCGAACCATCACGCGGCATGAACCCGCCCGTCGACAAGGTCGAGAACGTGAAGCACAAGGCATCGAAGGCCGGCATGCCGACAAACAGCAGCAGCACCAGACACGCAAAGCTGAGCATGACGTAAAACGGAAAGATGCCCGAAAGCGCCTCGATGGCAAGCCGCTTGCTGCCTTGCGTGGCCTGTGCGCTGAGGCCACGTCCGCCCTCGGACGCATCGGCGCCGAACAGGGGCGCGAGCACGACCGCTGCACCGATCAGCGTCATCAGGCCGCCCATCCATTGCAATTGAGCACGCCACAGGATCAGGCTCTGCGGCACATCGGCAAGGCGTGGCAGCACCGTCGCTCCGGTCGTTGTCAGGCCCGAGACCGCCTCGAAATAGGCCGCCACGGGCTTGTCGGTTACACCGGCAGCCAGGAACGGCACGGCGGCAAACATCGGCAGCGCGACCCAGGCCAGTACCAGCAGGCCCAGCGCGTTGCGCCGGTCCGCCGAGATCGGCTTGCCGAGAAACGCCATGACCAGCACGCCACCGAAAAAACCCGCAATGATCGCGCCGAGCAGCAACCCTTCGAAGGCGGCTGCTTCCTCGAGGCTGAACGCAACACTGATCGGCAGTGCCATGCTTGCTGAGAGGATCAGCAGTAACCCGCCGGAGAGATATGTGATTACGGAAAATTTCATGCCTGCGCCGACCGGTATTTCAGCCTGCCGGACCATCTCGCAAATTGGCCATCAGAAATAATCAAGGCTGACGCGGAACATCTGCTCCACCTCCCGCACATGCGCAGCCGTGGCGAAGATGATGACGCGGTCATCGACCTCGATCATCGTATCACCTGTCGGCATGATGACCTTGGACTTGCGCAGGATGGCTCCGACGCGGATACCGTCGGGCAGGTCGAGATCGCGTAACGTGCGTCCCGCCATCGGCGAGGTGGCCAGCGCCACGGCCTCCACCACCTCCCCGGCTCCGTTCAGCACGGTCTGCACCGCGCGGATGCGGCCGCGGCGCACATGTTGCAGGATGCGCGAGACGGTGACGCTGCGCGGATTTATGAACGCGTCGATACCCAGCGAGCGCACGATCGTCATGTAGCCCGAACTGTTGATCAGACACAGGTTGCGCTGACTGCCAAGCCGTTTGGCAAGGACGCTGGAAAGTATATTGACCTGATCGTCATTGGTGACTGACACGATGATATCGGCCGTATCGACGCCAGCTTCGTGAAGCAGCGCCTCTTCCAGCGCACTGCCGTTCAGCACGATCGCGCGGTCAAGTTGCTCGGCAAGGCTCACGGCGCGCTCGCGGCTGTGCTCGATCACCTTCAGGCGGATTTCCGGCTGCGCCTCCTCCAGCTTCTTGGCGACAAAAAAACCAATATTGCCGCCGCCCGCGATGATGACCCGGTGCGCCCGGCGCTCATCATGGCCGAAGATCTTCATCACCCGCTCGGTCTGATCCTGGGGGCAGACCACATAGACCTCGTCCCCGGCGAGCAGCTGATCGCCACTATGCGGCACGAACAGCCGTCCCGCACGGTGAATGCCGACGACCACGGCCGGCAGATCGGGGAACAGTTCGGCAAGCTGTCGCAGCGGAGTGTCGACGACTGGGCAATTCTCGCTACAGCCGATACCGAGCACCAGGATCTTGCCATCGGCAAAGCTCAGGACCTCGAAAGCACCGGGCATGCGCAGCCGCCGCAGGATCATGTCGGCAACTTCGCGCTCGGGCGAGATGATCACGTCGATCGCCATATTGTCGCGGCGGAACAGATCGTTCCAGCGCGGGTCGAGATAGCTCTGGGCGCGAACCCGCGCAATCTTGGTGGGCACATCGAATAGCACATGCGCGATCTGACATGCGACCATGTTGACCTCATCTGAGTGGGTCACCGCGATGATCATGTCGGCGTCGGCGGCGCCGGCCTGGGCGAGAAGATCGGGATGCGAGCCGCTGCCGACAAAAGCGCGCACATCGAGCAGATCGCCGATGCGGCGAACCAGGTTCGGCTCGTGGTCGATGATCGAAACGTCATTTCCCTCGCGTGAAAGACGTTCGGCGATACCAAAGCCGACCTGACCGGCCCCGCAGATGAGAATGCGCATTCGATGGTCCCGAAGGAAACGGACGCGGCCTCAAGGGCGGGATCCGCGACACAAAGTCATCATGTAGCGCAAACATTTCCAAATGTCAGCCGCTTGCGTGAGATGGTCACGGCTGGCACATGCGTCTGGTCAATGACGTCCGTTGGCGGCGCGCTCGGAGGTCGTGACGCCGAGCGCCCGCAGCTTGCGGTGCAGCGCGGAGCGTTCCATGCCGACAAATTCGGCCGTGCGCGAAATGTTCCCGCCGAAACGATTGATCTGGGCCATCAGATATTCGCGTTCGAAAATCTCACGTGCATCGCGCAGCGGCAGCGACATCAGGTGCTCGCCCCCTGCCCCGTTGGGCGACAGGGGCGCTCCCGAGACCACATCATCGGGCAGCATGTCGGCGGTGATGATGGTCTCGGCATCGCCACCGGTCATGATCATCAGCCTCTCGACCACATTGCGCAGCTGACGCACATTGCCGGGCCAGTCCTGGGATTGCAGCACCGCCATGGCGTCATCGCCGATGCGCCGCTGCGGCAGACCGGTTGTCGCGCTGACCTGCTTGATGAAATGCTCGACCAGCAGCGGAATGTCGTCGCGCCGCTCCGCCAGACCGGGGACAGCGAGCGGCACCACGTTCAGCCGGTGATAAAGGTCTTCGCGAAAACGTCCAGCATTCATCTCGCGCGGCAGATCGCGACAGGTCGAGGAAATGATGCGCACATCCACATGGACCTTGGGACCGCCGCCAACGCGCTGAAATTTCTGCTCGACCAGCACCCGCAGCAGTTTGCCCTGGGTCTCCAGCGGCATGTCGGCGACCTCATCGATGTACAATGTACCGCCATGAGCTTCTTCAAGCGCGCCGACCTTGCGCGCCGCCGCGCCATTGGCTTCGGTGCCGAAAAATTCGACCTCGACGCGATCCGGCGCCATGGCTGCTGCGTTCACGGCCACGAAAGGACCGTTCGCACGTAGTGAATGGGCATGGGTCTCGCGCGCCGCCAGTTCCTTGCCCGCGCCTGACGGGCCGGTGATCATGATGCGGCTGTTGGTGGGGGCGACACGGCCGACCGCCTGGCGCAACTGGTTGATGACGGTGGATTTGCCGATAAGTTCGCTGCTGATGACGCTGCGCTCGCGCAGCTCGCGGTTCTCGCGCTTCAGCTTGGCGGCTTCGAGCGCGCGGGCGATCACCAGAACCAGCCGGTCGGCCTTGAACGGCTTTTCGATATAGTCGTAGGCGCCGCGCTTGATCGCGGTTACCGCCGTCTCGATATTACCGTGGCCGCTGATGATCACAACGGCAAGATCGGGGTGCTGGTCCTTGATGCGCGAGAGGATCTCCAGACCATCGAGCTGACTGCCCTGAAGCCAGATGTCGAGGACCACCAGAGACGGGCGGCGCTCCTGAATTGCGGCCAGCGCCTCGTCGCTGTTACCCGCGAGCCGGGTCTTGTGCCCTTCATCCTCCAGGATGCCCGAAATCAACTCGCGAATATCGGCCTCATCATCGACGATAAGAATATCAGACGCCATGGTCGGCTCCTTGCTTTGCACGCCTTGGCGTGCGCCTGTCGCTGCCTTTTTTGTCCTGCGCGGCGCCTTGTGCACCGGCGCCATTGCCCTTGCCGGCCGTCACCCCAGCGCTGCGCCTTCGGCCCTTGCGCTGTTGCGCCTGCTCCCTGCCTGCCTCCTCGACCGCAGCGGCCTTGCTTGGCGCGGGCTCCCTGCGGGCGGTCTTTTCCACTGTGCCATGCCATGGCAGGGTGATGCTGACGCGCGCCCCGCACGCGCCTTCCACGATGGTGCTTGCATCGGAGAGCTCAAGCCGCCCCTGGTGCTGCTCGATGATTTTCTGCACAATGGCCAGCCCCAGTCCGGTGCCCTTCTGGCGCTTGGTCACATAGGGCTCGATGAGCCTGTGGCGATCCTCCATGGGCAGACCACAGCCATTGTCGATCACATCGATGAGGACATTCTGGCCCTGCGTGCTGACCCGCGCGGTGATCTTTCCGGCATAGGGCTCGCTCTGGGGCGCAGCCTGGGCCGCGCTCTCGATGGCTTCGCCGGCATTCTTGATCAGGTTGGTCATCGCCTGGGTGATCAGGCGCCGGTCGCACTGGACGATCAGGGGCTTGTCGGGCAGATCGAGTTCATAGTCGATCCGTGCGCCGCTCATCTGAAACAGGATCACCGCCTCGCGCACGATATCGCCGATGTCGTGTTCCTCGATCACCGGTTTGGGCATGCGCGCAAATGCGGAAAACTCATCGACCATGCGCCCGATATCGCCGACATGACGGATGATCGTGTCGGTGCAGCGATCGAATATCTCGCGGTCGGTGGTGATCGCGTCGCCATATTTGCGCCGGATGCGTTCGGCTGAAAGCTGAATAGGTGTCAGCGGGTTCTTGATCTCATGCGCGATGCGCCGCGCCACATCGGCCCAGGCCGAACTGCGCTGGGCCACCACCAGTTCGGAAATGTCATCGAAAGTAACGACGAAGCCGTAATCCTTTTCGCTCGTGCCCTCGCGCGTCACACGGACGACGAAATTGCGCTCGCCATCCTTGCGCAGCAGGTTCACCGGCGTCTGCACAGGCTTGCGGGCTTGCTTGCGCGCCTTCATCAGCACATCAGCGAACTCGGGCACCAGCTTGGCGAGCGGTGTGCCGACCGCCTTGGCTTCATCAAGGCCCAGAAGCGCCACGGCCGACCGGTTGACCAGCGTCACGCGCGCCTCGCGGTCAAGCCCGATGACGCCCGCCGTCACGCCCGACAGCACGGCTTCGGTGAAGCGGCGGCGCTCGTCGAGCGCGGTGTTGGCGTCGATCAGCCCCTGGCGCTGGGTGCGCAGGTCGCCGGTCATGGTGTTGAAGGCCGCAGCCAGCTTGCCGACATCGTCTTCCTTCTGGCTCGCGTGGGGCACGGCCACATCGAGATTGCCCTGGGAAACCGCATAAGCCGCGTCGATAAGCTGGCGGATCGGCGCGACCAGACGATCGGCGAACCACAGACCCGCCCAGATCGCGGCCAGCAGGAAGGTCAGCGCGATGGCAATGAACATCGCGGCAAAGGCCACCTGAACACCGGCGCGGCGTTGCTGAAGCTCGCCATATTCCTGAATGTTGTCACGGGTCGTGCGCAGATGGCCGAGCACGCGCGGATTGACCGGGCGCACGACGTACAAATAGCGATCGTCCGTCGCGGCCAGTTTGGTCAGCGCGCCAACCGCGCCTGAGGAATGCAGCGCCAGCTCGACGATCCGCCCATCATCGGCAGCCTCGAAAGCCGCGGGCGGCGGCGGGCTGTAGCTGAATTCGGCGCGGCTCGACACCGAGGCCAGCACCTGGCCCAGCCGGTCCACGACAAAAGCCATGGGGATGGCGCGCAGGGCCGCCTGAGCAGTGAAGAAGCGGGAAAAGGCCTCCGGGTCTTCGGCAAGCAGGGCAACGCTTTGCTCCAGTTCGCGCGCAATGCCGACCGCATCGGAGCGGATCACCTGGCCCTGTTCATTGACGTAGGCGTTCGCCACATCGACCGAATTGGCGATGATCGACTGAACGCGGGTTGAAAACCAGTGATCGAGGCCGCGGTTGAGCGACACGGTGGCGAATATCGCCAGCAACAGCGCGGGGATCAGCGCGATAATGCTGAACAGCCCGACGATGCGGGTGTGCAACCTGGCCGCCGCCGCCTGACGTTTGCGGGCGCGCCACAATTCCAGCACGCGCCAGCCGACCATGGCCAGCATGGTGATGATCAGCACGATGTTGAACAAGAGCATACTGACCACGACCTGGTGGGTCGGGACGATTGGCGTCAGGCCGGTGAGGATCAGATAGGTCGCAAAGCCGCAGACCAGAGCCAGGGCAACGACCGCACCGCCCAGACGTCCCCCGAGGGCAAAACGCGGCTCAGCGGCCCCTGACAGTGCCCGACCGGCCAGGCCGGCATGGGCAGCGCTCAGATGTGCCGCGCGCGGGCCCGAGGCGGCATGGGGCTTGCCGATCAGGACCGGCGCGCCCGCGGCTTGCTCCGCGTCGGCATCAGACACGCTGGCTGATCGTCCGCTGTGCGACGCGTCGGCGATCGGCTTTTTCCCGTGCGGCTTTGCCGTTGTCATGCCTGGTCCATATCCCTCGACCCCGGTTCCATGCCATTGCCCTATCCAAGGCGACTTGCCCTATCCAAGGCGACTTGCCCTATCCAAGGCGACTTGCC
>DAIMZI010000001.1:217303-240266 GCA_036734025.1 Dichotomicrobium sp.
ATCCAAGGCGACTTGCCCTATCCAAGGCGACTTGCCCTATCCAAGGCGACTTGCCCTATCCAAGGCGACTTGCCTGAAGGCTCATTGCGCAACCCCGCGGCGCCCGAAAAAACGCACGCACGGTGCCAACAAGACCCTAAAGGAACGCCGGCAGCAGGCTTGGCCTGGAACCAGCCACCGCAACCTCAAACCCCCGCATTACAGCACGTCAGAAAACTCACCGGTACGCCGTCCGAAAGCTGAACACGCGCTTTGAAATAGACCGCGCTTACGCCCTGGAGCGCGGCCGGCACTGTGCCTGAGCGGTGAAAACCCGCAACAATGTTGCAGATTCAGAACATCAGCCACACTGATTTCGAGGTAAATTGTGGCATTTTTGTAGCGTCACCGCCAAACAGGACACGCTTTTTGCCGTTCACACCAGCGAGCGAACTATACGGATATTGTGATCACGGATCTTCTTGCGCAGCGTATTGCGGTTGAGACCAAGCAGTGACGCCGCCTTGATCTGATTGCCGCCAGTCGCCCCAAGGGCTGCGGTGATCAGCGGCTGTTCGACATCCTTGAGCACCCGATCATATAGTCCGTTTGGTGGCAAATCCTCACCGAACTGCATGAAATAGTCCGCAAGATATTTTTCCATCCATTCAGAAATACTCGCCTTGCCCGACACCTTGCTTTCGAAATTTGCCGACTGTGTGCTGGCAAGCTCGGCCTCGACGATATCGACGGTGATCGTGTCCTGCGAATAAAGCGCCGACAGCCGATTCACCAGATTTTCCAGTTCGCGCACATTGCCCGGCCAGCCATGACGTTTGAGCCGCGACATGGCTTCGGGATGCAGCGCCTTGGGCGGCAGTCCGCGCTCTTCGGCCGAGGCGAGGAAATGATGAACCAGATCGGGCACATCATCGAGGCGCTCGCGCAGCGGCGGCACACGCAGCGGCACGACATTCAGGCGGTAATACAGATCCTCGCGAAATTGCCCCTGCGATATCTGCGAGTCCAGGCTCTTGTTGGTGGCCGCCACGATGCGCACGTCGGTCTTGATCGGCGTGCGCCCGCCGACCGACATGTATTCGCCCTCCTGGAGCACGCGCAAAAGCCGGGTCTGCGCCTCCATCGGCATGTCGCCGATCTCATCGAGGAACAGCGTGCCGCCCTCGGCCTGGGCAAAGCGGCCGATCGAGCGTGCCTGGGCGCCCGTGAAGGCCCCCTTTTCGTGGCCGAAAAGCTCCGATTCGATGAGCTCGCGCGGGATCGCCGCCATGTTGATCGCGACGAAAGGTCCGTTGCGACGCCGCCCGTAATCATGCAGCGCGCGCGCAACAAGCTCCTTGCCGGTGCCAGACTCGCCGGTGATCAGCACCGTCAGATCGGTCTGCATCAGCCGCGCCATGATCCGGTAAACTTCCTGCATCGCGGACGAGCGCCCAACCAGCGGAAGCTGCTCGGTCTGCGCCTCGACCGTTAGCGCCGCGCGCCGCTTGGGCTCCTTCAGCGCCCGGTCGACGACGGCAACCAGCTCCTTCAGGTCAAACGGCTTGGGCAGATATTCATAGGCGCCGCGCTCGGCGGCCGTGATCGCCGTCATGAAGGTGTTCTGCGCGCTCATCACGATGATTGGCAGATCGGGGCGCAGCTTCTTGATGCGCGGGATCAGATCGAAGGCATTCTCATCGGGCATCACGACGTCGGTGATCACCACATCGCCCTCGCCCTGGTTGATCCAGTTCCACAGGGTCGATGCATTGCCGGTGGCGCGCGGCGAATAACCCGCTCGCGCCAGGGCTTGGTTCAGAACGGTCCTTATGCCGGCATCATCATCGGCGATCAGAATATTGCCACTGCCCATCTCATCCTCATTCAAAATGCGCATCGGACTCGTGCATCGGCATGAGCACGCGAAACACGGTCTGGCGCGGAGCGGTGTCACATTCGATGATCCCGCCATGGTCGTTGACGATCTTGGCGACGAGCGCCAGGCCAAGCCCGGTGCCCTTGCTCTTCGTCGTCACGAACGGATCAAACAGATGCGGCCTGATCTCCTCGGACACGCCCGGGCCATTGTCGATGACAGAAATCTCCAAAGGCAGACTGACCCGCGTATTGGAATTGGGCAGGGTCAGGCGAATACCGGGACGAAACGCGGTAGCCAGCGTGATCTGCCCATCGCTGCGCTGATCGCCGATGGCCTCCGCCGCGTTCTTCATGAGATTGAGAAAGGCTTGCACCAGTTTGTCGCGGCTGCCTGGGACCGCGGGAAGCGACGGATCGTAGGCCTTGACGAAGCGCACATTACGGGCAAATCCGGTGGTCGCGATGGTCATGACATGGTCAAGCACGGCATGAATGTTGACCGGTTCGATCTTGAGCGGGCGTTCGTCGCCAAAAACCTCCATACGCTCGACCAGATCGCAGATCCTGTCGGTCTCATCGCAGATCAGTTGCGCCAGCGGCTTGTCATCCTGACTGGCGCCGCTCTCCAGAAGCTGGGCAGCGCCCCTTATGCCCGAAAGCGGGTTCTTGATCTCGTGGGCGAGCACGGCCGCCAGGCCTGAAGCCGAGCGCGCCGCGCCGCGATGGGTGAGCTGGCGTTCGATCATCTGCGCCATGCTGCGCTGCTGGATCATCACCATGATCAGCGCGGGATATTCAACGAGCGGCGCAGCGAAGATATCGACGACCCGTTCCTTGGAGCCGTCGGCCAGCGCCAGATCGATGCCATATTCATTAAGCGTGGCATGGTTCTGGCGAACCTGCCGGATGAGCGCCAGCAGCGGACAGGTAAAGGCCACCAGGTCTTCCGCGGTGCGCCGGCGCAGTACGGTTTCGCTGGCGCCGAAAAACACCTCGGCGGCGAAATTGACATAGACCACCTGATTGTCGGCGCCCAGCACGAGCACCGGATGCGGCATGGCGTTGAACAGCGCTTCCAGCGCCAGCGGAGCTTGTGCGCTCGCCCCTTCAGGCAGCCGCTCGCCCGCCCCGGCTGATCCGCTCTGTGGCTTCATGCCGCGCTCTCCGCCGGCTCCTGAGCGAAAAGCTCGCCAAGGAGCATGCGCACCTGCCCCGGCGTCGCGGCGCGGCACAGGTGGCCACGCCAGGCCGATGTGGCGGCTTCGCCCAGTTCGCATCCCTGCACATAGGCCGCCAGATGCTTGCGCGCGCATCTGTGACCCAGTTCACGGCCATAATGCTCGAGCATCATCTCATACTGGTGCAGCGCGATATCCAGACGCTCGCCGGCATCGGGCAAGCGCGGCTGGCGCCCTTCCAGTGCGGCGCGCACCTCTTCAAGCCGCCACGGAGCACCGATGGCAGCGCGGCCGATCATCACCGCATCGGCTCCCGACATCTCCAGCGCGCGCCTGGCATCCGCAGCACAGGTTATGTCGCCATTGACGATCACAGGCACGCTGACACTGGCCTTGACCCGGCGCACGAACGCCCAATCGGCGCGGCCATCGTAAAACTGACAGCGGGTACGTCCGTGAACCGCGATCATGCGCACTCCGGCGGCTTCGGCGCGGCGCGCCAGTTCAGGCGCGTTGAGCTGGTCGTGGTCCCAGCCCATGCGCATCTTGAGGCTGACCGGCACATCGCCGGCCGCTCCGACGACGGCTTCGACCAGCGCCAGCGCGCGCTCCGGCTCGCGCATCAGCGCCGAGCCCGAGAGCCCGCCCGTCACCTTGCGGGCCGGACAGCCCATGTTGATGTCGATGATATCGGCGCCGAGATCGCGGGCTACACTTGCGCCTCGCGCCATCCAATGGGCGTCGCGGCCGGCAAGCTGGATCGAAAACGGCGCGCCGGGGCTGCGATGAACCCGCGCGAGCGTGCGTGTCTGCCCCTCCGCAAGCGCTTGCGAGGCCACCATTTCCGACACGACGAGACCCGCGCCGAAACGCTGGGCAATGGCGCGAAACGGGCGATCCGTGATCCCCGACATCGGCGCCATGATGACGGAACTGGCCAGATCAATAGGGCCGATCCGGAGCGGCCCGTGCGGGCGCGCAGGTGATTTCACTCAAATTATCCCATCTGGAAATAGGCCATAAGCCCACTTTGCTTCTTAATTATGCACCGCAATGGCTCGCCCAATCAATAGGCAATTATGGGAACATCTGTTCCTCAAGTGCGGGCATGGCGGCACAATTTCATTGGCAAGCTTCACCCTCCGGCTTAGTCTGGCGCTGGCCGGGCGCCAAAGTCAGGCCTGATCTGCCAGAATGTCCACACAAGCATCAGAAGATGTCGTGACCATAACCGCCGCTATCATCGTTGCCGCCGGTCAAGGGCGGCGCGCCGGCACCGAGGCGGGACCAGCCAAGCAATATCGCCGGATCGGCGGCGAGATGATGCTGACCTACGGCCTGCGCGCCTTCTGCACGCATCCGCGCATTAGCCATGTCCTGTGTGTGATCGCCAGGGGCGACGAAGCGCACTATGTAATGGCTTCGCGCGGGCTTGGCGTCAAGCTATTGAGACCGGTTATGGGCGGTGACACCCGGCAGCAGTCGGTGCACGCCGGTTTGCGCGCGCTTGCGCCCATGCATCCTGACAAGGTCCTGATCCATGATGCCGCCCGCCCCTTCATCGATGCGACGACCATATCGGGCGTGATCGACACGCTTGATGAGCATGCGGCCTGCCTGGCGGGCGAGCCGGTCAGCGATACGCTCAAGCTGGCCGAAAGCGGTATGGTCATGCGCACCATGGATCGAACCGGGCTGTGGCGGGCGCAGACACCCCAGGGCTTTCATTTTGCGGCGATCCTGGATGCCCACGAACGCGCGGCAACGGCTGAGGACGCGGTCTTCACCGACGATGCCAGCATCGCTGAATGGGCCGGCATTGGCGTGCGTCTGGTGCCCGGCTCGCCGCAAAACTGGAAGGTCACCACACCGGGAGATATCGCCATGGCGGAAAGACTGCTCGGCGCGCCTGCGGCTGTGTTTGAAACCCGCACCGGCAGCGGCTTTGACGTGCATCGTTTCACACCGGGCGACAGCGTGCGGCTTTGCGGCATGTCCATTCCCCATGATCAGGCGCTGGAGGGCCACTCCGATGCCGATGTCGGCTTGCACGCGCTGACCGATGCGCTGCTCGGCGCGATCGGCGCGGGCGATATCGGCGCGCATTTCCCGCCCAGCGATCCGCAATGGCGCGGCGCGGCTTCGGACATCTTCCTGCGCCATGCCGCCGATGAGATCGCCCGACGCGGCGGACGCATCATCAATGCCGATGTCACCCTGATCTGCGAGGCGCCGAAGATCGGGCCGCACCGCGAGGCCATGCGCGCGGCGATCGCCGACATACTCAGCGTGCCGGTGGCCCGCATCAGCGTCAAGGCGACGACGAGCGAACGATTGGGCTTCACCGGCCGGCGCGAGGGCATCGCCGCGCTCGCCACGGCTTCGGTTGCCATGCGCATGGAGAACTGAAGATGAATTCTGAGCTTCTGCGCCAGGCCGATGCGCTGATTGCGCGCGCGAGCGAGACCGGGGTGATGCTGGGCACGGCAGAGTCGTGCACCGGCGGACTGATCGCGGCATGCCTAACGGCCCGTTCCGGCGCATCGGCTGCGTTCGCCTGCGGCTTCATCACCTATTCGAACGAAGCCAAGATCATCATGCTGGGGGTGGACCCTGATCTGATCGAGACCGCAGGCGCGGTATCAAAAGCAGTAGCCGAAACCATGGCGCTGGGCGTGCTGCAGCGCGGGCCAGCCGATCTGGCCATGAGCGTCACGGGCATCGCCGGCCCAGGCGGCGGCAGCGTGCAAAAACCGGTCGGACTGGTGCACATTGCGGCGGCGCGCCGGCGCACCGCAGGGGGGCAGCCGGACCTGCTCCA
Source organism: Dichotomicrobium sp. (assembly GCA_036734025.1). Classification (GTDB taxonomy): domain Bacteria; phylum Pseudomonadota; class Alphaproteobacteria; order Rhizobiales; family Rhodomicrobiaceae; genus DAIMZI01. The sequence continues at coordinate 223,163 of DAIMZI010000001.1, forward strand.
TGAACGGCATGATTTCGGCGACATCGGGCGCCAAGCCGTGCGCGAAGCATCGGTTGCGGCCGCGCTCGGCCTGGCAGCGCGCCTGCTGTAGAGCGCGTTCAAAGAAACCGGGGCCACTTTTGCTGGACCTGCTTCGGTCCTTTGCTTGTCGCACGTCCAAACATAAAACCGGCGACCACTTTTGCTGGACGTGCTCCGGTCCTTTGCTTGTCGTACGTCCAAACGCAAAACCGGGGCCACTTTTGCTGGACGTGCTCCGGTCGCCTTGAGCCGCGCCCGCTCAGGCCAGCCGGTCGACTGCCTGCGCCTGAACGCAGGTGACCGCAATCAGCCGGTAGACATCCTCCGCCGAGCAGCCGCGCGACAAGTCATTGGCGGGACGCGCCAGCCCCTGGAGGATCGGTCCTATCGCCTTGGCGCGGCCAATCCGCTCAGCAAGCTTATAACCGATATTGCCGGCTTCCAGACTGGGGAAGATGAGCACGTTGGCGCGCCCTTCCAGCGGCGAGCCCGGAGCCTTGCTGGCATTGATCGCCGGCACCAGCGCCGCGTCGAGCTGGATGTCACCATCGACGATGAGATCGGAGCGGGCTTCGCGCACCAGCCGTGCGGCCTCGGCGACCTTGTCGACCAGCGGATGGCTGGCGCTGCCGCGCGTGGAGAACGACAGCATGGCAACGCGCGGCTCCATGCCGAGAAGCTCCGCGGCGCTGTCGGCCGAGGCCTGGGCAATCTGGGCAAGCTGGCGTGCGTCGGGATCGACCACGAGAGCGCAATCGGCAAACACCATTGCGCCCTTGGGTTCATGGAACGGCTCGGCCAGCATCATGATGAAAAAGCTCGAGACGGTCTTGTAGCGCTTGCCGATGCCGATCACCTGAATGGCCGCGCGCACGGTATCGGCGGTGGTGTTGGCGGCGCCTGCGATGCTGCCATCTGCCTGGGATGCGCGCACCATCATGTTGGCGAAGTAAAGCGTGCTGCGCATCGCCTCGCGCGCGGCCGCCGCATCAAGCCCCTTGTGCCGGCGCATTTCCAGATAGATCTCGGCGAAATTGTCGAAATCGGGGGATTTGGCCGGCTCAACGATGTTAACGCCACTGACGCCTGCGCCGCCGGTCTGGCCGGCGATCAGATCGGCAACCACGTGCTCCTCGCCCAGAAGCGTGACGCGCGCCAGCCCGTCGCTTGCCGCACGCACCGCGCCTTCGACGATGCGCGGGTCATGTCCTTCAGCAAGGACGATATGTTTCGGGCGGGCGCGCGCAGCATCGAGAAGATCGTCAAATTCCATCATGCGCGCCCCCGCCGCGTTCTTGTTTGTCTCGGCCGGGGACCATTCGCAAGCAATGCCCTGCCGGACTATGCTTGTGCGGCGTAGGCCTTGTATTTGTCAAGATGGCGTACCGGAAGCGACAGCGCATCGCGGCGGAACGGATCGCCAAGCTCGCGGGTCAGCATCACCTCGATCACCGTGGTCTTGCCGTCTTTTTGCGCTGCACACGCATCGCGCAGCGCCGTGCCGACATCGCTCAATTGCTCGATCCGGTGGCCTTGCGCGCCCATGCTGCGGGCGACTTCGGCGAAAGACGGATTGTACAGATCGGTGCCGACAAAACGGCGATCATAGAAATCGACCTGGTTCTTCTTCTCCGCGCCCCACTGGCGGTTGTTGAACACAACCGCCGTCACGGCAATGTTCTCGCGGATGCAGGTGAGGATCTCGCCGAAGCTCATGCCCCACGCGCCCTCGCCGACATAGGCCACCACCGGACGCTCTGGCTGGGCCAGCTTGGCGCCGATCGCCACCGGGAACGCATAGCCGCAGTTGCCGAAGCTCATCGCCGCCAGCATCGAGCGTGGCCGGTCAAAGCGCAGATAGCTGTTGGCGACCGAACACACATTGCCGATGTCGGTGGAGACGATGGCATCGGCCGGCAGCGCCTTTTCCAGCTCGCGCAGCATCTCGCGCGGGTGCATCAGGTTCGGCTCGGCCTTGATCATGTCGAGGCTGTAGGGGTCGGTCTCGTGACGCCAGTTGTCCAGCTCGTTTTCCCAGGCTTCCTTTTCTGCCCTGATCTTCGCCAGACGCTCGGCTTCATTGGCGCGGCAGGCCAGTTCGCGGTTCTGCAGCAGCTCATAAAGAGCTTCCGCAGCGGCCCGGGCATCGCCGTTGACCCCCACCGAGATCTTCTTGACCAGCCCGAGCATTTCCGCATCCGCATCGACCTGAATGATCGCGGCGTTCTTGGGCCAGTAATCGAGCCCATGCTGCGGCAGTGTGCCGAACGGCCCGAGGCGCGTGCCGAGCGCCAGCACGACATCGGCCTGCGAAATCAGCTTCATGCCCGCCTTGGAGCCCTGATAGCCGAGCGGACCGCACCACAGCGGATGGCTGGCCGGGAAACTGTCATTGTGCAGGTAGCTGTTGACCACCGGCGCGTTCAGATGTTCGGCCAGGTGGATACAGGCTTCCACACTATCCGAGGCGATGACGCCGCCACCCGACAGGATCACCGGGAATTTCGCCGAAGCCAGCAGCGAGGCCGCCTTTTCCAGGCTGCGCTTGCCGCCCGGACCACGCTCGACCCGGATCGGTTCGGGGATCGTGTAATCGCCCTCGCCATAGAAATAATCGCGCGGAATGTTGAGCTGGGTCGGCCCCATGTTGAGCATTGCGCGGTCAAAGCAGCGGGCGGTGATCTCGGCCATGCGCGCGGGATTGTTCACGTGGCCCTGATATTTGGTGATCTTGGAAAAGATGGCGAGCTGTTCGGTCTCCTGAAACCCGCCCAGCCCCATCGTCATGGTGCCGGCTTCCGGCGTGATCATCACGACCGGGGTATGCGCCCAGTAGGCGGCTGCAATCGAGGTGACGAAATTGGTGATGCCCGGACCGTTCTGGGCCATGCACACGCCATGGCGGCCCGTGACACGCGCATAGCCATCGGCCATGTGCCCGGCGCCTTGTTCATGGACCGTGGGGATGTAGCGGATGCCCGCGGCCGGAAAGATATCCAGCGCATCCATGCAGGCCGAGCCCACGATGCCGAACACATCGGTGACGCCATTGGCGACGAGGGTCTCAACGAAAGCTTCACTCGGTGTCATTCGCGTCATAATCAGGCGTCCTCCCTGGCGGCTTATTGTCGGTCACCGGTGATGCGGGCGCGCCCGCATAACGGCGATTAGATCATCAGTGGCGTGGCGAGGGCCCGCTGATGCGGTTCGGGGCAGATGGCCGGCAACGGACCTGAGCCGCTCGGCTGCCCCGTAGCAGCCGCGGGCGAAATACGCAGATCGGACCGGATGAAATCATTTTCATTCAGTCTTCGACAAGTATCACAGGCCCGCTTGGGCGTCAACGATGTGCGGGCATTCCGGGCATCAAGGCCAGTATGACGCAGGGCCGATGCGCCGGGCGGTGCGCGCGATTGCAGTTGCGGGCGTATGGAGACTTGAGAGCGTGAGGATTACGTGGCCGCCGGGATGGCGCGGTAGCAGCGATTTCGGCTGATTACGGCGTTACCGCTCTGAGGATGATGCCGGGTCCGTTTGCAGCGCGGCGTCCGGCTCGCTCTCGCCGTGGTCAGGCTCATCAAAACAGGCGAGCATTGCGTCCAGATCCTGAGCCGCGCCGGCACACGTGCCGAGTTCGACCAGTTCTTCTGTGTAGAGATAGCCGCGATAGGGCGAGATCAGATAGCGCACCGCGGTGCCTTCGAGATTGCCGAACCGGTCAATGCTGCCCTCATAGCTCGGATCAACTTTCAAGATTGCCTCGCGCAACTCATCGCCCTTGATGAAATTGTCCGGCAACTGATCAAACGGCCCATCGTAATAGTTGTTGACCTGTACATTGGGGGCATAGACCGCCATTAGGATGAGCCGCCCGGACGCGTCGGCATAATAGGCAAAGCCTGTGCGCCGCCCGACCAGCACGCGCGGCGCAGAACTGAGCGGCACCAGTTCCTCGCTGCGGCCCGACGTTTCATCAAGGATGAACGAAAAACGGTTGATGCGGTCATTGAATAAGAGGAAAAAGCGGATGCCCGATTCATCGAACACGGGTCCGATGAAACGATCGCCGTCGGCCATCGCCGCGCGCGGCGGGCGGACATCGGACAGATCATTCAACTCGAATATGACCGACGTGCCCCTTGAGGAAATTTTGTAAGTGAGGGGGGCGAGCCGTTCAACGCTCACACCGTCCTCGGCCCCGAGAATCGTGAATTGTCCTTCGTCCTCCAACTCCAGCCATTCATTCGTGTCCTTGTAATAGCCGAAATTGACGCGCGCGAGCTCCCGGCCGTCCGGATCGAGCCTGATATTGCCGGAATAGCCGACGCCTTCATGTATGAAGCGGAAATAATAGTAATTTTCGGTGGGATAGACCATGACCCTGGCGGGCAGGCCATCGAGCACGAACTGGAACACGCCACGCGGATCATCGATATCGAGGCCGGTCGCGCCGAGTGAGCGGATGAACTCCTCGTTCGTCTCAAGCCGCGGTGGCTGGGTGGTGCCGGTGTCTTGCGCCCTGGTGCTGGCGACATCCGCCATCAGGATCATGGCCAGGATCACGGCAAGGAACATGAGCGCGCGGTGCATACGCGCGGGGACGTGAGAGAAATTTCGCGTCAGCTTGCTGGCGCTTCGCATGAACATAGTGAAATTCCAGTCACGTCTGCACCAAATTCCTCTTTGCGCAAACCTTCTTTGCGCAAACCTTCGACACGAGAGTGACGCACATTCAAAGCACGACAAATGTAAAGAGCAGCCCGATGTGGGCTGCCCTCGACTTATGCTTCATTACCACCGGCGGCTGTGATAGTGGCGGTGATAATGACGGCGGCGATAATGCCGGCGGTAGTATCTGCGGCTATGATAATGCCGATGATATCTGCCGCGGCGATAGCGACGATGATATCTGCCGCTGCGGTGATAACGGTGCCAGTGACGATGTCTGGCCTCTTGCAGCAAGGTCTCTTTCTCGGCTACCTGGTTTACAAGGCCGGAAACGAGAGCGTTACCGTTGATGATGCTGGCTGCCTGAGCACGCTCGCCAGCAAGGAACACCAAAGGCACGCTTAGGGCAATCGCCCCGAGAAACAGAAATAGCTTTCTCATGAGGTGGAAGCCTTCTGGTTGGAAATAACTTCCCTCGGCCTTGTGAAGTTAGCACTCCTGAAAGCCGATGTCACCCTTTGTGCAAATTGTGCACACTCAAACCACTTCGCGGACCATTTACAGTCCCGCACCTGCAGCCGGGCTACCGTGCGACCCGGCGCATCAGGGTGCTCAGACTTAACAGGCAAGTGCCGAGCGGGGACTGCGCGAACCGCTGCATGCCCCCGCTCGTGATCTCAGCGAAAATTGATATGCTTTTCAAAATCCTCTAGGTACCTGCGCCACCAATCAACCGTATCGAGGAAGTTTGCCTGCGATACACCCTCATATAGATTAACTGTCATCTCGAGAATGGCCTCGCCATCATCATCCTGGTAAGCGCGCGTGTAACGCTTTTCCTTGTTCCATTCGTTCATCTTGCTGAGGGAGACCGAGACTCGGTAGCCGGCTGTGAAGATCACATCGCGGCAGTTCTTGTTATCGGTGCAGCCATAAAAGAAGATATTGTAATTGCTATTCGACAAGGCGCCCTTGATCAGCGGATCACCAACACGATCGACATCCAGTGTGGCCTTGTAGCCGGCTGACTGGAGGATGCGAACCAGTCTCAGGGGATCAGAGGCATCGACAAGCTGAGCTGCGGCAGTTCCTGGCAACAAAATGATAGCGCAAATAATCATAAACGAACGCAAGATCATGGCCTCTCTCCTTATGATATCTTGAATTCAATTTCACCTGCTTCGTTCTTCACTCTTGCAGCGCATACGCAAACTAGAAATGCTATTCATAAAGACATGCATCGCATGAAGCTACTTGTATTTCCATGCTAGTTGAGAACAAAATTTGTGTCGAGGAGACGTCTTCAATAATAGCTGGCGTTTAACAGCTTGCAAACGACAAGAAGCAATGAGCCTGAGCGAATTTTTCACGACAGCGCGCTTACGCCTTGATAGAAAACGCCCGTAGACTGCGTGTGTGCGGTGCGGAAGGAATTGTCTGTAGCCAGGCCAAACCCCGCGCCTGCCGCGAGAATGGGGGCAAGCAGACAATGAAACTCGACCTTCGGCCGACGATGGCCCTGCAGACCATCCGAAAAGCCGAAAGCATCATTCAGGTGCTCGCCGTCGCGGCGCTCGTGTGTCTTGGCGCGGCCTATATCGTCCAGCTATACATATCCGCCGATACCTGGATGCGCGCGCTCACCGGCATCGAGCAGGCGCTGGCGATCGTCTCTGCGCTGCTGGTGGCGAGCGCCGTCATCATTCGCACGATAATCATGCGCAACCCCACCGAGCGACTGATGCCGTCAAGATTCGACAGTCGCAGCTTGAAGATGCTGCAGGATCTGGTTTTCGAGTGGATGCGCGGCCAGGCCAGCGATGATTACGAGCGCCACTGGCGGTTCATCGAGGGCGAGGACGATCTGGCGACCCTTGTGCGGCTGAACCACGAAGGGTTTGCGCTCAGCAGCTATTCCGCCGAGATCGAAATTCTGGAGCGGCGGAACCGCGCGCTATGGGAGAAGAACCCGCAGACCTTCTCGCTGATATTCGATCCCATCAGGAACACCGATGTCATCGGCTATTCCTGCATGTTGCCACTGAATGCCGAGGCCTGCCGGCTTTATCTGGATGGCGGCTTCATGGACAAGCATGTCAGCGCGCTGCACATCGCCGCCCCGCATGAGGAATATGCCGCGATCGTGGTTTTCGCCATCGTCATGGACAAGGCCTACAGCCAGCACTGGAAGCGCGGCAACCGCAGCCATCTGGCGTCGTTCATCAGCGCGGTGATCGACCATGGCAATGTCATTTCCGCGCAACTCCAGCCCGACGGCTATTTTCTGGCGCAGTCGGAGAAGACCAGCATCGAGATGCTGCTCCGCGCGCTTTATTTCGAGCCGACCGAACATGTCAGCGCGGAGGGCTTTCCGTTCTACCGGCTGCAAAAGGGCAAGCTGCGCGAGCAGGCCTCACGCGCCGGCGTGGCGATGCGCCCTGCCGGGCGGTGAGCGGGCGAGCGCGGACGTGGCCAAGGTGGCGGCGCAGTGAAGGCATCATCGACGTTTAGATCGCAGCCTCAACCCTTCGGCTTCACATACAACTTCTCCCCCATCTCCCGAAACTTCTCGCTCATCTCTTCCATGCCCTTTTCGCGCGCATCCTCCACCGGCGCATTCAGCTTCGCCGCGTAGTCGCGCACCTGCTGGGTGATCTCCATCGAGCAGAATTTCGGCCCGCACATCGAGCAGAAATGCGCCACCTTGTGCGCGTCCTTGGGCAGCGTCTCGTCGTGATAGGCGCGCGCGGTGTCGGGGTCGAGGCCGAGGTTGAACTGATCCTCCCAGCGGAACTCGAAGCGCGCCTTGGACAGCGCATCGTCGCGAAGCTGCGCCGCCGGGTGGCCCTTGGCGAGGTCCGCCGCGTGCGCAGCAATTCTGTAGGTTATCACGCCGGTCTTCACGTCGTCGCGGTTGGGCAGGCCCAGATGCTCCTTTGGCGTGACATAGCAGAGCATCGCCGTGCCGAACCAGCCGATCATCGCCGCGCCGATGCCGCTGGTGATGTGGTCGTATCCCGGCGCGATGTCGGTGACAAGCGGGCCGAGCGTGTAGAACGGCGCCTCGCCGCACAGCTCAAGCTGCTTCTCGACATTCACCTTGATCTTGTGCATCGGCACATGGCCCGGCCCCTCGATCATCACCTGGCAGCCCTTGTCCCACGCCACGCGGGTCAGCTCGCCCAGCGTCTCCAGCTCGGCGAATTGCGCCTCGTCGTTGGCGTCATAGATCGAGCCTGGGCGCAGGCCGTCGCCGAGCGAGAACGTCACATCATACTGGCGCATGATGTCGCATATCTCGTCGAAGCGCTCGTAAAGGAAGCTCTCGCGGTGGTGCGACAGGCACCATTTCGCCATGATCGAGCCGCCACGAGAGACGATGCCTGTCATGCGCCTGGCTGTCATCGGCACATAGCGCAGGCGTACTCCTGCGTGGATCGTGAAATAATCGACGCCCTGCTCGCACTGCTCGATCAGCGTGTCCTTGTACACCTCCCAGTCCAGCTTGACCGGATCGCCATTGACCTTCTCCAGCGCCTGGTAGATCGGCACCGTGCCGATCGGCACCGGCGCATTGCGCAGGATCCATTCGCGCGTGTTGTGGATGTTACGGCCCGTCGACAGGTCCATCACCGTATCGGCGCCCCAGCGGATCGCCCAGACCATCTTCTCGACCTCTTCCTCGACCGAGGATGTGACAGCCGAATTACCTATATTGGCATTGACTTTGGTCAGGAAGTTGCGCCCGATGATCATCGGCTCAAGTTCGGGGTGGTTGATGTTCGCCGGGATCACGGCGCGCCCGCGCGCAACCTCGCAGCGCACGAATTCCGGCGTGATGTGCGCGGGGATGGCCGCGCCGAAGCTTTCGCCGTCGGCCATGGCCGCCGCGGCGCGCTCAAGAACCGCCGTGCGTCCCAGATTTTCGCGGTGCGCGATGTAGATCATTTCCTCTGTGATGATGCCGGCGCGGGCGAGTTCCAGTTGGGTGACGGGCTGCCCGGCAATTGCGCGCACAGGCTGATGCCGCAGCGGAAATTCGCGCGCCAGTGCCTTGCCGGCATGGCCGTTATCCTCGGGCCGCACGTCGCGCCCTTCATAGGCCTCCACACCGCGTGCCCTCACCCAACCAGCGCGAGTGCTGCGCGCCAGACCGCGTTCCACATCGATCTTCGCCGCCTCGTCGGTATAGGGGCCGGAGCTGTCATAGACGCGCACAGGCGGGTCGCCGGCCTCGGGCGACAGCATGATTTCGCGCAGGGGCACGTTGAGCCCGTCCACCTCCACATGGATCTTGCGCGAACCGGTGATCGGGCCGGTCGTGACCTCGACGGGGCGAACGGATTTGGGATCGACGGGATAGTTCATGGGAGCGTTTCCTTCTCTACTCCGGGGCGCGACAATGCATGCCAGCGCTCGGCGCTCATGTGATAAAGCACGCAGGGCTGAAGCGGATGGCCGGGAGGCATCTTCGGGTGTATGAAATCCTCGGCCGGATCGCGCGCCATACCAAGCCGCTCCATGAGGCGCCGGGAACGATGGTTCGGCGCGGTGGTGAAGGCGACGATGTCGCCCAGTCCGCGCACACGGAAGCCGAAATCGAGGCTGGCGCGCGCTGCCTCTGAGGCAAACCCGCACCCCCAGAAGGAATGGGCAAGTCGCCAGCCTATCTCGACTGCGGGCGTGAACGGCGCATCGAAATCGACATGGTCAAGACCGGCGAAGCCCATGAAAGCGCCGGTGGCTTTCTCCTCTGCCGCCCAGAAGGTGACGCCGCCCTGCTCTTGCCGCTTGCTGTAATAGGCGATCGCCGCGTCGCTTTGCTCGCGCGTCGACAAACCGGGGAAAAATTCGCGAACGCGCGGATCGGCGTTCATCTCCGCCCAGGGCGCGCGATCCGCCTCGCGCCAGGCGCGAAGGATCAGACGTTCGGTTTCGATAATGGAGAGATCTGTCGGGTTCACTTGCCGTTCCGTCCCTACGCCGGTCCAAACCGGATCAGGTTCAAAGAGTGGTCGGATGGCGCGGCGCTCAGATCGCCGTCAACCCGATCTCAGCCTGCTGCCGCAGGCCCCCCTCGGACATCGCCTGCGGGCCTTGAGGTCGGTTGATCAGAACTGGCTGATCAGACCTCATGCCCGCAGGGCTATCAAACAAATCGCATGGTGATGATAACCATGCTTTCAGCGTAGCGCAAATTCATCAGATCCGCCAGTGACACGGCTGCGCACCTGTTCGGCCTGTTGCGCTAGCGGCCGTAGATCACGCCGGGCAGCCACAAGCCGATCTGCGGGAAGGTGTAAAAGATCACCATCGACAGGATCACGAGCATCAGGAACGGCATTATGCCTATGAATATGTCCATCAGCTCGACGCTTCTGGGCGCCACCCCCTTCAGATAATAGGCCGACATGGCCATCGGCGGCGTCAGGAAGCTCGTCTGGATGTTAAGCGCGACCAGCACGCCGAACAGCAGCGGATCGACCCCGAATGCCGGCAGCAGCGGCAGGAAGATGGGCACGAAGATGATGATGATCTCGGTCCATTCCAGCGGCCAGCCGAGCAAGAAGATCAGAAGCTGTGCCAGCAGCAAAAATTGCAGCGTTGTGAGGTTGAGCCCCAGGAAGAACTGTTCGATCAGATGATGCCCGCCGAGCAGCGTGAACACCGAGGAAAAGATCCACGAGCCGACAAACAGCCAGCACACCATGGCTGTGGCGCGGGCGGTCAGATAGACGGCTTCCGTGAACCCCTTCCAGCTCATCCCGCGATAGGCGAGCGCCAGCAGCAGGGCGCCCAGCGCACCGATGCCAGCGGCTTCGTGCGGCGTTGCCAGGCCGAAAAGAATAGCGCCAAGCACCGAGGCGATGAGCACGAACAGCGGAAAGAAGGACGTCAGCATCCGGCTCGCGACTTCAAGGAAGGGAATGTGCTGGCCTGCCGAGGGTGGCGGTGGGGCAAGGGATGGATTGATCATCGCCCGGATAATCACATAGGCGATGTACATGCCCGCCAGCAGGAAGCCCGGAAACAAGGCGGCCGCGTAAAGCCGCACGATGGACTCGCCCGCCATCGCGCCGTAGAGGATCAGCATGATCGATGGCGGAATGAGAATGCCAAGCGTGCCGCCCGCGCAGATGACGCCTGCGGCCAGGCGCTTGTCATAGCCAGCATTCAGCATTGCGGGAAAGGCGAGCAGTCCCATCAGCGTGACAACCGCGCCGACGATGCCCGTAGCCGTGGCAAACAGCGCGCAGGTTATCAGGCTGGCGACCGCGAGCGAGCCGGGCAGGTTGCGCGAGGCCATTTGCAGGGTATCGAACAGCCGGCTGAGCACATTGGCGCGCTCGATGATGTAGCCCATGAACAGGAACAGCGGTACGGCGATGAGAACGTCGTTGGACATCACACCATAGGCACGCTGCACCAGAAGCGGGAAGATGGAATCGCCGATTGCGACGTATCCAAATATTATCGACAGCGCGATCAAGGTAAAAGCAATAGGAAAACCGAGTAGAATGGTAAAGATGAATATGCCCAGCATGATCACGCCAAGCACAGGATTGGAAATCTCAATCACCTTTGTTCTCCTGTTCCGGTGCTGGTCCCGGCCTTGAGGGAAGGATCAATGGGTTTAATTTGCGACTCGATAGTTTCGGGTATCACGCCAGCGGCTGCCAGAGCTTCTATTTCTTCAACATCGCCCTTGCGCGCTGGCCAGTAGCCGTTACGCAAACACATTATGCATCGGGTGACTTCGGCAAGCCCTTGAAACAGCAGCAAAGCTCCCGAAATCGGTATGATCGATTTGAAATGATAAAGCGGCGGACCATGGGGACTGTACGAGGAATGTTCGTTCATCATCCATGACATTTTGGCAAAACCAAATCCGGCATGAACAATCATGATGACTGCGGGAAAGAAGAACATCACGTAAAGAACGATATCGAGGGCGGCTTGATGACGCGGCTTCATGAAGCGGTAAAGCACGTCGGCTCGCACATGTGCGTTGCGCGACAGCGCATAGGCTCCAGCCATGAAAAACATCGAGCCATAAAGGATATAGCTTGCATCATAAGCCCACCCCGTCGGCTGACGAAGCACATATCGCATGAACACTTCGTAGCAGACCACGCCGGTGAGGATGACCACACACCAGGCGAACAGCTTGCCGGTGATCTCGCTTACCGTGTCGGCGACGTTCAGGAACTTCTGCATCCATCAGTCCTTGAGCTGGCGGTCCTTGATCTGGAAAAACGGAATATCCGATGACAGGCACGACGAAGGGAGCGGTCCACGCAGGACCACCCCCAATCTTGTCATTTCGCCGAAAGATTAGGCTCCGAAGAAGTGATCGAAAGCCGGCTGCTTCGGTGCCTGGTTCTTCAAATGCCAACCGACGGTCTTCTCGCAGAACTCTCTTTGCGAGGCGATCACGCGACTGAAGAACTCGCCCGTATTCGGATCGGCCGACGACCGCTCGATAACCTTGTCCCAAGCCGCCAACTGGGCCTCGAGAATGTCGCTCGGCGTGATGTGCATGGTCACGCCGCCCTCGGTTTCCAGCCACGCGAAGTCTTCCGGGTAGCGCTTCATCGCCTTCCAGTACATGTCGGAGGAGACCGAATAGGCGGCGAACCGCAGGATCGCCTGAAGCTCTTCCGGAAGCGCCTCGACCTTGGTCTTGTTCAAGATGACTTCGAAGCACTCGGCATCCTGATGATAGGACTGGAGATACCAATGCTTGGTCACATCCGAAAAGCCGAGCAAGCGGTCCGACGACGGGTTGTTGAACTCGGCCGCATCAAGCAGGCCGCGGTCCAGACCAGGAACGATATCCGGGCCGCCCATGATGGTAACGGCGGCGCCCATCTCGTTCTTCAGGTCAGCAGCCAAACCCACGGTACGATATTTCAGGTCTTTCAGGTCATTAACGCCGCTGATCGGCTGACGGAACCAGCCCAGCGGCTGGGTCGGCATCGGGCCGGTCAGATAGCCGACCAGATCCAGACCGAGGATGTTGTTGACGAGTTCCTTGTAAAGGTCTTCACCACCGCCATAATAGAACCAGGCGAGGAACTGGTGGGCGTCCCAGCCAAAGGCCGGCGGCGTGCCGAACAGCGAATAGGCCTTGTGCTTGCCGTACCAATAAGCGGTCACGCCATGACCGCCATCGAGCGCACCGGCGATAACGGCATCCTGCATCTGCAGCGCGCCAACGACGGCGCCGGCCGGAAGCAGTTCAAGATTAAGCCGACCACCGGACATCTGGGTGACCATGCGGGCATAATCTGCGGCGTTTTCATGGAAGATGTCGCGCTGCGGCCAGGTTGACTGGAAGCGCCAGTTGATTGTCTGCGCGCGAGAAACCTGCGGCATAGCGACCGTGCCGGCAGCAGCGGTTGCCACAGCGGCTCCGGCGAGAAACTTGCGGCGGCTCGGGGCGCCCTGTGCCGCGTCCTGTTTTGCGGATGTCTTGTTTTCAGACGATGTCATTCAGCTTTCCTCCACTGATTAATCTAGGCTGGACCCTTGTGCGCATGCGCTTGGTCCTTTTTGTTGGCGTCTGACCGTTGCCGGAGCGGCATACAGCCGATGCGATGACAACGGAATATCGGCAGGCTGAAGGGCACATCTCGTCGTAAAGCTGCTGACAAGACGCATCCCTTCATCATTGCGGATGACCAACATCGAACTTGGCGCGCACATCTGAAATCATTTTGCAGTGCGCAAGGTTCACTATACGCGCACCCAGCCCGACGTGCGGCATATTGGCTGATTTTGGTTGCTCGCGCAATATATTAAGGAATCTGCCGCTGCTGACATACAGACATAATGCCGCGCTCGCGATCGGCGCAATAAAGCCATATCCGGTACGCCGCGGGCGCAAGCCGATTGCAAGCAGAGATTTCCGTGCGGGTACACAGTCGAGCGCCGCACAAGGCCAATCTTGCGCGGCGCTCGATGGGGCAATTCTCGCAGATCAGCCTGAAACCGGCGCCGCGGCAGGAGAGAACCCGGGTACCTTGCCGGTGGACGCGGGCGCGCCGGCGACGCCAGGCCAGTTGCCCTGCGCGCGCGAGATGTTGCGGGAGATGTCCTGTTCCCAGGTCTTCACGACACCCTTCGTGATGTTGAGATAGAGCTGGCCATCGACGATCCGCCACAAATGGGGATTGGCGGGAACCTTGCTGCCCTTGGCCACGCCATAGGCACAATGACCATCATAGGCAGGAACAAATCTGGCCGGGTTGGCGAGGAAGCGCCGCCGGTTCGCCTCGCTGGAGAAGGCGAATTTCGCACCATTGTACTCTGCCGTGATATTGGCGCGGCCCGGGACCGCCTTCGGCTGAGGCGAGCCCACGGGAGCCTGCTTCAGATCGAAATAGGCAACGACGTCATAACCGCTGACGGCAAAGCCGGAGGCATCGACGTATTGCGGCCCGGCATTTGCCGGTGCAGCCGCAAAAACGAATATCGCCAGCACGGCGCCGGCTGCAAATTTCAAGGGGCTCAGTAACACCATTTTCTCCTTCTCCTCGATGGGGATGATCCATGGTGTCATTTTAGACGTGGTGATGCGTGCTGACCAATCACGCCCGCTCACAAGAACGTGCGTGCATTTACGCGCTTGCTGAGCAAACGGGCCGTGCGCCTGGTACACACGGCCCGTGATCTAGGATCGGACAACTTTATATCAGTTGGGCATCAGTTGGGTTTGAAATAGACCGTCACCGCATAGCGGCAGGGTTCGATCCTGCAATCGGCCATGGAGATGTTCAGGGAGAACGGGCCGGTCCGGCGTGGGCTCACATTGAGAATGGGTAGATCGTCCACCAATATGTCGCGATCGATCAGATTGTTGTTCTCGTCGTAGATGCTGAGGTCGATGTCCGAACAATCATTATCACACAGGCCAATGATCTTGTAAGTGTAGCCGCGGCGCAAATTCAGGGAAACCGTATTCGATCTTCCTTCCCTCAAACCACCGAAATAGTCGTCATAGGATTTGCTGTAGCCTGCCCCCCGCCATAAAGTATCGGATAACCTTATTTGAGTGCGCACCTGCTCGGTCCACTGATCTGCATTGGCAAAGCTGACATTCATGAAGAATGACAAGCAGGAAATGGCACCGAAAAATACTGAAACAATAAATTTATTCATGGCAAAACACCTTTCAAACACCAAAATCACGGCAAGAATACAATCTATTTATAACAAATATCATACTTTGACTCATCGCGAATGTTAACAAAAAAATTTATACAAATTTATGACATGATTTATTTCATTTCATATAATTATGTGCCTGCGCTCAGAGCTCGCCCCTCAACGGGCAATCCTTTATTGGCCTATTCTGCACCATCGCCCTGCGAACGGCTGACTGCTGGTCTGGCGCAACAGGTTGCGCTAGCCTTGTTCGTATGACGAGAAACAGCCTTTTCCGTTGAGGTCGACATGTTCCTTCGCGCACTGCCATTCGCCATCGCCCTCACCTTTCCGCCTGTCGTGGCGCTCGGCGCTTATCTGGGCGGAGCCTGGATCTCCGGCGCGGCGATTTACGCCCTGCTGGGCATTCCGCTTGCCGATTATATCGTCGGGCGCTCCAGCGCGTCGCTCGACCCGCGCACACGCGATGATGATCTTTTCTGGTTCCGTCTGATCACGTGGGTATGGCTGCCCATACAGCTCATCATGCTGTTTGGCGTCATCGCCTATGTCGGCGCCAACCCCGATTTCGCCACCGGCGAGCTGGTGCGCCTGGCGATATCCATGGGCATTGTCACCGGAGGCATCGGCATCACTTATGCGCACGAACTGATGCACCAGCACAGCCGCTTGGAGCGCGGCCTTGGCGAGGCGCTGATGAGTTCCACGCTCTATGGTCATTTCTGCGTGGAGCATGTGCATGGCCACCACATCCATGTCGGCACGCCGCGCGATCCGGTGTCCGCGCCGGCCGGGATGAGCTTTTACCGGTTCTTTCCCCGCGCGCTGGTCGGCAGCTTCACATCGGCATGGCAGATTGTCAGAACACGGCTGGCACGGCGCGGCCGTTCGCCTTGGCACCGGACCAATCCGTTCTGGCGCTATGCCGGGGCTTATGCGGCCTTTCTGGGTATGGCCTACGCGCTCGCCGGATGGACCGGTGTGGGGCTGTTCCTCGGCCAGGCCGCGGTGGCCATCACGCTTCTGGAGATCATCAACTACATCGAGCATTACGGTCTGCGCCGCCGCCAGCTTGCCGATGGACGCTATGAGCGCACCCAGCCGCACCATTCGTGGAATGCCTCGCAACAGGTGACCAACTGGCTGCTGATCAATCTTCAGCGCCATTCCGACCATCATTATCACCCTGCCCGCCGCTATCCGCTGTTGCAGGATTATGACCAAGGCGAAGCGCCCCAGCTTCCGCTCGGTTATCCGACCATGCTGATCATTGCGCTCATCCCGCCCTTGTGGTTCCGCATCATGGACCCGAGGGTGGATGCCTGGCGCGCCCGCTATTATCCCGATACGACGGGCGAGGCGGCGGCTTGAGCGTTACGATCCCGGATCGGGAGCGAAAAAGCAGCGCTGGGTACCGTTAGGCCGGTGACAGCGCCAATATTGCCCATCGCGGCTCGGCAGCGCCTTGTCGTAGGGGATGGTCTCGCCAAGATCTGGCAATTCGTAGCCGGCCGCTCCCAACGTCACCCGGCTGGCGGGGATGGCGAAGCAGTCATGGTTCCCGCAGCACCACTCACCTGTCTCCGGATTGCGGAACTTGCCTCGCGAGATCCAGCTATCGTGCGCGAAGGCTGGAAGCGCAGCGGAGGGGAGAACAAGGGCCAGCACACAAGCACCGGCCATCAGCATACGAATGCTGTTTCCAAGCATCATTGACACCCTGCTGTTGTTGAAAAAAGCCGTCGAGGCCAGCCCGGTTTACGGGCGGCAAGGCGGCGCACGGCTCTAGCGCCCGCAAGCTGCTGCCGGCCCTTGAGAGGTCGTTGGCCCGGTCGGGATGCCAGGCGCGGCTAGCTTGTATGACAAGTTTATCAACAAAATGCTGCGCCGCAAAGCGGATGATTGCCGGCGCGCGGTTGCGGGTTGTGAGCGTTCAGCACATGCGCTTTTACGACCAGCCCCCGACACGGCTGGCTTTTTTACACTATTGTCGGGCTGACCTTGATTGCCGGCCTTAAAACCACATCCTTAAGTTGCCTTGATCGTCTATACCATCAAATGTTGCAAAGTAGACTTGTGCATGGCGCGCCGCAAATACGTGGACCGCGGCTCGAAATGGATGTTCTCGCAACACAACCAGGAACAGTGATATTTTGTAAAATGTCCAGATTGCAAAGGATGACTTGCATGCGGGCATAGCCTCGGGCAGCATGCTGAGCGCATCCCGCCTGTTACTCCGCCGCGC
>DAIMZI010000002.1:0-212242 GCA_036734025.1 Dichotomicrobium sp.
GAGCGATCAATCGACCTATGTGCAGCGCCCGCCCTTCTTCGATGGCATGGGCGCTGCGCCAGACATCGTCGCCGATATCAAGGGAGCGCGCATCCTCGGCCTGTTCGGCGATTCCATCACCACCGATCATATCAGTCC
The DNA here is from genome assembly GCA_036734025.1 of Dichotomicrobium sp. GTDB lineage: Bacteria > Pseudomonadota > Alphaproteobacteria > Rhizobiales > Rhodomicrobiaceae > DAIMZI01. Next base: position 139 of record DAIMZI010000002.1, read on the forward strand.
GGCCGGCGCCATCCCGCGCTCTTCGCCTGCTGGCGAATACCTGCTTGCGCACGGCGTCGAACAGGCCGAGTTCAATTCGTTCGGCGCGCGGCGCGGCAATCATGAGGTGATGATGCGCGGCACGTTCGGCAACATCCGCATCAAGAACCAGATGGTGCCCGGCGTCGAGGGCGGCTACACGGTCCACTATCCCTCACACGAGCAGATGTCGATCTATGATGCGGCGATGCGCTACGCTGATGAGGCCGTGCCGCTCGTGGTCATGGCTGGCAAGGAATACGGCACCGGCTCCAGCCGCGACTGGGCGGCCAAAGGCGCGCGACTGCTGGGCGTGCGCGCGGTGATCGCCGAGAGCTTCGAGCGTATCCACCGCTCCAACCTGGTCGGCATGGGGGTGCTGCCCGCCGTTTTCGCCGACGGCTGGAACTGGAAAAAGGCCGGCATCACAGGATCCGAAACCGTCTCCATCCTTGGCATGGATGCGCTCAGACCGGGCATGCCACTGGTCGCGCAGATCGTCTCGGCCGACGGCAGCACGAGCGAAATTCCCCTGATTTGCCGGATAGATACCGAGGACGAATTGAGCTACTTCCAGCATGGTGGCATCCTGCATTATGTACTCAGGCGTCTCGCACAGGCCTGAGCGGAGGGCGCAGCGGAGCTGGCGCTGGCAACGCGCATCACCCACTCGTGACTGGTAATTGAGCAGGCGAGACCGGATGATCACGACAAGCGATCTGCGTTTGCTTTAGAGGCCGGCGCTTATTCATCGCAGGGGTATCTGGGAGAATTGATACATGCCGAGCAAGGCATCTGGTCGGAGCTGGGCGAAATCGACGGTGAGGGCGGCGGGCCTGGCGACACTGGCGGTTGCGGGGCTGATTTTCGCTGTGGCTCCTCCGTCTCGAGCTCAGGATCGGACGGCTGACGCTGCCGCGAGCTCATACACTGCACCCGTGGTGGTTGAGCTGTTCACCAGTCAGGGCTGTTCGAAATGTCCTCCCGCAGACAGGCTGCTGAGTAAACTGGCCCGTCGCGACGACGTGCTCGCGATTTCCCTCCATGTCGATTACTGGGATTATCTGGGCTGGGAGGACACCTTCGCCAGCGCCGACTCCACCGACCGCCAACGCTATTATCAGAAGATGCTCAGCGAACGCACCATGTACACACCGCAAATGGTGATTGGCGGGCTCATCGACATCGTAGGCAGCGATGAAAGCGCAGTGGAGAGCGCCATCGCCAGGGCGCGCACCGGACTTCATGGCTCAAGCGTACCGATTACCGTTACCGCAAAGGACGATTTTCTCCACGTGACCTTGGGCGAAGCGCCCGATGGCGGCATCTATCGTTCCGGCCAGGTGATCGTCATCGGCATGAGCTCGTCCGACACCGCCCTGATCAGGCGCGGCGAGAACCATGGCAAGCGCCTGACTTATCATAACGTGTCGCGCAAGCTCATGAGCGCAGGCCGGTGGGACGGCGAACCAGCGACCTTCATCGTGTCGCACGAAAAGATCATGACCGGCGACGCGGACACATGCGTTGTCGTCTTGCAGGATGAGGCGACCGGCGCGATATTCGGCGCGGCGAAATGGACCGGCCAAACTGCAGACCACTGATCTGTCGGCGGATATATGTCTTTCGGCTGGCGCATCGCAAATGAAATCCGGGACGAAACCAGCGGGGATAAGATGGCGTACTGGCTGTTCAAGTCCGAACCTGGCACATGGTCATGGGATGATCAGATGGCGCTGGGCAAGGCGGGCGGCGAATGGGACGGAGTGCGCAATCATCAGGCCAAGCAGCAGATGCAGGCCATGAAGAAGGGCGATCTCGGCTTCTTCTATCATTCGGTGGATGAAAAGCGCATCGTCGGCATCGTCAAGGTGGTCGCCGAGGCGCATCCCGACAGCACCGCGCCGGCAACCCCGGACAAGCCCAAAAGCCAATGGATGTGCGTCGATGTGGCCGCGGTCGAACCGCTGCCCGAGCCGGTGAGCCTTGCTCAGATCAAGGCCGAGCCGCGACTGGCCGACATGGCGCTGGTCAAGCTGTCGCGGCTTTCGGTGCAGCCGGTGCGCGAGGAGGAATGGCGCATCGTGTGCGAGATGGGTGGTCTGGGGCGCAAGGTCAGATCGGCCTGAGCCGGCTGCGAAAATTGCCGCACACCCGCCCTAGCGCCTCAGCCGCTTCGTCAATGCGGACCCAGCGCCTTCGTCACATCGACAGCCACCTCGACAGTATGTTCGCCGCCCCCCAGAATAACCCCGCTGATCGGGCTGACATCGCCGAAATCGCGCCCATGGGCGATCGTCACATGCTCATCTGAGACGATCAGATTGTTCGTCGGATCAAAATCGACCCAGCCCGTCTCCGGCGCCCAGACCGAAATCCACGCATGCGATGCATCCGCACCGGCAAGCTTTTCCTGCCCCTCGGGCGGGCGCGTCATCAGATAGCCGCTGACATAGCGTGCCGGCAGACCGAGAGCGCGCAGGCCTGCTATCTGGAGATGGGCGAAATCCTGACACACGCCGCGGCGAATGGCGAGAACGTCACGCACATGCGTGGCGACCTCGGTCGCGCCGTCGTCATAGATGAAATCGGCGTTGATCCGCGCGGTCAGATCGGCAACGGCGTCGATGATCGGCCGGCCCGGCGCGAAGGAGGGGCGTACATAGGCCTCGATATCGGGCGAAGGCTCGGTGAAATCGGTCGCGCAGATATATTGCACGACATCCAGATCATGCGGCCCGAAGCCAACGCCCAGCCGGCCGCCAAGCTGATCCCACGGCGTCGTTGCCAACGCATCCACCGGCGGGGCGGGCGTCACCTCGATGATGCTGTTGGCGCGCACGCTCAAGCCCTCGTGGCTGTCGCCGATATAAAGAACCGAAACCGGATTGCCAAAGAAGTCGATGAAATCATTGCGCGCCGCCGGTGCCGGCTCGACGCTCATGCGGTGGCGGATAACGCGCTGGCGATGATGCGGGCGCGGCGCCAGATGAACGATGTGTCGCGACTGCGCTACCGTCCCCGCATAGGTATAGACGGTCTGGTGGCTGACATCGAATATCATCGCTTCGGCCCGATGGACGAAAAGACGCGTTTGAGCTCGTCCTCCTGAAGATTGAAATAGCGCCGTGTGATTGCCTCGGAAAGTCTCGGCAAGTCCTGGACGAGCTTGTTCAACAATAGCTTGAGCTGAGGCCGTGCGCCGGTGCCGTCGATATCGCTGATCTCGTTCACATCGGCAAGCTGGACCTGGGTCAGCATGTCGAGGATCATGCGCTCTTCATCGGTCTGCACGCTGCCCTCCGATGCCTGGGGCAACTCCTTCAAATGACCCGACAGGCGCGCAAGCTGAAAGGCGATCCCGCGCGGGTTGACTTCATCCTTGAGCAGCAGGTCGAGCACGAGCGGCAGTACAGGTGCAAACAGATATCGCGAGCGAAAGGTGATGACGCTGTCGGCCACGTCGAGGGTGAACAAAAGCGCCGCCGCTTCATCCCCGTCATTGCGCACCGATGCGAACAGCGAGGCGAGCATCTCCGCCGAGTTGGACGCGCGCTCCACCCGCCGGCCCATGTCGAGAAAGCGCCAGCCATGGTCGCGGGTCATGTTCTCGGCCACCAGACCATTGAAGGCCGAGAGCATGTTGATGTTGCGGTCGAACATGTCCTGAGCGTCGCTGAGCGAGCCTGGCAGTGATGGCGCGAACAGTTCGCTGGTGGGACCGAATTTCTGCAGCGTCCGCCATGCCTCCAGCGACAGCCGGTCGCGGATCAGGCTGGACAGGCGATGGACATTTTCCAGGCTCTGGCGCAGGCCGTAAGGGTAGCCCGGCGAGGCGGCAAGCGTGCGCACCAGGCGCTCGACCACGGCGCGGGCGCTGGCGTCGGCCGGGATTTGCAGCCGCGGCTGTCCCTTGGACAGCATGGTATTTAGCACATCGCGCATGGCGCCATGATCACGGGCCGGGCTGCCGTCTTCATCGAGCCGGCTGAGCGCCACGCGCAAGAGCCGCAGCGTCCAGTCCGAACGCTCGGCATACCGTCCAAGCCAGAACAGGTTATCGGCAATACGGCTGCGCAGGCCGCGCCCGGTGCGCTGGACGACAGCTACCTCGTTCACCTGACGCATCAGGGTGGGCGACGGGGGCACCTGCCCTTCCGACTGCACCCAGACATCACGCGACAGACCTTCAGGCGCGCTGAGCGCCACGCTGTCGCTGTTCTGGATCGACAAAGCAAGCCCGCCCGGCATGACCTCGAAGCGCCCGTCGATGGCAGCGACGAACATGCGCATGGCATAGGGCATCGGGCGCGGTCCCTCAGGCGTCCACACCGGCGCGCTGGCCAGACCCAGACGCGGCTCGCCCACCAGCGTCTTGCCATACAGGTTGATCCGTTCGATCAGCCGGGCGCGCTCCTGCGGCTCCATCTCGCGCGCGCTCAAGCCTGGCCGCGCCTGGCCCGGCCGGCCTGTGCCCTCGTGGGTCGTGCGGATGATGTAGGAATCAAGATCGCCGAGCACCCGGGCACGCGCATCCGCATCGCCCAGCCACGCTCTGGGAGCATCCGGCAGCAGCAGGTCTTCGCCAAGCATGAACCGGCACAGATCCGGCAGATAAGGTGCAAGGCCGCGGTTCTCCGCCAGCGCGCTTCCCAGCGGGTTTATGACGAAGCCCGGTGTCTCGCGGGCGTTCTGGACCAGGCCAACCGGGCCGAGAAAGCCTGAAGGGTCAAGCTCCAGCGGATCAGCCTGCGCACCCTGAACCGAGCGCAGCAGCAGGCTGATCGGACGCAGCCCTTCCAGCGTCTTCATGAACACGCGCTTGCCGATGACGCGCAGATCGCCGCCCTCGACAAGCGTCAGCCCGAGATAGCGCGCCAGATAGGAATGGCCAAAGAAATCATCATGCAGAGGCCCCGGCGTCAGCATCGCGATCAGTGGGTCATCGGCGCGAACGCGGCGCAGGATTTCCTCATGCAACCGCTCGAAATATGGTGCGAGCTTGTAGACGTTGGCGTCATGCATGGTCTCGCGCGCGATGTGGGCGCAGACGATGCGGTTGGCCAGCGCGAAGCCCGAACCGGCCAGCGTCTCGGTGTGATTGTCAATCGCGCGCCATGCGCCATCCGGGCCGCGCGCCAGGTCGATCGCATAAAAGCAGATATGGCCGCCGGGCGGTTCGATCCCGCTGCACGGGCGCAGGAAATTGGGGTCGGAAAACACCAGCGCCGGCGGGATGCGGCCCGATTGGAGAAGATGACGCGCGCCATATATGTCGCCCAGTACCGCGTTGAACAGCCGTGCCCGCTGCTCAAGCGCGCGTTGCAGCCAGGTCCACTCGGCCGGGGCGATCATCAGCGGCATGAGATCGACACGCCAGGGTTCCGTGGCGTGCGTCACATCGGCAAAGACATCATGAGCGATGCCATATTCGCTGACCAGGCGCTCCAGCCGGACGGCGCGGGCATTGTGCACCTCCAGCGGCTTGCGCTCCATTTCCCCCATGAACGTGCGCCAGTGTTCGCGCACGCTCCCATCGGGAGCCAGCATTTCATCGAAAGCAGCCGCGGCCAGCGGATAGCCCGCAAGCAGGTTCTGCCGAGGCCGCTCTTCGCCTCCGGCATTCATCGTCATTGTGCGAAAAAACACCCCTAATGAATGGTCACGACATCAGGCGCCGGCCCGAAACACCCAAGCGGGCTGGCGCTGCGGGAAACAGCCGCTTTCCTCGGCACGTCTGTGAGAATAGCAAGCCAGGGCCCGCCGCGCCATCATCGTTAACGGCTTTCCCGTTCGCTTTCGCTCATGCCGGCGCCTTGTGACCACAAAGTGACGCGCACGCCGGATCGATGATCAGGAAAAGCGACGCAGGTCCAGCGTGTGGGGAAATTCACGATTGCGCTCGGGCGGCCCGGGGCGCAGCATCCCGGCGCTGTGGCCGATGGCCTCGAAGCGCGCCAGCCGCCGCCCCTCGGCCTCATAGGCGTTGACTGGGAATGTATCGAAGGCGCGTCCCCCGGGGTGGGTGACATGATAGCGACAACCACCGATCGAGCGCGACGACCAGGTATCGACAACATCGAAGGTGAGCGGGGTGTGCACGCCGATGGTGGGGTGCAGGCACAAAGGCGGCTGCCAGGCCCTGTAGCGTACCCCGGCGACGGAAGAACTCACGCCGCCGGCCGGCGCGAGCGGCAGGGCCAGACCGTTGCAGGTGATGGTGTGGCGCCCGTCGGTCCCGCCGGTAACGCGCACCTGCAAGCGCTCGACGGAGGAATCCACATAGCGGACCGTGCCACCGATCATGCCTTCCTCGCCCATCACATGCCAGGGCTCCAGCGCCTGACGCAGCTCGACCTCGATGCCGGCATATTCGACCTTGCCATAAAGCGGAAAGCGGAACTCGAAATGGGGCGCGAACCATTCCGGTGCGAAATCAAACCCCGCCATGCGCAGGTCTCTAAGCACATCGAGCAAGTCGTCCCAGACGAAATGGGGCAGCATGAAACGGTCATGCAGCGCGGTCCCCCAGCGCACCAGCCCGCCGCGATAGGGCTCGCGCCAGAACCAGGCGATGAGCGCGCGCATCAAGAGCTGCTGGGCGAGACTCATCTGGGCATGGGGAGGCATCTCGAAGGAGCGGAACTCGACCAGGCCCAGCCGCCCGGTTGGACCATCGGGCGAATAAAGCTTGTCGATGCAGATCTCGGCGCGGTGGGTGTTGCCCGTCACGTCGATCAGCAGGTTGCGGAACAGCCGGTCGACCAGCCATGGCGGCACTTGGGCAGTGCCGGGATCCGGCACCTGCTTCAACGCGATCTCCAGCTCGTAGAGCGTATCCTGGCGGGCTTCGTCAACACGCGGCGCCTGGCTGGTCGGGCCAATGAACACGCCGGAAAACAGGTAGGACAGCGCCGGGTGATGCTGCCAGTAGGTGATGAGGCTTGCGAGCAGATCGGGCCGGCGCAGGAACGGGCTGTCGGCCGGCGTGATCCCGCCAAGCACAATGTGATTGCCCCCCCCGGTGCCGGTGTGGCGGCCATCGAGCATGAACTTTTCAGTGCCCAGACGACAATGATGAGCGTCTTCGTAGAGCCCGGTGGTGATCGCCACCGCCTCATCCCAGTCGCGTGCGGGCTGGATGTTCACCTCGATCACGCCGGGGTCGGTGGCGACCTTGAGCACATTCAGCCGGGCATCCTCGGGCGGCCCATAGCCCTCGAGCTGAATCTTCCGGCCGGTCTGGCGCGCGGTTTCGTGGATGGCGGCGATCAGCGCGGCATAGTCCTCGCCGTCTTCGACAGGAGGCAGGAAAACATAAAGATGGCCGCCGCGCGGCTCGACCGCCAGTGCGGTGCGCACCGGTCCGGCGTAGGTGTCCGCGCCCGTTCCGCTGCGATCGGGTCCGGATGTGTAGGCGCGCGTGGCTGCACGGCGTGCCTGCATCAGCACCTCGCCGGAGGGCAAGGCCGCGTGCGCCGCCATCGGGTCGCCGGCGATCACATGCGGATAGGCCGGCTCGGGCACATGGGGCAGCGAGCCGAGCGGTATGCGATAGCCAAGGGGCGAATCGCCCGGCACCAGAAACATGCGCTTGCGCCGCACGCGCCAGCGCTCGGTCATCCAGCGCCTCGCGCTGTCGCGCGCATGCCAGGGCTGCATCGGCAGGACGAAGCCCCGCGGGTTCTCCAGCCCATGATCGAAGACGCGCGCCAGCCGTTCGCGTTCGATGGGATCGTCGAGCTTGTTGTCGAACGGATCGACATTTTCCGGCAGGTTGCGCTCAGCCAGCAGGAAATGCGCCGGATCCTCGAACGCGGCCATCGCCGTGTCCGGCTCGAAGCCGAGATTTTCCGACAGCGCCTCGATGAAGTCGGAGGCATCATCGATGCTGGCATTGCTCGGGCTGTCCGGCGTGTCGATCAGGCTTTCATCCGGCCACAGCGGCTTGCCGTCGGCGCGCCAGTAAACCGCCAGCGCCCAGCGCGGCAGCACCTCTCCGGGATACCATTTGCCCTGACCGAAATGCAGAAGGCCGCCCGGCGCAAAGCGCTCACGCAGTCGCCGGATCAGGGCCTCGGCATAGGTGCGTTTGGTCGGGCCTACCGCATCGGTGTTCCATTCAGGCGCGTCCATGTCATCCACGGCGACGAAAGTCGGCTCGCCGCCCATGCTCAGGCGCACATCCTCATCCTTGAGGCGCTCATCGACCGCCCGGCCAAGGGCGCAGATCGCATTCCACTGGTTTGATGTATAGGGTTTGGTCACACGCGGGGTCTCGGAGATGCGCTCCACCTTCATGTCGAAGGAGAAGTCCACTTCCGCGGGTTCGTGCCCGCCCGTGATCGGCGCTGCGCTCATCGGGCTGGGGGTGGCGGCCAGCGGAATATGTCCCTCGCCAGCCAGCAGGCCCGATGTGGCATCAAGCCCGATCCAGCCCGCGCCCGGCACATAGACCTCTGCCCAGGCGTGCAGATCGGTAAAATCGACATCGGTGCCGCTGGGTCCGTCGAGCGCCTTGACGTCGGGCTTGAGCTGGATCAGATAACCCGACACGAAGCGCGCCGCCAGGCCGCGATGCCGCAGGATCTGCACCAGCAGCCAGCCGCTGTCCCGGCACGAGCCGGCCCCACGCAGAAGCGTCTCCTCGGGCGTCTGTACGCCCGGCTCCATGCGCACCAGATATTCGATCCGCCGTTCCAGATCGCGGTTGAGGTCGCACAGATAATCAATGGTCTTTTCCGCCGGAATATGCACCTCGGCGAGATAGCGCGACAGCAGCGGGCCGGCCGGCGCGGGCTGCCTATATGGCGCCAGGTCGCGCGCCAGTTCGGACTCGTAGGTGAACGGCCAGGTGCTGGCTGCCTCCTCGATGAAGAAGTCGAACGGATTGACCGTGGACATGTCGGCGACCAGATCGACCGTGACGGCAAATTCGTTGGTCTTGTCGGGAAACACCGCACGGGCCAGGAAATTGCCGAACGGGTCCTGCTGCCAGTTCAGGAAATGGTCCTTAGGCGCGACCTTGAGCGAATAGCTGAGGATCGGCGTGCGGCAATGCGGCGCCGGCCGCAGTCGGATGACCTGGGGGCCGACAGAGATGGGGTGGGTATAGCGATAGCGCGTGGAATGGGTCAGAGCCACATTGATGGGCATATTAGTCCTTCGAGCGCGGCCAAGCGGGTTGGGATCAACCCGTCATCTGCGTGTGCGATTGCGAGGTGCCCCAGCTTGGCGCAGTTTCCTTTTGCGCTGCATCCTCGCGCGGAACACCGAAGAAACTGTATCCAAGCTCGGAGTTGAGCACAATGATGCGTAGCTGTACCCAGTCGTTGAACTCGTGCAACCGGGGGATGAGCAACGGATCGCGGCTCGCGGCTTCCAGCCCGTCGATGAAGATTTCGATATGCTCAAGCAAGGGCCCGCCGGCCCGCAGCCTGTGTCCGCCGCGCAACTGGCCGAGCATGTTCTGGGCTTCGCCCGCGCAAAACGCAATGGCGCGCGGGAACCGCGAGTTGAAGATCAGGAACCGCGCGACCTTGTCGGGGTTGGCCCCGTGCAGATCGACGCGGCGAAAGGCGTGATAGGCCGAAGCAGACCGCAGCAGGATCGTCCAGAAGCCGAAATCCTGGTCAAGTTCCTGGTCCTGCGCCGCGCCAGTGGCTGTGCGGGCAAAGCGCACGTCGAGCAGACGGCTGGTCTGGTCGATGCGCTCCAGCATCACGCCGAGGCGGAAGAAGGGCCAGCTCTCGTCGCGGTAAAGCGTGCTTTCGGCGACCCCGATCTGCGCGTAGCAGCCGTGCTTGATCGCGTCGCAGGTGCGAGACAGGCGCATTTCGCTGAAATCGCCATCGCCGAGCGCCAGCACGCGGTGGAAAAAGCCGTTAAGCTGATACCACATGTCGGTCGAGATGAGCGGGCGCAGCGAACGGGCATTTTCGCGCGCGTTGCGTACCGCCGCCGGCATCGAGCTTTGATTATCAAGATCGCTCAGATAAAAGCGGATGACATTTTCCGGCGTCGCCTCGTTATAGGTCTTATAGAAATTCTTCTCATCGGCGTAGATCGCCACGATCCAGGCCCAGGAGCGCTCATCGGAGCGCCCGCGCTGAAACGAGGTGGCGACCTCGATCACGCGCGCCAGGCTCTGGGCGCGCTCGATGTAGCGGGCGAACCAGAATGCGGCTTCGGCATGGCGTGACAGCAGTGGGATCAATCTGCGCTCTCCTGTAATACCCATGTATCCTTGGTGCCGCCGCCTTGTGAGGAATTGACGATCAGCGAACCTTCCTTGAGCGCCACGCGGGTCAGCCCGCCCGGCAGCACCCATGTGTCTTCGCCGGTCAGCGCGAAGGGGCGCAGATCGACATGGCGCGGGCGCACGCCGTCCGGCGACAGGGTCGGGCATACCGAAAGCTGGATCACCGGCTGGGAGATGTAATTGGCCGGGTTGCGCTTGAGCGTTTCGCGGCAGGTCTCCAGTTCGATACGGCTGGCGCGCGGACCGATGGTGATGCCATAGCCGCCGGATTCGCCGACCGGTTTGACCACCAGCTTGTCGACATTCGCCAGCGTGTAGGCGAGTTCTGCCTCCTCGCGGCAGATATGAGTTTCGACATTGGCGAGGATCGGATCCTGCTGGAGATAATAGCGGATGATCCGCGGCATGTAGGCATAGACGGCCTTGTCGTCGGCCACGCCCGTCCCGACCGCATTGGCAAGCGTCACATTACCCTTCAGGACCGCACGCATCAGACCGCGGACGCCAAGCACGCTCTTGGGATTGAACATGTCGGGGTCGAGGAAATTGTCGTCGATGCGCCGATAGATGACCTGCACCGGGATCAGCCCGGCGACCGTCTTCATGTAGACCTTGTCATCCTCGACCGTCAGATCGCGCCCCTCAACCAGCGGCACGCCCATTTCGCGAGCCAGAAACACGTGCTCGAAATAGGCCGAGTTGTAGATGCCGGGCGACAGCAGCACGACAGCGGGGTCGGAGACACCGCGCGGGGCAACTTCGCCGAGGGTCTCGGCGAGGCGCTGGCCATAATCGGAAACCGGCTCGATGCAGAAACCGCGCATCAGATCGGGAAAGGCGCGCTGCATGAGATGCCGGTTCTCGATCACATAGGACACGCCCGACGGCGTGCGCGCATTATCTTCCAGCACGAAGAATCCGCCAGACGCATCGCGGATGATGTCGGTGCCGCAGATGTGAACATAGACGCCTGCCGGCGGATCATATCCCTCCATTTCCGGGCGGAAATTCGGATTGCGCAAGATCAGCTCGCGCGGCAGCGTGCCATCCTTCAGGATATGCTTGTCGTGATAGATGTCCCACAGGAACAGGTTGATGGCGCGCACGCGCTGCTTTATGCCCGCTTCGATGCGTCGCCAGTCAGCCGGCGTCAGCACGCGCGGCAGGATGTCGAAAGGCAAGATGCGGTCGATCGCCTCGCGCTCGCTGTAGACCGTGAAAGTGATGCCGAGGGTGAAGAGTTCGTTCTCGGCCTCCTTGGCGCGGTTGACGAGATCTTTCAACTCCAGTTGCTGAAGCCGGTGCCAGAGTGGCTTCAAGAGTCGATTGCGATTGCCCGAAGGACCAAGGAGTTCGCAATAATGGGAGCCGGGATTATAGTCGTCTAGCGGTGCTTGTGTTTCGATGGACTTTGAAGAAAGCGCGGTTACATTCGCCATGTTCTGATTGTCTCATCAACTTCGATAGCTGCTAGAACGAATAAGGCGCATCATCGTAGCCGTCGTTGCGCCAGACCTGCTCTGTTCCTCTCGACAACAGGTCTGTTGCCTGATGTCCACAAACCTGCGAATTGTGTCCCCCAACCGCAGACGTAAACAGATTGTAACATAGCAGGCTTATGAACGGAAATGCATTGTCCGACGGGTCCCTGGCTGCATACGGGCTGGGCGGCTGCCGGCTCCACGCCTCGCCATGTCGGAGATGACATGAAGCAGATCAATACAGGGCCCTACGTGGCTGCCTATGCCGATGTGGGCGCCGGGCCCGCCGTGATTCTGGCGCATTGCTCCAGTGCTTCGCACAAGATGTGGTCGTCGCTGATCGAGGAGATAAGACACGATCATCATGTACTGGCGCCCGATCTGCTGGGTTACGGCAAATCTTCGCGCTTGCCGGATGATCGCCCGGCCGACCCGGCGGTGGAGATTGGCGTGCTTTGCGCGCTGGCGCATCAGGCCGAAGCACCGGTCCATCTGGTCGGGCATTCCTATGGCGCGATGCTCTGCCTGGAGGCGGCGATGAAGCTTGGCGACCGGGTGCGGGCGCTGACGCTGATCGAGCCGGTATCGTTTCATCTGCTGCGTCCGGCCGGCGAACATGCAGCCCATGCCGAAGTCAAGGCCGTCGCCGACAGCGTCGTGCGGGCAATGGCGCGCGGCGAGCACAAGCAGGCAGCCCATCACTACATGTCGTTCTGGCTTGGCAGGGTTAAATGGTGGTTGGCGCCGGCCAAGCTCAAGGGCTCGGTGATCGCGACAATCGGCAAGGTGGCTCAGGAATTCGCGTTCGTGGACGCTATCGAGGCGGACCCGCAAGCCTATGCGCGGGTCGATATGCCGGTGCGCCTGATCATGGGATCGCGCACCCGCAGGCCAGCCAAAGCCGTCATAGCTGTGCTGGAAAAAACGCTGCCGGATGTTCACACATGTGTCGTCGAGGGCGCCGGCCACATGTGCCCGATAACGCATAAAAGCGCAGTGAACGCGCTGATCAGGGCGCATGTTCGCGAGTGCGGCAAGAGCCGGCATTCATCCGAGTGAGAGCGGATCAGCGCAGGCGGACCTGCACGCGGTCCTGTCGCCCTTCGGCATCGACGACAAGCACGTTGATGAACCCCTCGCCCGAGGGCGTCCACAGCGTCTGGCGCTGGCGGGTTGATGTGGTGATGGGAACGCCATTGACCAGCCAGGTCAGGGGCAAGGCACCGCCGTCGGCCTTCAAGGCGACCGGCGCGAACTGCCCCGAGTTCAGCCTGTCCATCGCCAGCTCCGAACCGTTGGGCGGAAAGGCGATGCGTACCGGTTGATCAAACCGGGCTTGCGGGGCGCCCGGCGAGCGACCCCGTTCAGCGAAATAGCGCAGCCGCAAAGGCAATTGCGCCGTGCTGGCGACCAGCACGCCCTCAGGCGCGGGGTGGCGTTGATCGACGATATCCAACTTGGCGAATATGTCGAACAGCAAGGGGGCAGCGGCACTGCGCCCGGTGAGGCCCGGCGTGGCCGTGCCATCGGGGCGGCCGACCCATACCGCGACGGTGAACCGGCCCGCAGAACCTGCCGCCCACGCGTCGCGGTGGCCGTAAGACGTGCCGGTCTTGTAGGCGATGCGGCCGGAGCGAGCGTTTTCTGGCGCTGGCGCCTGGCGCAGGATCTCGCTCACATACCAGGCTGCGACGGGCGACAGCAGTTCATGCGTATGCGCCTCGTCGCGCGCGCTTGCGCTTTCGACGTCATCCCCCCGCAGATAGCGCAGCCGGATCGGCTTGCCGCCCCGCGCCAGCGCGACATAAAGTCCGCTCAGCTCATTCAGCCGCAGACCGATCCCTCCAAGGGCGATCGCCAGATTGCGCGGTACGTCAAAACCGAAACCCGCCTGGCGCAGCCGTGCCGACAGGCGGGCCGGCCCGATGCCTGCAAGAAGTTTCACGGCCGGCACGTTCAGCGAAAATTGCAGCGCCTCGGCCACGCTCACCGAGCCTTTGTAATCACCCTCGAAATTGTGCGGCGCATAGCGTCCGAACCGGGCAGGCCGGTCCTCGATGAGCATGGCGGGATGCGCCAGCCCGTCCTCGAAGGCGAGACCATAGATGAACGGTTTCAGCGCCGAACCGGGCGAGCGCAAAGCGCGCGTCATGTCAATGGCACCCCAGCGCTCGGAGTCCAGATAGCCGGGTGAGCCGATATGGGCGAGCACTTCGCCGCTGTCGTGATCGATGACCATGACGGCGGCCGACAGTTTGCGTCCAAGGCGCCTCGCCGTTTCGCGCACGGCAGTCTCGGCGCTTGCCTGCAACACGCCGTCTATCGTGGTGCGGATGACCTTGCTATCGGACATCGCGCTCACGAGACGGTCGCTCAGATGGGCTGCGCGCAACGGAAAATCCAACCGCGCGCGCGGGACCGGGCGCGTCTTGCCCCAGTCGGCCTCGGCCTGCGAGATCACCCCGTGCCGGGCGAGCCGGTCGAGCACGCGGTCACGGGCACGCCGGGCGGATTGCGGGAAACGGTCCGGCCTGCGTGTCTCGGGCGATTGCGGCAGCGCCACCAGCAGAGCGGCTTCATGTACCGCGAGGCGGACGGGTTCCTTGCCGAAATAGGCGAGCGAGGCCGCGCGCACCCCCTCGATATTGCCGCCATAAGGCGCCAGCTTCAGATAGAATTCCAGGATTTCACGTTTGGCGAAGCGGCGCTCGATCTGGCGCGCACGCACGATTTGCACCAGTTTGTGGCGCACCGAACGGGTGGGCAGATCATCGAGAAGCCGACCCAGTTGCATGGTGATCGTCGAGCCGCCGGATATGGGCCGCGCGTGGCGCACGAACTGCCAGAGGGCGCGCGCCATGGCCAGCGCATCGACCCCGCCATGATCATGGAAGCGCTTGTCTTCATAAGCGAGCAGCATGGCGATGAAGCGCGGGTCGATCTCATCGAGGCTGGCGGGCAGGCGCCACCGGTCCTGATCGGTGGTGAAGGCGCGAAGGAGCTGGCCCGAGCGGTCGAGCACGAGACGGGAGTCTTCGCGCGCGGCGGCAAGATCGAGCGGGCCGAGGCGATGCTCCATGACGCGCAGCCCGCCTATCAGTACGCCGGCAGCCAGCAGGGGAGCGCAAAGCGCCATGCCCGCAAGAATGCGCCACCGGCTGCGCTGCCATGGCCGCCCGTTCACATCAACGCTCCGGACGCACGATCTCGACCATGCCGGGATTGGTGCGGGCGAAGCGCTCCGGCCGGTACATGTCCTCCACGCGCGCGCCGCCCTGCACATAAGTTCCCGGCGCCACAGCGCGCATCATGTAGGCCATGCGCAGGGTCGCGGGGCGCTCGCGGTTGGGGACCGAAAACGTGAATGCGCCGATGAAGCTGTCATCGCGAAAGGCGGTGTGAGCGGGCTCCAGATCCGTCTTGAGCCATGCAAATGCGGCCAGATCGCTGGCGCCGAGCAGGCGGGGATTTTCGATCTGGAAGCCGGCTGGCAAGCGGTCTTCGACAATAACATGGCCGGGTCGCGCCTCGTCCTCGGTGACGCTCAGCACCACGACATAGCGCTCATTCTGGCGCACGGTTTCGAGCGATGCCTCCTTGCCATCAGGCGTGAACACCTGACGCGTGATTGTGAAGCCGGAACTGGACGCAGGCTCTGGCGTAGCGGACGCCCCGCTCACAAGGATCGACACCGGCGCGGAGCGTTCCGAGACATTGCGCAGGGTGAAGGGTTGTTCGGCCAGGCCTGCGCCGGTAAGCACCCGCTGAACCGGACCGCTCTGGCGGGTGCCTGCGACTTCAAGCTCCAGTTGCGAGTCCGCGTCGCCAAGCGCCCGCGCTGCGAGCAGCAGCCAGGCATTTTCCTGCGTCGTCGTCCCGGTCTTTTCGCCGCGCCATTGCTGAACGACGTCAATCAGGCTTGGCAATTGGGCGCTCATCATGCGGGTTTCGGCCGCAAGGCTCAGGAGCCCCGCACTGTCGCGCAGGCCCGATCCGAAATCGACCCGATGCGGCACCTGCTGCGGGGAGGACTGCAACCTGGCAAGCGCTGCGCTGAACGCGCTGGCGGCCCGTTCGCGGTCGCCGTAAAGCGCCAGCGCTGCGCCAAGCTGCGCCTGCGCCAGCGGCGTGGCGAAATTGGCCAGCTTGGTGTCGGCGTAATAGCGCAGATCGCCGATGACGGCACGGCCGGCGCGCGCCAGCACGTAAAGTGCATAGGCCAGTTCCTCGCCGCCGCTGGTGAAATCGGCGGCATAGCTGACGGCATTGCGCAGCCTGTCCAGCGCCGGGCCAAGGACTTCGGCGCGCACTTCATAGCCTTGCTCGGTTGCGCGCACCAGGAAATCGGTGACATAGGCGGTCAGCCAGGTGTCATAGCTGCCCGCGGACCACAGGCCGAAATTACCCGATGAGTCCTGAAGCGAGGCCAACCGCTCGATGGCAGCCATGACGCGGGCACGCGCGCCATCCTCGCCGGCAAGCCCAGCCGCCTCCGCGACCTCGTTCAGATAGAGCAGCGGCAGGGCGCGGCTGGTGACCTGTTCGGCGCATCCATAGGGGTAGCGATCGAGCGACAGCAGCAGGCCCGGAACGTCCATCGCCGCATCACGCCCGACATGGACTGCGACGCGCGCAGTCTCGGGGATCAGGTCGGCAATCAGATCGCGCGTGACGCTCAATGTGCCCGATTTGGCGGCAAGGGTTTGCAGCGAGCGTCTGGTTATGCTCGGCGCGGCCGGCTTGACAGGAACCGCAAAGTTGCGCTCAAGCGCCAGATCATCAGGCCCGCTCAAAGAGACGCGGATCTCGCCCGCACCCAGCGCCTGCGCGCTGATGGGAAGCGATATCGAGGTGCTGGCGCCGGGCTCAAGCGTGACATCGCGCATGGCCTCATCGTCGCTCATGGCGATGCCGCCGTTGACGCTGGCGCGCAGCTGATATTCGCCGCCCGGGCCTTCGACATTTTCAAGGCGCAGATGCAGCTCCGATCTGTCGCCGATGGTGAGGAAATGCGGCGCCGTGCCAAGCACGACCACAGGGTCGCGAACAATGACATCGGCGACGGCGTGGCCCACCTGGCTGGCGCTCCAGCCGACCGCCATGATCCGCAGCGTGCCGTCAAAGGCGGGAATGTCGAAGCTTGCTTCGACCGTGCCGTCCTCGCCGACGACGAGCATTCCCGAGAACATGGCCACTGGCTTGACGTCGCGTGGGCTGCCGCTCATTTCCAGCCCGCCGGGCATGAGATCGCCACCGGTACGGATCTGCCCCCGCGTGCCCGTCATGCCGTCGATCAGACGGCCATAGAGGTCGCGTATTTCGGTGCCCAGCCGGCGCTGACCAAGATAATGAGCTTCCGGCCTTGGCGGCTGATAGCCGGTCAGGTTCAGGATACCGAGGTCGACCGCGGCGATGGTGAGGCGCGCTGTTTCGCCCGGTCTCAGCCCATCCACCCTTACCGGCAGCGACAGGGTGCGCCCGGGCCGAGCCCCTTCCGGAGCGTTCAGCGAAATCGCCAGCGTGTTCGGCGCCTGATCGAGCGGCACCCAGGCAACTCCGAGAGCGCGGCTGGGCATGCGCCGCGCCTGCTCGCTCATCGGTGTGTACAACATCGCGCTCACATAGGCACCGGGCCCCCAGTCCTCGCGCACGGTGAAGGACACTGTAGCGCCCGCCTCGGGCACGTCGACCGTACGGGTCGCCAGAACCTTGTCGGAGACAACCGAGACAAGCGCCGTGCCGGCCGCGCGCGGAGAGATACGCACCTGCATGGTGTCGCCGGGCTGATAGCTGCCGCGGTCGAGCGCGATCTCGAGTATGTCGGGATTGTCAGGCTGGTCGCTGACGAACCAGCCGCCTGAAAATTCAGCGCTCGCAGACGGTCCGTCAGGCGCTGCGCCAGTAATTTCCAGACGGTAGCGGCCATAGCCGACCGGCGCCTCGATGAGGGTGGGCTCGCCGCTCAACGCCTCGATGGTGCCGTCGGCGACCTTTTCGGTATAGGTGACCGGCTCATAGGCCCAGTTGCCGTAGCTGCTGTACCACTGATAGCGCGTCTGCACCCGCACGATCTCCCAACGCGCGCCCTCGACACGCGCGCCTTTCCCGGTGCCGTCCACCGCCACGACCTCAAAACGGGCCGGCTCGCCCTCGGGCACATAGAGCCCGGAGAATAACTGTTTGATGCCGATCACCGGATCGGCGGCATCGACGCGCAGCGAAACGTTGCGCGATATCGCGCGTCCACCCGGCTCCACCAGGCGCAGGGTCACATCCGCGCTCAGCGGGCGGCTGGTTTCGGGCAGGCTGGGCAGGGCAATCTGGATGCGCGCCTCGCCGTCCGCTCCGGTGCGCGGCAGATCACTCAAGGGTTCGCGCACGCTGGGAACGTCCTCTCCGGCCAGGCCGAACACATAGCCGGGCCGCGCGCTCAGCTCGCGCTGTGGCCGCAGGGTCATCTCTCCTTCAAGCGCCAGATCGCTCGCCGGCGCGCCGAAAAGATAGCGCCCCGACACGGCGATCTCGGCCGGGCTTGCCGCGCTCAAGGGCGCATCGCCGGCGCGCACGTTCATCTCCAGGCGCTCGGGCACATAGTCTTCCACCAGAAACGCGGTATCGCCGATGGCGGGCGCCTGCGGGTCGATATGGGCGGTGATGCGCCAGGTGCCGGCCATGGCGCTGTCGAGAAGGCGCATTGTGTAGGTGCGCCCGCCCGCGCCCTCGTCGGCGATGACGATGCGGGCATGCTCGACCCCGTCAGGGCGACGGATCATGAGCGTCAGCGGGACGCCGGCAACTGCCTTGGCCTCGCCATCGCGCAGCAAGGCCGTCAGATGGACCTCCTCGCCGGGCCGGTAAACGCCGCGTTCGGCAACCACGAATGCATCCAGTGGCCCCGGCGCGGCGCGTCCGGCAACGCCGCGGTCGCTGAGGTCGAAAGCCGAACTGGTCAGATCGAGAAAGCCGTAATCGCCTTCGGGCGTGCGGGCGATCACCAGTGCCGGGGCCAGCCCGCCGGTGCCGCGCGCCAGCCCCGGTCCGAAGACCACCCGACCGCTGTCATCGGTCGTGGCTGTTTGCAGCACCTCGTTGTTGCGCGCGACCAGACGGATCTCCAGACCCTCGATGGCCTGCGCCGTCTCGAGCGAACGGGCAAAGACATGCACGCCGTCCTCGCCGGTCATGGCCATCAGGCCGAGATCGGAGACGACAAACCATTGCGTGGCGCGGTCCGACCAGTCATCGCTCTGGGAACCTGCAGGCTTCGCCGTCATGATGTAGAGGCCCGGCTTCAGATCGGCCTTGACTTCGTTGATGGGGAAAGTAGTGGTCACTTCCTCGTTCAGAACCATGTCCACGCTCATGGTGCCCTGCCACAGCAACTCGCCCTGCTCATCCTTGATCTGCTGGGCGCGATATCCTGAAATCTGCTGGGCGAAACTGCCTTCCAGCACCTCATGGGCAAGGCGCCGGTCGCCGATGCGGTAAATCTCGAGCGCCAGTTGCTCGGCGTTGATGCTGGTCAGTGGCAGACCGATCTGGCCGGTGCGCGGCAATACATAATTACGCCCCGAAAAGCGTGCCGTGGGCGAACGGTCACGGACATAGACGGTCAGATCCACGGGCTGGATGAGAGCTTCATCGACCGCCGAGGGCAGGCCCTGGCGCAGGCGCACCTGATAACGCTGCCCGTGCAGCAACTCCTCGACGCAGAGCTGGCGATCTTCAGCGGTGACGCCCGCCGGATCGGCGCCATTGATACTGATGAAATCGGCAAAATCGACCCCGCGCGCCAGACGCTCGGAAAACTGGATGCACAGACGCGGGCTGCCAGCTTCGGAATCGACGCTGTAATCGAGCATGCGAAAGCCCTGCTCGGCGCGAAGTTGATCATGGGCCGCGCGCACCCACTGAACCTCTTCGGTGGCGAGGCTGGCCTTGTAGGCGTCGAGCGCCGGGCGCCACAGCGACTGTGCGGCGAGCCCCTGGGCGGTCAGCGCCAGGGCGGCGGCCCTGTCCGGCGCCGATGTGGCACGTTCATAAGCGATGTAGGCAGCGGACGTGGCGTTGCGCGAAAAATTGCTGCGTTCCGAATAATCGGACGGCTCGATCGCGAGATAGGCCCGGCCGAGCGCCAGCCAGGTGGATGCGCTGTCAGGCTCCAGCACCACCGAGGAGGCAAACAGCCCGGTTGCCGAGCGCGCATCCCCGCGCTGAAGAGCGGCGCGCCCCTGGTCGCGGAAGCCGCTTGCGTTATCGCCCCGGATGTTCCAGCTCGAGCGCAGATAAGTCTCGAAACGCTTCGCCTGTGAGGCCACCTGATCGTTCCGATAGGCCTGGGCGAGCGCGGGGTTGGTAAGAGCCGGCGCGATGACGGCGCCAGCCATGACAAATGCGGTGACCAAAAACAGCAAAGGCGCGAATGACCGCTTCGAGTATTGTCTCATACCAGCCACCTAACTATTTGTCGTGCAAGTGATTTTACACCGCGTCCATACGGCGCGGTCCGGCAGGGGCTGTCTTTGCCCCACTTAGAATAAATACAGCATGTTCTGCGGGCCGGCACTGCCCACCCCATGCTGGGAGCGCCAATAATAGAAGGCCATACTCACATGTCAAAACAATGAATCCGTGCTCGGGTTTGGGCGCCAAAAAATGTCGAGCACGCGATCAGGCGATTGGCAGGCGTGGCGCGCGCATGTTCGGGCCGCGCACGCTCAGGCCGGTGCGCTCAGGCCGGTGCGCTCAGGCCGGTGCACTCAGGCATTGAAGCCGCCATCAACGCTCATCACCGTGCCGGTTACGTAGGAGGCATCATCGCTGGCGAGGAAGACCGCAAGCGCCGCGACATCTTCGGGCGCGCCGTATCGTCCGAATGCGGTCATCATCGACATCAACCTGGCGGTGCGCCCTTCTGCCGGGTTCATGCTCGTGTCGATGGGGCCGGCGGCGATGGCATTGACGTTGATACCCTTCTTGCCCAGGTCGCGCGCCATGGCGCGGGTCAGTCCGATCAGTCCGAACTTGGTCATCGCATAAAGCCCCAGGCCGGGCGCGGGAGCGCGCAATCCGAAGGAACTCGCCATGTTGATGATCCGGTCGCCGGGTGACATCAGCGCGGCGGCCTCACGCGAGGCGATGAACGGCGCGCGCAGATTGACAGCGACGATGCGCTCGAAATCCTCGTCTACCGCTTCGCTCACCTGCGCGCCAGCGAAGATCCCGGCATTGTTGATGAGGATGTTCAGCCCGCCAAGCGCGGCATTGGCCTCATGGACGCAGGCGCGCACGGCATCGGCATTGCCCGCATCGACTTTCATCAGATGCGCCGCGCGTCCGCCAGCCTCGATTTGGCGCGCGACGCAGGCGGCATCGTCCGATGAATTGAGATAAGTTATGGCGATATCGGCGCCTTCGGCTGCAAACCGCCGGGCGATCGCGGCGCCTATGCCACGGCTGGCCCCGGTAATCAGTGCCTTCCTGCCGGCCAGCCGCACCGCGCTAGCGCCCCACGCCCAGGATGCGCAGCACGCTCGCAACGAGGCTGAAACCCGTGAGCGCGCCAAGGACGATATCTGCGCCGGCCAGAGCTGACAGGATCAGCCAGTTGATATGGACATAAAAGGCAAGGACCAGCCCCAGCAGCACCAGCCCGCCCGACACCGCCATGACGGCCCGATTCATCTCAAGCCTCCCTCATCGGCCGGCGCCGGGCGGCGCACGCGCCACGCCGCCTCGGCCAGCCTTCTTGCGCCAGCGCCGATCAGAGCCCGGGCCCGGTCTGGCCCGCTGCGGGAACCCCGCTGCCGATATTGCGGAACAGTTCCTTGAGCAACCCGTCCTCTGACCCGAATGACGGCGTCTCACGGGTGATGAAATCTATCACCTTGCCGTCTTCCAGACCGTAATGCGCGACCCGCGTCACCTTCCTAGTGTCATCGAAATATACCGCCAGAATACGGCGGTCGATGACGCGCGGCGCCATAAGGCCCATAGGCGTTTCCGTGGTGGACGAAATATAGTAATAAACATTGTCGTTCACGGCCGATGTGGTATTGGGCGAGCCAAGCGTGAGAACGACCTGATCCTGGCTCATGCCTTCCTGGATTTGCTGGACTTCGGCTTCGCTGTAGATCTGGCCATGGCGCGAGACTTGAGAGGCGCAGCCGGCTACCGCAGTCAGCAGCAGTGCTGCAAGCGCAACTCGGGCAAGCCTTGCGGCGTGAGCGCGGGTCGAATGGCGCAAACGCCTTGGTCGCGCCCCAATCAAGGCTTGTGCTGATGATCGCATCTGGTGTTGATTTGACATGATCGAGTGACCTTGAAGCCTGAATTTTTATGCGCCGTTAGCCATGATCCATGACATTAAGGCGCGGTTATGCGATCTATACCTCACGTGCGGTTGCCGGCAACAGTTATGCCGTCGGCGCGCATTGGCCCATCAGGGCCGAGATCCGGAGTGAAGTCGAGCATGTTCCGTTGGTTTTCCGAACGCGCGGCGCGCAAAGAAGCCGCAGAGAAGATCTACGATGCAATTGTGGCGCAGTCACGCAACCCCGCCTTTTATCTCCGATTCGGGGTGCCGGACACGCTGTCGGGGCGTTTTGACATGCTCGTCATCCACATGTTCATGGTCTTGCAGAACCTGCGTCTGGGCGGCAAGGAAGGCGAATTGCTGGGCCGCGAGGTGGTCGAGGCCTTCATTCGCGAGATGGACAGCATGGTGCGCGATCTGGGCGTGGGTGACCATCAGGTGCCCAAGGAAGTCCGTCGCATCGCCGGGTTGTTTTACGGGCAGATTTTGATTTATGCTGCTGCTGCTGAAAAAAAGGATCCGGCAGTGCTTGGCGAAGCCGTATGGAAAAGCTTTCGCTCCGGCAATCCGGGCACGCAGGTCAATGCCCAGGGGGTCGCGGAATACATCCTCGAAGCGCTTGAGGCCGTGCGCCAGACGCCGCTCACCCATCTGCTTCAGGGCTATCTCGATTTCCCCGAAGTGACCCGCATCCGACGGGCCGGCTGAGCCGGACCAAGGCTTGCGCGACGTCATCAGGCGATCATCACACGGATTTTTGCTCATGAGCCCATCCAAACCGCAGCCTGCGGATCCCAGGGCGCATTTCCGCCGCCCGGTACGCATCCGCGACATCGCCGAAACCGGGATGACGGCCACCATCGAGCCTGACCCCGAAGAGCGCGCCGCGCTTGCCCGCGAGCTTGGGCTGGTCGCTTTGGATGCCATGCAGATGCACTATGAGCTGAAGCCGCACGGACAGGGTGCTTTCCTGCTCATCGCGGATTGGTCGGCCCAAGCCGTTCAGACCTGCGGCGTGACGCTGGAGCCTGTGCCCGCGCAAATGGAAGATCATGTCACGGTCGAATTCTGGACGCCCGAGCGCTGGGCGCGACGCGAGCGTGATGAAGCCGCATCACCGGGCGGTGGCGTCTTCATAGACCCTGAGACCGAGCAGCCGGAGCGCATCGAGGACGACGAGATCGACCCGGGCAAGCTGGCGGTCGAGCTGTTGAGCGTCAATCTCGATCCCTATCCGCGCCTGCCCGATGCTGGGCTTGAGGCACATCAGGCAAGCACGGGCGAGCCGGCTGGCCCGTTTGCCGCGCTTGGCGGATTGAAAAAGACCGGCAGCGGGAAACCCGGCTGAGCGTGTGTGCGTGCGCCGGCCGGTTCTGGATGCGGTATCTGACACCAGAATTGTGTTGTGCGCATCCGTTAAATGTTTATGGTCGCAGCGCTCATGGGGGTGGGTGCCGCTCAGGCTGTCGCGAGAGCTTGACGGCGAGTGCAGCGGCGCGAATTCTTCCAGCACGCCTCGGGAAAAGAGTTCGAGTTTACGGTGATGACAGCGCCGATCACAATTGCCGTTGACGCGATGGGCGGCGACAAGGGACCGATGATTTCGGTGCCTGGCGCCGCACTCTCCGCCGTTCGCCATCCCGAGGCCCGGTTCATCTTGTTCGGCGACAAGGAGCAGATCGAGCCGCGCCTTGCCAGACGGCCCGAACTGGCCGCGCGAGCCAGCATCGTGCACACGGATGTCGCGGTGTCCATGGACGCCAAGCCGAGCCAGGCGCTGCGTCAGGGCCGCTGGAAAAGCAGCATGTGGCTGGCCATCGACGCGGTGAAGACCGGAGAGGCCGATGTGGTGATCTCGGCGGGCAATACCGGCGCGCTGATGGCGATGTCGAAATTCTGCCTGCGCACTATGGCCGGTATCGACCGCCCGGCGATTGCCGCCATCTGGCCGACCGTCACCAGCGAATGCATCGTTCTTGATGTCGGCGCGAATGTCGGCGCGAACGCCCGCCAGCTTGTCGAATTCGCCGAGATGGGCGCGGCCATGGCGCGGGCTCTGTTCCATGTCGAGAAGCCCTCCGTCGCGCTGCTGAATATCGGCGTCGAGGAAGCCAAGGGGCTGGACGAGGTCAAGAAGGCTAATGCGGTGCTCATGAGTTCGGCCCTGCCGGTGCGTTATGTTGGCTATGTCGAGGGCAACGATCTCGGGCGCGGTGTTGTGGATGTTGTCGTAACAGAAGGCTTTGCTGGCAATATTGCCTTGAAAACGGCGGAAGGAACCGCGAGACAGATTGCGGAATATCTGCGCGCGGCCATGTCGAGATCGGTTTTGTCCAGGCTCGGCGGGCTGCTGGCGCAAGGCGCGTTTCGGGCGCTGCGCAAGAAGATGGACCCGCGACAGCTCAATGGCGGCGTGTTCCTGGGGCTCAACGGTATCGTCATCAAGAGCCACGGCGGCACCGACGCCATCGGCTTTGCCAGCGCCGTCGATCTGGGACATGACATGGCGCAGAGCCGTCTCGTCGAGACCATAGCGCGCGACATGCAGACCTTTCGCGACGCGATGGAGCGAGAGGAAGCGGCGCCGAGCGAGCAAACCGAGAGCCGGGCCGAAAACCGGCCTGATGAGGTGATCAAGTGACCCCGTTGCGATCCGTTATCCTGGGCTGCGGCGCTTATCTGCCAAGCCGGGTGCTGACCAATGACGAACTCTCGCGGATGGTCGATACCACAGATGCCTGGATCACCGAACGCACCGGCATCAAGAAGCGCCATATCGCCGCTGATAACGAAATGACGTCGGACCTCGCTGTGGCCGCCGCGCGCCAGGCGCTCGAGCGCTCCGGCCTGGAGGCCGCCGATATCGACCTGATCGTGCTGGCCACATCTACCCCTGACAACACGTTTCCGGCCACCGCGACCATCGTCCAGGCCAAGCTCGGCATGGAGCGTGGCGCCGCCTTCGATGTGCAGGCCGTATGCTCCGGCTTCGTCTTTGCGCTGGCAGTCGCCGACAATTTTCTCAAGGCGGGTTCATTCAAGCGCGCTTTGGTCATCGGCGCGGAGACCTTCTCGCGCATCCTCGACTGGAACGACCGGGCCACATGCGTGTTGTTCGGCGATGGCGCCGGCGCCGTGGTCCTTGAGGCCCAGCCCGCCAAAGGCAACGGCCATGACCGAGGCATGATCGGCACCTATCTCCATTCGGACGGGCGACACAAGGACATGCTCTATGTCGATGGCGGACCATCCTCGACGGGCACCGTCGGCCATCTGCGCATGCATGGGCGCGAAGTCTTCCGCTTCGCCGTAAACAAGATCTCGGACGTCATCGAGGAAAGCCTGTCGCAAAACAATCTCCAAGCCAAGGACATAGCCTGGTTCGTGCCGCATCAGGCCAATGAACGCATCCTGCTCAGCACCGCGCGCAAGATCGGCCTGTCACCCGAGCAGATCGTCATGACCGTGGCCGAGCACGGCAACACCTCGGCTGCATCGATCCCGCTGGCACTGAACGTGGCGCATGAAGACGGACGCATCAAACCGGGCGATCTGGTTCTCATGGAGGCAATGGGCGGCGGGTTCACGTGGGGCGCGGCGCTGGCGCGCTGGTGAGCGGTGCGCCACGCACGATCGGGATACATGCGATTCGTTGCGTTTTTTCAGCGATTTGACCGCTGCGCGATTGACCGGAATGAACAAACTCCGGTAGCATCACAAAGCTCGTCTCAAAGAGGAGGGGTCGAGTGAGATGCCACCAAAAGTGAAAACCGTCACGCGAGCCGATCTTACCGATGCGGTAGTACGCGAGGTTGGGCTGCCGCGCAATGAGTCGGCCGAACTCGTGGAAATGATCATCAACGAGATCGTCCGTGGGTTGGAGAATGGCGAAACCGTAAAGATTTCGTCTTTCGGCTCGTTCGGCGTGCGTGACAAGAAGGAACGTATTGGGCGCAATCCCAAGACGGGGGAGACGGTTCCGATTTCCTCGCGGCGCGTGCTTGCCTTCAGGCCAAGCAATATCATGAAGGATCGGATCAATCGGTCGCTGCGCAGGAGCAAGGCGGCCGAATAGGGCATCAGCCGATGTCCATCAATGCAGAGCGATGGTATGGCGCGATCACCGCATGGGTGATGATGGCTGTCGATGGCTCTGGCCTCTTCCTTTCGCTCGGTATCTCCCTGAAAGCGAACTGATGTAACTGTCGCAGAGGGCATGTATTGAACAAGGGGCGAGAGGCATTCCGTACGATCAGCGAGGTCGCGGCGGAACTTGACGTGCCAAAGCACGTATTGAGATTTTGGGAAACACGTTTTTCACAGATCAAGCCGATGAAGAGGGGCGGCGGGCGGCGCTATTACCGGCCCGAAGATGTCGATCTGCTGCGCGGCATCCGCACGCTGCTGCACGAGGACGGCTATACGATCAAGGGTCTGCAACGAGTGCTTCGCCAGAACGGCGTGGCTTATGTCAAGAATTGCTGGCGCGCGCCAAACACCAAGCCGGCCGCCCCCGAAGCTTCGAAAGGTCACGACATCCCCGATCTGGCGGGCGAAGCAGCCGAGCATGCGCGCCGCGCCGCGCGCCAGCAAAGGGCAACGACGGACGACCTTGCGCGTGTCAGGACCAAATCGCCTCTTCCCCAGGCGGCAAGCACATGTGATGCCCAGACTGGCGAAGATGCCAAAGCTGGTAAAGATACCAAAGCTGACAAAAGCGGCGGGCCGAGACTTTCAGGGTCCGAACGCCGCGTCCTTGAAGCCATACTCGAAGAGCTCGAAGGCTGCCGCAGCCTGCTTGCAAGCGTAAACGAGCCATGCGACACATCCAGATAGCTATTGACCCGCTCTGGTCAGCCGGGCAAGATCACGTCGCTTCCGGCATTTCGCCGATGACAGCACCGTGATCGGAGCGTAGCGCAGCCCGGTTAGCGCACCGGTCTGGGGGACCGGGGGTCGTGGGTTCGAATCCCGCCGCTCCGACCATTCGCCGCCTTTTTTTCCTGATTATCAAAGACCAACCGATCGAGCGGCAATGCATGGCCGGCTCAGCCTTGCGGCTGCACGCCCCTGTTCGGATGACCCGACAGCTCCCGGCTGACACGTCACCGGCACATCTGCGCGCAAAAGCTTCCGTAATACGTGCTTTGTTCTCCACACGTGATTTATGTTGCATTCAAGCCGCATTTTTCTCCTTTCACGTGATTTGAAGCGCCTCTAGGCTGGTAAAACCGAAGGTCATGCAAGCAGGACGCGCAATACTGGCGTTTCTCCTGCCATCGGCCTCAGGGGCAAAAGCTGTTCAGCGCCGGATGGGGGCTCTGAGTACGACGCTTGTTTGCGTAACAGTCAATAATGAGGCAGTGGGGCTTTTCCCAAAGCTTCTGTAAATAATGTTATGGGGTGCGTGATGCGTTACTTAAGTAAATCTCTTCTGGGCACTGGCGTGGCGGGAGTTATCGGGGCAGCCGCCATGATGACCGGCGCCGGGCATGCGGACACGGTCAAGGAATTTCTGCTGCAAGCCGACGTGCCGGGAACCTGCGCGTTCGCGGCGCCCGACCAGGAACTGGTCACAGTTTCCATCGTCAACGGCGAGCCGGACACATCGCCGATCAATCTTTCGGCCACATTCAGTTGCAATATGCCCGTGCAGATTTCGATGACATCCTACTATGGCGCCCTGTGGGCGAGCAGTTTCGATTACTCCGAGGCAACTTTCCAGCGCCATATCGACTACACGGCAAGTCTCAGCGTGATCAATGCGCAAGCCACCAGCAGTATGGATACGACCACCCATGCAGACAAGGGTACGGCCGGCCTTGCTGCGGCTTATCTGGGCGTCAATGTAAACGAGCTTCTTGCGAGCCAGGAGCTTCAACTCGTCGTGACGCCCCTGCCGGTAGCGTCGGGCAACGTTCTGCCCTACGGCACTTATCAGGATCTGATCACCATTGAACTGGTGCCGAACTTCTAGGCGAGGCTCCGGCGGCGGCGACAAGCCTGCTGCCGGCTCCTGTGCTTGTGATTTCGGTCAAGTCGGGTTCTTTTCCAGGATCGCTGATCAATGATACTTCGCCTCTTCCGGGCGGCAACGCTGGCGGTGTTCACCGCAACAAGCGCCGCATTGCTTGCAAGCCTGAGCCTTGCATCGGGCGTTTACGCCATGAGCGTCACGCCTCTTTATGTCGAACTGGTTTCGGCCGGCTCGCAAAGCCGCGCCGCCATCAAGGTGACCAATACCTCGGCGCTGCCATTACCTGTCGAAGCCGTCATCAAGCGCATCACGCTGGATGAAGACGGTGTTCAGCACGAGGCCGAAGATGGCGCCGATGATTTCCTCATCGTTCCGGCCCAGGCGATGATCGCGCCGGGAGCGACCCAGGTGCTGCGCGTGCAATGGGTAGGCGAGCCGCTGCTTGCCGAGAGCCGGACTTATCGGTTCGCCATCGTCCAGCTTCCAGTCAGCGCGCCGGCAGAAAACACCCAGTCGCTTCAGGTGGTCTTCAGCTTCGGCGTCATTATCAATGTCGCCCCGCCGAAAGGCGCTCCGGCGCTGGAAATGACTGGCGCCCGGGTCATCGACGAGCCCAGCGGCAAACGCCGCGCGGCGGTGATCGTGCGCAATCCCTCCAGCGTCCATGCGCTGTTCAGCGAGGCAACAGTGCATCTGTCATCGGGTGCATGGCGTCAAAGCCTGTCGCCATCCGAGCTACGCGCCAGTCTGGGGCTTGGGCTGGTGCAGCCCGGCGTTTCACGGCGCTTCACACTGCCGCTCGACCTGCCCCGCGAGGTCGCGACGATCGAGGCTCGTATCGACTTCGCGCCGCCGGCGCGGCGTTGAGCACGCGCCAGCTTCAAGGCGCACGACGGCTTGGCACGACGATATGGGGCGTGCTGTTCGAAGGTGGGGGACGTGAGACGGGCGCAAACGACAATGCCGGCCCGCGCCGGCCTGAAGCGCCACGCAGGCGGGCTGCACCCAGCCGGAGCCATCGGCCGCACGTTAGCATGCCTGCTGTTCGGCTTTGCGCTAGTGATAGCCCAGCCCGCAACCCCCGCCATCAGCCAGAGCGCGGACGCCGGTCCGCAGCCGCGGCGATTGCCTTTCGCGCGCATTATGGAGGCTCCGCGCCTCAACCCCAGCGGGCGGATGATCTCGCTTGCCGTGAGCCTGAAGGACGGCGACCGTCATCTTGGTGAAATCACGATCCGCGTCGCGCCCGACGATGCAATCGGCGTCGCCGCCAATGAGCTTATCAGCGCCGCAGGCCCGCTCTTGCGCCACGAAGAGATCGAGAAAATCGAGGCTCTTGCCGGTGAAGACGGCTTCATTGCTCTTTCGCGCCTGACATCAGATACGCTTGAGGCCAGATTTGACAGGGCCCTCATGAACCTGCACATCGCGCCGCGCATCGAACAGCGCCGACGCGGCCTGGTGCGCCTTGGCGGCCCGCGCGCGCGCGATCTGTCCGACATTTCCCAGCCCGCCAAGCTAAGTGCCTATGTCAATCTGCGCGGTGCAGTCGATCACATAGCCACCTCGGCAAGCGGTGACACCGGTCTGCGCGCGCCGCGTCTGGATATCGAGACGGCTGTGCGTGTCGATGGTGTGGTGCTGGAAGCCGAAGCTACATTTGACGGCGATCCCGAGAACAGTTCGACCTTCGAAAAGGGCCTGACCCACGGGCGCTTCGTGCGCCGCGGCACACGGCTTGTGCATGATGAGCCCGAAGATGCGCTGCGCATCCAGGCTGGCGACATCGGGCCGCTGGTAAGCGGGCTCCAGCGCAGTTCCGACATGCTTGGCGTGTCGATCGAACATGCCCCGCGCAAGCTGCGTCCGGGTGAAAACATTCGTCCTACCGGGCGCAGTTCGTTTCGCATCGAACGCCCGTCAACGGTACAGATCAGGCTCAACGGGCTGATGGTCCGCCAGATAAGGCTGTTGCCGGGCGAATATGATCTGCGCGATCTGCCGCTGCGTGGCGGCTCCAACGAGATCGAACTCGTGATAACCGATGATGTCGGGGACACGCGCACCATCGCCTTCACCAGTCACTATGACACATCCCTGCTCGCGCCCGAGGCAAGCGAATGGGCCTTGTCGGCGGGCGTGCTTTCCGATTTTGACGGCACGCGGCTTGTCTATGATGCCGGCAAGCCTGCGATATCGGGTTTTTATCGCACAGGCATTACCAGCGAGCTTACCGCGGAAATCAATCTTCAGGCCGACAGCGATGCAGTGATGACGGGGATCGGTTCGCTGCACGCAACCTCATACGGGTTCTTCGCGATACAGACAGCCGCCAGCCTGCACGCCGATGCCGGGGCCGGCGCTGCCCTCGACATCGATTGGGACATGCTGCGCGCGCTCGATTGGGCCACAGGCCAGACGCTGCTGCTATCGGCGCGCCTGCGCACGCTGAATTTTGCCACGCCGGGCATCATCGATCCATTCGAGGATCACTGGATGAGCCTGTTCGCCACATATACAAGGCCCCTTTCGAGCGATGTCTACGCGACCCTGCATGGGCGTTATTCGTTCGGCTTTGATGAGCCCGGCGATGATGGCAAGAGCGATGAATACAGTGTGGGCATGACGGTTTCCACCGGCCTTACGCCGACACTCGGCCTTGGGGTATCGCTCAGCTATTCCAGCGAGATCGGCACCGACACCGGCGCGCTGTCTCGCGGCGATGAAGTCCAGATGCTCGTTTCGATGTCCTGGCGCCCGGAA
Organism: Dichotomicrobium sp.; assembly: GCA_036734025.1. Classification (GTDB taxonomy): domain Bacteria; phylum Pseudomonadota; class Alphaproteobacteria; order Rhizobiales; family Rhodomicrobiaceae; genus DAIMZI01. The sequence goes on from DAIMZI010000002.1 coordinate 30,954, forward strand.
ATGGGCAGCTATGTGCGCGCCCAGCAATCGGTGGTCGATCAGACAGCCAGCGTCGCCGTCGGCAAGACCGTCGGCCGCGGCGTCGGCCAATGGTCCACGCATCTGGAAGTCTCCCATGACGAGACGCTCTCGCAAACCGATCTGAGCGGCGCCCTCAGCTATACCGGCAACCGCGCAATCGTGAGTGTGCGCCACACGGCAAGCGTGGACGCGTTTACAGCCGATCCGTTCGACGCCAGTTTCACCGATCAGCGCACCACCATGCGCATCGACACCGCATTTGCCTTCGCCGACGGCATGGTGGCGATGGGGCTCCCGATCGTCGGCAGCTATGCCATCCTCGATATGCACGACAGCCTGGCGGACAAGAGTTTTTTCGTGGGCCGGCACGAGCATATCCGCGCCAGATCCGATTTTCTCGGCCCGGCATTGCTGAGTTCGATGCCGGTCTATTCGGACACCCAGATCGGCTTTGATGTCGACGACCTGCCCCCGGGCTATGATCTGGGCGCCGGACAGTTCAGCATCCATGCGCCTTACAAAGCGGGCTATGGACTGGTCATCGGATCGGCGAGCTCAGTCTCGATGTTCGGCACGCTGCAAGACGTGCAAGACGCCCCCGTCGCACTCATCACGGGAACCGCCCGCAAGGCCGAGGGAGACGGCCCACAGGTGGAAATCTTCACCAATGGCGCTGGCCGCTTCGTTGCTCAGGGGCTGGCACCGGGCCGGTGGGTGATCGAGATCGCGTCAGAACCGCCGATGATCTTCGCATTCGAAATTCCCGAAGACACGATCGGGCTTCACCGGGCAGGTACGCTCAAGCCTTCGGTAACCGCAAGCGCACAGAATTAGGACGGGCCATGCAGCGCATCCTGATCATCCTCGCATTTTGCATCGCCAGTGTACCGGCGCACGCGCTGGCGTGTACCGGCGCTGCCGGCATCGGCATTTCGGGTTCGACCCTCTTTGATCTGAGCGAGAGCTATGATCCTTTCAGTATCGCCGATCTGACCGAGACCCAGACCATGGTCGTGACCAATCAGTCGGAAGAACCGTGCGAGATCTCCGTCATATTCGCCACGACTGCCGGCACGCCGAAGCTTCGCGCGGGGGGCCGGGAACTCGATTACCGCATCGAGACCCCGGGCGGCGCCACATTCGTCGTTCCTGCAAGCGCGACCGGCGCACCCGGCCATAACGCCTACGAGATCCTGCTTGATCCGGGCGTGAGCGCGGCCATTGACTTTCGCCTGCGCATAAAGGCCGGGCAGATGACCGGGCCGGGCCTATACCGCGACACGGACACCGCGCTTGCCATCCACGGGCTCGCTCCGGGCGGAGACAAGCTGTTGCTGGGCGTTCAGCCGCTCGTTTTTTCAGCGGATGTGCGCGCAGTGTGCGTGCTGCCCGATGCCGACCCGATGCTGCTGGATCTGAGCGGGCTGATCGGCGCCGACAGCCTGCCAGTCGCAGGCACTCACGCGGTCCGGCTGAACGAGGTCGCCTGCAACATGCCCGTGCAGGTGCTGCTATCGGGCGATCCGCTGCGTCTGGATGCAGGCATGCAAAGCCCGGCCGGGTTGGATGATTTCATCAATGTGGAGGCGCGTGCAAGCTTCGGAGCGGCACACGCGCATCTGGTGACCGAGACTGCGAGCACCATGACGGCGGTCTCGCCCGAGCCCTCGGCCGTTCAGGATCTCGCCGGCATGATCGATCTGGACATAGGCCTGGTACGTGCGCGAAAGCTCATGTCGGGGAGTTACAGTTCGGTACTGACGCTTACCCTCAGTCCGCGCCCTTGAAGGCTGCCCGCAACTCCTTGCGCCCGACCCTCTTGCGCCCGCCCCTAATGGCCAGGATCGCTGAACAGCGCATCATAGCTGCGGCGCAACTCGACCTTTTGCACCTTGCCCATGGCGTTGCGGGGAAGCTGATCGACGAACAGCACCTTCTTGGGGAGCTTGAACCTTGCAAGGCGCACGGACAGCAAGCGGATGATCTCGCTCTCGCTGAGTGGCGCGCCGGGGCCGCGCGTGGCGACAGCCACGACACCCTCGCCGAAATCGGGATGGGGCACGCCAAACACCGCTGACTCGCCAATGCACTCCAGCCCGTCAAGCTCAAGCTCGACCTCTTTGGGATAAACGTTGAGCCCGCCGCTGATGATCATGTCCTTCTCGCGCCCGACGATACTGAGCCGTCCATCGGGCGACAGGATGCCCTGATCGCCGGTTATCAGATAGCCGTCGTGCGCGAAGGTTTCGGCGGTCTTGTCGGGACGATTCCAATAGCCCTTGAAGACGTTCGGCCCGCTCACCTCGACCATGCCCACTTCATCAGGGCCGAGAACCCGCCCCTCGGCATTGGTAATGCGCACCGAAATTCCCGGCAGGGGATAGCCCACCGTGCCCGGCAGCCGCTCGCCATCATACGGGTTGGAGGTGATCATCCCAGCCTCGGTCATGCCATAGCGCTCAAGGATCCTGTGGCGGGTTCGCGCTTCGAAGTCGCGGTGGGTCGAGGTGAGCAGCGGCGCCGAGCCGGCCGTGAACAGCCGCATCCCCGCGCACAGGTCAGCATCGAAATCATCGCGCTCCAGCAGGCGGGCATAATGGGTCGGCACGCCCATCATGACGGTGGCCTCAGGTAGCAGCCGCACCGCCTCGTCGAGATCGGGGCGCGGCAGCCAGATGATCGACGAGCCATTGTAAAGGGCGGTTCCCAGCGCCACGAACAGTCCATGGACATGGTAGATCGGCAAAAGATGCAGCAGCACGTCGCCGGGCTGGAAATGCCAGGCCCGCCAAAGCGCCTCGATGTTCGAGCCGATGTTGGCGTGGGTGATCATGGCGCCCTTGGGCTTGCCGGTCGTGCCCGAGGTATAGATGATGCAGGCCGTGTCATCACCAGCGCGCGCCACGCTATCGCTCTCATCACCGGCCGCTTCCGCCAGATCGCTCAGCGAGCCCGAACTGTCTGCCGCCAGCGTCTCCAGGGCAACACCGCTTGCGCCGGCCGCTTCGCGCAACAGATCGCGGGCCTGCGGCACGACCACGGCCAGCGCGGGGCGTGCATCATCAAGAAAGAATGCCATCTCGGCCGGGGTATAGGCCGAATTGAGCGGCGTATATACCGCACCGATCTTGAGCGTGGCGAGAAACAGCGCGAGGTTGGCTATGGATTTGTCGACCTGTACGCAAACGCGGTCGCCAGGATGGATACCGAGCCCCGTCAAGGCATTGGCGAATTTGGCAACGAGCCTGCGCAAGCGCTTGTAGCCGAGCTGCGGGCCGAGCCTGTCGGAGAATTTGTCGGGGACCGTTATCGCGGCATGATCGTCAGCCGGGAAACGGGCTTCCAGGACATCGTATACATTTGCGCTCGGCATATTTCGTCTTGACCCGGTTTGCGCCAGCTTCAGCGCGTTTGTGCCTCAGACGGTGTCGCCGGGCACGACCGTCCGCCCCCGCGCCTGCTGTTGTGTGCCAGCAAGAAATTGCGGTGGCACGCTTGAGATGAAAGCGGAGATATTGGTGCCCTGAACGTCGATATGCGCGCGAATTTCGCTTTCTGCGCGCGCTGCATCACCCTGGCTGATCGCCTCGACTATGCGCTCATGCTCGCGAAAGGACTCTCTCGGGCGGTTGTTGCGGTGAAGCTGGCACCTGCGATAAGGTGAAAGCCGATTACGCAAGAATTGTGTCTGTTCGGCACAATAGCTGTTGTGGCTCGCCTGATAGATGGCGTCATGAAAGCGGTTGTTGGCGTGGTAGAAACCGTCCGGGTCACGGGCTTCGACGAACTCGCGGCAGGCTTCATGGGCGTCGCGTATGTACTGGATTTCGCTTTGCGATGCGCGTTCGGCGGCAAACCGCGCGCAGACGCCCTCCATCACCGACATCAACTCGAACATTTCCAGCAGTTGCGGGATGCTGAGCCGGGCGACTTCCGCGCTGCGATGGGGTCTGATGTCAACGAGGCCAGAAGCTGCGAGCTGACGCAAGGCTTCTCGCACCGGCGTGCGCGAAGTGCCATAACGCTGGGCCAGGCGGCTCTCATCGAGCCGTTCTCCCGGGTGCAGCCGGAACATCAGTATGTCTTGTTCGAGTTCAAGCTTAAGTCGTTCAGCAGTCGATGAAGCCATTGTTTTTGTACGCCGTTTTATCTAGTCAGACCTGCCTGGTCCCTTCCCGCCCCGGAAGTTCGCTCCACTGGAGTTTCGGTCGTATACAAATGTTTTCATGATGTACACACTATGATATAAGATCTACATCCAAAGCGTCTCTTAAGCAAGGGCGCAAAAGCGATCAGGGAGGTTTTGACTGCATGACAAGATTTTTGAAAACGATGGGTCGGGCTGTCGCCGTTGCTGGCCTGGCTCTGGTATATGCGTTCTCGGTGCCGTCTGACGCGCTGGCCAAGGAACTGCGCCTGTCGCATCAGTGGTCGACTTCCGACGTTCGCCACAAGGTCGCCGAGATGGTCGCCCAGCACGTGGCCGATGCCAATGTCGGGCTTACGATCCGCATTTTCCCCTCAGCATCATTGTTCAAGCCGACCGAGCAATATACCCCGCTCAGCCGCGGTCAGCTCGACATGTCCGTTTATCCGCTGTCTTATGCCGGCGGTCAGCGCCCGGAATTCAACCTGACGCTGATGCCCGGCCTGGTCAAAAATCATGATCACGCCGCTCGGCTGAACAATTCGCCTTTCATGGCCCGGATCGAAGAACTCATGGCCGAAGATGACGTTATTGTGCTGGTTCATGGCTATCTTGCGGGCGGCTTTGCTTCCAAAGAGGGCTGCATCACCCGTCCCGAACATGTATCGGGCAAGTCGGTGCGCGCCGCAGGCCGGGCTTTCGAACAGATGTTGGCGGCAGCCGGCGCTTCGATTTCGTCCATGGCTTCTTCGGAAATCTACACTGGCATGCAAACCGGTGTGCTTGATGCCGTAAATACCTCATCGTCGTCTTTCGTATCGTTCCGCCTTTATGAGCAGGTCAAATGTTTCACACCTGCGGGTGACGTGGCGCTGTGGTTCATGTACCAGCCGCTGCTGATGAACAAGACGGTCTTCGAGAGCCTGACGCCGGAACAGCAGCAGGCGCTGCGCGAAGGTGCCGCCAAAGCTGAGGCGTGGTATCTGGAGCAGGCCAAGGTCGATGACAGTGACGCTGTCGACGTGTTCAAAAAGGCCGGTGTCGAAATCGCTGAAATGACCCAGGAGGATTTCGACGCCTGGCGCGAAGTCGCTCAGGCATCGTCCTATTCGAAATTCCTGGAAGATGTGCCTAATGGACAGGAATTGCTCGATCTGGCGTTCGCGGTCGAGTAAGCCACAGTAACGGTGTGGGTAGGGCGGAATGATCCCGGCCTGCCCACACGCGTAGCTGGACAAACCCGACACAGCTTGCCCGTCCAGTGCTTAAGGTTGGCACTATGCCGTCGGCCCACCCGATGCATCTGGAATACAGCATGCGCCTGGAACACCGAATGCACCTGGAACACCGAATGCACCTGGAAAACCGAATGCACTTGGCCTAACCAGTGCACTTGGCTTCACCAGTGCACTTGGCTTCAACAGTGCACTTGGCTTCACCAGTGCGATTGGCTTCACCAGTGCACTTGGCTTCACCAGTGCACATGGTCCAAGCCCTGGAAACCTGTCCAAGGAAACCTTTCCATGTCCACCCCTGAGCCGGGAAATCTGTCTGTCGCCGCCAAACCCGCCGAAAGCATCATGGGCCGCAGCCTCGACCGGTTCATCAGCGCTGTCAATGCGATCTCCACTTTGTCCGGGTGGGTTGCTGCGGCGATGATCCTGATATCGGTGTTCATCACCTGCCAGATGATCTTCGTACGCTTTGTGCTGCGCGAATCGACCGTCTGGCAGACCGAGACTGTCGTCTATTTGATGGTTGCAGCGACCATGCTGGGCCTGCCCTTCGTCCAGAAGCTGCGCGGTCATGTCAATGTGGATCTGCTGCCGCTCTGGCTCGGGCGCGGACCACGCTTGGTGCTGTGCATCGTTGTAATGCTCGCGGCCATCGGCACGCTAGCGCTCATGGGCTGGTATGCCTTTGAGAACTGGTCCACGGCGTTCGCCCGTGGCTGGCGGTCATCGAGCGTCTGGGGACCGCCTCTGTGGATTCCCTATGTCACGTTGCCACTGGGTTTTGCTTTATTCGTGCTGCAACTGGTAGCCGACCTGCTGGCGGTGCTCGCAGGCCGCGATCGCCCCTTTGGGCTTGAGGAGGGCTGAATGGATCCCCTTTCCCTTGGCGGCCTTGTCGCGGTCGTCACAATCCTTGTTCTGTTCTCCGGGGTGTCGGTAGCTACCGGGCTGCTGATCGTGTCGGCGGGCTTTTTGTTTTTTTTCGAGGGCATGCGCTCACTCGAGCTGATGCCGGAAATGTTCTTCGGCAAGCTTGATTCGTTTGCCCTGCTGTCCATTCCGATGTTCATCATCATGGGCTCGGCGATTTCCTCAACGCGCGCCGGCGCCGATCTTTACGAGGCGCTGGAGCGCTGGCTGACCCGTGTGCCGGGCGGGCTGGTGATGTCGAACCTTGGAGCCTGCGCGCTGTTCTCCGCCATGTCGGGCTCCTCGCCCGCGACCTGCGCCGCCATCGGCAAGATGGGCATCCCCGAGATGCGCAAGCGCGGCTATCCCGACGAGGTGGCTGCCGGCTCGATCGCCGCGGGCGGCACACTGGGCATCCTGATCCCGCCCTCCGTCACCATGATCGTCTACGGCATCGCCACCGAAACCTCGATCGGCCGCCTGTTCCTCGCCGGCGTGATACCGGGGCTGATGCTGGTTGGGATGTTCATGATCTGGTCGGTCTATTCGACCTGGCGCTCGGGCGCTATCTATGCGTTGTCACCGCGCAGCTACACGATGCGCGAGCGGCTTGAAATCCTGCCCCGCGTTGTGCCGTTCCTGCTCGTCATCCTCGGCGTGCTCTATGCCATGTATGGCGGCGTCGCGACCCCGTCGGAAACCGCGGCCGTCGGCGCGCTGTTGTGCATTATCATGGCGATCATCATCTATCGCATGTGGTCGCTGAGCGAGTTGTGGGCGGTGCTGCGCGATTCCACACGCGAAAGCGTGATGATCCTCTTCATCATCGGCGCGGCGGGCGTGTTCAGCTACATGCTGTCCTCGCTATTCATCACCCAGTCGATCGCGATGTGGATTTCCGAGCTCGATGTCAACCGCTGGGTGCTGATGGGCGCCATCAACGTCTTCTTGCTGATTGCGGGCTTCTTTCTGCCGCCCGTGGCGGTGATCCTGATGGCCGCGCCGATCCTGCTGCCGATCGTCACCTCAGCCGGTTTCGATCCCTACTGGTTCGCCGTGATCCTGACCATCAACATGGAAATCGGACTGATCTCGCCGCCGGTGGGGCTCAATCTGTATGTCATCAACTCGATAGCGCCCGAGATCAAGCTCAAGACCATACTGATCGGCTCGATGCCGTATGTCGCGTGCATGATTCTTGCTATCATCATACTGTGCTTTTTCCCCGGGATCGCTACCTGGCTTCCCGACTATCTCATGGGTCCAGCCGTATGAACGTCTCGTTCTTTCAAGAACTGCTGAAGGGGATTGCGGACCGCGGCAAAGCTTTGATCGATCTCTCGATTGGCGGTCATGCCAATGCCGAGACCATCGAGGAACTTGCCCGCGCGCTCATGTCGTCGCGTGGCGAAGCGGCCGGCGTGGCCCTGGCGCGGCGCGTGCTCGGTGCCTACCAAACGCTCGAGCGCGGGGAAAAGCTTGCCTTCTTTCACTTCATAGCGTCCGCCTTCACCCCCGATCCGGACAAGGTTCGCACGGCAGCAGAACTCTATCTGCGCTCGCAGGACCTGGGCGCATTGCGCCAACTCACCACCGCGGTCGAGCCGCCGATGCAGGAATTCCTGCGCCGGCTCAACATGGCGCCTGGCGCAACGGCCGAAATCGTCGCCATGCGCAGCGACCTTCTGGACTTTCTCGATGAGGCCCCCGAACTGGCGGCGGTAGACGCCAATTTCGTTCATCTCCTCGTCTCGTGGTTCAATCGCGGCTTTCTGGTTCTCCAGCGCATCGACTGGTCCACGCCCGCCAATATTCTCGAAAAGATCATCCAGTACGAGGCCGTCCACCAGATCAGGGACTGGAGCGATCTGCGCCGGCGCCTCGATACGCGCGACCGGCGGTGCTATGCATTCTTTCATCCTTCGCTCATCGACGAGCCGCTGATCTTCGTGCAGATCGCGCTGAGCTCGGGTATTCCGGACTCGATCCAGGAACTCCTGTCCGAGGAAAGCAAGCTCGACACGCGGCACGAACCCAACACGGCGGTGTTCTACTCGATCTCCAACTGCCAGAAAGGGCTGCGCGGCATCTCGTTCGGCAATTTTCTCATCAAGCAGGTTGCCGGCGACCTCGCCCGCGAGATTCCGAGCTTGCGCACCTTCGTCACCCTTTCGCCAGTCCCCGGCTTTCGCAAATGGCTGTCGCGCGTGCGCACCACACACGAACTCGATTATCTGACGCCGGCCCAGCGCGTCGCGCTGGAGGTGCTCGATGGCAGCGACTGGCTGAGCGAGGATGAGAGCGCAGAGGAAGTTCAGCCCGTCCTCATGGCGCTGGTCGCCCATTATTTCCTGTTGGCAAAGACGCCCTCGGGCATGCCGCTTGACCCCGTGGCGCGGTTTCACCTCGGCAATGGCGCGCGGCTTGGGCGGATCAACTGGCTGGGCGATGTCTCCGAAAAGGGGCTGCGCGAATCCTTCGGAGTGATGGTCAACTATCAGTACGAGTTGAAGGAAATCGAGCGCAATCACGAAGCCTATGTGAACCAGGGTGCGATTGCGGCGTCCAAATCGGTGCGCGCGCTGCTGCTGACATCAGAATCATCCAAGGCTTTGATCGCCACCGGCGCCTGATCGCCACTGCCCACCACGGCGGAATCCTGTCCACAACTCAGACGCGATCTTGTCCACCGGCTTTGCAGGTGTGCCAACAGGCTGCCCTGAGGGCCGGTGCACAATTGTGACCAGCGCCTTAAAATAATTCAATTAATTCAGTGTTTTAAGCCAGCATCACGCATTGCACGCCATGTCCCCGCATGGCGCTTGCGGCATAATTGCCACAACCGCAGCGTGTTTCCCGCTCTGATTGCTGTTTTGATTTGATACACGCGCATATCCAAGCTAAGCCTGATGTGCAACCTGGGAGTGCGGAATTGTTGTTCTTCTACTATCCGCGTCGGTCGCCCAAGACAAGCGCAAAGAGATTCGCATCCGGCTCTCAACCACGAACTAACGCAACCTCTGAGTGGAGAACATGATGATCGGGGGACTTATGAAAACGTCAAGTCGTTTCGCCCTGGCCGCGGCGGCCGGGCTATTTGTGGGCGCGCTCGCGTTCACGCCGGCCTACGCGGCCGATCTGGGCGGCGATTGCTGCGCGGATCTGGAAGAGCGTGTCGCCGAACTGGAAGCAACCACGGCTCGCAAAGGCAACCGCGTTGTTTCGCTGCAGATCTATGGCCAAGTCAACCAGGCGCTTCTGATCTGGGACGATGGCTTCGACAGCGACGCCTACATCGTTGACAATGACTGGTCGATGACCCGCCTTGGTGTTCGTGGCTCCGCCATGATGAAGCCTGGCTGGACGGCTGGCTACAACATCGAGCTCGGCGTTCGCGGCTCTGCGCCTTCAGGCAGTGTCAGCCAGGACGAGGATGATCCGGCTGGTGTCGACAACATCATCATCCGCCAGTCGCGTGTTTACATCGAAAGCGCACAGCTTGGCCGCATGACCATCGGCCAGCAGAGCACGGCCACCGACGGCATTGCCGAAATCAGCCTGGGCAGCGGCGTTGGTGTCGACTCGCAGGTCGGCATCTACAATAACGGGTTCTTTCTGCGTGGGCCTGACGGAGAAAACCTCGGCATCACGTGGGGCAATCTCGTAGATAACCTCGACGGCCCGCGCGACAACACGGTTCGTTATGACTCACCCTCTATCTACGGCTTCATTTTTTCGGCAGCCTGGGGCGACGATGATTTCTGGGATTTGTCGCTTCGCTTCTCCAAGGAATGGAACTCGATCCGTGTCGCTGCCGGCATCGGCTATCAGGAGGACCGTCGCTCCGCTATTGCGCAGGACAAGCTGAGCGGCTCGCTCTCCTTGATGCATACGCCGTCCGGCATCTTCGGCACCGTTGCTGCCGGTGAGACCGAACGCTCAGGGGTAGCGGATTTGTCCGTGCTTCTTGACTGTCCCAGCGACACGGTGCTCATCGACGGAAGATGCTTCACGCAGGCTGATTTCGCTACTGATCCTCCCGTCAACGATGTGCTGTTGGGCCCAGGTGTTGATCAGGGTGTTGCGAGCTTCGAAGGAGCAATCAGGGATGCCCACTTCTGGAACGTTCAGCTTGGTATTCAGCGCAACTTCACGGGATTGGGTGCCACAACGATCGCCGGTCTCTATGGCTATTACGAAGACTTCGCCTCTGGTTTCATCTTCTTCAACGTTACTGATGAACAGAACTATCTCGTAACCGCCTCGGAGGTGGATCGTTGGCAGTTCGTTCTGAACCAGCGTTTCGACAGTGCCGCTCTGGATCTCTATGTGAACGTCGATTACTACGATGCTGATCTCAGGGCGATAAACTTCGCAGAGCCGGCTGCAGGCACTGAAGATACAGATCTCGAGTTTGGAGAAAATGAGCCTGGTAATATAAGCAGTGACTGGTGGGGTGTCGTAACCGGCCTTCGCATGCAGTTCTGATCGGATAGACTTCTCTGATCCTTTACGGAGGCCGCCTACGGGCGGCCTCTTTTTTTGTGAGTTCGCGTCGCCGCAATGTGGGCCGCGCTATGTCAATCCATTCGGCCCGGCTGCCCACCTGCCTCATCAACCCACCTCGTGTCACATCACCAGCAGGCGGTATTAAGTTGCGCAAATCCGCTTCGAGGCGTATATCATATTCAGTGATTTGAATGTTCAATCACATCGAGGTGCTACAAACAGGAGAGCGGACATGATGGCAAATATTGGTCTGGTGGACCGGATGGTGCGAGCCATTGCGGGTCTGGTGCTTCTCGGTCTGGCCCTGAACCTTTTCGGCCCCGGACTTGCCAGCCCATGGAACTGGGTGAGCGGCGGCGTCGGCGCGGTCCTGCTTCTGACCGCAATTTTCAGCATCTGCCCGGCCTATTCCCTGCTTGGCATAAGGACCTGCGCACGCTGAAAGCCTCTCAGGGCGGCAGGGCGCGCTCGGGCTCAACGCTTGCATGCCAGCAAGCTGGCGTTCAGCAGCGCCTGGCAATGCCGCCCTGCCGTCTGTGTGGGCCGCGATGCCGCCCGCGCGCCGCGCGGCGCTCTTGAACTCGCGACAGCCGCAAGTTAAGCCTGTTCTGGTTATATTACCGGTGCTTGCCAGCACCCGCCCAGAGCAAATCAGATGTCCGATCAGCAAAGCCCTGCCGCCGAGCCGCCCCTTCTCGTGATCATCCTCGCCGCCGGCCAGGGCACGCGCATGAACTCGGCGCTGCCCAAGGTCTTGCACCAGGTGGCCGGCGCACCGATGCTCGCGCATGTCATCAGCACCGCCAGAGCCGCCGGCGCAAGGCGCATCTGCGTGGTGGTCGGCAATGGCGCCAGCCAGGTTGAGCAGTGTGCGCTTTCGCTCCTGCCCGAGGCGCAGATCGCTCATCAGACCGAACAGCTTGGCACCGCCCATGCTGTCGCTGCCGCACGGCATTCCTTTTCCGGCTTTTCCGGCGATGTCGTCGTGCTATATGCCGACACGCCCCTGGTCCGCAGCCAGACCATAAGCGACATGCGGGCCTGTCTTCGCGCCGGCTCCGGGCTGGCCGTGCTCGGCTTTCATGCGGCTGATCCCGCGGGCTATGGCCGTCTGATACGCGATGCTGACGGTTCGCTGCTGGCGATCCGCGAGGACAAGGACGCTCAGCCCGCCGAGCGCGCGCTCAACCTGTGCAATTCGGGCGTCATGGCTTTTCGCGCCGACCTCCTTCCCGGCCTCCTGGAGCGGGTCGGTAACGCCAACGCCAAGGGCGAGTATTATCTCACGGATACGGTCGCAATTGCGCGCGCCCAGGGCATTCGCGCCGGGCTTGTCACATGTCCCGAATGCGAAGTGCTCGGCGTCAACGACCGTGTACAACTGGCCGAGGCGGAAGCTCTGATGCAGGCCCGCCTGCGCGAGCGCGCGATGCGCAACGGAGCCACACTGATCGCCCCGCACACAGTGAGCATGTGCCACGATACCGAGATCGGCCGAGACGTGATCATCGAGGCGCACGTGATCTTCGGTAATGGCGTGCGCATCGGCGATGGCGTGCGCATCAACGGCTTTTGCCACATCGAGCAGTCGATCATTCATGACGGCGCAATCGTCGGCCCGTTCGCCCGGCTCCGTCCCGGCACCGAGGTGGGGCCGAAAGCCAAGATAGGCAATTTCGTTGAACTTAAGAATGCCCGGCTCGACCAGGGCGCCAAGATCAATCACCTCAGCTATGTGGGCGATGCGCAGGTCGGGGCGCACAGCAATGTCGGCGCAGGCACGATCACCTGCAACTATGACGGGTTTTCCAAACATGTGACCGAGATCGGCGCTGGTGCCTTCATCGGCTCCAACACCTCGCTGGTGGCCCCGGTCACCATTGGCGATGGCGCCTATATCGGTTCTGGCAGCGTCATCACGCGCAATGTGGCGGCCGGCTCGCTGGCGCTCAGCCGGGTGCGTCAGGAACAGCATGATGGCTGGGCCGACAGAATGCGCGCCAAGCGCGAGCGGCAGAAATCGGACACCTAGAACACTTTCAGCAAAAGTGTAAACCGGTTTTGCGTCCGAAAGTGCGACACCACGAGAACTTGGAACGCGTTCACTGATGCCGGTTTGTTTGAACGCGCTCTAGTCCGGCGCCGACCTGCCTAGGGCCCCATCTGCGCGCTCACGCCAGCGGTAAACTTAAGCCATGCTTAACCCGTGTCGTCAGTTTTAGGCAATTTGCGGTGCTTGCCGGTCGGGCGTGTGTCCGCCCTCGTGCTGCTGCCATGCGGCTCGGGCAATGGCTTGTGCGCATGGCACCGCTGACAAGGAAACGCGCCGCAAAAGCGCCCCTTGCCGTCAATCAGCAATCCCGATCAAATCTCCAAAATTGTAATGGATTTTTTCTATCTATTTTAGATTTTTTATTTCACTTGATTACGCGACATGTGAATTATTTGAACATTACTATTTAACGCTGCCAGTGTAGACTTTCCCATCACTTGACCTGCACCATCCGCGTTTCTATCCTCGGCGATATACGAACGGAGCAACCCCTTAGCCCGGCAACCCTGACATGAGCATGACCCAAGAGCCAACCATCCGCGCTGCCTTTCATGCCGCCAAACCCAAGGAGCCCGCCATATCACAGCCGGGTGGTGCGGGCGCCGCGGGACGTTCTGCAAGCAGCAATTCCCAGCGCTTCGATCTGCCGGTGATGCAGACGCGCACGGTCGCGCTCATCGAGGAACGGCGGCTGATCCGCGAGACCCTGAGCGAATGTCTGAAGACATTGCCCGGGCTCGATCTGCGTATGTCCGCAAGTGTCGGCGATTGGCTGAAGCAGGCGGCCGAACGGCCGGCGAATTTCGTGCTCTACAGCATCGCCGGACGCCCGACGGACGAGCCCAACCGCGCCAACATCCGCCGCATCGCGCAAACATGCCCGCAGACGCCGTTAATCCTGCTGTGCGACAGCGAGGGGCTCGATGAAATCATGGGCGCACTTGAAGACGGCGCACGCGGCTACATCCCCACCAGCCTCGGCCTCGATATCATTGCCGAAGCCATCAGCCTCGTGGCCGCAGGCGGGGTCTATCTGCCCCTCAGCAGCCTGAGCGCAGCACGCCGCGCCACCAGCGAACCAGCCGCACGCCCCCCTCACCCGGGCGAAGACATTTTCACGGCGCGTCAGCTCGAGGTGCTGTCGGCGCTGCGCATGGGCAAGGCCAACAAGATCATCGCCTATGAGTTGGACATGTGCGAGAGCACGGTGAAGGTCCATGTGCGCAACATCATGAAAAAGCTCGGCGCGACCAACCGCACGGAGGTTGCCTACAAGGCCGGCAAGCTGCTTGGCGATGGCGGCACCTTCTGAGCATCGGCGGCGCTCAGCAGACCGTGAGCCGCAAGACGATGCGCCGCATCCGCGATCCGGGCAAAAGGAATGCCGGCCCGCTCGGCGATATCGAGCAGCGAATGCCGCCCGTCCGACAGATTGAGCACCCATAGCAGCGCCATGTTGTGCGCCCTGCCCTCGGCACTGCTCGCCGGCTGATACAGCCCCCGCCGCCCAAGTTGCGGCTCGCCATAAGGGTGCAGGTTGAGCCAGTATCCATCCCGCTCCAGCACCTCCACAGCCTCGCGCACCAGCGCAAACGACAGGCCCAGATGTTCAGGCGCAATGAAGTCCATGTCATCGGCGCTGGTGTGATATTGCGGGTAGGCGCCGTGGCGGCTGCGCTGAAACAGGCCGACCGGCAAATCAAAGCCAGGCGAGCCGAACTGGCGCTCGTCATAGCCATAGGGCGAAAACGGCAAGACTTGGGCCAGCGGCGCGCCGTGGTGCAGCACATGGCTCATGGCCCGGTCGATGGGCGCATCGCCGCGCCGGCTGCATTTGTAGACCGGACCGCCGGCATCGCCCACGCCGGCCAGCACGAGACCTGCGCATATGCGCTTCACGGTTTCCCGGTTGCGTGCCAGCCAGACAATGGCGCCTATCGTGCCCGGCACGAACAGCAGGCGAAAGCTGAGCCGGCGCGGCGCCGACATCAGCCACGCGCCGACATGCGCCAGAAGCGCCATGCCGGAACAATTGTCATTGGCCATCGACGGGTGGCAGACATGGGTTGAAAGCAGGACCTCATCGTCGCATTCGCCCGGAATGAAGAGCTCGCCATAGCTGAGGCTGCCGGCCTTCATCTGTGTGTCGATCACGATCTCATAATCGCCATCAGGCGCGGACTGCCACGCAGCATGCGACATGCAGAAGGCCCAGCCAGGCGAGTAATAGAGTGTACGATAGGGGATCACCTGCGGCAGGTCCGGGTCGGTAATGATGTGATTGCTAAGTTCGGCGCGGCTCATCGTGGCGCGCACCGGCTGGCTGTAGCCGGCCAGATGCAGGTTGCATCGGTCGAAATCGGCGATCCTGGTGCCGTCCGGCGCGCTCAGGTAAGCCTCGCTCACGTGCCATTCAGGCGGCACGGTCCAGTCGAACGCACGCGTGCCGCTCGCCACCTCATGAACGATCAGCGGAACCTGCTCGCGCAGGATCGCAAGCGAGCGGCGCACGCCCGGCCCGGTCAGGCTGCGCGCGATGGGGAACAAACGCCCGGCAAGCGCATATATGCTTTCGCCGATCTGCGCGTCGCCATTGTCCGTCATGACCACCCCGACTGACCGCTTCAGGCCGCAACGTGGCGCAGCCGGCGCAAATCAGGGCCAAGTTCACCTGCCGCCATCAGCGCCTTTATATGGCCGATACGCTGAAACCGCGGCCCCTCGAAATCAGCCAGCGCCAGCCCGGACCGGCTGATGGCTTCGTGCACCTCGCGTGCGCCCGAGCGCGCATCCCACTGCGGCGTGAAGCCGGGAAGCCTCGCGGCGATCTTCGCGAAGCTGACGCGGTATGACCGGGCATCGGGGCCGGCATCCGGCGCGATGTCAATGGTGGCGCCGGGTACGGTCTCGCCGACGATCCGGGCCAGATCGCGGATCCGGTAGTTGTGCTCATCGCGCCCGACATTGAAGGCCTCGCACCACACCGCCTCGCGCGGCGCATCCAGCGCTGCCAGAAAGGCGCGCGAGATATCCTCGACATGGACGATAGGGCGCCATGGGCTGCCATCCGATTTCAGATGGATGCGTCCGCTCACCGTCGCCCAGGCCACCAGATTGTTGAGCACGACATCAAAACGCAGGCGCGGCGACAGGCCATAGGCGGTGGCCGGACGCAGGAAAACCGGGCAGAACCGGTCATCGGCAAGCGCGGCGATATCGCGCTCGGCCTGAACCTTGGACTGGCCATAGGCCGTCACCGGCTTGAGCGGCGCTGTCTCGTCGATCACCGCATCGCCGGCGCGGCCGTAATTGCTGCATGAAGATGCCAGCACGAAGCGGCTGACCCCCGCCTGTCTGGCGATCTCGGCCAGACGAACGCTGGCGCGGTGGTTGATGTCGAATGTCGTGTCGGGATTGAGATTACCCAGCGGATCGTTGGAAAGGGCAGCCAGATGCACGACCGCGTCAAAGCCGGCAAGGTCTTCAACATCCAGATCGCGGATATCCGTCGGGTAGGCATCCACCGGAGCGATCTCGCCGCCCTCAGCAAACGTGCAGCGGGCATAAAGATCGCTGTCGCACCCGATGACCTGATGGCCCGCAGCAAGCAGCATCGGGACCATCACAGTGCCGATATAACCCAGATGTCCGGTGACCAGAACTTTCATGACGTCCTCGCGCGGCTGCTGAACAGGATCATCCTACTGAATAGCACGCGATGGTTGCGCTGATGCTAATGCGACACTTTTTTTGCAAGCTGCGACCGGCGCCGCCTGATGCCGCGAGATGCGGGTCTTTTACGCCCTGCTAAATCAAAACGGGTATCTTTCTGGCTTGCACCACTTTTGAGGGTGCCCCTCCACCAAGTCGGCAATCGTGTCGTCAAGGCGCGGTGGCTATGGTGCTTTTGCACAAGGCTCCGATACGGGCCGCAAGATGGATACTGCCATGCGACATGAACC
Source organism: Dichotomicrobium sp. (assembly GCA_036734025.1). Taxonomy (GTDB): domain Bacteria; phylum Pseudomonadota; class Alphaproteobacteria; order Rhizobiales; family Rhodomicrobiaceae; genus DAIMZI01. Next base: position 47,790 of record DAIMZI010000002.1, read on the forward strand.
AATGACGCGAAAGACTGGCGCAAACGAGCCGGATCCGCGCGAACTCAGCCTCATCGATATTGCCGACTTCGTCTGGTCATGCCGCTGGTTGGTGCTCGCCTGCATGCTTGTCGCCGGCATGGCGGCTGTGCTCTTCATCCTGCTGGCCACACCGCGCTACACCGCTCACACCCAGGTCTTCATCGAAACGCGCACCCCCCTGGCGCTTCGCGAACCGGCTTCTGAACGCACATCGCCCATCGACGCGCCGGAGGTGGAAAGCCAGCTCATCCTGCTGCGGTCCGAGCAGATCGCGGAAAAGACCGTGCGGCGGCTCGGCCTCGTGGAAGATGATGAATTTGCGCCTGAGGCCGGAAAGCCGGGTCCGCTGGCACGCCTCATTGCTTATGTGCGCAACCTGCTGGGGCGCAAGCGCGCAGCAACCACCGCCGATGATCCAGAGATCGCCGCCAGAAATGCTGCGGCAAATGTCCTGCGCGAGCGGATGACGGCGCGCCGGCTGGACATCTCCTATGTCATCGAGATTTCCTTCACCGCCGCCAGCCCGGAGAAAGCGGCCCGCATCGCCAACGGCATCGCCGAGACCTATATCGAGGATCAGCTCGAGACCCGCGCCCAGGCCGCCCGACTCGGCGCCCAATGGCTGGAAGGGCGCATCGACGATCTGCGCCGCGAGATGAATGCCAGTGCCCTGCGCGTCAAGGAATTTCGCGCCCGTCGGGATTATTCAATCCCCGGCTCCGCACCAGCGGAGGCACTCAGGCAGGGCGCTGATGGCACAGGCGATGGAACGACGCTGGAAGAACTTGAGTCCGAAGCCAGCACCTACCGCGCGATCTATGAAAGCTTCCTCCAGGCGTTTGCCGAGTCCGTCCAGCGGCAAAGCTACCCAGTCACCAATGCCCGCATCATCACGCGCGCTGTTATCGGCGAAAAGAGCTTCCCGGCCAGCTTGCGCACGCTTGCCGCGGCGATTGTGTCGGGGGCATTGCTGGGACTGGCGATCGGCTTTTTCCGCATGTCTCGTTGGCGCACTGGCGAATGAGATCAATGATCGGCGTTCATTCCGTCGGATTTCGGGCGCGCGTCTGCGGACTGACGAGGGTGGAGAAGGCTTCATCAGCGGCCGCGTCATAGCTGCGCGAGCGCGGAGCGGGCGTCGTCGCGGTTGCGCGCGGCTCGGCCTGCGGGCTCAGTTCCACATGTACCACATCGCCCGGCAGGACAGCCGTTGTCTCGGCAGCGGGAAAGCGCTGCGGCCCGTTCCCGGTTGCACGGACGATCTCGAATGTCGGGCGCATCGTCAGCCCGTTTCGCGAGGATACACCGGGCACGCCAAGCTCTTGCGCGCTGCGAGCGAGCATCAGCGCCACCTCTCGGCGCTTGGCCGTTTCATCAGTATCGGCGCGCACCTGCTGCAGCGAGGCTGCGGCCTCACCGAAACGCTGGGTCTCCAGTTCGATCATCGAAAGCTCGGCCCGGCTGATGTCCTGGCGCGCGCGCACCACCCGTGATTGCAGCGTCAGGCCCTCGGCTTCGAGCTGCGCCATGGTCCGCTCCAGCTCCAGCCGGCGGGGTGAGGTGGTCAGCCCGCGCTGTTCGAGCTCGCGGATCTTGTCGCGCTCGGCTCGCACCAGCGACACCTGGCGCGCATGCACCTCGCGCTGCGCGTTGAGCGTGTCCACTTCTTCCAGAAGGAAGGCGCGCAACTGGCGCAGGGCGCTCATCTGGGTCTCGAATGCCTTCTTGCGCGCATCAAACACGCTTTTCTCGCGCGTCAGGATCGCATCGAGCGCAGCCTCGCCAGCCCGCTCAAGCAACGAGCTCGGCCATGTCGGTTCATTGGCCCCGTCACGCTCAGCCTCCAGACGCGCGGCGCGCGCCGCCAGCTGATCGAGCCGGGAGCCAAGCACACCAGCTTCGCCGCTTGAGGTTATGGCGTCGCGGATCAGACCCGCAGCCGCCCCGTCGCGTATGCGCATCACGCCGCCGCCAATGCTGAGCGCCTGGAGCACGGTGAGGCCCGGACGATAGGGATAGGGGCCGGGCCGCTCTACCGCGCCACTGATGAAGAACGGGCGGTACTCGATCACTTCGACCGATGTATCGGGCGCGCGCGCCAGCCCCATTCGCTCGCGCACACGCAGGGAGATTGCGCCCGCCAACTCACGCGTCGTGAGCCCGCTTGCCTCGATCTCGCCGGCCAAAGGCAGCGACAGCTGGCCACGCGCGCCGATGAGATAGTCCTCGTTGAAGGCTTCCCAGGCATAGATCTGATCAAGCGCCGCGCGCCACTCAAAGATGCGGATGCGCAGCTTGTCCTGCGGCCCGAGACGGTAGACCTCGCCAGAGGCTTCAAGGGCGGGGCTTTCCTGCGCGCCAGCACCGCCTGCCGGCAGACCGGCAACCGCGAGCAGCACGACACCAAGCATGATTAGCCTTGCACGGCGCAAGCGCCATTTCTTTCCGGTACGCATCGTGTTGTCCCTCATTCGCTTTGTCCGTGGGCCGGCATGGCGGCGGGCGCATGGCGCACATCCTTGTTCCGCCGCGCCAACAAGCCCGCAAGAAATCCACCCGCCCAGGCAAGATGCATCGTCATCGCCGCCGGCCCGCTGAGCGCCGCGCCGGGGTCGCGCTGGCGCACGGCCAATGCGGCCCCCCAGCAGAGGCAAACGCCCACATAAAGCGCTGGGAATGCCAGCGCAGCGGGCATGACGGGCGCAAGGACGCCGGCCCCGGCAAGCCCGCCAAGCACACCGACAGGCGCAAGCTGACGCGGCCTCGGCATCATGGCGTGGCGGCGCACGGTGCGCGCACGGCCCTTGCCGAAATTCCAGTATTGCCGGGCGAGCGAGGACAAATCGGCGCGCGGCCAATAGATGATGCGCAGCCCCTGATCGAGGTAGATCCGCCCGCCGCTCAGTGTCAGCCGCCGATCATATTCGGCGTCTTCGTTGTGGCTGAAGCTTTCATCATAGCCGCCCAGCGCGCGAAAGGCGCGCGCATCAAAGCCGGCATGATGCCCATGATCGACGAAGCCCGAAGCGGCCATGCCGCGATGTGCCGCCCCGCCATTTCCCAGCCGGCTGTTCTGCGCCGCGGCGATGCCTCTTTGCATGACCCCACGCCCGCGGCTAAGCATCGGCACAACGACGGAGGCAGCGCCCGTGCGCCTCAGCGTAGCCACCACGCGGCGGGCGAAATCGGTTGGGTAAAGCGCATGGCAATCAGCCCGCACCAGATAAAGCGAGCGCGGATCAGCGCACCGCGCCGCCAGATTGACGCCGGCCGATTGAATGCGCCGCGCATTGTCGATAAGGCGGATGCGCCTGTCGCGCGCACTCAGCCGCTTGACGATCTGAGCGGTATCATCGGTGCTGCCGCCATCCACTACGATGATTTCGCAATCCTCATCGCCAGCCGGCGGCGCCAGCGAACCGATGGCAGCCTCGATGTGCCGCGCCTCGTTGAGCGCGGGCATGATGATGGTGATGAACGGCTTGTCGCCGCGCGGCGTCGGCTTCATGTCTGGCGCGTGGCATCGCCGCTCTTTCGGCAATGGATAAGCGCATACCAGGCAAGCCAGCGCAGCCCCGGCACGCGCAAGAGCGCCCTGTCACATGCCCTGAGACCAGCGCGAAGGCCGGTTCCTGCACGTGTCTTCCTGAACGGCACCGCCGCGAGCGTGCTCAGCCCATAAAAGTGCAGATCGACGCTGGCGAAGCGGGTCTTGAGGGTGGCGATATCTGAAGGGCGCAAAGGATGTTCATCGGGTGTGCGCGCGTCCGGGGTCAGCGCGCGGTAAAGCTCGATCGCCGGATTGAGCCCCAGCGGCTCCCAGAAAAGCGCATGCCCGCCGGGCCGCAACACGCGCGCCAGACTGTCCGCGCACATGCCGATATCGAGGTGATGAATGATGCCGCTGCCAAACACCAGATCGAAGCTGTCGTCGGGGAAGTCCAGGTTCATGGCGTCCATGACGCTGAAACGGGCATTTGGCGCATCGCAGGAGCAGCGCGCCTGACGCACGGCCTCATCGGAAATATCAATCGCGTGGACACTGCGTGCGATGGGCGCGATGACCCCGGCCAGAGCTTCCGCCCCGCAGCCATACTCAAGCACGTCGCGGCCGCTGCTCAGCCGGGCGACCATGTCCTTGAAGCCGCGCGTGCCATCAGCAATCGCCCAGTAGAATTTTTTCTGTGCGTCGCGGGCATCGCCCTCGGCGAACCGTCGATCATGGAAGGCGCGCTCTGAATCAAGGATCGCCTCGATCGTGCGTGGTGATTTCATCTTGTCCCCAGGACTGATCCTGACGTGAGGCCGCCCGCAAGCCGTTAGGTGACCCCCGCAAAGCGCATACAGAACCGAACAGGCGCGGCCAAGCATATGGTTGCAGGCATGGATATTACCCGCTCCCGTTGCGCCCGGTAAGACCTCCCATCGCCTGAGCACCACTCATCTGGAAGGCTCAACCTGCATGACCAAAATACTTAGATTGCGCGCGCCATACGCCCGATGGCCATGTTCCTTCAGGTTGTGGGGCTGTGCGATAGGTTGTGTCGCCTTCCTAAGCGCGCTGTCACGCCAAACCTGCGCGCTGTCACACCAGACCTGCGCGCTGTGACGCCAAAACGAGAGTTCGGAATTTGTGCGCCGCCTCATCCAGGCAAGCTTCATCGCCGCTTCGCACCGAGCCACTGCATGCGGGCTGGCTGAGCACGCCGCTGCGTGATTTTACCTGGCCTCTGGCGGCGCTTGCATGTGTCGCGTTCCTGTTCGGCGCCAGCGCCGCCGCCCGCCCACTCGCTCCACAGATCATCAATATCGAGCGGTTCTTCTGGCTGCCGGTCTATCTGCTCGTCCTGTCTTGGGGCCTGCGCGCGCCCGGCGACATGCTCGCCATGATGCGCGAAAACCGTATCGTCGTCGCCTGGGGCCTGCTGGCGCTGCTCTCGGCCCTGTGGTCGGCCGAACCGGCGACCAGTCTTTATTTCGGCCTGCAACTCCTGATGACGGTGCTGACCGGCCTCGCCCTGTGCGCCTTCTGGCCACGCCTGCGCATCATGCAATTCGTCTTTCTCGCTTTGCTGGCCGCACAGTTCTATTCGGTGTTCGTCGTCATGACCCTGCCGGGCTGGGGCATCGCGCCGGGGGGCGAATGGGTCGGCGCGTTCACCCACAAGAACCAGTTCGGCAGCATCATGGCGTTGCAGATCATTACCGCGAGCTGTCTGCTGCTCAATGGCTGGCGGCCGATCCTGACGGGTTCAGCGCTCGTCGGTGCGCTGGTGCTGCTTGGCCAGTCGCGCGCCGGCACGTCCATGCTGGCGCTTGCGCTGATGCTTCCTGTTCTGGGTGTTGTCATCGCCTATCGCGCCGGCAGACGAACCGGCCATCTGGTGTGTGCGTCGGGCCTGCTTGGGGCGGCTGCGCTTGGTGTCGCGATGGCTGGCGGCTTTGACATCCTCGATGCGGTGCTGGCAAAGCTGGGCAAGGACAGCACGCTCACCGGACGCACGCTCCTGTGGGATTATGGCGTGGACGCAGTTTATGCGAGCCCGTGGGTCGGACATGGCTACAAGGCGTTCTGGCATGCCGAACAGGCTGCGGTGTTCAATCTGCGCTATGCCATCGGCCATGACGTCGATTTCTTCCATAACAACATCCTGGAAGTGGCGGTCGCGTTCGGGATGCTCGGTCCCTTGCTGCTGATTGCCGGACTGGCTCTGGCGGGCCTGCGCTCGCTTCGCTACGCGGCAGAACCTGGCGGCGCATCCTTGTGGCCGCTCGCAATAGTCCTGTTCATATGCGCTTATGCGATGGCGGAAAATCCGCTGTTTGAAAACCATGGCTTCATCCAGCTCTTGTTTGTCGTGGCGCTTTGTGCACGCGGCAGCCTCGTTGCCCGAACATCGGGCGAGGCAGCACGATGAGCGGGGTTCTGGACCATCTTCATGGGCACACGTTCGAGGCTGAAATGTGCCGGGCACCGGGGCTGCGGATCGCCTTCTTCGGCCATGACAATCATGACAGCGCTATCGCCAAGCGGGTGCAGGCCTTGAGAAGCGCCGGCGCGCAGGTGCTGAGCCTGATGTTCACGCGCCGCGGCGCAACTCGGGGGGCGCGCGGCCTGGAAGAGATCGATGTGGATCTCGGCCCGCGCCGGGATGGCCAGCTGCTGCGCCGCATTCCCCGTCTGCTTGGCGCGCTAACCCGCCTGTTTGCCCACCGGGCGGAGCTTGGCAAATGCAACCTGTTCCTTGCCCGCAATCTCGACATGCTGGTGCTTGCCATATTGGCGAGACTGATCGGCTTTTCGCGCACGCCGATCGTTTATGAGGTGCTCGACATTCACCGCACAATGCTTGGCCCAAGCCGCACGGCCCGGCTCATGCGCTTCATGGAGCGCCGTGCGCTGGCGCACGTGGCGATGCTGGTCGTGAGCTCGCCCGATTACATCGATCATTACTTCACGCCCATCCAGGGCTATCGAGGACGCTGGTGGCTGATGGAAAACAAGCTCGGACCGGCAGCACCTGCGCGGCCAGCGATGTCGCATGCCTGTACGCTAGGGCCGCCATGGCGCATCGGCTGGTTCGGCGTACTCAAATGCCGCCGCAGCCTTGCGATCCTGCGTGAGATCAGCAGCCGGCTTGGGGACGGTGTACAAATTCATATCGCCGGGATCATCGCGCCGAGCGTGCTGCCGCCGCACCTCATCGAAGAGGCCTGCACCGCACATGACAACATCGAATTTACCGGCTCTTATGCTCATCCCGGTGATTTGCCGCGGCTTTATGGCGGGGTTCATTTCGTCTGGGCGGCCGATTTTCTCGATGAGGGCGCTAATTCCGCATGGTGCCTGCCGAACCGCGTCTATGAGGGCGGCGCCTACGGTGCGCTGGCACTGTGCGCACAAGGAAACGCGACCGCGCGGATGGTCGAGCGCCACGGTATCGGGCTGAGCTTTGCCGAGCCGCTGGAAGACACGGTGCCAGAGGCGCTCGCGGCGCTTGATGAAGATACATTCGTGCGCCTGCGCCGCCGGCTGCTGGATGCTGATCCGGCCATCTTCCGCGATCTGGGCGACACAAAAGCCCTTCTTGCCGAATTCGCCAGTCTCGTTGCGGCACCGCTGGCGGCGCGGCCATGAGGGGTGTCGGGATTGCCATGATCGCCGGCCTTTGCATCGCCGCCTACACTCCCGCACGGGACGCGCACATCGGCGCATCGTTCATCGATCGGTTCGAGCGCCTTGATCCGGAACGCTGGCTCATCTCGGATGGCTGGAGAAATGCCGAATGGCAAGAGTGCGTCTTTTCATCGGCCAATGTGGACTTTGTGGGAAACGCGCTCAGGCTTCGCATCGACACAGCCGGAAGCGGCGACCATGGCCATGCCTGCGCGGAAATCCAGACCCGCGCCTTTTACGGCTATGGCGCTTATGAAGTGCGCATGCGCGCAGCACGCAATCCCGGGATCGTCTCCGCCTTCTTCACATACACCGGACCACAGCAGGGTGATCCCCATGACGAGATCGATTTCGAATTTCTCGGCCGTGACAGCATGCAGGTGCAGCTCAATCATTTCGCCAGAGGCGATGCCGGCGGAGCCAAGCTTATACCGCTCGGTTTTGATGCGTCGCAGGAGATGGCCGATTATGCCTTTGTCTGGCGGTTCGATTCGATAAAATGGTACGTGAACGGTCAACTGGTCCATGAGCGCCGCGATGACGGCCGCGCCGCCTTCCCGCTCCATCCAAGCAAGATCGTGCTCAGCGTGTGGAGCGGCATCGGGGTGGATGACTGGCTTGGCCGGTTCGCTTATCCCGGCACGCCGCTCATCGCGAGCTATGAGCATGTCGCCTTCACCGGGCTTCAAGAGCCCTGCCAGTTCGCCGGCTCCATCGTATGCGTGCTGGAAAAAAGCGGACAGTGGTGAGCAGGTTCAGACGCGGTAATCGCGCCGATCATATTCGCGGTAGGCGCTGCCGACGGCTGCGGCGATGAAGCCCAGCCCGCGCGCAAGGGTGAACAGGCTTGCGGTGACCCGTTCGGGCCGGCGCCAGCCATGCACAAGGCCGGCCAGGCCGACATGAAGCATAGCTGAGCCAAGGCGCGCCAGGCCGCCAACCAGATTGAGCACCCGCGCCCGCGCGCCCTGCCCGCGCATCAGCGCCTGCGCGTTTCCTGTGCGGTACCAGCGGCGCAGCAGCCAGCCCAGACGCATGCGCGCGCGTGGAACAAATTCATGAACGAGCGCGTCTTCAGCCCACATGATCGACCGGCCGCTGGCAATCAGCGCCGCAAACAAGGCCGTATCCTCACCGCCGGTGTCATTATGGCGCATATCAAACACCGCCCCGTCGCCGCGCCGCTCCAGTGCGGCCAGATCAACCAGCGCATTGCAGGTATAGCCGCCGGGCAACTCGCCCGCCGCATTCAAGGCGCGGACATAATCCAGATGCGGCGCGTAGGCTTCACATGGCAGCCAGCGCGGCGGCGGCGCATCAAAGCAGGGGAGCACGGGCCCAATCACTGCGCTCGCGCCGGTCTCCACCATGCGGGCATGAAGCCGCTCCAGCCAGCCGGACGCAGGCGCGATGTCATCGTCGATGAACGCGCAATGGGTCGCGCCGGCCTTGAGCGCGATCGCCACCGAAGCATTGCGGCCGTGGCTCAGGCCCTTGCGCGGCTCATGCGTGCTCTCATAGGAAAAACGACTGCGCTCGGCCGCTCGCGCGATGATCGGCGCAGCGCTCGCTGCGGGGTCATTGTCAGCGACGCAGACCATGATCTGCTCGGGCTCAAGCGCGGCCAGACGCTGCCCTTCGATGGCATCGAGCAGGCGGGAGAGACCCTCGGGCCGCCGATACGTGCTGATGCAGATGGCAAGCCGCATCTTCGTGCCCGCATCCATCATCGCTGTCCTCGCAGCCGCTTTATCACCGCCTCGCCGGCATGGCGCGCCATCAGCCACCAGCACTCAGGATGCATCAGCGCATCGCGCATTGCGCCTGCCGCATCGCCGCTGCGCGCCTTGTCGGCGACATTGGTCAGGGTGCGGGCGCGCAGCAGATCGCGGCGGTAGGCCCGTGCCGCCTCTATGGTCTCGGGCTGATCCGCATGGCGCGTCTCCAGTGCCAGCTCATCATGCGCACCGATCAGGGCGTCGATTTGCTCCAGGCCGAGACGAAACGACTGCGAACTGGTCCTCATCCTGTAGTGATACAGGCTCTGCGAGGTGACGATGAAGCGTGCGCCGGCTTCCAGGGCACTGATCAGCAGCAGGAAGTCTTCGCCATAGGCGATCTGGCTGCGATAAGCGAGCTTGTGCTTGAGCCAGAACTGGCGCCGTATCATGGGCTTGATCGCGCCAAGCGCAGCGCCGCGGGCGCCAAACGCGCAGTTGCCGCGCATCGCTGCGGCAATGTCCACGGCAAACGAATAGGGCACGGATGCCTGGCGCACCAGATGAGCGCCGCTGCGCTGGTGATCGCCAAAGCGCTCGAAACTGTCTGCGACCATGTCTGCCCCGGCAAGCTCCGCCAACTCGATCAGTGTGCGGCTGCGCTCCGGCGCGATCATGTCGTCGCCATCAAGCAATGACAGCCAGTGACCACGAGCGGCGGCGATCGCGCGGTTTCGTGCGCCCGATGGCCCCGTGCGGCGCCTGTTGCGCAACAAGCGGATGCGCGGCTCGCGCTCGGCAATTCGCGCCACGATATCAGGCGTGGCATCGCTGGAGCCATCATCGCTGATGATCACCTCGGTGCGCACGCCGTTCTGCGAGAGCGCGGATACTATCGCATCCTCGATATATGGCGCGACATCGTATGTGGGGATGATGAACGACACATCGGGCATGCCCGCCCCCGCGCCCTGATCGAAGTCCGGGGTGCTCACGACAACCGGGCCTGAAGGCATCAACATGGGCGCGTAACTTCCTGATGGAACCTGCACTCAAATCATCGTGGATTGCGCCTCCCTCCACAAGCTCGCTTTCCGATTGCATATGCAACCGCATATCCACCAGAAGTGGTACGGCCTCCACCGGAATGACAGGCCGGCGCAGGCGTCTTTATCCGGCTTGCCAGCAAGCACGGCTTAGATATTTCATGCGATAACTGCGCCATGAGCAAAGATCCCGAACAGCATCTCATCGATGTGCTTCTGCCGGTCTATAACGGCGAGGCGACCATTGCCGAGACCCTGAATTCGATACTTGCCCAGAGCGAGCCGCGCTTTCGCGTGCTGGTGATCGATGATGGCTCCAGCGATGCGACGGCGCAGCTGGTGCGTGGCTTTGCCAGACGTGATGCGCGCATTGAACTGATCGAAAAGGCGAACAGCGGGCTGGTCGATACACTCAATCTTGGCCTAGGGCGCACACGCGCGCCTTTCATTGCGCGCCACGACAGCGACGATATCTCATATCCAGACAGGTTCGCGCATCAGCTCGCACGGCTTGAGCGCGAACCCGGCGCCGTCGCTGTCGCAGGCGCGTGCATCCACATCGACGCGCAGGGCGCACCCACCGGCACACGCTATGATCCGCCCGATCCCGCAACAGCCGATCCCTGGGCGCTGCCTTCAAGCGAGCCTTATCTGCTGCACCCATTCCTTATGCTCAGACGCGATGCCCTCATGCGCCTTGGCGGATACCGTCATGTCTGCCATGCCGAAGATACCGATCTTTACTGGCGGTTGCGCGAGGTGGGGCGTCTGATCAATCTGCGCGAGGACATGGGCAAGATGCGCCTGCACGGCGCGAGCGTCTCAAATGCCTCGCCACTCAACGGGCGGATCATGGCGATCCATTCCCAGCTTGCCGCCATATCGGCGCGCCGGCGCGCGCACGGTGAGCCCGACCTGACGTTCGCGCCCGGCCGCCTCGCCGCGTTCAAGGCCGCGCGCGCATTCGCCACGATGCTTGCGCTCGCCGGCACGCAGTTGAGCGAGCCCGAGCGCGAGTGGCTCAAGCTGGCGGCTTCGGTAAAGCTGCTCGAACTCGCCAGCGGGCGCATGTATGAACTGGAAATCGAGGATTGCCACACCATCCGCGATGTCTATCTCGGCTTGAGCCATGCCCAGCTTCGCGGCCGGTGCATTGGCAACTGGGCCTATCGCACCACACTCATTCGACTGGTCCGCAAGGGCCTGCTGGCACGGGCGGGCGCGCTCTTTCATGCACCGCTGGCGGTACGCGTGGCGCTGCTGCGATTGTTGTGAGGGCTGGTTCAGGAGAGCTTGCCCGCCTTGGGATCGCTGACGCCGCGCTGACGGATGCGCCTTGCCAGCAGCTGTCCCAACTCGCGAATATGCGCCTTGATGGGATGGGCGCTCACCCATACGCCCATGAACCAGCCAGCCGCCGCCAGTCCCACCGCGACAAGAGCGAGCGTCAGCCCGAAATCAAGCCGCCAGCCCATCGAGCCGATGAGCATCAACGGGCCAGCTACCGTCATGGCGAGCACCAGAGTGCTTTTCTCCAGTGCACGCCACATCTCCACCCAGCTGAAGGGCGCGCTCCGGCGGATCAGCCAGAGCGAGAGCATCAGCTCCAGCGCCACGGTGGCAAAACGGCTGAGTGCAGCGGCGATCAGACCGAACTGGGCCGCCGCCACGAAGATCGCCAGCGAGCCCGGCAACAAGATGAGTTGCAAGATCATGGCGCGGCGCACGGCGCCCGAGACGATCAGGGCTGAGAATGTCAGTTCGACGGAGAAATGCAGCGCCTGCGCAAGCGCGAGTATCTGCACCAGCGGGACCACATCCAGCCAGCGCGGTCCAAGCATCACCAGCACCACGGGATAGGCCAGGATCGCCAGCATGACCATCGCCGGCGCGTGAATGACACTGATATAGGAAACCGCGCGCAGGAAATCTGCCTTCAGCTCGCTGCCGGCGCGCGACTGGGCGGCCAGAGCCGGCAGGATGACCATGTTGAACCCGCCCAGCAGCGCCCGGCGCGGCAGGTTGCAGATCGTTGAAGCCCGCTGAAAAAGCCCTACCGCACGTGCATCCATCATCCGGCCGAGAATGAGAAACGGAAGCTGCTCATGCAGGTCCATCAGGATCTGCGTCGATGCTTCATAGCGCCCAAAGGCCATGAAATGCCGCCATTGCGCCAGGCTGGGGCGAAAGACCCAATAATCGCGGCGCGCATAAAGCAGCATCAGCAGGCCGGTCGCGCCCGATGCGAGCGAGGCCCAGGCAAAGCTCATGTAGCTGGCCCCCAGGACCGCAAGCGTGATCGCCAGCGCCGCATAGATCGTGATGGTGGTCAGATTGATGACGGCGATCGTGCCAAAGGCCATGTCGCGGCGCAAAAGCGCATAGAGCGGCGCGACGAACGGGCCGAACAGGTAGCACACTGCCGCCACTATCAGATAGGCCTCAAGGCCGGGCATTTCATAAAAAGCCGCGATCGGCCCTGCCAGCAGCACGAGCACGCCGGCAAAAGCGAGCGTGAGCAGGGCCGTCACGGTGAATGCGCTGCGCAGCCGCTCGCGAACCAGTTCGCGCTCCTGCACGATATAGCTGCCGGCGCCGAATTCGCGCAGCGTTTCCGCCAGCGCCAGTGCGGCCATGCCGATCACCGCAACGCCAAATTCGGCCGGGCCGAGCAGGCGGGCGATGATGAATGTCGTCACCAGATTGATGATCAGGACGACGTAACGCTCGCCCGAGGCCAGAATAACCGCACGCCTGATGCCGCTCATGAGCCTCGTTCACCCCGGCTTGACGCGGACATGATCCGTCCGCCATACAAGGCTTTAAGTGGTTGCACCGCTCGTGTGAATACCACCTTTGGTGGTGGTCGCACCAGGCTGACATGACCGACCCGGCTTCATGGTGTCAGCCTTGTGGGAACTGGTTCCAGCGCGCGCGCCGGCCGATCTTGCGCAGCGCATAATCGCCAAGCGCATCGACAAAGTCGACAAGGCCGGGCGCCCGGTCGGCCTCGTTAAGCTTGCGCATGTGCGCCTGAAACGCCCTAGCATTGCCATGGCCGAACAGCCAGACCAGCAGCCGGCCGAGATGATGCCGGCGAAAGCGGCGCTTGTAGCTGGCGAATTCCTCGCGAGCCATGACCTTCGGCCCATAGAGATTGACGACGTGTAGCCAGTCGAAATAGTTGGAATGGCTGTGGCTGACGACGCTTTGCGAGACCGAGCCCGAATGCAGCCTCGTCCATCCCAGCGGCTCATGAACAAAGCCGAACCGGGCGCCCGGCTGGGACAGCAAGAAGAAGCTGGCCTCCAGATCAATGCCGAGAAGCGATGTGTCGAAAAAGGTCTGCCGCAGCGAGGCCGCGCTGGTGCGATAGAGAAAATGAGGCGGATCGAGCCCCTTGCCGAGCAAGGTCTGGCGGATCACCTCACTACCCTCAAAGAGGTTGCGCTCGCCGGGCCAACCCAGCTGATCCACACCATCTTGTGTTTCGCGCTGACTGCCGACGATAGTGATCCGCGGATCGGTCTCGCCAAGTGCGACCATCTTTTCGATGGCACCCTCAGGCATGGTGTCATCGGCGCACAGGATACGGAAATAGTCGCTGCCCGGCGCGCCGAGCGCCACCAGCCGGTTCCAGTTATCAGCAAGCGGCAGCAGCGCGGGATTGGTCAGATGGATCACCGGCACTCGCAGAGCGCTGAAGCGGGCGATTATTGCGCCGGTATCATCCGTGCTCGCATTGTCGAGCACGACATGAACAAGATTTCCATAGCTCTGCGCCTGCACCGAGGCCATCGCCTCGGCCAGATAGGCCCCACCATTGTACACCGGAGTAAGGATAGCCACGAGCGGCGGGCTGCTGGTCATGATCTTGCGCTCCCGGCGCGGCAACATGGATGATTTCGGGACAGTGTTAACCTGGTCTTGGTACTGGCCGGCGATAAGCAATGCACGCGCCTGAAGACGCGATATGATGGCTTCATCAGCAACGGTTCACCCATATCGGGCTCGGCCGGTAAAAGGCACAGGCAGGACAGTGTGATGGAACTCTTGATCGGCTCGATTGTCGGAGCTTCATGCGGGCTCAGGTTCAGAGGATACATCTTGCTACCTGTCTTCGGGCTCGCGATGGTGGTGATTGTGGCAATCGGGCGTCGTGCTGATACTGGCGCGGCCGACATGCTGGCCGCATCAGCCCTGTTCGCGATTTCCTTGCAGGTGGCCTATTTCGCTGCCGCCTGCTTGAGCCAGATGTCCTTCAACCCGTCTGGTCCGTGCGCATCACAGCCGGGATCGTCGCCAGCAAGATCTTGAAATCTGCCAGCAGCGACCAGCGGCGCACATAAAGCCGGTCAAGCGCAACGCGCTTGTTATAGCTCAGGCTGGAGCGCCCGCTTACCTGCCAGAGGCCGGTAAGGCCGGGACGCACGGCCAGATAATAGCGTGCGCTCGATGCGTACCGGGCAAGCTCACCAACCACGACAGGGCGCGGCCCGACACAGCTCATTTCCCCGCGCAGCACATTCCAGATCTGCGGCAGTTCATCGATGCTCGTCTTGCGCAGGACATGGCCAAGCGGCGTGATGCGCGGGTCCTGTTCGAGCTTCTGGCCGGTACGCCACTGCTCGGCCAGATCGGGCCGGCGCGCGAGCAGGTTCTCAAGCGCCTGCTCTGAATCGGTCACCATCGTGCGGAACTTGTAGCAGGTGAAGGCACGCCCGCCAAAACCGACACGGGTGTGCGCATACAGTACCGGCCCGCCCATCGACAGGCGTACGGCAAGGGCAGCGATGATCATCAGCGGTGAAAGCACGATAAGCGCGACAGATGCGATGACGATATCGAGCGCGCGCTTGATCAGGCCGCCTTTCGGGCCGGCGATGGATGCACTGCCGACGCCCTCCTGGCGTGCAGCCGAGCGGTTGCCCGCAAGCCAGCCATCAATCTCTGCCAAGGAAGCTGCTTGTGTATTCCGGGCCGTGTAAGGGCGATATGATGATATGTATGACATTGTCCGGGTCGCATTTTTCTGTTTTCACCGGTGCGGTGAGCGCGAATGTCAAATGACTCGTGCGTTAAGAGAGTTTTAACGGAGATGAAGACCCGGTTAAATTGTCCATCAAGCCATCCGTCCCAAGCATTCCGAACTATCGAATAGTCCAAAAGTACGAGTTTTCGTGTCATATTGAACATTGCCGGTCTTGGCGAACTCCAGATTAACGGTCTGTTCACCAATTTCGTTAAACCTGTACACTTGTTACGGGCTTGACCGGCTGGTCTTGCACAGCCGCAAGTGAGGCCACGGGGCGGATGGGGACAGACAATGGGCGATACCAACATCCTCGCAGATGCGATTGCGCCTGTCGGACAGCCGATCGCTCGGCCTGACGACATCGGCGCGTCGGTGCGCGGGTCTGCGCCGTCCATACACGACAATGCGACACCCGATATCTGCGTGCTCGCTGCGCGGCTGCGTTCGCTCAATGGCGGTTCGCCATCATTCGAGCCGACGCCTGTCTTCACCGACCAGCTCGATTTCACTTCCGATGCCGCCGGCTATCTTTGCAATTCGCAGGGCCTGTATCTGGTTGGCCCGTGTTCATCGGCGCGCAGCGGCCAGCTGGAGCCCATCCGTCTGGTGCACGCTCACCAGATGCCCACACGCCCGACCCGCCTGATCAGCTATGACGCCAATCTTCCGACGCATCCCGTGGCGGGGACAGCGCCGATCGGCGGCGGCTCGCTCAAGGCGCTGGGCGAAGATGGGGAGGAATGGTTGGTGATGCTGCGCTGGACAATGCTGGCGGAGGCGCGCCGCGGCGCCGCGAGCGTGTGGCGTCTCGGCTACCTGATGGCCGGGCGCGCGGACCATCGGCATATCCGCTCCGGCTGGCAGGACCTTGATCATGATTTCGGCTTCACGCACGATGGCCGCCTGCTGCCGCCGCCGGCTCGCGAGGATGCTGCGCGCCCCGCCAGAAGCGTGCCGCGCTTCATCGAACTGACGAGTGGCAGACGCGGCTTGACGCTGGAGATTACCGGTCTCACCAGGTTTCCTGACAGCAGCGGCCTTGTGACAATCCGCGAGCTTGCCCACGACGGTATGGCCGCGGGCACACTGAGCCAACTCGTCATTACCGGCTGCGGCGCGGTGCTGGCGCATTATTCGAACGGGGTACGCATCAAGGCCGGGACGGCGCTCACCTCACGTAATATTGAGGCCGCCCAGGGCGCCGCGTGAGCGCGGCCCATCGGCGCGACGCGTGCACGGGTCTTGACAGCAACCGGCTTAAGGTTACATAGACGGCAAATTTGAAGCAGCGGCCATGCGAGCTGCCGTCTTGGTGTGACCCGCGATGAGGTTGGCCTAATAGCCGGCGAGAAGAGCCGCCGCCACGAGGACATGGCCATTTCCAAAGAGGTATTTATGGACGTGACCGATCTGCCGGACGACTATCGCCCGTCGGAGGATGAGCCGTTCATGAATGACCGGCAGCGTGCCTACTTCCGAAAGAAGCTTCTGGACTGGAAAGAGGAGATCTTGCGCTCGAGCCGCGAGACGCTGGAGAATCTTCAGGAGTCCGCGCAACATCCCGACATTGCGGACCGCGCCACGTCAGAAACCGATCGGGCGCTTGAATTGCGCGCGCGCGACAGGCAGCGCAAGCTCATTGCCAAGATCGATGCCGCCTTGCAGAGGCTGGACGATGGCAGCTATGGCTATTGTGAAGAAACCGGAGAGCCGATCGGCCTCAAACGCCTGGACGCGCGGCCGATTGCGGTGCTCAGCGTCGAGGCGCAGGAGCGCCATGAGCGGCGCGAGCGGATATACCGCGACGAATGAGCAGGAAAACCGCGCCCGGCATTTGACCTGACGCTCGGCAGCCTGGTGTCAGCGGCAAGATACGTGAAGATGCGGGAGCCGCCCGCAGGCAGCTCCCGCAAGCTGTGATCAGGCTCAGTTGGTGGCCGAGGCCATCGCCTCTTCGATCCAGCCATCGACCGTGTCGGCATTGGCTTCAAGCCATTCCGCGGCGTGGCGTGAGATATCGGCTTCGCTGGACTCGCCGGCATTCATCTTGGCGTTCTGGGCGAAGATATCGTCCAAAGGAACGCCGGCGACTTCCAGCAGGGTCTTGACCGCCGGGTTAGCACCCAGAAAGTCGTTGTTCGCCACGGGACGGATATCGTTGGCTTCCCAGCCGAGTTCGCATGGGTCTGCAACACAGCCCGTGACGCCTGCGACCGTGGTCTCCGGCGTGGCGTTGGGCATCTGGATCCATACGACATCCTCGCCCGGCGGCAGCACGCCCACCGTCCAGTTCGGCGTCCAGGTGTAGAACAGAATGGGCTCGCCCTGTTGATAGCGGCCAATGGCATCGGCCATAGCGGCCGAATAACCAGCCTTGATCAGGTTGATATGCTCGCCAAGCCCAAGCTCTTCGACATGTTTGGAAATCTGCTCCTCGCAGCCCCAGCCCGGCGGGCAGGCGACCAGGTCGGCCTTGCCATCACCATTGGAATCGAACGCCGCCTTGATCTCAGGCTTGGTGAAATCCATGATGTTGGTGATGCCGAATTTCTCCGCTGAGGCCTTGTCAACCAGATAGCCCTGCAAGGCACCGCCCTCGGCCACATAACCCACGGTGGTCGCACCGGCCGAGAAGGCGGATTCATAGGTGTTGTGCAGCGGGAACCAGCCATTCACCCACAGATCCAGATCACCCTGGCCAACAGCCTGGTAGAAAGGCGGATTGTCGAGGGTTCGGATCGTGCCGACCTCATAGCCGAGGCGCTCCAGCATCTGCTTGTAGATTTCGGCCTGGAACCAGCCCGTGTCCCAGGTCGCTCTTGCCATGCGCACCGACTTGCCCTCGCCGGGCAATGTCTGTGCCATGGCCGCGCCGGCCAGACCGATTGCTGCTATAAAGCAGATGGCCAGACGCGAAATGGTCTTCAGCGTCGTCATGTCTTTACCTTCCTATCCTGTAGTCCGTTGGTCGATTGTGAGGCGAGGCGAACGGGCCTGCCATCCGCCGCACCAAGGCCGCGTCAGACGCGGCGTTCCGCACCCGGAGGTGCGGCGATTGCCGTCAGCTAAGCAGGTGTTGCTTGCGACGTGCGTCTTTGCCCGGTGATCGATCGCCACAGACCCACGAAGGTCCAGGTCGGATTACGGCTCCTGCCGCGCTCGCCCAGTCCTTGAGTGATGCGATCAAGCACGATGGCAAGCAGTACAATCCCCAGGCCGCCGATGAAGGCGCGCCCGACATCAAGCCGGCCAAGCCCGGTGAATACCGTCAGCCCAAGGCCGCCGGCACCGATCAGCGCTGCGATGACAGCCATGGACAAGGCCAGCATCAGGGTCTGATTGAGCCCCGCCATGATGGTGCGCAGGGCAAGCGGTATCTGGATTTCCAGCAGCACCTGCCGCGGGGTCGAGCCAAAGGCATAGCCCGCTTCGACAAGCTCGGAGCGAACCTGGCGGATGCCGAGATTGGTCAGCCGGATCAGCGGCGGCACCGAGAAGATGATGGTGGCGATGACGCCGGGCACGATGCCGACACCGAACAGCATCACGATCGGCACCAGATAGACGAATGGCGGTATGGTCTGCATCACATCGAGGATGGGGCGCAGGATCGCGGCAAAACGGTCACTGGCCGCGGCCATGATGCCGACCGGTATGCCGATGACCGCACAGAACAGAACCGCGGTCAGGATCATCGCCAGCGTGGTCATGGTCTCGGACCACACGCCGATCAGATCGAGCAGCACGAAGCTCACGACCGTGAAGATCGCCACCCCGAAACCCGCAACGCGCGAGGCCAGCATGGCCACCAGCAAGGTGACGACCAGAAACGGTGTTGCGATCAGCAGACCCTCAAGGCCGTTAAGCACCTGATCCACGGGCCACTGTGCCGCGCGAAAGGCTGGTCGGAAATTGGGCACCAGCCAGTCCTTGACGAAGCTGTTGGTCCAGACATCGATCGGGATCGTGCCGAGTTCGGACGGGCGCAGGTCGCTGATGGCGCCGATGAAGCTCTGGAAGACCGGGGCGTTTGTGCGTTCCATCAGGCAATCTCCTGCATGCTGGCGCCGTCCCGGCTCTGGCTCGACTTGCTCACATCGCCCTTTGCCTGCCCGTTGGATCCGCCAGGGCTCGGGCCGTGTTTCTGGCTTCCTTCTTCCTCGCCGTCGTTGAGACTGTCCTCAGCCGGAGCTTCCAGATGGGCGAACACATTGACGGGATCGACCGCGCCAATAAGCTGGCCGTGGCGGTCGATCACTGCAATCAGCCGGTTCTGGCCCAGCCTGTCGAACCCTTCGCTGAGGAAGGTTGAACGGTTGACGCGGGAAAAATGGCGGTCCATGAGCGCGCGTGCCGGCTTGGCGCCGATATCGCCTTCCAGCATCGCCGGTTCGACCAGGCCGATGGGTTTGTTCTGGGCATCGGTGAGGAATATGCCGCGCAGGTTCTCATCCGCACCGAAGCGCGCGCTGACATCGCTTGCCGGCGCATCGGCAGGCAAGCTTGTGGCGCGCTCGCGAATGGAGCCGAATGTCAGCACCCGGCTGCGATCGACATCGCGTGTGAATTCCAGCACATAATCGGTTGCCGGCTCGGTGACGATTTGTTCGGCCGTTCCCACCTGAACGAACCGGCCGTCCTTCATGATCGCGATCTGATCACCCAGCTTGAGCGCTTCCTGCAGATCGTGGGTGATGAAGATGATGGTGGTGCCGATACGGTCCTGGATTTCCAGAAGCTCGTCCTGCATGTCGCGCCTGATCAGCGGGTCGAGCGCGGAGAACGGCTCGTCCATGAGCAGCACTTCCGGATCGACGGCCATGGCGCGGGCAAGACCGACACGCTGCTGCATGCCACCGCTCAGACTGGCGGGATAACTGTCGGCCCATGCTCCAAGACCCACTGCTTCAAGCGCGGCAACAGCCTCTTCGCGGCGTTGTTCAACCGGCATGCCGCGCGCCTTCAGCCCATAGGCCGCATTCTCCCAGACCATCATGTGCGGAAACAGCGCAAAATGCTGGAAGACCATCGCCATGCGCCCCAGCCTGAGCTGGCGCAATTGAGTCTTGTCGGCGGCCGTTATGTTCAGATCATCGAGGATGATGTCGCCGGAGGTAGGCTCATACAAACGGTTAAGGCAACGTATCAAGGTGGATTTTCCCGAGCCGGAAAGGCCCATTACCACAAATATTTGCCCTCTGGGAACATCGAAGGAGACATCGTTTACTGCGATTATGCTTTGCGTCGCCTTGTATATCTCTTCCCGCTCCGCCCCCTCTTTATCAAGTTTGATCGCCTTATCGGGATTGGGCCCGAAGATCTTGTAGACGTTCCTGACTGTCAACTTGTTTGTCATACCAACCAATTCTGTGTTTCCGCTCCACGCCAGAGGACACAGCGTCAACTACCGGTTGCCCCGCCGGTATCTTGCCATCCTTTTACACTCTGCCACCGACGAGCCGGCCGCGGGAGATCAGGCAAAAACAGATTTTTTCTGCGCGCCATCCCCGTTAGCGGGAAATTGCCGAAAGGGAATTTATAAGTTGAGGATACACAGGTGCGGTGCGCCAGTCAAACCGCGCCTCACCGATCCTTTGTGCAGATCTGATATGTGTGTGGAATTGCAGCGGCTTGACCATTTATATGAAAAGTCTGTGGCCATATTGAACAGCGCAAGAATCAATTCTGGATTTGCGCAAAGAATGACTCTGCATGCGAAAATTGTCTTCAAAGTAAACTTCGTTTTTTACTTGTTGAATTTGGATCAGAGAATATCGTTTTGCAAGCAACGCGATCAAGCGGCGCAAACGTAACTTTCCGTCAATGGACCACTGATGGCTGGCTTGTGTACAAGCCTTGCGTGCGGTGCTCGGGCTCCGCCGACGAGACGATCATCCGCGTCGCGGGAAACACCACCGTCACCCGCGTGCCCTCGCTCAGCCTGCTGTCCAGTTCAAATCGCCCGCCATGCAACTCCACCAGCCCCTTGACGATCGGCAGCCCCAGGCCCGAGCCGCCCTCTGCACTGAGTCGGGCAAATGATCCCTGGCCGAACGAGCGCAGCACGATCGGTATCTCGCTCTCGGGAATGCCGGGGCCGGTATCGCTGATGCGCATGAACGGCTCAGCCTCGGAAGTCGCGCCGATCTCCAGTTGTACACTGCCGCCGCGCGGCGTGAACTTGATGGCGTTCGACAGAAGATTGAGGCAGATCTGGCGCACCGCCCGCTCATCCGCCCACACCTCAAGATCTAGCGAGGCGAAATTGTTGCTCAGGCGCAATTCCTTTTCCTGCGCCCGCAGGCTCATGAGCCGCTGACAATCCTCGAGCACATCGCCGAGCCGCACGAGGCTCTCGCTCAACTGATAACGGCCGGCCTCGATACGTGACAGATCAAGAATTTCGTTGATGAGTTTCAGCAGATGCTGGCCGCTGTCATGAATATCCGCGGAATAATTCTTGTAGGTCGGCGTGGCATGAGGCCCCAGCACTTCATCCTTCATCACCTCGGAAAAGCCCAGAATGGCGTTCAGGGGCGTGCGAAATTCATGGCTCATGGTGGCGAGAAAGCGCGATTTCGCCAGGCTTGCCGCTTCGGCCCGCCGGCGCGCATCTTCAGACACCGCGCGCGATTGCTCAAGATCGGCGACCACCAGATCCTTCTCGGCGCGGTAGGCCAGCATGTTGAGAACCGTGGCGTGCATCTCCTTGGCGATAAAGAACAAATAGACATGAACCGCCGCGCAGAACAGCGCCATCCCCCAGAAGAACATGTCGCCCGTCAGGATGAAGCGGAGCACGAGCGCCGCGCTCAGCGGAATGGTTCCGGGAAACATCAATTGCATGACCGATGAACTCAGCATCATGCGCACGGCGATGACCACCAGCAGCGCCGCCATGATGAAAAGCAGCGGCGTCAATTCATCGGAGTTGATCTCGACAAAAGCCAGCGACGCCCAGCAGACGCCATGGAAGAATTCGGCCGCGCCGAGCTTGCGCCGCCAGACCGGCACCTCGATTTCGCTGATGGGCGTGAGCAGGAACTGACGGCACAAAGCCACGTTGATGCCTGTGGCAACCAGCACCGCACACACCCAGATCATCAGCGGTTGGGCCGGCGTCCAGTTCAGCATGCCGATCATGATCACCAGCGCCATGAGCGGCGTCGCAAGCGCCAGCGAAGTTTCGTTGCGGGCGAACATCATCAGCCGCTCATGCTCGAATGTCACGGCGCTACCTTCATCGCCAGCGTCCTCGCGATCGCTCAGAAGGATCCTCGGTATGGGCTGGCCGAAACTGTCCACGGACAGGCCGGGGGGAAATTTCGCACCTATATCCGCTGATGCCATGTTGACTACTTACGCCCAATTGAGCGCCTCTCGGCGCTGATTACTGACAACGACGCAGAACGCTAGATCTGAATGCTGGCCTTTGCGGGTCGCGCTGACCTCAAGGCCCCAGTTTTCGATCAAAATGCCTAACAACCGGTTACCGGTTGTGCTGAAAATGTGTTTTTCAGCCGAGCCTGTTCGCCGGTGGGTGCCTATGCACGGGCCGCGTCAATTCGACCGCAAACCCGCGATCTTGTCCGGGCGTAAACAACGCATGCACCGGACATTTTTTCGCTCCGGTGATGTAAAAACTCTTGGAGGCGTTTTATGCAGGGACTTACGTTGGCCCAGTACGATCTGGTCTACAACGCGCTCTCTTTCACGATCGCAACAATGGGCGCAGCAACACTGTTTTTCTGGCTCGGCCGGTCGCAGGTGACCGACCGCTACAAGACCGCGCTGACTATTACCGGCCTGGTCACGGCCATTGCTCTCTATCATTACTTCCGGATGTTTGAAAGCTGGAACGAAGCCTACACCGTGGTTGACGGGCAGCTTCAGGCGACTGGCATACCTTTCAACGACGCTTATCGTTACGTCGATTGGCTTCTGACTGTTCCGCTTCTGCTCATCGAATTGATCCTGGTGATGGGCCTGTCGCGTCAGGAAACCTGGTCGAAAGGCTTGCGTCTTGGCGGGCTTGCGGCGCTGATGATCGTGCTCGGCTATCCCGGCGAGATCGCGGATGATGCGACAACCCGCTGGATCTGGTGGACACTTGCGATGATCCCCTTTGCGTGGATCGTCTACGAATTGTTCATCGGCTTGGGCGATGCCATCAAGCAGCAGGCTGAGGACGTGCGAGGACTGGTCAATGTGGCTCGCTGGCTGACGGTCATCTCGTGGTCGTTCTACCCGGTCGTCTTTGTCTTCCCGATGACCGGTCTGACGGGCGGCGCAGCCGAAACGGCGGTTCAGGTCGGCTATACCATTGCCGATATCGTCGCCAAGGCCGTGTTTGGCGTCGTCATCTACATGATTGCGGTGCGCAAGTCTGACGCCGAGCGCGTCAGCGCTTCGCTGCGGCCCAATCTGTCGCCGGCTGAATAATCACCGCACGTGAAAATCGGACCGGGGCGGCCACCGTGGCCCCCCGGCTCATCGCCAACAACAGCACGCTGGGCAGCACCACACGATGATGAATGCGTGGTCTTTCGAGGTTCTGGGCCGCCGCCATGCCGACGCTGGAGCGGGCTGGTCGGCAGAGATGCTGCACAGCGGCGCATTTGTCGGGCTGGGCAGCGTGCTTCTTTTGGCCCTGGCCAATGGCGTGGCACTCAATCCGCTTGATGTGCCCCTGGCTGCTGGCATCATTATTCTTCTGCTCGGCGTGCCCCATGGCGGCTTTGACGTGGCCATATGGCGCCGGCGCAACCCGGTAGCAGGCCGCACCGCGCTGGTGCGCATGCTCACGGCTTATATCTCTCTGGCAGCAGGCTTTTTCGCCTTGTGGGCAAGCGTGCCAGAGCTGGCGCTGCCGGTGTTCCTGATGCTTGCGGCGCTTCATTTTGCCGGCGATTGGGACGCGGCGCTGTCCATCCTGCCGCGCTGCACGATTGCCGTCGCCATGATTTGCAGCCCCGCCATACTCTTCCAGGACGATGTCATCGCCATATTCAACTTTCTGGGGCCAGCCGAGGTGTCGCAAAGCGTCGCGCTGGTGATGCATGTCGTGGCCATTCCCGCGCTTCAGGCAAGCGCGGTGATCGTCGGCCTGCTGGCTGTACGGGATCCGCTGACGGCTGGTGAAATTGCGATTGTCCTGGCCTTGGCGGTGCTCAGCCCGCCACTGGTCTTTTTCCTCGTCTACTTTTGCGGCCTGCACAGCGTGCGCCACATGATCCGGGTGCACCGGGAGCTGGCGCCACAAAGCGCGCGCGCTTATCTGCTGGCGCTGTGGCCTTATGCGCCGCTCGCCATGCTCGGAACCGCGACAGCAGCCCTTGTGCTGTCCTCGCTGCCGGTCGGGGCAGCTCTTCTGGGGATGATCTTCATGGCGCTGGGTGCGTTGACCGTGCCGCACATGCTGCTTATCGACGGCACAAGGCACAGCGCTGGCTGATGCGGATACCCATGGCTGGGCCAGCCGAGGGGCTGGTGCTGCCGCAGAGATTTGAACTCTGGACCTCTCCCTTACCAAGGGAGTGCTCTACCCCTGAGCTACGGCAGCCAACAGGATTTGCATAAGTCAACAGCGCCTTGCGGGCAACCCTGAAACGTGCGCCGTCCCGCCCTCGCGGATCTGCCTGCACAACAATGCGTACGCGCAAGCAAGGCTGATCTCACACTTGTCTTGACCTTGCGTCTTCATGGACGAAGATAAATACGCGAGCGGCGCACACAACAGGGCTCCAGCGCCATCGAGGAGACGAAGGCCATGACAAGCGAGCCTGCAAGCGGACCTGAAGCGCGCAAGGACAAGAAATCGCCAAGTCGCAGCGAGCAACGAAACGAGCGTGCCGCCGCCGCACTTCGCGAAAATCTGCGCAAGCGCAAGGCTCAGGCGAAGGCGAAAGCCGCATCCGGCAGCGCGGATGGCTCAGGGCCACGCAATGGTGGCTGAGCGAGCCTGAAGCGCCTGCGAATAATCTCTCGCGGGTCATTGACATGCCTGCGATGTACCGCCATCCCTGAGGCACCAATGCTCCCAAGCGCAGGGCGATTTGATGCCGGCGGCCTTTGCTCTCACTTTCGCACCGATCGCGGCCTTGCTGCTGAGCGTGGCGCTGCTCCAGCTTGGCAACGGCCTGCAAGGTACACTGGTGCCACTGCGCGCGCAGTTCGAGGCGTTCACCTCGCTTCAGCTTGGCGTACTCGGCTCGGCCTATTTCCTGGGCTTTGCATTGGGCTGCTATTTCGGACCGTGGCTTGTTCGCAGCTCGGGCCACATCCGCTCGTTCACGGCCATGGTCGCGCTGGCCTCCGCGCTGTTCCTCGCTCATCCGCTGGTGGTCGATCCTGAGTTCTGGTTTTTTGCGCGCGCATTATCGGGCTTTGCCTTCGCGGTCCTGTACATGGTCATCGAAAGCTGGCTGAACGAGCGGGCCAGCAACACGACGCGCGGCGTCATCTTTGCGCTTTATGCCGTCATCAGTTTCGGCACGCTGGGGATTGGTCAACTCATCCTGTCTGCTGCAAACCCGATGGATTATCCGCTTTTTCTCATCGCCTCAATCCTGGTTTCGCTGGCCGCGATCCCCGTAGCTCTCACCCGCTCGGCACAGCCGCAACAGATCGAAGCCGTGCGATTGCGCTTTGGGCATCTCTACAAACTCTCGCCGGTCGGTTTTGTCGGGTGCCTGGCCGTAGGCGCCGCCAACGGGGCGATCTGGTCACTGGCGCCAATCTATCTGGGCTCGGGAACCGACGCGACGACGGCTACAGTCGCCACATTCATGGCGGCGCTGATCATCACCGGCGCGGTGGCGCAGTGGCCGCTCGGCTTCTTATCGGACCGAATGGATCGGCGCTTCGTCATCGTCGCGGCGGCTTTGGGCGGTGCGCTGGCCGGGCTGGCCATGGCGATCATGGCGCCATTTGCCGCGCCGGGGCTCTGGCTTATAGCGGCGGTCGGCTGTTTTTCCTTCCCGCTTTACACCTTGTGCATCGCGCATGTGAACGATGCGGTGGAAGCCGATGGTTTCGTCGAGGCAGCGAGCGGTCTGCTGATGCTGTGGGCGGCCGGGGCCGCGATAGGCCCGTTCATCGCATCGACGGTAATGGCCGAACTGGGCCGCGGCGGCCTGTTCATGACGACCTCGGCGATCCACGCCAGCTTTGCGCTGTTCGTTATCTACCGCTTGTCGCAGCGCGCTCAGATCAGCGCCGATCAGCGCGGAGACTATTTCGATGCGGTGCTCGTCGGCCAGACCGTATCCAGCCTCGATGTGCACCCCGAGACCGGCGATGAGGCCAATGATGAAGAGCCGGAGCCGCCGCCGCCCACCAGCGGCGCTGCCTATGGCGCGGCGGGTCAGCGCTGAGGCAGACGAGCGATGCCAAAAGACTGCATTCCGGCACAAAAACGCAAAGCTGTTTACTATATCCAGTGGATTTTCACACGAGGTTCATAAATCTCGTGGTAAACTCGTGGTTTATTTAATTCGCGACATTAGTCTAATCGTCGCGATCAATCAGGGTCGCTAATCTGCGCTCATGTCGGTGCGTACGCAAGATTATCGTTGACGCGTAAGGATTTCGGCACGGGGGAAGTCCGATGCACATGTTCCAGACAGGGCGCCCAATCATGGGCTCAACTTCGATTCCGGTTACGATCGACGGCGTCGATTGTCCGATAGAGATCAGACGATCGACACGCGCCAAGCGGCTCTCGCTGAAGGTATCTCACACGCGCCGCGCCGCGATCCTGACAATGCCCGAACGCAGCCGCGCCGAAGACGCCAGCGCCTTCATCGCCCGCCATCTCGACTGGCTCAAATGTCAGACAGGCAAACTGCCCCGACCCATTTCATTTGCCCACGGGGCGACCGTGCCGTTGCGCGGGATCATCCACCGGCTGGAATTTGCCGGCCAGTCGCGCGCTGGTGCGGGCGTCGTGACGCAGAGCGATAAAAGCCGCGGAATTGCCTGGAACGGCGCCCCGTCTTTACTCGGCGAGCGGAGTGAGCCCGATCATCCATGCGCCGCGCAGCTTCCCCGCCTGCTGGTCAGCGGCGATCAACAACACGCGCCGCGTCGCTTCGAAGACTGGCTGCGCGCGCAGGCGCGTCAGGATCTGTCGCAGCGCGTGGCGTACCATGCGGCCCGGCTTCAGGTCAGGCCCAGGCGCATCACCGTGCGCGACCAGGCCACGCGCTGGGGCTCATGTTCCAGCACCGGCACTCTGTCGTTTTCCTGGCGGCTGATCTTTGCGCCGCCCGCAGTACTTGATTATGTGGCCGCGCATGAGGTGGCACATCTGCGCGAGATGAACCACGGGCCGCGCTTCTGGCGGCTGGTCAAGGACACCATGCCGGAGATGAACGCCGCGCGGCGCTGGTTGCGCGATTATGGCGCCGAACTCCACCGCTTCCAGGTCTGACAGACCACCCGTCCGCCGCCCACAGAGGCGGCGAATTTGATTCGAGGCGAAGTTCAGCCCGCGCCCTAATTATCCAGAAAGCTGCGCAGCTTGCGGCTGCGGCTCGGATGTTTGAGCTTCCTGAGCGCCTTCGCCTCGATCTGGCGGATACGCTCGCGCGTCACCGAGAATTGCTGGCCGACCTCCTCCAGCGTGTGATCGGTGTTCATGCCGATGCCAAAGCGCATGCGCAGCACACGCTCCTCGCGCGGTGTCAAGCTCGCCAGCACGCGCGTCGTCGTCTCGCGCAGGTTGGACTGGATCGCCGCATCGATCGGCAGGATGGCGTTCTTGTCCTCGATGAAATCGCCGAGATTGGAATCGTCTTCCTCGCCGATCGGGGTCTCCAGACTGATCGGCTCCTTGGCGATCTTCAGCACCTTGCGCACCTTTTCCAATGGCATGGCAAGCTTTTCCGACAACTCCTCGGGTGTCGGCTCGCGGCCGATCTCGTGGAGCATCTGGCGCGAGGTTCGCACAATCTTGTTGATCGTCTCGATCATGTGCACCGGAATGCGGATGGTGCGCGCCTGGTCGGCGATCGAGCGGGTGATAGCCTGGCGGATCCACCATGTCGCATAGGTCGAGAACTTGTAGCCGCGCCGATATTCGAACTTGTCGACCGCCTTCATCAGCCCGATATTGCCTTCCTGTATGAGATCGAGGAATTGCAACCCGCGATTGGTGTATTTCTTTGCGATCGAAATGACGAGACGCAGGTTTGCCTCGACCATTTCCTTCTTGGCAATGCTCGCTTCCTTTTCGCCCTTCTGAACGATCTTGACGATCCGGCGAAAATCTCCGATGTCGAGCCCGGTTTCTGAAGCAAGAATGTGGATCTGCTCGCGGATGTCCTGTGCCTTTTCCAGCTCGCTGGCAACAAAAGCCTTCCAGCCGCGCCCTTTGAGCTGACCGACGCGCTCAAGCCATGCCGGGTCGATCTCGTTGCCGTAATAGGCGTCGAGAAATTCTTCGCGCTTGACCCCGTAGGATTCGGCCAGACGCAGAAGCCGACCTTCAAAACCCACCAGCCGCTTGTTGATGTCATAAAGCTGTTCGACCAGCAATTCGATACGGCTGTTGTTCAGTGACAGGCTCTTCACATCCGCGATGACCGCGCTCTGGAGCTTTTTATACCGCGCGGTCTGCTGCGGGCTGAGGCCCGTGCTTTGCATCTTCTTTTCGACAAGCTGATCCTGAAGCTTGCGCAGCTTCTTGTAATCGTCCGCGATCCGGTCAAACGTGGCGAGGACCTTGGGCTTCAACTCGGCTTCCATCGCGGCGATGGAAATGCTGTTTTCGTAATCATCATCATCGTCTTCAGCGCCATCGACATTGTCGTTGTCGCTGTCTGGCGTCGCGGTGTCATCATCGCCGGACTCACTGGGGCCGCGCTCGCTCATGTCGCGCGCCGCGCCATTGACATGCCCGCGCGGCTCATCCTCGCCATCTTCATCGGCGCCCGCGAACGGACCGGAATAAGTGGCCTCCAGATCGATGATATCGCGCAGCAGCAGCTTGCCTTCGTTAAGCTCGTCGCGCCAGATGATGATCGCCTGGAAGGTCAGCGGGCTTTCGCACAGACCGGCGATCATGGCTTCGCGGCCGGCTTCGATGCGCTTTGCTATGGCAATTTCGCCATCGCGCGACAGAAGCTCGACGGAGCCCATCTCGCGAAGATACATCCGCACGGGGTCATCGGTGCGCTCGGCAGAAGGCTCCACAGCGCGCTCGGCCTTGACCGGCGCCGCAGCACGCGGGGCGGCCAGCGCGCCGGCGCTTTCGCCGCCGTCCTGGTCATCCACCTCGTCGGCCTCCACCACGTTGATGCCCATATCGGCCAGCATCGACATCGTGTCTTCGATCTTTTCGGACGACACCTCGGAGGATGGCAGAACCTCGTTCAGTTCGTCATAGGTTACGTAGCCGCGCGTCTTTGCCAGCTTGATCATGCGCTTGACGGACTGATCGGACAAATCGAGGAGCGGGCTGTCCTGCCCGTCTGCCTGCGCAGACTCCTGATCCTTTTCTTTGTTCTTCGCCGAGGTCGTTGCCATTGCTAACTCCAAACAAAGCCGAATTTAACCGGCGGCGCCATGCCTGCGCTGTCCGGTAAAACTGCTTGCCGGGGCCGAGCGCCCCTGTTTCAGATCATATCTTTGAGAACGTGCCGAACAGACGGAAAAACCAGCCAGATCTGCTCCCCAGATGTCCACTGCGTCATCCATGCCGCGAACATGAAGATCGGCCGAAGGTTCCATGAACAAGTTCCGAATTGCTAGGCCCTGATTGCTGAATGAACCTTAAATGCAAGAAGACTTATTTTCAAATATCCGCAGGCAGCCGGAGCATGGTGGCAATTCGGCAACGGATGATCGTCGCATCTTGCGCCCGACTGAACAGCCTGCGCCAGTACACCAATCGCCCGCGCTGTGAAGCCCGCCGCTCAGTCGACGAGGCCGGCTTCGGTCCCCTCGACACCGGCCAACTCGCTGTGCAGTGCCCTCATCCGCTGGAAGTTTTCTTCCGACTGATCATCGGCGTAGGCGCGCTCGGCCAAGGCCAACTCCTGTTTCAGATCCGTGATCTTGCGGTGCAAGGCAATCAAATGACGCCAGGCCGCCGTCACCGTTTCCCGGGAAGCGCCAAGACGCAAATTGGCGTCACCACCATGTGAAATCGTGCGCGCCGCCCGCTCGGCAATTTCATCCTTACCCGACCTTTTGAGGTGATGCCGCAGGCTGTCTTTGTCAAGAGGATTCAGCTCCAGATGAGCGGCGATGACCGCATCGCGCAACTCGCGTAGCGGCGCACTTTCCAGGTACAGCGCACAGGCTTCTTCCGCCATGTCATCGAGCAGCCATGGATGTTCCATCAGCGCCGTCATGATCAAGGCTTCACGCTGTGACATCAGCGGATTTGTCTGCGCCCACAGACTGCTTTTCATCAGGCTCTCGCTGGGGCCGGCCGCGGCGCCTGCCTGATATCCCTGCTGGGGGCCATGGCCGCGAGGCCCCGCGCGCCGGCGCCCGTCGCCGCTGGTGTTCCGCCACGCTCTCGCGCCAGTGCGAGGCGCGCCCGATGCCCTGAACATCTCGAACGCGCGGCGCTTCATGTCGCGCAGATAATGACCGCGCACGCTTGGCTCGGCGATCGTGCCGACAAGTGACTCCAGCCGGCGTTCCAGGGCCGCGCGCCGTTCCGGCGTTGTCCATTCGCCAAGTTCGACTTCCTTGGACCACAGGACATCAACCAGCGATCTGGCGCTCCCCAGCGCCTGCGACATGGCTTCGGCACCGCGCTCGCGGATGAGATCATCCGGATCAAGCCCGTCGGGGAGAAACGCAAAGCGCAGGCTGCGCCCCGGCGACAGCATCGGCAATGCGGTTTCCAGCGCGCGGTAGGCCGCCTTGGTGCCGGCTGCATCGCCGTCAAAGCACAAGGTCGGCTCAGGCGCGAACCGCCACAGCAGCTTGATCTGCGCCTGAGTGAGCGCGGTGCCCAGCGGTGCGACCGCATGGGCAAAGCCCGCTGCGGCTAGCGCTATCACATCCATATAGCCTTCAGCGACGATCACCTCGCCGCGATCATGCGCCGGCGTGCGGGCTTGGGCCGCGTTGAACAGCACATCGCCCTTGTGAAACAGCGGCGTCTCCGGCGAGTTGAGATATTTCGCGCGCTGATCGGCATCGAGCGCACGCCCGCCAAACGCGATGACCCGTCCGCGCAGATCGGTGATCGGGAAGATCACGCGGTGGCTGAACCGGTCATAGGGCGTGGTGATGTCTTCCCCGGCGATGATCATGCCCGCGCTGGCCATGTCCGCCTCGCTGAAGCCGCTCGACGCGAGATGACGGCGCAGGGCCTGACGGTCGCGTGGCGCATAGCCCAGGCGAAAGCGCGCAATTATCTCATCGCTCAGGCCGCGCCTGTCCCGCAGATAATCGCTGGCTTCGCGCCCCTGCCCTTCATCGAGGCATGCCTGAAACCAGGCGCAGGACATCTCCATCAGCCTGTAGAGCCGGTCGCGCTCGGCTTCGCGCACCTCCTCGCGCTCGCTCGGCTGGGGCAAGGCTACACCGGCCTCGCGCGCCAGTTGCTCCACGGCTTCGGGAAAGGACAGGCCTTGCGTCTTCATCACGAAAGTGAAGATGTCGCCATGCTCGCCTGTGGCAAAGCAATGATAAAAGCCCTTCTGGTCGTTGACCGTGAAGGACGGCGTCTTTTCCGTCTTGAACGGCGACAAGCCGACGAATTCACGCCCCTGCCGGCGCAGCGTCACCTTGCTGCCCACCACGCCGGAAACGGGCAGGCGCGCGCGGATATCGTCAAGTAGGTGCGGCGGAAATTTCATGGGTACTCGGAGTTGGGTTCATGTCAACCGAGCTGATCATGGGCCGATTCGCGCGATGTGCGGGGGGTGTGGAAAAAGCCCTGTGGCTTGCGGGAACAACGTGGGAGAACCAGAGCAGGCGCGAAGACTAATCGCCCTCGCGCGCGGCGATTGCATCGGCCAGCGTCACGGTGCGCCGCGCCATCTCGGCGTGCAGCCGTTCAACCATACGCCCGTTCAGCGAAATCGCCCCCTTGCCCGCATTTTCAGGCTGTTCGAATGCATCGATGATGGCTCGGGCCTGGGTGATCTCGTGCTCGCCTGGCGAGAATATCTCGTTGCACGGGCCGATCTGGCCGGGGTGGATCAACGTCTTGCCGTCCATGCCGAGCACCCGCCCCTGTGCGCATTCATCGCGAAAGCCCGCCTCATCGGCGAAATCGTTGAACACGCCGTCAATGATCTCAAGCCCATAAGCGCGCGCAGCCGCCACGCAGGTCGAGAGCCAGCCGAGCATGGGCAGGCGACCGGGCACGATCGCGGCACGGGTCTCCTTGGCCAGATCATTCGTGCCCATGACGAACACCATCAGCCGATTGCGCTCCGCGCCTGCCGCAGCAGCGAGCGCGCGGGCGCGCAGAACCGCCAGCGGCGTCTCCATCATCGCCCACAAGTCCAGACCGGGCCGAGCAACGAATTCTTCCAGCCGCGCGCGCACCGCGACCAGCCCGTCAATCGATTGCACCTTGGGAATGAGCAGCGCATCCGCGCGGGCCCCGCTCATCGCGCGCAGATCATCAAGCCCCCAGGGCGACTCAATGGTATTGATGCGAACGACGATCTCGCGCCGACCGAAGCCGCCCTGCGCCAGCGCCGCAACCACCTCGTTCCGCGCGCGCTCTTTTGCGTCCGGCGCAACCGAGTCTTCCAGATCGAGAATGATACAATCTGCAGGGAGCGAGCGGGCCTTGTCGAGCGCGCGGGCATTTGATCCTGGCACATAGAGCACGCTGCGGCGGGGTCTGATCACAATGGGGCTCCGGACTTGGCTAAACTGTGCCCAAGTCTGCCCGCTGGGCGCGCCACTGGCAACCGCGCCGGTGGGTCATCCCCATGCCCGTACCGAGCGTGGCCGGATCAATCCTTGCGGCGGCTGTTGCGAAAGATGGAGTTCACATAATAGGCGATGGCGTAGATGACGGCAGGAGCAAGGATGAACAGAAAAAGCACGTAAAAAAGCAATTCAAGCATGAGCTGACCCCCGACATGTGAATGTAACTATGGAAACGCAACTGGCGCGGCGTTTGGACCTGCGGCGGTTTGGCGCAGATCAGACGCGCCTGGCGACAAAACGCTGGAGGCGCGGGCGCACGCGCAGGAACAGGTCATAGCCGCGGTCGAGCAGCCAGCGGCTTGGCGCGTTGTCGGCGATGAGGCCAAGCCAGCGGAAGGCGCGCAAGGCTTTCCATATCTCGATAAAGCCTGCGGCGCCGATGCGCAGGCTGCCGTCGGGCATGACGACGTGAAAGCGGGCCTTGGCACTCGCCGCGTTCACGCCGCAAACCTCTACGCCGTCCGGAGCAGTGCTGATATCGCGCCATTCCAGCCGGTCCGCGCCGCGCAAACGACGGTAGAACGCGATCTCGCGCACGCACAGCGGACATGCGCCGTCGTAAAGCACGGTCGGTTTGTTGATTGCATCTGCCATGCTAGGAGTATTTTCCAGCGAAGTGGTCTTCCGGTTCGCGTCGCGAAAGTGCGACAACTCAAGAAGAGATTCGCACCCGGCGCGCTTTTGGATCAGCCCATGCCCACCGTCCTCGCCATTTCCTCGCAGGTCGTCCATGGCCATGTCGGCAATTCGGCGTCGGTCTTCGTGCTGCGCCGGCTGGGCGTGCATGTGTTGCCGGTTCCGACGATCGTGCTGTCGAGCCACCCCGGCATCAGCCCCCACGCCATACAGCACATTGCCCCGGACATGCTCGACGAGATGCTGAGCGCGCTGGCGGCGAACGGCTGGCTGGAGCGGCTCGACGCGGTGCAGACCGGCTATCTGCCGAGCGCGGCACACGTGGCCGTGGCGGCGAAGTGGGTCAAGCGGCTGCGCGATGCGGGCGTGCTTTACGTGTGCGACCCGATCATCGGCGACGCGCCGGCGGGGCTGTACGTGCCGGAGGACTGCGCGCGGGCTATCGGCGAGGCGCTGTTGCCGCTGGCCGATGTCGCCACGCCCAACCGCTTTGAGTTGGGCTGGTTCGCGGGCGGTAGAATAGCGGATGTGGCTGGCGCGGTGGCGGCGGCGAGGCGGTTGCCGGCGCGGTGCGTGCTGGCCACGTCCTGCCCTGTGGAGATGGCAGAGCGCATTGCGAAAAAGCCTGTCCCGGACACGATCCGGGATGGGAACCGGTTTTCTGATCAAGATGCGCGTCAAAAAAACGAGAGAGCGCGCGCGTCAGGTTCTGTCGAAGCTGAAACCAAGCTCGCGAACGTGCTGGTGGCGGAGGCGGGCGCGTGGCGCACGGAGGTCGGCGCGCATGAGCGGGCTATCCCCGGTGCGGGGGACTTTTTCGCCGCGCTGTGGCTGGCGCATGTCCTGGGCGCGGCGCATGTCTTGGGCGCGGCGCAGTCCCAGCAAAAGTGGGAACCGGTTTTGCGGTTCGGGATTGCGACCGAACAAGACGTGAGCCGCGTCACGGCCCTGGCGCTGGCGACGGCGGGCACGCAAGCCGCGATCGCCGCGAGCGGCGGCGAAGGCATCGACATCGTCGGCACGCAGGACTTATGGACCGTGCCACAGCCCTGGCCAGTCGTTTCGGCCTGATCACAGCCGCGCCGGGCATCTCCGCTCAAACCTGCGCCAGCTCGGCATACCGCGCCAGAAACGCCGCCTGCGCCGTGCCCACATCCCAAGGCTGAAAGCTGGCCAGACACGCTGTATGCTCGGGCGACAAGCCACGCGGCTTGCCAAAGTAGCGGCTGGCCTCGGCCGGCGAAAAGCCCGCCAGATGGCGCGCCTCGAAATAGGCCATGATCCGGTCGGCGCGCTTGATCGTCCGCGTCACATAAGTCGGCAGCGCGGGCGGCAGGCCAAAGCGCAGATGGATCGCTTCGAGCAAGCGGTTTTCCACCGCTTTGTAGTCAGACCCGATTGCCGCCTTGAACGGGCTGATCAGGTCGCCGACGACATATTCGGGCGCATCATGCAGCAGCGTCGCCAGCCGCCAGCGATCCGGCCAGCCCGGGCGCAGCATCATCATCGCCTGCTCGACATGCAGCGAATGCTGCGCCACCGACAGCGCATGCGGCCCCAGCGTCTGGCCGTTCCAGCGCGCCACCCGCGCCAGCCCGTGAGCGATGTCCTCGATCTCGACATCGAGCGGCGAGGGATCGAGCACATCAAGCCGGCGCCCCGACAGCATGCGCTGCCAGGCCCGCACGCGGGGATCGCGTTGTGACGGCTTGAGCGCAGTGTGAATGGGCGCACCTCATCAAATGCGGGCCAACCGCGCGCAGGCCTCGTGGCGCGGACAGCCCGTGATGTGATCATTCACCAGCCCGACGGACTGCATGAACGCATAGGCCGTGGTCGGGCCGACGAAAGCAAACCCGTCAGCCTTCAGCGCCTTGGCAAGGGTCGCGCTCAGCGGTGTCGATGACGGGATGTCTGCGGGATCGTTAAACCGATTCTGCACCGCCACGCCATCGACGAAGCCCCACAGATAATCGGCAAAGCTCCCACGCTCGCGAAGCCGCAGCAGGGCGCGGGCATTGCCGATCACGGCTTCGATCTTGGCGCGGTTGCGGATGATGCCGGGATCGCCCATCAGCGCCGCGATTTTCGTGCCGTCATAGCGGGCGACGCGCTGCGGATCGAAACCGTCGAAGGCGGTGTTGAAATGCTCGCGCTTGCGCAGGATCGTCAGCCACGACAGCCCCGACTGGAAGGCTTCCAGGCACAGCTTTTCAAACAGCGCCCGGTCATCGCGCTTGGGCACGCCCCATTCCTCGTCGTGATAGGCGATGTAAAGCGGATCAGACGTCGCCCAGGCACAACGCAGCATCGCCCCCGGCGTCATGATGCAGCCGCAGGCGCGGGCAGATCGAACCCCGCCCAGTCGGGTCGGCGCAAGGCGACGCTCACGTCACCCGCGATGATCGGCTCGCCCTTGAGCAGCGCCTCGCCGGTGCGGTCGATACGGACCAGGGCCAGCGCCATGTTTCCCGCAACCGAGCCAAGCTCGCCAAGCGCCTTCTCGCCGGCGCTCACGGACATCCCCGATTGCAGCGGCTGATCCGCCGTGACGATGAGGAAACGCTTGCGCGCCGTACCCCGGTGATGCATGCGCGAGACGACCTCCTGACCGACATAACAGCCTTTCTTGAAATCGACCCCGCCCAGCAGATCAAGACACGCGTCATGGGCAAAAATCTCACCGACGCCATAGTCCAGCCCGCCTTCGGGCACGCCGAGCGCGATGCGGTGCGCGTGATAATCGGCCTCATCCACATGCGCGCACGCGTTGGGCAGCGCCTGGCCCATATCGGATAAATGAGCAATGAAGCGCCAACCCAGCGGGGCCAGGCGCGGGTCTTGCCACACCGCGATCAGGCCGCCATCATGCGGCACTTGAGCCGCAGCCCCCCATACGGCGCCAACGCGCATGTCAGGCAGCGGCCCCTCGATGCCCACCTTGGCGCGCAGCCGGTAAAAGCCGAGCCGTTTGGCAAGTTCACCTGCCATCTCGGCACGACAATCGAGCAGAAAGCCGCCCGCAGCGCGGACGATGTGAAAATCGAAAAGCAGCTTGCCCTGTGGGCTGAGCAGCCCGGCAAAGACCGCATCGCCGGGCTGCAGCCCGCTCACCCGCACGCTCACCAGCCCGTTGAGGAAATCTCCGGCGGCTTCACCATCCACGCGCAGCACCGCGCGACTTTCCAGGATCGCCTGCTGACACTCACTCATTCCTGCCTCATTGCTCTGGCGCTACGCTTGCCCTTGGCTCTGGCGCCACGCTTGCCCTTGGCTCTGGCGCCACGCTTGCCCTTGCCCCGGCGCGCATGATTGCGTATGCGGGACATCCCGGCAAGCCCGCTTGCTGCACACCAACCAGGAGCCCACATCATGCCCGCGCGCCATGACCTGATCATCAGGGGCGGCACGCTCGTCAATCACGACGGGATCGCGCAAGCCGACCTGGGCATCTCCGAGGGGCGGATCGCGGCGCTGGGCGCGCTTGAGGGCGCGGATGCAGCCCAGGTTATCGACGCCAGCGGGCTGCATGTCCTGCCGGGCGTCATCGACACGCATGTGCATTTTCGCGAGCCGGGTCTGGAGCACAAGGAAGACCTGGCGACCGGCAGCCGCGCGGCGGTGCTTGGTGGCGTTACCGCAGTGTTCGAAATGCCCAACACGAAGCCGCCAACAGTTGACGCGGCAACCCTTGAGGACAAGCTGGCGCGCGCGCGTGGCCGCATGTACTGCGACCATGCGTTTTATGTGGGCGCGACACGCGACAATATCGACAGCCTCGCCGGCCTTGAGCGGCTTGCGGGCGTGGCGGGCATCAAGGTGTTCATCGGCTCATCCACCGGCAACCTGCTGGTCTCGGAGGAACCCGATGTGCGCCTCATCCTGCAAAGCCTGTCACGGCGCGCCGCGTTTCATTGCGAGGACGAGGCGCGGCTTCAGGCGCGGGTCGGCGAGCGGCGCACTGGCGAGCCGGCCACCCATGCGACATGGCGCGACGCGCGCGCGGCGCTGAATGCGACGCAGATGCTGCTGCGGCTGGCGCGCGAGACGGGCGGGCGGGTCCATGTGCTTCATGTCACCAGCGCCGATGAGATCGCGCCTCTGGCAGGCGCCAGGGATGTCGCCACCGCCGAAGTGACGGTTCACCATCTCTCGCTGTGCGCGCCAAAAGCCTACGAGCGGCTGGGCACGCTTGCGCAGATCAATCCGCCGATCCGCGATGCCGCGCACCAGGCCGCGCTATGGGCCGGACTGCGCGCCGGCGTGTTCGACACGATCGGTTCGGACCACGCACCGCACACGCTGGAGGAAAAGGAGCAGCCCTATCCAGCCTCGCCTTCGGGCATGACGGGCGTGCAGACGCTGGTGCCGGTGATGCTCGATCATGTGAATGCCGGCCGGCTGTCGCTGGAGCGTTTCGTCGATCTGACCAGCCATGGCCCGCAGCGTGTCTATGGCATCGCC
Source organism: Dichotomicrobium sp. (assembly GCA_036734025.1). Lineage (GTDB taxonomy): Bacteria > Pseudomonadota > Alphaproteobacteria > Rhizobiales > Rhodomicrobiaceae > DAIMZI01. Next base: position 85,806 of record DAIMZI010000002.1, read on the forward strand.
GGCAAGGGACGCATCGCGCTTGGCTATGACGCCGATCTGACCATCGTCGACATGCAGATGGAGCGCGAGATCACCGATGACTGGATCGCCAGCCGGTCCGGCTGGACGCCCTATGCGGGGATGCGGGTGCGCGGCTGGCCGCAAGCCACCATCATCCGCGGGCTGATCGTCATGCGCGACGGCGAGATCATAGCGCCGCCATCGGGCCGGCCCGTGCGGTTTCAGGAGACGCTGCGGCCTCATTCATCATCGTGAAAGAAGTGCCAGGTGCCGTCGCGGCCTATGCCGAGGCGGAAATGATCATACCTGCCCGAGGCGCGCATGGCAGCGACCCTGTCTGGCGGCGCCAGCCGGTACAGTTCCACGAGTTCGGGGACTTGCAGGTCCTGAACCCCGGTCTCGGCGAAATGGGGCCAGACATACATCTCGTTGTCCTGCATCGGCACCACGACGAAGCCGACTGTCAGTATGTCGATGAGCACGGCCATGAGCTGCGCGCCTTCACCATCGGCCGAGCGTGCCTTGAAATGGGCGAGCGGGTCGGCGATCCGCTGGCTGGCCGAGAGCACGGGCATGATCTCGTTGCGCTCAAGGACGACGCGAATCTCTTCCAGATCGCCGCTCGCGGCGGCAGCAAGGATCGAAAAGCGCATGTCCTGCACCGCGGAGGGCAATGCGCTGAAATCACGCCGTATTTCAGGCATTGACGGCGGCCGTTCAGATGTCTGCCCGGCGCGGTGCGGCATTTGCGCGCCAGCGCGGTGAAATTCTGTGGGCGCGATAAAGGCGCAGATCGCGATGACTAGGAATAGAATTTGCATCGGTTTAATACGAATGACCTGTTGGCGACATGATGATTCTTTCTGATCCGGTCTGGGGATTACCTGGCAGCACGGACATCAAGGCGGTCTTGAAAATCGCTCTGGGGGCGGTAGATGCAAGAGAAACGGCTTGTTGTATCTGGCAATCGTCGGGCAACGACCCGATCCGAACATGCGCATGACTTTGCATGAACCTTTCTCTTGCAGGTGATTGGGCCGGAAACATGTCCCGCAAACGATATTGACGGCCCGACAACGGCCGGCTTGGTTTGGAACCAATGGTCGACACGCTGATTTCCGAAACGCAGCTCATCCTGACCGGTATGATCATCGGCGTGCTGGTTGCAGCGCCCGTCGGCCCGGTCAATGTGATGTGCATTCAGCGCACGCTTGAGCGCGGCACCTGGGGCGGGGTTGCAGCAGGTCTGGGGGCGGTGCTCGGCGACGGGCTGATTGCTGCCGCGGCAGCCTTCGGCATGACAGCAATCTCCAGTATCACCACCACACACCGTCAGGAAATCCAGATGGTGGGCGGCGCGGTCCTGCTGCTGTTCGGCTTTCGGCTTTACTTTACCGAACCCAAGATTGCCGAGGCTGGCACAAACTGGTCGCAGCTCAGGCGCATGGCCGAGCTGCTGCCGGAATTCTTCCGGCCGGCAATGCGCTATCCCATCTGGCGCATCGTCCCCCATGCCTCTGTCATACCGCAGAGCTTCGCGCTCACCATCACCAACCCCGGCGCCATACTCGGCATGTTTGCCATTTTCGGCAGTCTGGGCTCGTTCGTCGGCGGCTTGCAGACCTATCGCCATGCGCTCACGCTGGTCATATCGGTCATGGCGGGCAGCCTGTTATGGTGGCTGACGCTATCTTATTTCATCTCCAGCATTCGCCACCGCATGACCGAACAGCGCCTGCAACTGATCAATCAGATTGCCGGTGTCGTGCTCGTCGGCTTCGGCATACTCCTGATCGGCCAGTTGCTGCTGGTGTGGGCCAATGCGAGCGCGCGCGTCATCGCCGCCGCCTTCGGTTGAGCGCCGGGCGGCGCTCTGTGTCATGCCTCTCGGCACACAACCCGTGTGCGGCCCGCCCGCGCGAGAAGCTGGTTTTGCTACGGCTTGATTTTGCCAAGGCTTGGTTTTGCTACGGCTTGGTTTTGCTACGGCTTGGTTTTGCTACGGCCTGGTTCTGCGAAGACGCTGTTTATTGCAGCCGCCCCTTGATCGTGAACTCGCCGCGCTCGATCCGTGCGCGCAGACCCTCGGCCATCGTCATGACCGCGCTCTCCCCATAAAGGCTCACCAGATCCGACATCGCGGCGAACAGAGCCGCATTGGCGATCATCTCAGGTTCGATGCCATCACCGAGAGCCTGCTCCCACGCCTCCGCGATATAGCCGAGCGCCATGTCGGCGCGCGCTTCATCGTCATCCCAGAGGCCAGGGTCAGAGGCATTTTCGAGCCAGGGCTTATACACCGTTTTTTGCTCCGCGAGTGAGAGGATCAGCTCTGCGCCCGGCTGAAAGGCCAGCCGTATTTGCCTGAGAGAGCCGATCAGGTTTGCTCAAGCCAACCAACCTAGCACCGCCAAGCACAACGCCAGATGAACGAAATGGATTTATCAAAAGGTGAAATGACGCGCACGCGCGCGCTGCATTAAGCATTAATTCGCCACGCTGATGTCGCCGGTTCACCCGGCCGCGTTCAGCATGCGCCGCGCAAGCGCCGTGCCCTCCTGCATGAACCGGTTGATGGCGAGCCGCGCCAGGCCCGTGCAGGTCCGATAAGTGCGGCCATAGCCTCGATATCCCCGGTTGAAGCTGCGCACCAACGCGGCGCGCCGGCGGGCGCTTGTGCCCTCAGCCTCTACCAGCGCGGACATCTGGTCGCGCCAGAGCTGGCCCTCCTGAGCGCCACACAGCTCGCGCAGATAGTGGATCGCGCCAAGGACTTCGGCCAGTTGAAACAACTCGCTGTCATACGGACGCCCTTGCGGCTGTTCCTGGCCCGAGCGCGGCGTTTCGGGCTCCTGCGCCGATGCGGCACCGGCGAACGCGGCCAGGCCAAGAGCGATCAGAGCCAAAAGAACAATGGCCCGCCGGCCAAGTCCAGCCTGGCTACGATATCGATCTGATGGCCGCCAATGGGCATCGTGCGCGCGCGAGATCATGCCCTTGAACCTATCATCAAGGTGAGGGCGCGGCAATTCTGCACATGTGTCTAGCTGCGACGTTCCGGCGCTACCGGCAGCAATACGGTGCTGAAGCTGTCATCGCCATGGGCCGGCTGCGCGGCGATGAGCGCATTCACATCCTCGATGCGCCTTGCGAGCATCGCAGCACGTTCGCGGCAGATCGCCGGCACCTTGTCGATCCGCCCCTGCATGGCCGCGCGCACCGCCTCGATGGCCACCAACGCCTCTTCATCGAGATAGACCACCGCCCGCATCAACGCCTCACGGATCGCCGTTGGCGATTGCGCAAGCGCGGAAGCAGCCAGGGCCCCGTCACGCAGGCCGGATGAGCGAAAATAATCTTCATAGCTGCGCGGCTGCCAGGAAAACAGATGTTCAGACAAGGTCTTGGGCGCGGATGCAAACCGCTCAAGCAGCATCACGAGCGCAACATATTGCTCAAGAAACTCGCTGCTGAGCAGGCTTGCCAGATTGCGGTGGGAAGGCGCGCCACTTTTGTGGGGCTCGACGGGCGCAGCGTGCGCCGGACGTTTTGAAATCGTGTCGGCCCATGCCTTCCAGAACCACTCGTCATTGGCGAAATAGATATCAGCGGTCATGGTCCATGCCATTTTGTCTCGTGCCGGGCCGGTGCGAAGGATAACTTCCACACATCCCGAGATCGGAGAATGGCGCAAAAAAATTGCGAGAGAATGAATAAACACGGGCTGCGCGCGGGCTTCATGGATGCTGGCTGCGCGATTGCTTTACATCGGCCTGCGGGCCGCCCAAATTAAAAGCCTATCAGTATGCAGCAGCACTCGCACTAGCCCCACCTTACGGATAATGAAATCATGTTCAAGAGCATCAGCCAATTCATCGACGATCTGGTATCTGGCAACGACGGCCAGCCCGAATTCACCGAGGATGAATCGCGGCTCGCAGCGGCTGCCTTGCTGGTCCATGCCTGTGGGATCGACGGCAAGGTGGAAGAAGCAGAGACCCGCCGGCTGCATGATGTGCTGAAGGCGCGCTACGGGCTGAGCGAAGAGGATCTGCGAACCCTGATCGTCAAGGCGGAGCGCCGCGAGCGCGATGCCGTCGATCTGTACGGCTTCACATCCAAGCTGAAACACGCCCTGAGCGAGGAAGACCGCATCAAGCTCATCGAGATGATGTGGGAGATCGCCTATGCCGATGGCGAGGTCCATGCTTTCGAGGACAACCTGATCTGGCGCACCGCCGAATTGCTCGGCATCTCATCGCGGGCGCGAATCACTGCGCGCAAGAAGGTGGAGGCCCAGCAGGCGCCGTGAGCAGGAATGCCCAGACGCCAGGTCCGAGCGAGCGCATCGAGCGCGCTTGGGCGCGCCGGCTGGTCCGGGCGCGGCAACGCAGCGAGGCGGATGACCAGCGCCCGGGCGTTACCCTGATCACTGGCGGCTCACGGGGGATCGGATACTGGCTGGCGCATGAATTTGCTGCCGGCGGCAACGATCTGGTGCTCGTCGCACGCACCCGCAAGGGCCTGGAGGACGCGGCCGCCCGGCTTGGCGAACAGCACGGGGTGAAGATCCATATCGCCCCCGTCGATCTGGCTGAAGCCGATGCCTGCGCCCGGCTCGCGACGATCATCGAAGACTGGGGCCTGCGCGTGGATGTGCTCGTCAACAATGCCGCAATCGGATTGAGCGGACCATTCGCCGAACACGCGCACGGTGATGTCGCTCGCCTGGTCAATCTGAATGTGCGCACCCTGAGTGAACTGACGCGGATCTATCTGCCCGGCATGCTGGCGCGTGCCGACGGCGGAATTCTGAACATTGCGTCCATCGGCGGCGTGGTTCCCGGCCCCTATCAGGCCGCGTATTATGCCTCGAAGGCCTATGTGATCTCTCTAAGCGAGGCGATCGCGCATGAGATATCCGGACTTGGTGTGCGCCTGTCGGTGGTTGCGCCGGGGCCGGTCGATACACATTTCCATAAGGGAATGGGCGCAGACAGCGCACTTTACACCAAGCTTCTGATGCCCATGAGCCCGCAAAGCGTGGCGCGCGCGGCCTATAGCGGTTTTCGCTGCCGCAAGCGTCTGATCACGCCGGGCGTGCTTACGACCTTCAACCATTTCGCCCTGCGTGTGCTGCCCCATACTCTGCTCCTGCCGCTGATGGGCGTTCTTCTCAAACGGCGTTGAGCAGCGAACCATGCCAATGAGGTCATCTCGTGCGACTGGAACACCCTGCCAGGCTGGAAGGAACCGACATCGGCTCGCAATGGCCGGAAGCCTGCGCCCATGGAAGGCGCATGCTGGTGATCGTGCACCAGCGCAGGTCAAACCCGGGCTATGTGGGGCGCTGGCTGCGTGGTCACGGTTTTGCGCTCGATATCCGCACGCCGCGCTTTGGCGATCCGCTGCCGAGAACGCTTGACGCCTATGCCGGGGTCGTGGTGTTCGGCGGTCCCATGAGCGCCAATGATCCGCATGAATACATCACCCGCGAGATCGGCCTGATCGAGCGCGCGCTGCGTGCCGATGTCCCTTTTCTCGGGATTTGCCTTGGCGCACAGCTTCTTGCCCGCCAGCTTGATGCACGGGTCTTCAAGCATGAACGCGGACAGGTGGAGATCGGTTATTATCCCATCAGGCCGGCGCCGGCGGGGCGCGTCTTTCCCCATTGGCCGAGCCATGTCTATCAGTGGCACCGTGAGGGCTTCGATCTGCCCTCAGGCGCGACCGTCCTGGCGCAGGGGGATGTGTTCGAACATCAGGCGTTTCGTTACGGGCGCGCGGCCTACGGGCTGCAATTTCACCCCGAGATCACCGCGCCGATGATCGATCTCTGGACCACGACGGCGCATCGCCGGCTGCGCCTGCCCGGCGCCCTGCCCCGCACGGCACATATCGCCGGCCACGCCATGCATGCGCCGCGCCAGCGCCTCTGGCTCAACCATTTTCTGGCGCGCTGGAGCGGACTGGCGCGCTGATCCGGCACGCTTCGTTACGCTTTATAAAAGAATTTGCGCCAAACAGGATTTGTCGGTCCGCAGGTCAGCGTGCCGGCCGGATGATCGCAAGGGCGCCGGCGCGGATATTCAGGTTCATGCATGCCGTGCTGGCGTCTTCGCGTCCTCCGCCGGACGTCAAGTTTGTAGTGCCCGAGGGATCAGGCCGCCGCGGACGCGCTCTTGCGGATCGTCGCCTTTGGCCGGAAGGTCTGCTGCTCGATATAGCTCATCACGGCTTCGGCGATGGAGCCGCGGCTGACGGATTCGATACCTTCCAATCCCGGACTTGAATTCACTTCAAGAACCAACGGCCCGGATTCAGAACGCAGCAGATCGACACCGGCGAATTTGAGCCCCATGATCCGCGCCGCCTTCACTGCAGCCTTGCGCTCTTCAGTCGTGATCTTGACTGCCTCGGCTGTGCCGCCGCTGTGCAGGTTCGAGCGGAAATCATCCGATCCGGCGCGCCGGCGCATCGTCGCGATAACCTTGTTGTCGAGCACGATGCAGCGGATGTCCTGGCCGGCCGCGTCCTTGACGAATTGCTGCACGAGGAAATTTGCCGACATGTTGCGGAACGCATCGATAAGCTGACGCGCATCCTTGAACTTCTCGGCAAGCAGGACGCCTTTTCCCTGCGTGCTCTGCAACAGCTTCACCACCAGCGGCGGGCCGCCGACCATCTTGATGAGGTCATCGGTGCTGTCGGGCAGGCTGGCGAATGCCGTTGTCGGCATGGGAACGTTGTGCTGGGCCATGAGTTGATGGGCAAGCAGCTTGTCGCGCGAATTGGTGATGCTGGCGGCGGTATTGAGGCAAAATGCGCCGGTCATCTCGAACTGGCGCACGACGGCAGTACCATACGAGGTCACCGTCGCCCCGATACGCGGGATCACCGCATCGAACGCCCGCAACGCCTCGCCGTCATGATGCACCGAGGCCGCCAGCGAATTGATGTTGATGTAGCAGGCCAGGGTCTTGAGCGGCTCGATGACATGATCGCGCGCCTCGGCGGCCTCGATAAGCCGGCGATTGGAATAGTTGTTGGGCTCCATGGTCAGCAGCGCAATGCGCAGCGGGCGATGCTCCAGCGGATGTCTGGCAAGCTGCTCATACCCGGTATAATCGAGTTCCCTCTGCCGGTACTCGGCCCAGGGCTGGACCACGACCTTACCCGCATCCAGCGCCATGCGTCCGATCAGCATGCGATGGTTCATCGTCTCGCGGTTGCTCAGCGAGACCTCGATTTCCCATTCCGCATCGCCGATGCGAAGCGGGGTCTTGATGATGTAGCGCATTTCCGACTGGCCGTTGGAACTGACCACCTGGCGGCGCTCTATAACCTTGGCGGTGCATACCACCTCGATATCGTTGCGGCCCTCGACCGGATGAACCCAGAAGCGCACGCGCGGACTTTCCGGCGGGCCGAACGACTCGATCCTGTAGGCATGCAGCGCCGATGTGCGGGCGCCGGTGTCGATCTTGGCCTTGATCGCCGGCAAGCCAAGCTTGGGCAGCCCCGCCCATTCGCGCCATCCCAGAACCAGACTGCTCATGTTCAACCTCTTTGCGCCGTTCTCGATCTGATGGGCAAGCCCTCGATGGCGAGCCCGCTCGCGCTCGATATCTCCAGCAGCCCCTTACGCATGGACAAAAAGTAAAGCCTCCCTGGGCCGCCTTTCGCAAAAGGCAAGTCGCGATATCGTGTTCGAATTCACAGCTAATCTTTGTGGGGGCGCTGGAATGGATAGGGTCCCATTGCCCGTTGCAGCGGCGCTTCGGTCACGCCCGTCATTTGCGCCATCGTGGCGCCGCGACCCTGGCCGCGCTATCCGGAATGCGTGCCCGGAGAGCGATATGGAAAAGTCGAATCGACAACATTGGCTCTACCGTCCTCGTGTCAAAGGTTGCCACAACATATTGATATATATTGTGGTCCCTGGCGCGATACGTGCGTCCCGCCATGTTTATGCTTGAAATTATACAGATTTTCCCTGCGCTGTATACGAAAAGCCGTTGCTGGGAGCCATTTGCCGCCACTTGCAGGACTATATCAGGTTGCTCCGACGCGCTCGAAAGCAGCCGCCACGCCAAGGCCGCCGGCCGCCGCCAGCATCGCCAGACCGAGCGGCCCCGGCCGGTGCGGCGCTTCACGCACGAGCCGGCTGAACAGCCGCACCACAAGAACAGCGCCACTCGCGCCATAGGGATGGCCCAGAGCAATCGCGCCGCCATCGGCATTCACCAGTTTTTCCTCCAGCGACAGGATTTTCAGGCTGGCGAGCACCTGACTGGCGAAAGCCTCGTTGAACTCGATCGCGCCAAGCCGCTCGCGCGGTTCGCCGCCCAGCCGCGCAAACAGGGCCTGCACGGCGGGAACGGCGCCCAGCCCCGGCAGGTTCGGGCTGACGCCTGCAGTCGCCCCATCACGCACCAGCAATCCGGGCGGCTTGCCCAGCCGCGCATACAGGCTCTCGCTGACCAGAACCACCATCGCGGCACCGTCATTGACCGGACAGCTATTGCCCGCACTGATGGTGCCACCAGGCGGCAGCAGCGCCGGCATGCGCGCCAGCACCTCAGCCGTGAGGCTGGCGCGCGGGCATTCGTCGCGGCGCTCGATCGCTCCGCCAGCGAGCGGTACGATTTCGGCATCGAAAGCTCCCCTCGCCTCGGCGGAGACGGCCTTCTGATGGCTTTTCAGCGCGTAGGCGTCTTGCGACTGGCGGCCGATGCCATGAGCGCGCGCCACATTCTCCGCGCCCTCGACCATCTGCGGATCGCCGGCTTCTGGCGGGGCAAAAGGCGCCTGGTCGAAGAAGCGCGGCAGGCCGGCATAAAGCGATCTGGGCTTGGCGACACGCCACGGCGCTGTTGACGGGCTCTCCGCTCCCCCGGCGATGACGGCATCCGCAGCACCCGTCATGATCAAACGTGCGCCATGAAGAATGGCGTCCAGACCCGAAGCGCACTGGCGGTCGATCGTCAGCGCCGGCACCGCCTCGGGAAGCCCTGCGCTCAGCGCGACCAGCCTTGCCGGATTGCCGCCACCGCCCGCCGCGTTGCCGATCACAACTTCAGCGATATCTGCGCCTTGCAGCCCGCTGTCGGCGATCACGCTCTCGATGACCGGTGCGCCGAGCTCCTCGATGCGCCGGGTGCGGTGCAATCCGCCGATGCGCCCGATGGCGGTGCGGCGCGCTGCGATGATGATGGCCCGGCCGGTCATTGCATCTCCATGAAGCCGGGATCGCCACGGCTCAGGGCATCGCGCAGGCGGGCGATAGCAACCTTGCCTGAACGGGTCATGGGAAGACGCAGCGCGCGGAAAAATCGCTGCGGCGCGGCGCGCGCGCCTACTTTTTGCCGGCAGAACTCGATCAGTTGGGCGCGGCTGAGCGTGCAGCCCTCACGGGCGATTATGACGGCGGCGATCCGCTCGCCGCGCCGCTCATCGCACAAGCCCAGCACCACGGCCTGGACAACGTCGTCGTGGCTGACAAGCACGTCTTCCACGGGCTCCGGACGGATCTTGAGCCCCTTGGTGTTCATGGTCCGGTCGGCCCGTCCGCGGATCAGCAGGGCTCCGCTTTCATCGAGCACGCCGACATCGCCAACGCTCGCCCAGCCGCCCTGGGCAGCCGGACAGCCGACGTCTTCGCCGAGATAGCGCGAGAACAGCATGGGGCTGCGCACCCACACCAGCCCGGATGCACCAGCAGGCAGCACCTCGCCCTCGCTTGAACGGATTTCGACCTCGACACCGGGAAAAACCTTGCCAACAGTGTCAGATCCGTCCGAGGCGCCATGCGCATGTGCGACATAGCTGAGTTCGGATGCGCCATAAGTCTCGATCACGCGGGCACCCGGCGCAGCCTGTTCAAGCGCAATGCGCTGGCTGACGCCAAGCCGCGCGCCGCCGCTGATGATCAGCCGCATGCCGGGCGCGGCGCGAAGCCCTTTGGCTAACGGCTCCAGCATGGCCGGCACGCCATAAACGACGGTGGCGCCGTGCGCAGTGATTTCACGCAGCGCCCGGCCCGGCAGGTAGGGGGCGCAAAGGATCACGCTCAAGCCTGCGCAAAGCGCATGCACCGCGCCATACAGAAACAGCGAGTGGCTGAGCGAACCGATGATAGCAACGCGGTCATCGCATTGAAAATCGAAGACGCGCTGCGCGGCGTCGAACGTGGCGAGCCATGACCGGTGGGTACGGGCGAAAATCTTGGCCCGGCCGGTCGTGCCCGAGGTCAGGCCAAAATAGAACTCGGCGTCGCCAGACACGTCAGGCCATGCCACGTGGTCGTGGCGCTGCGGCAACGCCGCGTCGATTACCGTGCCAGCTCCGGCACGCACCAGCACGTCTTTGCGGTCTGTGTCGGACATCTGCTTGTCGAGCACCATCGCCGGACGACCGAGCGCGGCAGCGGCGAAGAAGGCGACCAGCAGATCGGATCCATCGGCCATGCTGATCGCGACCGGCCCGCCGGGTTGATCCTCCAGCCAGCCGGCGAATGCCTTTACGCGGCGCAGGAATTGCCCACGCGGCACGCATTGGCCGCGAAAGATGATCGCCGGCGCCTCGGGGGCGCGCGCGCAGACATCACGCAGTTCGGTGAAGACCGTCTTGCCCATCGCTAGCGCTTCTCCTCGCCCGCCGGCTTGTGCGAGATGAGCGGATAGCCGCGCTTCACGAACATCGCCGCGCTGGCGGCAAAGGCGGCTTTCAGCACATCGCCGGGAAGGAATACCGCTGATGCCGTCGCAGCTTGCCAGATGCTCATGCCACCGAGCCACGACAGCATCGGGATGCCGAGCGCATAAATCGCGCCGATGCCGCCGATCAGATTGATCGCGAAGGCCCTGGCGAAGCTGAGGCGGGCCCAGAATATTTGCGTCAGCCATCCGATCACCAGCGCACCCAGCGGCCAGCCGAGCAGAAAGCCGGCGCTGGGGCCGACAAAGACGCTCAAGCCGCCGCGCCCCCCCGTCAGCAGCGGCAGACCGGCCGCAACAAGAAGAAGGAACAGCAGAACCGCCAGTGCGCCGCGACGCGCTCCCAGGATCGACCCCGCCAGCATCACCCCGAGCGTCTGTGCAGTGATCGGCACCGGCACGACCGGGAGAAGCACCATGGGCGCAAGGCCGAGCACAGCGATGATCGCGGCAAACAAGGCGATATAGACGATATCGGTGATCCGCATCCTGACCTCCACGAGCGACTGGCAAGCGCGCAGACTGGCGCAAGGACATGATGCCCCCGCTAGCCCCTGCTGCCGGCAGGCGCGCGTTCTGAAAACCGGTGTCCATGACCGCGCTTCAAGTTCTTGTTCTGTCGTAATCTGGACGCTTCGCGCCCGCCTTCGGCTCCGAGCACGAAACCGGCTCCATTTTTAGCCGAAAATACTCTAGCGCCGGTGCTCGAACCCCCGCGCCTCGATTGCTTCGCTCAGATTGCGCGCCATTTGCAATGTCTTTATCAGCAACGGGCCTGTCGAGCGAAAGACCGACGCCCGCGCACCGCGCGCCGCGCGTGCAGCCTCGATCTCGCGGTAATCATTCAGCAGCACCGGCACGAAGCGGATGACCAGCGCGATCGCGAGCCCGACACGGTGGGGATCAACACCCAGCGGACGCAGGAAGCCGGCCGCGCGGCCAAGTGTCTCGATCATCGCGGAAAATGGCGTGGTGAGCGTGATGAGCCCGGCAAGCAGCACCAGGCTCAGGATGCGCATGGCCGTCAGGGCCGCCGGCAATGGTCCGCTAAGGCCCAGATGCGCGGCCGTGATCAGGATCACCAGCAGCCACACCGGGCGCAGCGTCGCCAGCATCTCGCGCAAGCTGAGATGCGCCAGCGGGTAAAGAAGCGCCACACCCGCCAGCACCAGAGCCTGAACGAGCAGCGATGAAACCAGGAAAATCGCCGCCCCGGCAAAGAACAGCGCGCCGAGCTTTAACCCCGCGCCGAGCCGGTGGATGGGGGAATTGCGCTGGATATGGATTGCGAACATGCCGGCACGCTTTCGATATAGCGGGGGATCACGGCGTCTGGCGGACCCTCAGCAGCAACATGGCCCGCATCCAGCCACACGACACGATCATAGCCGGCAATAAGGTCGAGATCATGGGTGATGACGATCACGGGCTGCGCCAGTGATGCGATAAGCCCGCTGATCCGCGCCCTGTTCGCCAGGTCGAGCGATGCGAGCGGTTCATCAAGGACCACATAACGCGGGCTCATGATGATCACCGACAGGATGCTGAGCAATTTCTTCTCCCCGCCGCTGAGCAGATGCGCGGGATGCTGACGCTTTTCGCCAAGTCCGTGAGCGTCGAGAACAGCGTGGATTCGCCGCTCAATCTCCTCGCCGGGAAGGTTCATATTGCGCAGCCCGAAGGCAAGGTCTTCTTCCACGCTCGGCATGATGATCTGATGATCGGGGTTCTGGAATACCAGCCCCACCGCGAGGCGCGCCCGTGCCGGATCCTTGCGGGTGGATACGCCGTCGATCATCACCTCGCCCCGGTCGGCGCGCACCAGCCCGTTGAGGATGCGCGCCAAGGTCGATTTGCCCGAGCCGTTGGCGCCGATGATGGCGGTGCGGCCTTGGCCGAGGCGCAGGCTGATGCCGCGCAGCACCGGCTTGCCATCAAAGCTGTGCGCAATGTCGATCAGCTCGATCATCTGCGGGGCGCCGGTCACATGGGCCACACAAGGAGGATGACCGGCACAGCCACCACCAGCACCAGCACTTCCAGCGGCAGGCCAAGGGGCCAGTAATCGCTGAACTTGTAGCCGCCCGGCCCCATGATCAGCGTGTTGTTCTTATGCCCGATCGGTGTCAGGAACGAGCATGAGGCCGCGACCGCTACGCCCATCAGGAACGGGTCGGGACTGGCACCGAGCTTGCCGGCGATGTCCAGTGCTACAGGCGCGGCGATGACGGCGGTCGCCGAATTGTTGAGGGCATCGGAGAGCACCATGGTCACCGCCATCAGCAATATCAGGACGATGGCGGGCGACAGGCCGGATGACACCCCGATGATCTGCGCCGCGATCAGCGCCGTGCCGCCGCTCGCCTCGAGCGCCGCGCCCAGCGGGATGAGCGAGCCGACCAGCACAACCACCGGCCATTCGACCGAATCATAGACATCGCGCGCCGGCAGAATGCCAAACGCGACATAACCGAGGCACGTCCCGGCAAGCGCTATTGTAAGCGGCAGCAATTCGACCGTTGCCAGAGCCACCGCAAAGGCAAACAGCAGGCCCGCCAGCAGCGCCCGGTCATGCTGTACCGCGTGTGTGGCACCGCCTGCCAGCGGCAGACCGCCCAACCAGTCGGCCACTGCCGGCAGACGCTCGCTCGGCCCGTAAAGCAGGAGGATATCGCCCGGCTGGATGGCCAGGCGGCGGATGCGCTCGGCGAACTGCTTGCCCTGACGCAGCACCCCCAGCAACACGATGCCATGCCGCGACAGCAGCCGCATGCTGTGGGCCGAGCGCCCGACGATGCGCCCGCTCTCCGGCACCACGACTTCTAGAAAGCCGAGATCGGAAGACTTGAGCAGCTTCTTGTCATCGCGTTCATCGATGAAGGTCAGATCCAGCATGCCAGCGATCTCGGAGATCTGCTTGGGCGAACCTTCGATGACAAGCGTGTCGCCCGCCTTAACGGTCTGCCAGCGCGCCAGACCGGGCAGTCGCTCCTGGCGGCGGAACAGGCCGAGTATCGCCGTCTCGGTCTTTTCGGCCGCGTCGTCGAGATCGCGCACGCGCTTGCCGATGACATCGGAGTCCTCGGGCACCAGCAATTCGGCGACATAATCATCGAGCGAGAAGCCGGTTTGCGCTTTGCTTTTCCCGGCCCTTTCCACCGGGATCAGCCGCCAGCCGAAAAGAGCGATGAACGCCGTGCCGATAATGGCGCAGGCGAGACCTACGGGAGCAAAATCGAACATATCGAAAGATGAGCCGAGCGCGCGTTCGCGGAAACTGGCGATAATGATGTTGGGCGGCGTGCCGATGAGCGTGATGAGGCCGCCGAGCATGGTCGCGAAAGACAATGGCATCAGCGTCAGGCCCGGCGCGCGCTTTGCTTTTTCCGCCGCCTGCAGATCGACCGGCATCAGCAGCGCGAGCGCAGCCACATTGTTCATCACCGCCGACAGACTGGCGCCCAGCCCGGCCATGATCGCGATGTGTGATGACAGCGAACGCCCGGTGTCGATGAGACGGCGCGACAGCGCATCGACCACTCCGGCATTGGAGAGGCCGCGGCTGATGATGAGCACGAGGGCGATGATGATGGTGGCAGGGTGGGCAAAGCCGGAAAAAGCCTCCGAAACGGGCACCGCGCCGACTATAACCGCCACTATGAGCGCGGCGAAGGAAATGAAATCATACCTCCAGCGCCCCCAGATCAGCAGGGCGATGACGAAGCCGAGCAGGCTGAAAATGACGATCTGATCGGTGGTCATGGCCCTTGCTGATGGCTGTCGGGCGAAGCGCGTCCTGCGCGCATACGCATGATTTATGCTTGTGCCGGGTTTCAATCTATGCAAGCGCAGAAGGCCTTGCAAACCAAGACCATTACAGGCCAAGCGCGGCAAACCTGCACCATGGATGTTTTTCCCGCAACCGCTGCTGCAATCATGCAGGCCGCACAGGCGCTTCGCCGCGGTGATCTGGTCGCCTTTCCCACAGAAACCGTGTACGGGCTGGGCGCAAATGCGCGTGATGCGCGCGCCGTCGCCGCCATCTTCGCGGCCAAACAGCGCCCCCGCTTCAATCCGCTCATTGTCCACGTGCTCGATGTGCCCGCCGCGCAGCGCCTGGCGATGCTCGAAGGTGGGGCCGAACGCCTGGCAAATGCCTTCTGGCCGGGACCGTTGAGCCTGGTGGCGCCAATGCGAGCGGATGCAGGGCTTTGCGATCTGGTCACAGCCGGCCTTGACACCGTGGCCCTTCGCGTACCGGATCATCCGGTGGCGCGGGCGCTGCTCGATGTCTCACGGCTGCCGATCGCCGCGCCAAGCGCCAATGTTTCTGGCCGGCTCAGCCCTTCGCGCGCGTCGCATGTGGCGGCCGATCTGGCACATGTGCCCGGCATGATCCTCGATGGCGGGGCGTGTCCTGGCGGGCTTGAATCGACCATTGTGGGTTTCGGCGCGGATGGGCCGGTGCTGCTGCGCCCGGGCGGATTGGCGCGTGAGGAGATCGAAGCCGTTCTCGGCGCCCGGCTGGGCGCGCCGGCGGCCTCGCCCCGGCCGCTGTCGCCCGGCATGAGCCTCAGCCACTATGCGCCGCGCACGCCTGTGCGCATCAACGCGACCGAGCTTCACGACGACGAGGTGATGCTCGGCTTTGGCCGGCACACGCCGCCGCCCGGGCGCGGGCTCAATCTGAGCGCCTCGGGCGATCTGCGCGAGGCCGCGGCCAATTTCTTTGCCTATCTGCGTGAGCTTGACCGGACCGGCGCCAGCACCATCGCGGTTGCTCCCATCCCGCGCGCCGGACTTGGCGAGGCGATCAATGACCGGCTGGCGCGCGCCAGCGCCGATGATACCGGTCTGTCCCCTGCAGCTTCGAGCGATTGACAATCACGCGCATTTTCAAACCATCCGGGCTTGCGCTATGCTTCGCTGCAAAGTCACAAATGAGGTGAGATGACTGTACCTGAACCCACGCCGCGCAATACCGGCGCCCGGCAGACCATGACGCAAGCCCCCGCGCCGCGGCTGCTTCAGCAGCTTGCCGAGATCGTCGGGACGGCGAACGCGCTGAGCGCGCCTGAAGACCTCGCCCCTTACATGGAAGAATGGCGTGGTCTTTACCGCGCCAGCACTCCGCTGCTGCTCAAGCCGGCCAGTACACAAGAGGTGTCGCGGATCATGGCGCTGGCCCACGAGGCCGGCATTGCCGTGGTGCCGCAAGGCGGCAATACCGGGCTGGTCGGCGGACAATTGCCGATGCCCGACGGCCACGAGATCGTGCTGAACCTGTCCCGGCTCAACAGGGTGCGCAGCATTGATATCGCCAACAACACCATGACCATCGAGGCCGGCGCGACGCTGGCTCAGGCCCAGCAGGCCGCCGATGGGGCCGGACGTCTGTTCCCCTTGAGCCTTGCTGCTGAAGGCACCTGCCAGATCGGCGGCAATCTGGCAACAAATGCCGGCGGCATTCATGTGCTGGCCTATGGCAATGCGCGCGCGCTGACGCTGGGGCTGGAGGTGGTGCTTGCCGACGGGCGCGTCTGGAACGGTCTGCGGGCCTTGCGCAAGGACAATACCGGCTATGACCTGCGCGACCTGTTCATCGGCTCGGAAGGCACGCTCGGCATCATCACGGCCGCCGTCCTGAAGCTGTTCCCCAAACCGGCGGAGCAGGCGTGTGCCTTTCTGGCGTTCGACAGCCTTGAGGATGTGGCGCGCCTGTTCGAGATGGCGCAGGCGCGCGCCGGTAGCGCCCTGAGCGCGTTCGAGTTCCTGCCCCGGCTGGCGATCGAATTCTTGGCCAGACACATGCCGGAGGTCCGCGATCCCCTAAGCCAGCCGCACCCCTGGTATGCGCTGCTCGAAGTCTCGGGCGCGCAAGCCGACGGTCAGGCCGCCGCCATCCTTGAAAACGTGCTTGAAGCTGCGTTCGAGGCCGGGATCGTGAGTGATGGAGCCGTCGCCGCATCGATCGGCCAGGCGCAAGCGTTCTGGGATCTGCGCGAGCGGCTGTCGGAGGTGCAGAAATATGAAGGCGGCTCTATAAAGCACGATATCGCCGTGCCGGTGAGTCAGGTGCCGAGCTTCATTGCGCGCGCCAATGCCGAAGTCGAGCGGCTGGTGCCCGGTGCGCGCCCCTTCCCGTTCGGTCATTTCGGCGATGGCAATGTGCACTACAATATCAGTCAGCCGGTGGGGATGGACCCGCAGGCTTTCCTGGCTCGTTGGGACGATGTGGCCAAAGCGGTTCATGCCATCGTCAGCGAGCTGGGCGGCTCGATCAGTGCCGAACACGGGGTCGGACGCATGAAGCGTGACCTGCTGCCCGGCGTGAAGGATGAAACCGAAATGGCCATGATGCGGGCCATCAAGGCGGCGCTTGATCCCAAGGGCATCCTCAATCCCGGCAAGGTGCTGTAGGCGCGCCGCGCGCTGTAATTCCCAGCACCTTGCGATCGCAGCAAAGCCCTGCTTTGCACCTGACTAGGCCGCCCCCCCCGATGGCGGCACGGTATTGCGGCGGATGTAGGCCGGCAGCGCGAAGGCGCCCGTATGAAGCTCGGGCGTATAATAGTCGGTGCTCATGCCCGAGGCGTCATATCGCTCCTGCAGCGCGGCAAGCGGCAGCGCCCGGCGGGCAGGATCATCACACGCCCAGGTTGCCGAGATCGGTCCGCCGATGTAAGTCGGCGTGGTCAGCGTGTAGGTCGCGTGGTCGGCGAACAGGCTAGCCATCTTCTTGCTGATATCAAGCAGCAGTTCGCCTTGAGTGAACGGCAGACCGCTCTGGACCACAAGCACGCCGCCGGGCTTCAGCGCGCGCTTGCAATCGGCGTAGAATTCGCGCGTGAACAGCGCCTTTGCCGGGCCTATCGGATCGGTCGAATCGACAATGATGACATCGAAACGATCGGCGGTCTCGGCCACGTATCTGGTGCCGTCGGCGATGACGATTTCCGCGCGCGGGTCTTCAAAGGCGCCGCGCGACACGAAACCGAGAAAGCGTTTCGACAGATCGATCACGCTCTGGTCGATCTCGCACAGAACCGCATGCTTCACGCTCTTGTGGCGCAGCACCTCGCGCAGCACGCCACCATCGCCACCGCCGATGACCAACACCCGTTCCGGCGCCTCGAGCGCGAACAGCGCCATGTGCGCCATCATCTCGTGATAGATGAATTCGTCACGCTCGGTGAGCTGGATGATCCCATCGAGCATCATCACCCGGCCGAAAAACTCGTTCTCGAACAGGATCAGATGCTGATGCTCGGTCTGGTTCTCGTAAAAGACGTTGTTGGTATGGAAGGTGAAGCGGAAATGCTTATGAAGGGTTTCGGGCACCCAGCGGCTCATGGCGGTCTCCGGTGATGGTGCGGACGGGGTCTGGTTTGAGGTGCCCCGTGCCGGTCAGATCGGATGGTCCGACCATGCCTGCACGGGACACGCCCCGTTTTTCAGGAAGGTCTGCGTTCAGGCAGCCCTTGCCAGCGCTACGCGGCTGCCGCGCAGATGCTCGATGACCTCCACACGCTCGGGCTTGAAGCCCTCGCGAAGGACGTCGATGGTGGCATGCGGATTGGCGTCGCCGCACATGAACACGTCAAGCGCGGCATAGCCGTATTCCGGCCAGCTGTGAATGCTGATATGCGACTCCGCAAGCACAGCCACCCCCGACACGCCGCCATTGGGCGTGAAATGGTGCATGTGAATGTGGAGTAACGTGGCGCCCGCCACTTCTACACATCGTCGGAAGATCGCCTCGACATGTTCTATTTCGTCGAGACGAGATGCATTCATCAACTCAATGATGAGATGCGTTCCAGCGAAACGGACTCCGTTGCGCTCGCAAAAAAAATCGAGCCTTTCGTCATGTGCACCATGCACCTGGCGATTGGCATTGCTTTCTTCCGTTTGGGCGGTGCTTGAACCACGATCCAAGTCCATCCCCAATTGGAAGAGGGCGTCATCGTAAGCCATATGGCGTCCTCCCCAACCAGTAGATGACCGAACACAAAGTGTGAACGAGGCCGGGTTCTGCCTCGCCTGAACTCAATATTCAAGTGAAAAATTTTTGACGGCCACGAATCTTGCGGCTCGTGGCCCCACGATAACGCGGCTTGCGTGAAATAGGGACGATTTGCCGCGCCATCAAGCTAGCGATCGCGGTGCCGGCCCTCGCGTGCGGCGTTGGCATATTGCAGCGCGACGAGCAGCCCCTTGAATGGCCGCAACATCGCAAGCGGCACCATAACGGCCACAGGGCCCCATATGACGGCATGCAGCCAGTAGGGTGGCTGATACATGAGTTCGGTGATCAGCGCGCCACCGGCCACAAGAAAGCCGGCAAACAATATCACGAACACCGCCGGTCCATCGCCCGCATCGGCGAAGCCGAAATCAAGCCGGCATGACGAACAAGAAGGTGCAAGCTGAAGTAGACCGGCAAACAGCCGGCCGTTACCGCAACGCGGGCAGCGTCCGCTCAACCCCGCGATCCAGGGCGACACGGCGCGGTCATGCTCCGGCAGCGACAGGGGCACGCTCCAACCTCATCTTTGCAGGACGCAGGTCTGCAGGACACAAGCTTGCACGTCGCGCAGGGCGGCGGCGGACGTCTGTTTCGGATCATCCGCCCCAGACATAGATGCTGGCGAACAGGAACAGCCAGACGACATCGACGAAATGCCAGTACCATGCGGCGGCTTCAAAGCCGAAATGGCTTTGCGGCGTGAATTGGCCCGCAAGAGCCCGCGCGAGCACGACGGCGAGAAAGATCGTGCCGACGATGACATGAAAGCCGTGAAAACCCGTTGCCATGAAGAAGACCGAGCCATAGATGTGGCCGCTAAAGGCGAAATCGGCATGGGTGTATTCATAGGCCTGCAGCGCCGTGAAGAACATGCCCAGCGCGATGGTCAGCGTGAGCCCCCATATCAGTCCCCTGCGGTCGTTCTGCAACAGCGCGTGATGCGCCCACGTGATCGTGGTGCCCGACAACAGCAGCACCAGGGTATTGACGAGCGGCAGCCCGAAGGGATCGAAGGTCGATTCGAAGCGACCGTCCTGGGTGGCGACCGGAGGCCATTGGCCGCCCGTTATGTTCTGGCGCTCGACAAGCCCGACCATCACGTCGCTGTCGGGCAGCGTCACTGCCGAGGGAAACAGGGCTGCATCGAAATAGGCCCAGAACCAGGCCACGAAGAACATCACCTCGGAAGCGATGAACAGGATCATGCCGTAGCGCAGGTGCATCTTGACGACGCGGGTATGCTCGCCCTTGCGCACCGACTCGTTGAGGACATCGCGCCACCAGCCAATCATGGTCAGGAGTATCCCGCCCATGCCGGCAGCAAAGATCCAAGGGCCCTCCAGACCGAACAGGCCGCCCTGACCGGTGCGCATCCAGATGATGGCGCCGATCGCCATGACGAATGCGGAAAGAGCGCCTACCAGTGGCCAGGGGCTCGGGTCCACCAGGTGATAATCATGATGTTTGCTGTGCGCCTCAGACATCGTCCCTCAGCCTTCTCTCGACAAAACCGTCTGACGCAAGCTTGCGCCTGGCCGGCATCCATTTGCACGCTGCACACCCGCCACGGGCGTTACGCTGGTCCTTCATCACTTCCCGGCCTGCTGCTGGCGCGCGGGCCGGCGTCGGTCGCTCCGTCTTCCACTTTCGTCGGGAAGAACGTATAAGATAGCGTAATATCCTCTATCGTGCGCGCTATGGGATCGTCCATTATTGCAGGATCGATAAAGAAGCTGACGGGCATGTCAACCCGCTGACCGGCTTCGAGCGTCTGCTCGATGAAACAGAAACACTCGACCTTGCTGAAATAGATGCCGACTTCCTCGGGCGTCACGTTGAAAGTGGCGGTGCCGGTGAGCGTCTTGTCCGAGCGGTTGATGGCCTCATAGAACACCAGCCGGCTTTCGCCGAGCTTGAGTGAAACGCGCGGTTCGACCGACCTGAAGGTCCAGTCAAGCCCCCGCGAGGTGTTGGCGTCAAAGCGCACGGTGATCTCGCGCTCGAGGATCTGATCGGGTGCGCGCTCGGCGATCTGGGTTGTCCCGCCATATCCGGTAACGCGGCAGAACAGGTCATAAAGCGGGACTGCCGCATATGAAAGACCGAGCATCGCCAGCGGCACGATCAGCAGGATGAGTGCCGTGCGCGTGGTTTGCGGCGTGGCTGTCTGGTCTTTTTCAGGCTTGCTCATGGTCGGGTCCGGTGCACATCAAAGCGCGCGGTTGAAGACATTGCTGCCAAGACGAACGATTGTCACAAGAAAGAACAGCACGGCAAGGGCGGTGAGACCCAGGCCAAGCGCCAGCGAGCGGGCGCGCTGACGCTTGCGGCGCAGCAGGTCTTCGGCTTCATCGTGCCGGGCATCGGCTTTCACGATTTCATCCTGCTCATTCATCCGATAACTCCCACAAGGCTGGCTGCGCGGTCGAGCATCAAGGCACCGAACACCCCGAAGAGATACAGGATCGAATATTTGAACAGGGCGCGGGCGGCGCGCTCGGCGCCGATACCTTCGCGGACACGGTAAACCCTGATGGCGAGCCAGAGGAAAAACGCGCCGGCGACGCCCGCGACGAGCGCGTAGAACGGCGAGGCGAAACCCATGATCGCCGGTGCAACGCCAAGCGGCGCCAGAACGATGCTGTAGAGCAGGATCTCGAGGCGCGTACGCGCCTGGCCCGCCACCACGGGCAGCATCGGCACGCCGGCGCGTTCATAGTCGCGGCTGCGGTTGAGCGCCAGCGCCCAGAAATGCGGCGGCGTCCAGACGAATATGATGGCAAACAACACCAGGCTTTCCGCACTCACCTGCCCCGTTGCGGCTGCCCAGCCGATCATTGGTGGAAATGCACCCGCCGCGCCGCCAATCACGATGTTCTGAGGCGTCAGCCGCTTCAGCCACATCGTGTAGATGAAGACGTAATAGAATATCGTCAGCGCCAGAAGTCCGCCGGCCACCCAGTTGACCATTGTGCCGAGCGATATCACCGATACGACACTCAGGACGATGCCCAGGGTCAGCGCTTCTTCCGGCGCGAGGCGTCTGCGCGGCAGCGGCCGCTTGGCGGTACGCTGCATCAGCGCATCGATATCGGCGTCGTACCACATGTTGAGCGCACCGCAGGCTCCCGCGCCGAGCGCGATGGCGAGCAAGGCCGACAGGCCGATCACGGGATGGACGCTGACAGGCGCGAGCATCATGCCGGCAAGCGCGGTGAAGATGGCGAGGGACATCACCCGCGGCTTGAGCAACAGGAGATAATCGCGCAGCTCCCCGCGGGGAACGCTCATGGTAGGCGCGGTTTGCTGCTCAAGCCCGGATTGCGACATGTTCGGCTACCGTCGTTCTCGTTGGAGTTGAGGATCCCAACCCGTTTGGCGACCCCGCGCGGAAGCGCCCGCGCGAGGCCATAGATGCGAAAAAGTCTCAGGTGATCCGTGGCAGCCGTTCGAACGAGTGATACGGCGGCGGCGAGGACAAGGTCCACTCAAGCGTCGTGGCGCCTTCTCCCCATGGATTGTCCGCAGCACGCTGGCCGCGGATGAAGGCATGCACCAGGCCGACGAAGAAGATCACCACGCCCAGAATGGCCAGATAGGCGCCTATCGAGGACACGTAATTCCATCCCGCAAAGGCGTCCGGATAATCAGCGATGCGCCGCGGCATGCCCTGCAGGCCGAGGAAATGCTGCGGGAAGAAGATCACGTTGACACCGATGAACGTCACCCAGAAATGCAACTTGCCGATGGTCTCGGAATAGGTGTAGCCGAACATTTTCGGGAACCAGTAATACCAGCCGGCAAAAATGGCGAACACCGCGCCCAGCGACAGCACATAGTGGAAGTGGGCGACCACGTAATAAGTGTCGTGCAACTGTCGGTCGATGGCGGAATTGGCCAGCACCACGCCGGTCACGCCGCCAAGCGTGAACAGGAAGATGAAGCCCATCGACCAGAGCATGGGCGTGCGAAACTCGATAGACCCACCCCACATGGTGGCGATCCATGAGAATATCTTGATGCCGGTCGGCACCGCGATCACCATAGTGGCGAAGACGAAATAGGCCTGGGTATCGACGCTCAAACCGGCGGTATACATGTGGTGCGCCCACACCACGAAGCCGACCACGCCAATCGCGACCATGGCGTAGGCCATACCGAGATAGCCAAAGATCGGCTTGCGCGAGAATGTTGATACGATGTGGCTGATCAGGCCAAAGCCGGGAAGGATCAGCACATACACTTCGGGATGGCCAAAGAACCAGAACAGATGCTGATAGAGCACCGGATCACCGCCACCTGCGGGATCAAAGAACGTGGTGGCAAAGTTGCGGTCGGTAAGCAGCATGGTGATGGCGCCAGCAAGTACCGGCAGCGACAGCAGCAGCAGAAACGCCGTCACCAGGATCGACCAGACGAACAGCGGCATCTTGTGCAACGTCATGCCCGGCGCGCGCATGTTGAAGATCGTCGTGATGAAGTTGATCGCGCCAAGGATCGAGGATGCACCGGCCAGATGCAGCGACAGGATCATCAGATCCATCGCCGGCCCCGGATTGCCCGTCGTCGACAAGGGCGGATACATCGTCCAGCCGCCACCAAAGCCGAGCGCACCCGCCGCGCCTTCGACGAAGAGCGACATCAGCAGCAGCACGAAGGACGCCGGCAGCAGCCAGAACGAAATGTTGTTCATGCGCGGGAACGCCATGTCCGGCGCGCCGATCATCAGCGGCACGAACCAGTTGCCGAAGCCGCCGATCAGCGCAGGCATGACAACGAAGAAGATCATGATCAGCCCGTGGGCTGTCACATAGACGTTGTAGGTCTGCGGATCGGCGAAGATCTGCAAGCCCGGCTCCTGCAATTCCATGCGCATTGCGATGGACATCGCGCTGCCGATGACACCGGCGAAAATGGCAAAAATCAGATAGAGTGTGCCGATGTCCTTGTGGTTCGTCGAGAACAGCCAGCGGCGAATGAAGCCCTGCGGCTTGTCGTGGGATTCGGTAATATCAATTGTCGTCATCTCGATTATCCCTTGACTGAATTATTGCGCCGAAGCGTCGGTTGCGGCGATTTGCGTGTCGGCGCGTGAAAACGGCGTCTGCGAGGCCAGCCGCGTCTCGTCGAGGCGGCCCTTGTCGCGATATTCCGCCTGTGCGGCGCTGACCCACTGGTCGAACTCATCCTGCGAGACGACGCGAACGGCGATCGGCATGTAGGCGTGGCGCGTGCCGCAAAGCTCCGAACACTGTCCGTAGAACGTGCCTTCGCGCGTTGCCCTGAACCAGGTGCGTGTCACGCGGCCGGGAATTGCGTCGATCTTCGAGCCGAAGGCGGGCACCGTCCAGTTGTGCATCACGTCGGCTGCGGTCACGAGCACCTGCACCACCTTGCCCACCGGCACGACAACATCGGCATCCACGGCCAACAGGCGGGGCTGATCTTCCTTGAGATCACCATCCTCGATCATGAAGGAATCGAAGGTGAAACTGCCATGGTCGAGATATTCATAGCCCCAATACCATTGATATCCAGTGGCCTTGATCGTTACATCGGCCTTGGGATAGCTGTGCTGGGCATAAAGGATACGAAACGAGGGTATCGCGATGACGATCAGAATGATGATCGGTACCACCGTCCAGGCCACTTCCAGAAGCGTGTTGTGATGCGTCTTGGACGAGGTCGGATTGGCCTTGCGGTTGTAGCGCACACAGACCCATATCAGCAATCCGAGAACAAAGAGCGTTATCGCGGTAATGATCACCAGCAGAAGATTATGAAAATCAACCATCTGCTCCATGATCGGAGAGGCATATTCCTGCAGTCCCAGCCCCCAGGGCTCAGGCTGCGCCGCGATTGCCGTCATCGGCGAGATTGCTGATCCCGCAACAGCGCTCAGAATACCGCCAAGCGCCATTTTATAAGAACGCAGTGACATCATCGCGTCTCTCCTCTCGGCAAGAGCATTTGCGCGGCACCTGTACGGGCAAATTTGCGCACCTAGAATGATTTGTAACCTTTAGTACAGGGCTGAGCGAGCCTTTGACAAGCACACGCGCATTTATGACGCATGCATGCGCGCGCGACACGTGCGCAGCTTCGTGCTGCGATGCGGCATAAGCGCACATTCCGCGGGCAAAGTCATCTGCCCGCCCGCCAGGCCCGTCGCATTTGGGCCGCAAGCCTGCTGCATAACCACAGCCATTGACACGCAGGGTGCGCGGGCGCTATCGGGCCTGCAGGAATATCCTGCGCTGATCAGAAGATTTCATGCTCAAGTCACAACTTTGCGCCGATACCGGCCTTAAATCAAGGATTGCGATGCTGCCCCATCGTCTTGTGCCCGCGCGCTATCATGCGTTTCATCCGTCCGCCTTGCTGGCTCGCATGGCGTTGGTCGGTCTGCTGATGGCCGTCGCCGGATCGACTTTCGTCTCATCAGCAAAGGCACAGTTCAGCGAAAGCGAAGTCCGCTCAACCCACGGCGCATGGCAATTGCGCTGCGGCCGGCCACCCGGCGCCAGTGTGGAGAAATGCGCGCTGGTCCAAAGCGTGAAAGCGGAAGACCGTCGCAATGTCTCGTTGACGGTGATCTTTCTCAAATCGTTCGATGGCAAGACGCAGATCCTGCGCGTCGTGGCGCCGCTGGGCGTGTTGTTGCCCACTGGGCTTGGCCTGAAGATCGACGGGGTCGATGTCGGACACGCCAAGTTTCTCAAATGCGGCATGATCGGATGCGTCGCAGAAGTCGTCGCCGATGAGGCGCTCGTCGCGAAGTTGAGCTCGGGCGATGATGCGATTTTCATCATCTTCCAGTCGCCAGAAGCCGGCATTGGCGTGCCGATCGACCTGGCCGGCTTCACCGCCGGGCTTGCAAGCCTCAACTGACCCTGTGAAAAGCCCCGCCTCTCGCCAGGCGTCCTGGCCAGACGCCCGGATTTGTGCGGTCATACATGACAGCGACGACTTGTAACCGGGCTGAGGCTCGCGCTATATGCTAATAATTGCCCGGTAAACGCTGAAAAAATGATGCCAGATGCGCTGCCGTGCGGGTTCTGCCAAGCAGCATCAGGCATCGGGGAGCACAATCATGACATTGAGCAGTCTTGCTCGCGACAATCACGCCACAGATGAGTTTTTTGCCCGGTCCCTGGCCGAAGCGGACCCCGAGATCGCCGATGCGCTCGCTGCTGAACTGAAGCGCCAGCAAGAAGAGATCGAGCTCATCGCATCAGAGAACATCGTCTCACAGGCGGTTCTGGAAGCGGTCGGCTCGGTGCTCACCAACAAATATGCCGAAGGCTATCCCGGCAAGCGCTATTATGGCGGCTGCCAGTTCGTCGATATCGCCGAAAATCTCGCGATCGACCGGGCCAAGCGACTGTTCGGCTGCGGCTTCGCCAATGTTCAGCCCAATTCGGGCAGCCAGGCCAACCAGGCCGTGATGCTGGCGCTGTTGAAGCCCGGCGACACCATAATGGGCATGAGCCTGGATGCTGGCGGCCACCTCACCCATGGGGCGCGGCCCAACCTGTCCGGTAAATGGTTCAACGCGGTCAGTTACGGCGTGCGCCGGCAAGACGGCCTCATCGATTATGACGAGGTGGCCGATCTGGCCGGCGAGCATCGCCCGAAGATGATCATCGCCGGCGGCTCGGCCTATCCAAGGCAGATAGACTTCAACCGGTTTCGCCAGATCGCCGATCAGATAGGCGCCTATCTGCTTGTGGACATGGCGCATTTTTCCGGACTGGTGGCCGCAGGCGTCTACCCCAGCCCGTTCCCCCATGCCGACGTCGTCACGACGACCACGCACAAGACCTTGCGCGGCCCACGCGGTGGGATGATCCTCACCAATGACAGCGATCTGGCCAAGAAGATCGATTCGGCCATCTTCCCCGGTCTCCAGGGCGGCCCGCTGATGCACGTCATCGCCGGCAAGGCGGTCGCGTTCGGCGAGGCGCTCCAGCCGGATTTCAAGCTCTACGCCCGCGCGGTCATCGACAATTGCAAGGCCATGGGCCAGACCTTGATGGCTGGTGGCCTCGATCTGGTTTCGGGCGGCACCGACACCCATCTGGTGCTCGTTGATTTGCGCCCCAAGCGCGTGACGGGCAAGGCCGCCGAAGCCGCGCTGGGGCGGGCGCACATCACCTGCAACAAGAACGCCGTGCCCTATGATCCCGAAAAGCCGGCAATCACTTCCGGCATAAGGCTGGGCTCGCCGGCGGGTACGACGCGCGGTTTTGGCGTGCGCGAATTCGCCATGGTCGGATCGCTGATAAACGAGGTCATCGACGGGCTTGCGGCGAACGGAGTGGACGGCAACCGCGCCGTCGAGGCAAGCGTGCGCGCCCAGGCCATTGATCTGTGCGCCCAGTTCCCGATCTATCGCAATCAGTGATCGCCCGCATGATCATGGCCACCGAGTGCGAGAGATCTGGTATGATCGCAACGCAGATCGGGCAATAGGCATCGGGCCGCGCCAGGAAGAAAAGAGACACAGCATGCGCTGTCCCTTTTGCGGAGCTTCTAACACTCAGGTGAAGGACTCGCGCCCGGCTGAAGACAATGTCGCCATACGCCGCCGCCGCTACTGCGTTGACTGCAAGGGGCGGTTCACGACTTTCGAGCGCATCCAGCTTCGCGAATTGACGGTGATCAAGCGCAACGGCAGGCGCGAGACCTTCGACCGCGACAAGTTGCTGCGCTCGGTCGAAGTCGCAGTGCGCAAGCGCAGCGTTGAGCCCGAGCGTATCGACCAGATGGTCAACGCACTGGTGCGCCACATGGAAAATGCCGGCGAGCCGGAAATCAACTCGCAATATATCGGCGAACTGGTGATGGATCGGCTCAAGAGCCTCGATGATGTCGCCTATGTCCGCTATGCCTCGGTCTACAGGAATTTCCGCGAAGCCAGCGATTTCGCCGACCTCGTCAGCGAGCTGTCTAGCAGTGGCCTCGCTTCAGCCGGCGCCGCGTCCGATGAGAAATGATCGCGGCGCTGCTGCCAGGCGTCTGCAACGCGGCCCCTTGCAGCCTTCGCCAGGCCCGCTGAAGGCAGCCGTTGATCCGATGCAGCTTGCGATCACCTTTGGCCGGCGCCGTCTGGGCCAGACCGCGCCCAACCCGGCCGTCGGCGCGGTGGTCATCGATCCGGTGAGCGGTGTCATCTCGGGCGCGGGCGGCACGGGGATAGGCGGGCGCCCACATGCCGAGGTTGTGGCGCTGGAGATGGCTGGCGCGCAGGCCGCCGGCGCGACCCTGGTCGTGACGCTGGAGCCCTGCGGCCATCACGGCAAGAGCCCGCCATGTGTCGATGCGATCATCGCCGCAGGCATCACACGTGTCGTGTACGGCGTGACCGATCCCAACCCGCTGGTGGCCGGCCAGGGGCTCGCCGCGCTGAAAGCCAACGGCATCGAGATCGCTCAGGACCGCGCCAGCGCCGAGGCGCACTGGCTGTCGCTGGGGCATATATTGCGCATGCGCGCCAATCGGCCGTTCGTCACGCTCAAGCTCGCACTTGGCGCCGACGGGCTGATCCCGCGCGGCACCGGCCAACCGCGTTTCGTCACCGGTCCGCAAGCCCGCGCCCGCGCTCACCTGATGCGCGCTCAGGCCGATGCCATTATCGTCGGTCACGGCACCATAAAGGCCGATAACCCCGATCTGACCTGCCGTCTGCCGGGCATGGCGGCACGCTCGCCGGCGCGTGTCGTTCTGGCGCGATTTGCCGATCTCTCGCCGCTGTCCGCCGTGGTGCGAACGGCCGGCGATGTGCCCACAGTCGTGCTGCACGGGCTGGATGCGCCGCCGGCGAATGTCTCGCGTCTGCGCTCGCTCGGTGTCAGGTGCCAGTCGTGCGCTCAGCGCGCCGACGGCAGGCTCGATATCAGCAGCGTCTTGCAGGTGTTGAGTGAAAATGGCATCACCCGTGTGCTGGTCGAAGGCGGCCCGTCGGTTGCGGCTTCGTTCCTGCGCCATGGCGTGGCCGATGAACTGGCAATCTTCCGCGGCAGTGCTGAAGCCGGCGCGGATGGCATCGCTCCGCCCGCGCCATTGCACGACGCTGGCGCGGCGCTGCCGGGCTTTCACCACCACGCAACCATCTGGCTGGGCGAAGACCGGCTCGATCTGCTCCGTAACGAGGCTCAGTCATACCATGTTCACAGGTCTCATCAGTGATATCGGCACCATTCTCGCGGTCGATGGCGGACGAATGTACATCGCATCGCGCTATGATCCGGAAGGGATTGCCATCGGCGCGTCGATCGCGTGTGACGGCTGCTGCCTGACGGTTGTAGCGCATGAGGCCGGCGCCTCCGGGTCCGGGTCGGTGTTTCAGATCGACGCCTCGGCGGAAACCCTGTCGCGCACCACGCTGGGGGGCTGGCGCGCCGGACGGCGGATCAATCTGGAGCGTGCGCTGCGCCTTGGCGATGAGCTTGGCGGGCATCTGGTCAGCGGCCATATCGATGGTGTGGCGCGCATCACCGCGCGCCTGGAAGATGGCTCGTCGGTGCGCTTTGAATTCGAGGCGCCGCCTGCGCTTGCCCCGCTGATCGCGGAAAAAGGCTCCGTGGCGCTCGATGGCACCTCGCTGACGGTCAACACCGTGAGCGGCAACCGTTTCAGCGTCAATCTCATCCCCCATAGTCTGGCTGTCACAACCTGGAGCGAAAAGCGCGTTGGTGATGAGGTCAATATGGAAGTGGATATGTTCGCGCGGTATATAGCCAGGCTGATTGAAGCCGGTCGCGAGGTGTCGCCCGCCTGCGGGCCTGAAGACAGGCGCGACGGGCAAGTGTCTGCGCGATCCCGCGGGACATCTGATGGGATCCCCAAGCCATGCTGACCCGACCGCCAGATGCGCCCGTGTCCATCCTCATCGTCGAGGGCAGGTTCTATGATGATGTCAATGATGCGTTGCTGGCCGGCGCCATCGCCGTGATCGAGCAGGCTGGCGCCAGGTTTGAGCGCATTGCCGTACCAGGCGCGTTGGAGATCCCTCCAGCAGTGGCGCTCGCCCATCGGTCCGGCTTGCTGCCATGGCGAGGTGGCCGCCGCGGTTTCGACGGCTGTGTCGCTCTGGGTTGCGTGATCCGCGGCGAGACATCACACTATGATATCGTGGCTGGTGAGAGCGCGCGTGCCCTGATGGATCTTGCCGTCACCCAGGCCATTCCTCTTGGCAACGGGATCTTGAGCGTTGACACCCACGCTCAGGCCATGGAGCGCGCCCTGCCCGAACGGCGTAACAAAGGCGGCGCGGCCGCGGCGGCCTGTCTGCAGCTGATTGCGGTCGCGAAGGATTTTCATGGCACGGCGTGAGCGCGGCGCACCGGCGCGCACGAGACCTCGCATATTTGAGAACCCCACACATGAATGAGCCCGGCAAGCCCTCGGCAAAACGCTCTGCCAGACGCGCCCTGTCGCGGTCTCAGGCGCGGCTGGCTGCGGTACAGGCGCTCTATCAGATGGATGCGACGCAGATCGATCTGAACGACGTGATCGCCGAGTTCGGCGACCACCGCTTCGACAAGGAAACCGACGGCGCGACGCTGAGCGATGCCGACCAGAGCTTTTTTGCCGATGTGCTGCGCGGTGTCGTGCGCGAGCAGCGGCGCATCGACGGGCTGATCAGCGAACATCTTGCGAGCGGCTGGCGGCTGAGCCGGCTGGACAGCATCCTGCGCGCGATCCTGCGCGCCGGCGCGTATGAGCTTCTGGAACGCGCCGACATCCCGCCCAAAGTGGTGATAAATGAATATGTCGAGGTGACGCATGCGTTTTTCGACGGTGAAGAGCCGGGCGCGGTCAATGGCATTCTCGACCGGCTGGCGCGCAAGCTGCGTATCGGCGTGCTGCCCGGCGAGCCAACTCAATGAGCTCAATTGCCGCGAGCTCAATTGCCGCTCATGCCGGTTTCGTCTATGTGTTGTCTGCGGCGCCGCACCATTGGAGATGAAGTGAGAGTTTATACTGTCCATGAGCCGCAGCGCGGCAGCGACGATATCGGAAGTCGCGCGGAAAGGCTGGTCTTCGTGCCGGAGCGCTTTTCACTGCTTGCCATGTTGTTCGGTATTCCCTGGCTTCTGGTTCACAGGCTGTGGATCGAGCTGATCATTCTTGTCGGCGTGCTGGTGGCCATCAATGCGGGCGCTCAGATGCTCGGCGCCTCACAGGGGCTTATGGCGCTTGCTTCCACCTCGATCGGACTTCTGCTTGGTTTTGAAGCGCAAAATCTGCGCCGCATGGCGCTGGAGCGCGCCGGATACAGGCTGGTGGCGGTGGTTCATGGCGCATCGCGCGATGAGGCCGAGCGCAAGTTCTTCCATGCATGGCTTGGTGAGCAACGTGAGCAGCCTGAGCGGCGCGCGCAAGGCTCGGATATGGCCGACTTCAACATCTCCCCGGACCGACTCTCGCCAGGTCAGGTCAAGCCTGCGCAGACATGAGCGTCGTCATCATAGACTATGGGTCGGGCAATCTGCATTCGGCCACCAAGGCATTCGAGCGCGCTTCACGCGAGGGCGGCGCGAATGCGTCGATCACGCTCAGCCGTGACCCGGCTGCCGTGCGCACCGCCGAGCGCATCGTTCTGCCCGGCGTCGGAGCCTTTGCCGATTGCTATCACGGGCTGATGCGTATCGAGGGCATGCATGAAGCGCTCAGCGAAGCCGTGACCCAGCGCGCGCGCCCATTCCTAGGCATATGCGTGGGATTGCAGCTTACCGCGCAGCGCGGGCTGGAAGATGGCGAATGGCCGGGGCTTGGATGGCTGGGCGGCGAGGTGCGTCGCCTGGAGCCGGCCGATGCAGGTCTTAAGATACCGCATATGGGGTGGAATACGCTTGAGCCGCAGACAAGCCATCCGGTGCTGGACGGCATTCCCATGGGGCCGCAGGGCTGGCATGCCTATTTCGTCCACTCCTACCATTTCGCCGCGGAAGACCCCAACTATGTGCTGGCAAAAACCGATTACGGCGGACCGGTTACGGCCATCGCCGGGCGTGACAACATCATCGGCACACAGTTTCATCCCGAAAAGAGCCAGAAGCTCGGCCTCGCCCTGATCGCCAATTTTCTTGCCTGGCGGCCCTGAAGACGGTCGAACCGGCGCGCAGTCAGGCCCACCCCGCCATACCGCAAGAACGGACGTCATTTTCGCGTTGAGCGGTGAACGGTCTTTATTTCGTACACGAGCTACGATAACGATTGAGTCGCATACAGCGAAAAGAGCTTTGATTTCAGACACAAGGAGGGGCGCAAACCGGCGGCGCCCTGGCTGCACACCGAATTTTTCCGGCCTGGCACCGGGCATGCCGGGCTCGGAACTTGACGCTCAGGATCTTCAGAACGCGCATGATTCTATATCCCGCCATCGACCTGAAGAACGGCAAATGTGTGCGCCTTCGTCGCGGCGACATGAACGATGCGACGGTCTTCAATAATGACCCGGCTGACCAGGCCCGCTCATTCGTCCGCGAGGGCTTTGAATATCTTCATATCGTCGATCTGGACGGCGCCTTCGCCGGGCGTTCGCACAATGCCGATGCCGTAACCGCCATCCTGCAAGCGGTTGATGTGCCCGTCCAGCTTGGTGGCGGCATCCGCGACATGAGCGCGATTTCGGCCTGGCTGGCGCGCGGTGTGGCGCGTGTCATCCTGGGCACGGCAGCTGTCAAGAATCCGCAACTTGTGCACGAGGCCAGTCGCGAATTTCCCGGTCGCATCGCGGTGGGGATCGATGCCCGCGATGGCAGGGTGGCGACCGAGGGCTGGGCGCAGACCAGCGAGCTGAGCGCCGGCGATCTTGCGCGCCGCTTCGCCGATGAGGGTGTCGCGGCGATCATTTACA
Source organism: Dichotomicrobium sp. (assembly GCA_036734025.1). GTDB lineage: Bacteria > Pseudomonadota > Alphaproteobacteria > Rhizobiales > Rhodomicrobiaceae > DAIMZI01. The sequence continues at coordinate 118,420 of DAIMZI010000002.1, forward strand.
CCGACATTTCCCGCGATGGCATGCTGGAGGGGCTCAATCTGGAGGCGACAGCAGCGCTTGCGCACAAGCTCGCAGTTCCGGTAATCGCGTCCGGCGGGCTTGCCGGCATCGCCGACATAGAGCGCCTGGTGCAGCCGCAGTTCGCTCATCTGGGCGGCGCGATCGCCGGGCGCGCGCTTTATGACGGCACGCTGGATGCGCGCGCGGCGCTGAGCCTGATTGCCGGTGCAAACGATATGCGGAGCACGCGCAATGCTTAAGGTCCGGGTCATTCCCTGTCTGGATGTGAAGGACGGCCGCGTCGTCAAGGGCGTCAATTTCGTCGATCTGCGCGATGCCGGCGATCCGGTGGAAGCAGCAAGCGCCTATGATGCGTCGGGCGCGGATGAACTGTGTTTTCTCGACATCACCGCCAGCCATGAAAGGCGCGGCACCATACTGGACGTTGTTCGGCGCACGGCTGAGCGCTGCTTCATGCCGCTGACGGTGGGCGGCGGGGTGCGCACCATCGAGGATATCCGCGCCCTGCTGGAAGCCGGCGCCGACAAGGTCGCCATCAACACGGCGGCGGTGCGTGACCCGTCATTCGTGCGCGCCGCCGCGCAGAAGTTCGGCAGCCAGTGCATCGTCGTCGCCATCGACGCCAAGCGCGTCTCGCCTTCAGGCGAACCCGAGCGGTGGGAAATCTTTACCCATGGCGGGCGCGAGCCGACGGGTATCGACGCGGTGGAATTCGCCCGCAAGGTGGTCGAACTGGGCGCGGGCGAGATCCTGCTGACATCCATGGACCGTGACGGCACCCGCATGGGCTTTGATCTCGCCCTGACGCGGACGATCGCCGACGCTGTCAGCGTGCCGGTGATCGCAAGCGGCGGCGTCGGCAGTCTTGATCATCTGGTTGAGGGTATCAGACAGGGCGGAGCCAGTGCTGTGCTCGCAGCCTCGATCTTTCACTTCGGCGAATACAGCATCAATCAGGCCAAGCAGCATCTGCGCGCTGCTGGCGTTCCGGTGCGTCTTGATGACTGAAAGCGTTGCGTAACTGGAAACGGCGCCAGCGGATCTGGCATGTAGCAGAACTGACAAAATGGGGGCCTTTGACCATGACGGACGACGTTCTTGCCCAGCTTTCCGAAATCATCTCGCAGCGCCGCTCGGCGTCGGCGGACGAATCCTACACGCGCACGCTGCTCGATGCCGGCCCGGCCTATTGCGCCCGAAAGCTTGGCGAAGAGGCAATCGAGACCGTGATCGCGGCGCTGCACGAAGGCAACGATGCCCTGAAACTTGAGGCCGCCGATCTTTTGTATCATCTTCTGGTGCTGCTTGAGGTGCGTGAGATATCGTATGCTGAAGTGATGCAAGTGCTCGCCGACCGCATGGCAACACCAAAGCCCAAGAACGATGCCAACGCCAACTAGCCGCCTGCTTTCTGCGACCGATACGCCCGACACGCCGGAAGTGTCGAGGGTGCCGCGTGGAAAAATGCGGGCCAGAGCACCGCTCGACTTTTCACCCTATCGCAGCTTTTCCAAGCAGGAATGGGCGGCCCTGCGCGCCGGCACGCCGATGACGCTCGATGATGCCGATCTGGAGAAGCTTTCAGGCGTTATCGAGCGGGTCTCGAAGCAGGAGGTTATCGACATCTACCTGCCGCTGTCGCGACTGCTCAATCTGTATGTGGGCGCCGCTCAGGCGCTGCACGTCGCAAGCTCGCGTTTTCTCGGCCACAAGGATGGCAAGATGCCATTCATCATCGGCATGGCTGGCAGCGTCGCGGTGGGTAAGAGCACCACGGCCCGCGTGCTGCGCGCGCTTTTGTCACGCTGGCCCAATTCGCCTCGGGTCGATCTCGTCCCGACCGATGGGTTCTTGTTTCCCAACGCCGTTCTGGAAGAGCGCGGCCTGATGGAGCGCAAGGGCTTTCCCGAAAGCTTCGACTCCCGCCGTCTCCTGAGTTTTCTCGCCGATGTCAAGGCTGGCGCGCGCGGCGTCACGGCGCCGGTCTATTCCCATGCGCATTATGATGTCGTGCCGGATCAGGCGATCATCGTGGACCGGCCCGACATACTGATTGTCGAAGGGCTCAACCTGCTGCGCCCGGCCAAGCTGCCGCGCGGCGGCGGCGCCATGGCCGTCGTCTCGGATTTCTTCGATTTCTCGATCTATATCGACGCCAATCCCGAAACCATCGGAAAATGGTACATCGAGCGCTTCATGAGGCTGCGCAAGACGGCCTTCCGTGATCCCGACGCCTACTTCTTCCGCTATTCGCAACTCACCGAGGACGAGGCGCTGACAACGGCCGAGCGCATCTGGCGCGAGATCAACCTGATCAATCTGGATCTCAACATCCTGCCGACGCGCCAGCGCGCCCATCTCGTCCTCGAAAAGACCGAGGACCACACCGTCGGCACCGTACATCTGCGCAAGCTCTGAATTGGCTGTTCGACATCACCGGCAGATTGCTGGAGCCGTCACCGGGCGAATGCAGCCGTCCTTGCGCAGGAAGCCATGGCCAAATATATTCCAATATTGTAATATGACTGACAAATGCCATCTATGATTGAGCACAGTCAAATGCGGAGGCCGCCATGAGCGCCGATATGAGCCCTGAAGTCACAGCCTTCTTCGATGAGCCGACCAATACCGTCTCCTATGTCGTCAAGGATCCTGACAGTAACGCCTGCGCCATCGTCGATTCAGTACTCGATTTCGACCCCGCAGCAGGCCGCACCCACACCGGCTCGGCCGATGAGATCATCAAATTCGTGAGCGATCGCGGGCTCGAAGTCATCTGGTTGCTGGAAACCCATGTCCATGCCGACCACCTGTCGGCCGCGCCCTATCTGCAGGAGACGCTCGGCGGCAAGATCGGCATTGGCGAGAACATCACCATCGTTCAGGACACGTTCGGCAAGGTGTTCAACGCCGGCACCGAATTTCAGCGCGACGGTTCGCAGTTCGACCGGCTGTTCAAGGAACAGGACCGGTTCGAGATCGGCGGCTTGAGCGGCTTCGTGCTGCACACGCCGGGCCACACGCCCGCCTGCCTGACCTACGTCATCGGCGATGCGGCCTTTGTCGGCGACACGCTGTTCATGCCCGATTTCGGCACCGCACGTTGCGATTTTCCGGGCGGCTCGGCCGAGACAATGTGGGATTCGATCCAGAAGGTGCTCAGCCTGCCCGACGACACCCGCTTGTTCATGTGCCATGACTACAAGGCGCCGGGGCGAGACAGCTATGCCTGGGAGACCACGGTCGCGGAGCAGAAGGCGCACAACGTACATGTCGGCGGCGGCATTACCAAGGAGGAGTTCATCCAGATGCGCACCTCGCGTGACGCCACGCTCGGAATGCCCAAGCTGATCATCCCCTCGATACAGGTGAACATGCGCGCCGGACACATGCCGCCGCCCGAGAGCAACGGGCGTGTCTATCTCAAGATCCCGATTAACGGACTGTGATCATGATCGTCAATCCACAGGACTGGATCATGGGGCTTTTCGGCGGCGCGCTGATCGGGCTGTCAGCGGCGCTGCTGCTGCTGGGCAACGGTCGTATCGCCGGCATCAGTGGCATAACCGGCGCGTTGGCGAGCCTCAAACCGGCCCGCGCCCGGGACGAGAACCTTTTGTTCCTGGTCGGGCTGATCGGCGCGCCGGCGCTTTATGCCGCTTTCCTGCCCGGGCCCGACATCATCATGAGTACATCCGTGCCGCTGCTCATTGGCGCCGGCCTGCTGGTCGGTTTCGGCACCAGGCTCGGGGCGGGCTGCACCAGCGGTCACGGTATTTGCGGGGTCGCAAGACTTTCGCCGCGCTCGCTTGTCGCCACCATAACCTTCATGACCGTCGCCGCCGCCACCGTGGCCGCCGCACGGCTTTTCAACGGAGGCTAGCCATGCGCCTCATTCTCATGCTGGTTGCGGGCGCCCTTTTCGGCGCTGGGCTCACTGTATCTGACATGATTAATCCGGCGCGCGTGCTGGCGTTTCTCGATTTCGGCGGCGGCGCGTGGGACCCGACGCTTGCTTTCGTCATGATCGGCGCGCTGGTCCCGATGGCGGCTGCATGGCGGATGGCGGCAAAGCGCACCGCCCCGGCCTTCGGGACGAGTTTCCCGGCCGCTCCTTCAGGGCGGATCGACGCGCCGCTTCTCGTCGGCTCCGGGCTGTTCGGCGTGGGCTGGGGGCTTGTCGGTTTCTGCCCCGGCCCGGCGCTTGCGGCGCTCACCATGGGCGGCTGGCCGACCTATGTGTTCGTCGCCGCAATGCTGGCCGGCATGTTCGTGCATTCTGCCTATGCGGCGCAGATGGGCGCGCCACGCAGCGCCCCTTCGGCCTGAGGACGCCTGACTGCGCCGTTGCATGTCCTGGTACGCAGTTGCCCCGGTGCGAGTTGACAAGACGCGCGGGCCGCCATACCTTGCAGTCTTGTTTTTCCGGGGAGTTGCATGATTGCGCCGGGCTACGGAACTTGTGCCGGGCCATGGGTGTCATCATGCCGTCAATCTCCCGACGCCAGGGGCCAGAAATGAAGATTCGCAATTCGATCAAATCGCTCCGCAAGCGCCACCGCGAGAACCGCGTCGTGCGCCGCCGGGGCCGGCTTTATGTCATCAACAAGACCAATCGGCGCTACAAGGCCCGCCAGGGCTGAGGGTGTGCTGTCATAATTCGATCGCTGCTGCGGTTGGACGGACGGCGAAGCGGTGTTACACTGAATGGCATGAGAAGAGCAGGTTTCATGTGTGCCGCGCTCGCGGCAACTTTATTAGGCGCGACTGTCGCGCACAGCGGGCCCGTTGGCGCAAGTGATGCCGGCCCCGAGGCGCAACTCACACCTCAGCCCGGACAGGATCTTGCCCCCTCGCCCGGAACGACCGAGCAAAAGGTGCAGCTTGCGCCGGCCGAACAGCTTGGCGAGCTATACCGCAAGCTACGCGAAGCCCCCAGCAAGGAAAGCGCCCAGCCAATCTTGCAGGCCGTGGAGCAGCTGCGGCTGAGCAGCGGCAGCTTCACGATTGATCTGTTGATGAGCCGCGCGATCGAGGCCATCCGTGAGGGCGATCACGACCGCGCATTGCTGTTGCTCGATCAGGTGGTGGCGGGCGCGCCGGATTATGCCGAAGGGTGGAACCAGCGCGCTTTGGTGCATTTCCTGCGCAAATCCTATGGCGCGTCGGTACGCGATCTAGGCCGGGTGTTGGCCCTCGACCCGCATCATTACAACGCGCTCCAGGGTCTGGCCGTGATCCTCAACGATTTCGGTCGCAAGGAACAGGCGCTTGCGGCCTACCGGCAAGCTTTGCAGGTCAATCCGCACCTTGATGAGGTCCGCAAGATCGTGGACGAGCTCTTGCGCGAAGTCCGGGGACGCGAGCTTTAGGCCCGTCAGCGGATTTACAGACACAGGCTTCTCCGGCCGGCCAAGCCGGAGCACAGCGGGTCTGTCGCAGGAACCGCCCTGCAAATGCATCTCGCGGCATTGTTGCTTAATGACAGTGGTGGGGCATGCACGAGGCGCACCGCATGGCTGGCAACGCCGTTTGGTCGGATCGAGGCGTAAAGCGCATCAATTGTCGCTTTTCGCCAAGTTGACTTTGGTCCGAACCTGCCCCTCATATCGTTGATTGGAGCGTCTGTGGCCAGAAGTCCCGGACACGACGCTATCCCGTAAAGACAAGGAACTCAGTTCATTGAATACCAGCGCAGCGCAGAATTTCATAACGATCGGCGAGCGCACCAACGTTACCGGCTCGGCGAAATTCCGCAAACTGATCGAAGCCGGCGATTATGACGCCGCCGTCGAGGTCGCCCGCCAGCAGGTGGAAAACGGTGCCCAGATCATCGACGTGAACATGGACGAGGGCATGCTCGATTCAGAAGCCGCGATGACGCGGTTCCTAAATCTCATCGCCGCCGAGCCAGATATTTCGCGCGTGCCCGTCATGATCGACAGCTCCAAGTGGCCTGTTATCGAGGTCGGCCTCAAGGCCTGCCAGGGCAAGGCGATCGTCAATTCGATCAGTCTGAAAGAGGGCGAAGAACCGTTTCTGGAACAGGCCGGCAAGATCCTGCGCTATGGTGCGGCCGTGGTGGTGATGGCCTTTGACGAACAGGGCCAGGCCGAGACGGCCGAGCGCAAGTTCGCCATCTGTCAGCGCGCCTACAGGCTGCTCACGCAAAAGGTCGGGTTCTTACCCGAAGACATCATCTTCGACGCCAACATCTTCGCGGTGGCCACAGGCATCGACGAGCATAATGATTACGGCAATGCCTTCATCGAGGCGGTGCGCCGGATCAAGGCCGAACTGCCCCATGCCCACACATCCGGCGGCGTCTCCAACCTGTCGTTCTCCTTTCGCGGCAACGAGCCGGTGCGCGAGGCGATGCATTCGGTATTCCTGTATCACGCGATCAATGCCGGTCTGGACATGGGCATCGTCAACGCCGGCCAGCTCGCCATTTATGAAGATATCAAGCCGGAGCTTCGCGATCTGGTCGAGGACGTGATCCTCAACCGGCGCGATGATGCGACCGACCGGCTGCTGGAGGCCGCCGAACGCTACAAGGGCGGGCCGCAGCAAAAGCGCGTCCAGGATCTCTCGTGGCGCGAAAAACCGGTGGCCGAACGCCTCACCCACGCGCTGGTCAACGGCATCGCCGATTATGTCGAGGAAGATACCGAAGAGGCGAGGAGCCAGTTCGAGCGCCCGATCCATGTGATCGAAGGCCCGCTCATGGACGGCATGAACGTCGTTGGCGACCTGTTCGGCGAAGGCAAGATGTTCCTGCCGCAGGTGGTCAAGTCGGCTCGGGTGATGAAGAAGGCGGTCGCCTACCTGATGCCGTACATGGAGGAGGAAAAGCGCCGGATGGGCCTTGCCGATGCGCCCGCCGCCGGCAAGATCGTCATCGCCACGGTGAAGGGTGACGTGCACGACATCGGCAAGAACATCGTCGGTGTCGTCCTGCAATGCAACAATTACGAGGTGATCGACCTTGGCGTGATGGTGCCGGCGCAGAAGATCCTGGACAAGGCGCAGGAGGTGCATGCCGACATCATCGGGCTCAGCGGTCTGATCACGCCAAGCCTGGATGAAATGTGCCATGTCGCCAGCGAAATGGAGCGCATCGGGCTGAATGTGCCGCTGCTGATCGGCGGCGCCACCACCAGCCAGGTTCATACCGCGGTGAAGATCTGCCCCAATTACACGCGCGGCCAGGCGATCTATGTGCCCGATGCCAGCCGCGCTGTCGGCGTGGTGTCCAAGCTTTTGTCGGACAATGCGAGCGGCTACATCCAGAGCGTGCGCGAAAGCTATGTCAAGGTCAGCGATGCGCATCGGCGCTCGCGCGCCAGCAAGGCCCGCGTCAGCCTGGAAGAAGCCCGGCGCAAGCGTTTCCACATCGACTGGGCAAACTATGCGCCGCCAAGGCCGCAGCATCTGGGGCTCAGGACTTTCCCCGATTTTGATCTGCGCGAGCTGTCCCGCTATATCGACTGGACGCCGTTCTTTTCGACCTGGGAGATCAAGGGCTCGTTTCCACGCGTGCTCGATGACAACCGCTATGGCCCCACGGCGCGCCAGCTCTATGACGATGCACAGGACATGCTCGAAGATCTGATCGCTGAAAAATGGGTCCGCGCCAGGGGCGTCGTCGGCTTCTGGCCGGCCAATGCCGATACCGACGATATCGCGGTATACACCGATGAGACCCGGCAGGCGCGGCTGGCGACGCTGCACACGCTGCGCCAGCAGATCCCGCGCGAAAAAGCCCGCGCCAACGCCGCGCTGGCTGATTTCGTGGCGCCGGCCGAAAGCGGGCTGGCCGATTATATCGGCGGTTTCGCCGTAACTGCGGGGATAGGCGAGCATGCGCTGGCCGAGCGCTTTACCAAAGCCAACGATGATTATTCAAAGATCATGGCCCAAGCCTTATGCGACCGGTTGGCCGAAGCTTTCGCCGAGCGGCTTCACCAGATCGTGCGCAAGGAGGTCTGGGGCTATGCCGCCGGCGAGAGCCTGACGCCGCAGGAGTTGATCGAGGAAAAATATCAGGGCATTCGCCCCGCGCCGGGCTATCCGGCACAGCCGGACCATACCGAAAAGCGCACCCTTTTCAATCTGCTGGGCGCGGAGGAAAATGCTGGCATATCGCTCACCGAGAGCTATGCGATGACGCCGGCTTCCAGCGTCTCCGGTCTTTATTTCGCACATCCTGACTCGCATTATTTCGGGGTCGGAAAGATCGAGCGCGATCAGGTGGTGGATTATGCCGCGCGCAAGGGTATGAGCCTTGAAGAGGCCGAGCGCTGGCTAGCGCCGATCCTCAATTATGATGCCAATGAAAAGGCGGTCGCCTGAGGGCAAGGGCCATCCGTTTTGGTCTGGCGGCGGGCCGTTTGCGCGGGCCCCGCACCTTGTGGGTCAGCCGCCGCGTGCGCGCTGGGCCGGCTCGGGAACAGTCGGCGGGGCGCGCTTTTCGTCTTGCAGGGCGAGCCAGTCGGCGAACTGCTTTTCCAGCATCCCATCCTGCCCGGCCCACCAGCGGGCGTCGAATGCCATCGCGCCGTTAAAGTTCTGCGGCATCGTCGGCACGAATTCAGCCATATCGACATTAAGCTCGGCATGTTTGCCAACCATGGGCAAGGCGGATTTGCGCACCGGCCCATAGGGCAGCCAGCGCGTTTGCGCGGCCATCGTCTCGGGCAGTGTGGCGCTGGCGACAAGCTCGCGTGCCTGTTCAACATTGTCTGTGCCGCGGGCGATCACCCAATAATTCATCGCATATAGCTGACCATCCCAGATGATGCCGAGCGGGGCGCGTGCTGATGTTATCTGGGAAAAAGCACGCCCGTTGAAGGCAAGCGCCATGGTGATCTCACCTACTCCCAGCAGGTCAAGGGTGTCTGCCGCAGTCTCCACCCATACGATATAATCACCGATTGCTTCGAGCTTGGCGAAGGCGCGCGCCTGCCCGTCAGGCGTGGAAAGCGCAGGATAGATATCGATCGGAGCCACGCCGTCGGCGCGCAGGGCCAGTTCAAGCAGGAAGCGCGGCCCCCTGGGCAGGACCCGCTTGCCGGGGAAACGCTCGATGTCGAAGAAGTCGGCCAGCATTTCCGGCGCATTCCTCGCAAAGGCGCGCCTGTCATAGACAATGACCGAAGACCAGGCCGAACTGGCGACCGCGCAATCGCGCAGCGCGCCGGGCAGAAAATCCGTCATCGCCGGATCGCCTTCAACTCCCGGCGCGAGGAAAGAGACATCAATCCGCTCCAGGACACCATCCCGGCAGCCCCGCTCGGCGCTGGCCGCGCTGACATCGGCAACATCCCAATCCGGAGTGGCGCCGGCCGCGCCGAGTTCAGCTTCGCCGGGGGCGCGCGTCATGATGCTGAGCTGATAGCGCGTGCGCGCGGCGAAATCATCGAAGACGGCACGTCGCTGAGCCTGTTCGTACGAGCCCGCCCACGTCGCCACGCGCAAGGTTATGTCCTCGGGCCGCTTCGGGGTGGGGGCGGGCTGTGATGGCTCCGGTTGCGCGGCAGCTGGCTGTGTGGCCAATGATGGATCCGCAATCGCACCAGACACGGGCGTCGTGCCGGCTTCAGGCGCGTCAGCCGGCGCCGATTCATGCTGATCGGGTGTATCGGGTGCGGCAATTGCCTGCGCGCCGGTGTCCTGCGAAATGGCCGGCACCGGTGCGCCGGCAAGGCCAGTCAAGACCAGCAGCGCACAAAGACGACGATACATTGCCTAGTCTCCGTAATGGCCGCATGAAACGCTTTTGCGCCCGCAATCGCCGAATGTTACGGCCGCCCTCAGTCCTTGGGCGCGATATAACGAATTTCCGGGCGCTCCGCGTCGCCCTGAATGTCGAGACGGGCCAACGGCCGCCCCAGCAGAGACTGCCCGCCGGCAAAAGAAATCAGCGACTGGGATTCGATGCTGTTCTCGACGCGCGCCGCCTGAAGCTTCCAGTTGAGCCAGCCCTGGGCAAACGCGATCTCGCCGGCGCCTGTTGCAGACCATGTGCCGGCCGTCATCTCCAGCGCATCCACCTTGACGCCACCGGAGGTGACTTCGATGCGGGCGCTGAAGATATCGAAGCTGCCGCGTCCACGCGGCGACGGCGGCAGGACCACCTCCGTCTGACCCTGCGCGGCCGAGAGGCTTTCGCCCTGCTCCAACAGCGCGGCCACATCGACCCCCAAAGCGCCGCCATCGACCGCGACCAGATTTGCCTTCAGCCGCGTCGCCGCCCACAGCGCGGCGAGGCCAGGTCCGCGGCTTTCCACCTGGAAGGTCGCATCGGCCTCCCCGGACATCCAGTCCTGCGCCGGGGTACCCCACAGACAATCCCTCATGCTCAGACTTTCGGCAGAGCCGCGCCCGCGCAGGACCAGACCGGCGGCATCGCGGCTCAACTCGAACTGCCCGTTCATCGTCCCGCCGAACAGACCGAGTTCGGCCAGATCAGCCGTCAACCCCTGCGGCTGCAGCGAGATAAAGATCGCCGCCGGGCCGGCATAAAGACCGGGCGCGCTGAGCCGGGAAGCCGACAGCCGCAATTCACCATCAAATGCCGCCGGGGCGCCAAGTGGCAGCAGCGCATCGAGAATGTGTACCGAGCCCTGGGAGGGCGCGCGCGTGTCCCTCGCCTGAATCTGAGCGCCATCGGCCATACCCAGGGCCTGGGCTCCGGCATAGGCGGCGAGAAGATCGAGCGAGCCAAGATCGAGCGTGGTGGTCACCTGAAGGCGCGGCTTGCTGCGGTCAATGCTGAGCATGCCCTTTGCGCTCATGCGGCCGAGGCTGGATCTGAAATTGAAAAAGCCGATCTCGCGCTCATCAGCCCGCAATGATCCTTCCGCGGCAAACTCAAGCGCATCATTCTGGGGTCCCACATGTTGTCCAAGCAGGCTGGCGAGGCGGCTGACATCGGCGAACTCGGCGGCAAAACGACCCTCGAAGCCGACATTCTCGCCCAGTCTGACGTTGCCATTCGCCTCGACCTCGCCGCCTGCGACCCGCGCCGTGATCTCCACAGGCGCCGAGCGCACATCAGCTACATGCTCGAAGGCGCCGCGCTCGACACTGATCGCGACCTGCTCGCCCCGCCATGTGAAATTGGCGCGCCAGTCCATGCCCGCGCCGTCAGGTGCAAGTTCCACGACGCTGCGAAACCGACCGACTGCCGATACCGTCTCGCCTTCGGGCGTGGGCGCCAGCAATTGGCCGTCGCGCACCACCACGGTCATGAACGGCGCATCTTCGGCCTCGGCCATGACACGGCGCAGCAGCGGCGCTTTCGCGGAAAAAAGGTCTCGCCAGTCCGCATCCACGGGCTGGGCAAGGCGGGCCTCCAGCCCGTCGATCCATATCTTTTCGAAGATCAGTTCGCCGTTGATCAGGTCCCAGACACTCAGACGGGCCTCGACCTTTTCTGCGCTTGCCGACGTCAGACCGTCAAAACGTGCAGGATCGTTCAGCGACACATCGTGCGCTTCCACCTTCAGCTCGAACATGCTGGTGATGTAAACGCCGCCGCGCACCTCGACCGTGCCGCCCGACCAGGCCGCGACCCGGCTGACGAGCTGGTCACGGATCATGGCCCCATCGATCACGTAAGGCGCAACGGCGAGAAAGCTGGCCAGAAATGTCGCGATGAGGCCGATGCTCATCACAATATCGCGAGCGGTGGTTTTCATGCTCATGATGTGGCGACCGGTGTTCCCAGATTTCGTGGATCAAGCGCCAGCGCCGGCGCACGGCAATTCCAGACGCTCAACCCGACTTTTCATCACGACGCGATGGGCGCATCAAGCTGCGTGTGCAATATGCCCCCCGAAGGCACGGCTACCTTAACGCCTCTACAGGCGGTGTGCAAAGCATAAGCCGGTGGCGCAGCCGGGCCGAACGTCGTTAAGATGGGACCGGCAAAAGGCCCCAGCAAAATCTCATGTTTAGAAAGGTTGGACCAGAATGAAGGAGCCACTGTGGCAGCCGCGCCAAGCCGCGATCGAGGCCAGCAACATCACGGGCTTCATGCGCCACCTGAGGCGGCATTGGGGCACCTATTTCACCAACGTGACCGATCTCCACGGCTTTTCCATTCGCCAACCCGAGATCTTCTGGTCCGCACTTTGGGATTTCCTGGACATACGCGGTGAAAAGGGCAACCCGCCTTATCTGGTCGATGCCGACAAGATGCCCGGCGCGCGATTTTTCCCCGGTGCCAGCCTCAACTTCGCGGAAAACCTGCTGCGCCACAATGGTGAGGAGCCTGCGCTGATCTTCTGGGGTGAGGACAAGGTGCGCACGCGCCTCAGCTGGGCGGAACTGCGCGCGGATGTCTCGCGGCTTCAGGCGTTCCTGATCGCCGCCGGGGTACAGCCCGGCGAACGTGTGGCCGCGATGATGCCGAACATGCCGCAGACCATAGTCGCGCTGCTCGCCGCATCCTCCATCGGCGCGGTGTTTTCCTCATGCTCGCCCGATTTCGGCGCCAAGGGCGTCCTCGACCGGTTCGGCCAGATCGAGCCGAAAGTCCTGATTGCCTGCGATGGCTATCACTATGGCGGCAAACAATTCGACATCGGCGCGAAGCTGGCCGAGATCATCGCGCAGATGCCAAGCCTGGAAACCGTCCTTGTGGTCGATTATCTGGGCCGCGCCGGGCAGACCGCGGCCACGCTGGAAAAGGCGCAGACATGGGATGATGCGCTTGGCCAGCATATGAGCGGCGAGATCAGCTTTGCGCGCCTGCCCTTTTCCCATCCGGTTTATATCATGTTCTCCTCGGGCACCACCGGCGTGCCCAAATGCATCGTCCACAGCGCGGGCGGCGCGCTGATGCAGCAGATGAAGGAGCACGTACTGCACGGCGACGTGAAGCCGGGTGAGCGCGTCTTCTACTTCACAACCTGCGGATGGATGATGTGGAACTGGCTGGTGGCTGGTCTCGCCTGCGAGGCGACGCTGCTGCTGTTCGACGGCTCCCCCTTCCATCCTTCGGGCAGCGTGCTCTTTGATCTCGCGGACGCGGAAGACATGAGCTTCTTTGGCACCTCGGCCAAATATATCGACGCGCTCAAGAAAGAGGGTCTGCGCCCGCGCGACACCCATCGGCTGGAGCATTTGCGCATGATAACGTCGACCGGATCGCCGCTGGTGCCCGAAAGTTTCGATTATGTCTATGATGCGATAAAGCCGTCGATCCATCTGGCCTCGATCTCGGGCGGCACCGACATCGTATCGTGTTTCGTGCTTGGCAATCCGCATCTTCCGGTCTGGCGCGGCGAGATCCAGGGGCCCGGCCTGGGTCTGGCGGTCGATGTCTATGACGACGAAGGGCGCCCGGTGCGCGGGCAAAAAGGCGAACTGGTGTGCGCCCGGCCGTTTCCGTCCATGCCGATCGGTTTCTGGAATGACCCGGATGGCGAGAAATATTTCGACGCCTATTACGCACGATTTCCCAACATCTGGCATCATGGCGACTTCGCAGAATGGACCGAGCATGGCGGTATCATCATTCACGGCCGCTCCGATGCCACGCTGAACCCCGGCGGCGTGCGCATCGGCACGGCGGAAATCTATCGCCAGGTGGAGCAACTTGATGAGGTCAGGGAGTCCATCGTCATCGGCCAGGACTGGGACAATGATGTGCGCGTTGTGCTGTTCGTCGTGCTGCGCGACGGGCTGGTGATGGACGATGAGCTGCGCGACAAGATCAAGCGCCAGATCCGGCAGGGGGCGACCCCGCGCCATGTGCCCGCCAAGATCGTGCAGGTGCCCGATATACCGCGCACCAAATCGGGCAAGATCACCGAGATCGCCGTGCGCGACATCATCCATGGCCGCCAGATCAAGAACAAGGACGCCCTCGCCAATCCCGAGGTGCTTGATTATTTTTCCCATGTTTCGGAGCTTGCAGAGTGAACAGCGCGACAAATCCCGTCCAACTCACCCAGACGCTGGTACGCTACAATACCGTCAACCCGCCCGGCCAGGAACTCGCCTGTGCGCAGTATATTGGCGGATTGCTCGAGGGCGCGGGCTTTCGCGTCAGCTATCATGAACACATCGAGGGCCGCCCTAGCCTGATTGGGCGTATCGGTGGCACGCCAGACAGGCCGCCTTTGTGCATGACCGGGCACACCGACACTGTACCGCTCGGTCTGAAACCGTGGAGCTTCGATCCGTTCTGCGGCGAGATCGCCGATGGCATGGTGCTGGGGCGCGGCACTTCGGACATGAAGGCCGGCGTCGCCGCGATCGTCAGTGCCGCGATCTCGCTGGCCGACCGGCTGCACGGTACGCCGGGTCTGGAACTGATCATCACCGCGGATGAGGAATGCGGCTGCAACGGCGCGAACGCACTGGCAAGCGGGCTGGCGTTGGGACGAGCCGGCGCGATCCTCATCGCCGAGCCGACATCCAACCAGCCCCTGGTGGGCCACAAGGGCGTGATGCGTCTTGAGGTGCAGGCCGACGGTATCACCGCGCACTCATCCATGCCCGAAAAGGGGCGCAACGCGATCTATGCCGCCGCGCGCGCGATCACCAAGCTGGAAAATTTCGATTTCGGCGTCGCGGCCCATCCGGTGCTTGGCGGCCCCACGCTCAGCGTCGGCTGGATTCAGGGCGGCATCAACGTCAATTCGGTGCCCGATCTGGCGTGCTTCGGGGCCGACATCCGGCTGGTGCCCGCTGTCGAGCCCGAAGCGCTCAAGGCCCGTCTGCGCGCGCTTCTGGGGCCCGAAGTGAGCATCAATTTCCGTGAACATGGCAACGCCATCTGGACCGAGCCGGATGAACCATGGGCGCGCGAGGTGTTCGATGTGGTTGAGCAGGTGACCGGGGCCCGCCCCGAAATTGCTGCTGCGCCCTATTTCACCGACGGCTCGGCACTCAGCGCTGGCTACGGCGCACCGCCTGCCATCATACTTGGGCCGGGCGAGGCGGAGCAGGCTCATCAGACCGATGAATTCTGCTACACCGCCAGGATCGAGGCGGCCACAGAGATTTACCGTGAACTTGTGATCCGCTGGTGCGGCGTGTGACGCGCCGCCACGGCGGGACCTCACGCTTTGCCGGCGCGAAGTCCCGCTTGGCCGGGGAGCAGCAAGGCGCGCATCTGCCCGTTACTTCAACATGCGCGCCCGAATAAGTGCAATTTAGCGAAAGATGATTGCAGTTGCGTTAATGCAGAGCTACGCACCACCGCGCCAGGCATCTATCTTGCGCCGGTCGCGTTTGGTCGGGCGGCCCGCGCCGCGGTCGCGTTCGGCTTCGTTCGCGGGCTGGTCCGCGGCTTCCGGCTTAACGACCGGGGGCGTCAGATCGTCATAAAGCCCCCGCGCTTCTTCGGCCGGGCCGCGGCGCTCACCCACATCGAGCACGCGGGCAATCCTGATGCTTCCGCCCAGTGCTACGGCGACCACGTCATCCGGCCGGACAAGGTGGGCGGATTTTGAAACCCGTTCCCTGTTGACCCGAACCCGTCCGCTCTCGACCATACGGCTGGCGAGCGTTCGTGTCTTGGCGAAACGTGCAAACCACAGCCATTTGTCCAGTCGCTGTCCGGCTGGACGTTCGCTTCCGCTGAGCGCTGGTGCGTCGTTTGGAGCCTCGGCGCGGTCGCGCGCGGATTTGCGTGCGCTGCTGGCCGCTCCCGGCTTGGCGGTTCGTGCCGGGCTCACGCCTGATCCTGCACTTGATCCTCGGCCCGGTGCTCGACCTTGCGCTCCAGCCTGTCCTTCAGGGTTTGCAGCGCGGCAAAAGGCGAGTCCGGATCAACCACGCGCCGCTGGTTGGGCTTGGCCGATGCCGGTGCCGGCTTATCGTCCCGGCTTCGCGTGCCGCGTCCGTCCTGATGCCTGTCCTTATGTCTCTGCTCCCGCCTGTCCTGACCGCGATCCTGGCGTGAGCCGTCCGGTTTTTGCGCTCTGCGCTCGCGCCGCGGCTTGTCAGGGCGCGCCTGAGCAGGCTCGCCTGCGGCACCATGCACCACCTCGGCTTCTGCCTGGCGCGGAGCCGGACGTCTGATGCGCTGAGTGCGCCGGCGGGGACGCCATATTTCCTCATATCCCGGCTCGGCTTCGGGTTGCGATGGCGGTTCAGCCACCATCTGGGCGCTGGCATCGGTATCTTGCGTGGCATCTGACACGCCTTCAGCAAGACTGACCGGCGCTGATCCGGTTGCCTCGGCATCTAGCCCGGCCGCGTCGTTCGGCCGCGCCAATGGCCGGCGTTCCACACGGTACCCGATCGCCTTGAGCACGACCGCAAGGTCATCGGCCGAACAGCCGAGGATCGACATCATGTCCGGCTGGACCTTGAAGGCCCCGCCCCCGAGCGCGCCGGGCGGCGGCTCGGCCTTTTCCGCGCTTGGCTTCCACGATATCAGCGGACGAAGCTGATCGCCGAGCCGCTCCAGAATGTCGATGCGCACCGCGCGCGTGGCGCAAAGGTGAAAGCCGCAGGCGCGGTAAAAACCCTCTGGAAGGCCGGTGTCAGCCATCAGCGAGGTGAGACCGGCGCGCGGCGGCTCTGGCGGCTGCAGCAGGTCAAGGCCGCTTTCGCCGCCGTGGCGCAGCATCCACAGCAGCAGCAGAAGCTCGGCGGCATCAGGCTTGAGCAGCGCCGGGAAGAATATGTTGTACGCGCCGAAGCGAACGCCGTATTTGCGCAACTGTGCCCGGGCGATCTGATCGAGGCTGCGCACTTCCTCGGCCACCGCTTCGCGGCTGATGGCGCCAAAGCCCTCCACAAGGCGGAAGGCGATGCCACGGGACTGACCGCCGAGATCGGCCGCATTGGACAGATCGAGCAGCGGCTTCAGCCGTTGCGAGATGTGATAATCGAGCCAGGTGCGCAGACGCGCGATGACACGGTCCCGGTCAGGCGCACTCAACTGTTCGTCCGCGAGCAGTTCCAGACCGGGCC
This sequence comes from Dichotomicrobium sp., assembly GCA_036734025.1. Taxonomy (GTDB): domain Bacteria; phylum Pseudomonadota; class Alphaproteobacteria; order Rhizobiales; family Rhodomicrobiaceae; genus DAIMZI01. The sequence continues at coordinate 135,385 of DAIMZI010000002.1, forward strand.
GCAGCGGATGCTCGCCCGCCTCCAGCCGGCCGACGCTCTGGCCGGCCCACATGACCGCGCCATTGCGGCTGAGTGAAAATGCCTCGGGCTTGGCCGAACACAGGCTCTCGGCGCGCTGGCTCAACTCGCGCACAAGGATTTTCGATGCGGCATGGCGCGCGGCCTTGCCCTGAGCGCCGGCGGCCTGGGTGTCAGGCGTGAAGCGAAAGCCCTCCAGCCGGCCGACATAATGGCTTTCCACGAAGATGCGCCCGTCATCCTCGAACTCGGCATGCAGCGAGGCCTTGTCGTGAAGACGCTTCATAAGCACGCTGGTGCGCCGGTCGACGAACCGCTGAGCGAGCTGCTGATGCAGCGCGTCGGACAGCGTGTCCTCGATCTCGCGCGTGCGCTCCTGCCACATTTCGGGCTCGGCCAGCCAGTCGCGTCGGTTGGAAATGAAGGTCCAGGTGCGGATCAGGCTGATCCTGTTGGCGAGCGTGTCGATATCGCCTTCGGTCGAAGCGGCATGCGCCACCTGACGTGCCACCCAGTCTTCCGGAATCACGCCGGCATCGCTGGTGAGGAACTTGAACAAAGTCGCCACGAGTTCGGCATGGCTGGAGGCCGAAATCTTGCGGTAATCGGGCACCTGGCAGGCATCCCACAGTTTCTCTACCGCTTGTGGCGTGCTCGCCAGATCGGCGATTTCATCATCCGCGCTTAATGTTTCGAGCACGATGAAATCTTCATTGGCCCGGGTGCGCTGAAGCCGCGGCGTGCCCGGCGTCTGGCGCAGGCTCCGCTTGAGGCGCTCAAGCGAGGAAAAATCGAGCTGGCTGTTGCGCCACTGAAGGATCTTCACCGGTTCGAAATCGTGATTTTCCAGCCGCTCGATCAACTCGGCGGAAAATGGCTCGGTCTCGCCGGTCACACCGAACATGCCGTCGTTCATGTGCCTGCCCGCGCGCCCCGCGATCTGGGCGATTTCGCTTGGTGTCAGCGAGCGATGGACATGGCCGTCATATTTGCGCAGGCCCGCAAAGGCGACATGATCGACATCGAGATTGAGACCCATCCCGATCGCATCGGTGGCCACCAGAAAATCGACATCGCCGGACTGGTAAAGCTCGACCTGGGCGTTGCGCGTGCGCGGGCTGAGCGCGCCGAGCACGACAGCCGCACCACCCCGCTGGCGGCGGATCAGCTCGGCGATGGCGTAGACATCGTTGGCGGAAAACGCAACGACGGCGCAGCGGCGCGGCAGCCGGCTGATCTTCTTCTGGCCCGAATAAGACAGTTTGGACAGGCGCGGGCGGGTGACGAAATTGGCGTTGGGCAGCAGATCACGGATCGCGCCCTGCATCGTCGCGGCGCCGAGCAGCAGCGTCTCCAGCCTGCCGCGAGAATGAAACAGACGGTTGGTGAAGACATGCCCACGCTCGGGGTCACCTGCAAGCTGAACCTCATCGACCGCGAGAAAGTCGACATCCAGATCGCGCGGCATCGCTTCGACGGTGCACACGTAATAACGCGGGTCTTCGGGTTTGATCTTTTCTTCGCCGGTGATCAGCGCGACCTTGTCGGCGCCGATACGCTTGGCTATCTTATCGTAGACTTCGCGCGCCAGTAGGCGCAACGGCAGCCCGATGACACCAGTTTCGTGACCCAGCATGCGCTCGATCGCCAGATGCGTCTTGCCGGTGTTTGTCGGCCCGAGCACGGCGGTGACGGTTCGCGAGCATTCCGGGTGGCCTTGCGGATTTGACTTGGCAATGGCGGCGGGCTTTTTGTGATCGGCCATCATCACACTTTCTGTGGCAGAAGAGGCGTTAATCGGCCCGGCCGCACCGCATTGCGGCTTTGCCCGGGCCAAGTTCGCGCCCGATACGGACAAGTAGGCGCACCGATCAGAAGCTCAAGCCGGAAACAGGCGGTCACTCATCGGATTTCTCAGTGCCTGACCACACATCCTTTACAACCATATAAACATGTTGGGAATATGAAACCACCCCTGGCCCCGCCGAAGCGCGGTCCGGTTTTTCACAATCCAGGCGAAAGCCGATGCTCTGGCGAGGCCGGGCGTTCTAGCGAGAGCCGATGACCATGACCGGGCTTTTGCCAGGCGCCTCAACCTCGAAGCTTTCCGATGTCATGGACGCATACCCGACGGGCAGCGGCAACAGGATGTAATAGGGGATCAGAAGCGATACGTCGCGCGCAGGCACGAGCCAGAGCTCGATCCCGTCGGATTCTTCCATGAACACGACTTCCTTCTTGTCCGCACGATGGCCGGCGACCGGCACGAACTTGACGCGACAGACAAAGGCGCGGCCGGTGTAAGCCGTGCTGACCACTTCGCGCGTCGTCTTGTAGGATAGCACCAGATCATAGCGCATCTTGCCATCGAATATGCGCAGGGTCTGATCGCATGAACGCTGCCCCGAGATACTCCCGCGGATCTGCGACAGGCTGATGACCGTGCTCAGCGGATCGAGCACGTCGCGGCGATGCTGGCTTTGTATCGGCACCCGGCGGCTACGACCCTCAGAAGCATCAGAAGAGATCGTCTTCACGAGGTTGCCGCTGAAGTCCAACTCGACGTTACCGCCCTTCTCGCCGGCGCTGTAAGCAAAGCTGTAGCGGCCCGGCGCGGGGCCGGCGCTGGTAATGCGTCCGGAACTCTTGGTGTTGCCGCTCCATTGAAACAATATGCCGCTGAGCACGCTCACCTTGGCGCGCGCGTTCAGATCATATTGTCCGTTACGCAGGTCGGAGTTGAACCAGAACGTGCCGATGCCGATCCCGTTGAAGCTGATCGTGTAGCGGGCGTTGACCTTCGAATCCTGGATTTGCGCAAGCGCGCCTGCCGAAATGCCGATGACCGCCAGCATGAGCGTGGCGACCGAAAAAAGCGCGACTGCGCCCCGTCTGATAGTGCTGAATATCACGCTCGACATTGTCACAAAACTCCAAAAGGGCCGGCACGGCCTCGAGGGGAAATTCCAAAGTCCTGTTTAAAACGACATCTGGGCCAAATCTGTGGCGCGGCGGCAGGTCAAATCAGCAAGATCGGCTGGTTATCTTGCAACATGCTCAGTCGACTTTCGCCGGCACCCGAAATCGCGAATAGGGTCCGGTGGGATCGTCGGGATCTGCTGCATCCGGCCCGGGATCATCGGGCGGACGGTCGGGAACGAAGATCTTCGGCTTCAGAGCCTCGCGTTGCCTGGGAACGTCCTGCTGCACGATTTGTGTCTCGCGTTGTTCGTGGGTCTTGCCAGGCCATGGCACCGGCCTTCCATCGGGGCCTTCGCGCGTCGCGGGCGTCGCGGGCGCACTCTTTGAGGTGTGCGCCACCTTTTCTCCGGGAGCTTGCCGTGCCGGCTCGGCTCTGGTGCCGGATGTGCCGCCATCATCTTGCGCTGCGGATGGCTCGGGCGCGGTAGTGGGCGTGCCGGCCTCGCCCTCGTCCTGCGTATCGGGCTTTGCGGCTGCGCTCACCTCCGGCTGCTCCTCGGGGCGCGCCAGCACAGGCTGGCCGTCCGGCCCGGCGGCGCCTTTCGCTGCCAGTTCCACGGCATGCATCGCCGCGGTCATGGCAGCCTTCTCCTGTTCCTCGCGCAAGGCCTCCAGCCGGTCCAGTTCGACGATCTCGGCTGGCAGCGCGTCGCTTTCGCCGACGGCGCGGCGCTCCACGGGCGTGCGCCATGAAAAGGCGTCCAGCCGACCGGTCACCGGAGATGTCGGCGCCCACTGATCCGAAACCACGCCATCGGCCACCCAGGCCGGATCGCGCGGCGCCCGCAAGGCCCGCGCCAGCCATTCGCGCACCCGCCCGGCATTGCGCGTATCCCCCGCCTCGATGCGTGCCATCAGCGTGCAGGTGCGCCGTGTCGGCCGTCCGACAACCAGTGGCTGCAGCGCGCCGCGCGCCTCGTCCCATTCATGGGCATCGACGGCCGCCCCGGCCAGCGCCAGGCGTGCTTCGGGCTGGTTCGGCGTGTTGCGTGTCAGTGTGCGCACACGGCTCAGCCGCTCGCGGGGCGAGTCTCCGGGCCGCGCATAAGCATATGCCAGCGCGATGTCGGGATGCGGCGACAACTCCCAGGTGCGCGACAGGATCTTGGCGGCGCGCGAAGTATAGCCTTGCGAGGCAAGCACGCGGCCGGCGATCTCGGCGGCGGGCACCAGATCGGGAGCAAGCCGGTGCGCCTCCTGCGCCAATTGTTCCGCCCTGTTTTGATCGGTCTGCTCAAGCTCCATCGCCTGGGCTGTCAGCAACACCGCGCGACGGCGATCGGCCGGCTGGCGCTCCAGCAGCCGGTGCTGGCGCATGTTGGCGAGCGTCTCCAGCGCGCCCTGCCAGTCACCTCGCCGACACTGTAATTCGAACAGCGCATCACTCGCCCAGGGCAGCGCCGGATTAATGGTCAGCGCTTTGGCCGCGAATTGTTCAGCCGGCTGGGTCTGGTTTGCCCGGCGCGCCTCGAGGAACAGGCCATGAAGCCCCATCAGCCGGGTGCTTTCATCATCGGCCATCGACTCGAAAATCCGCCGGGCCGTGGCGTGATCGCCGCTGAGTTGGGCGGTCTGGGCGCGCAGCAGCCGGATGAGCGGTTCATCGCTGAGCGCCTGCCCGGCTTCGCTGGCATAGCGCGCGGCCAGCTTGGCATCGCCCGCGCCCACGGCGAAGATGCCCATGCGCAGCGCCTCACGCCCGCGCTCGCTGCGCCGCTCATTCGCCGCCTTCAGGATCCGGCCGGGCATGGCAGCCAGGTTGAGCAGCAGCGTCCATGATACTGCAATGGCGAAGAACAGGCCGAGAATGATGATCATCGCCGCAAAGACGCTGGTCTCGATGCGGTAGCCTGCCCAGTCGATGACGAGTTCTCCTGGGCGGTCGGCCAGCCAGGCAGCCGCCAGCGCCAAGACGCCAAGTCCCAGGAGATAGATCAATGCTCGTATCATCGCCGAACTCTCTTGCGCACCGGCCGGTTATGTCGAAACGAAACCTTATACCTAACACCCGGGCCGCGGGAGCAGTTTTCCAAGCCGGCTTCGCGTGTCTATCGATTTTCAAGCGCAGCGAGCAGCCGCGCCTCGATCTCGTTCATCTCCTCATTGGCGGAGAGGCGGTTCTTGACCTGATTGACCCAGGGCAGCAATTCGACCGCAGCTTCGCCGGACAATTTTTCGGTCTCAACAAGTGCATCGTCAAGCTCGCCGGCTTCAACCCGTGTCTCGATACGCGCGATGATGGCTTCGGGCGCATCCCCCTCGGGCTCACCGGTCGGGCGCACCTGGACCACCGAGCGCGCGGACTCGACGATCTGGCCGATGATCGACCCGTCCTGTGACCGGTTGGCGGCCCGCAGCGCCTTGCGCGCAAAGCCTCGGAAACTCTCCTGAAGCGAAGCCTCCGTCGGCACGCCCTGGGCCGAAAAACCGTCGAGGATCTCGGTGGAAAGCGTCACCGAACTCAGCTTCTTGACGGTGTCCAGCTCCGGCGCGAAAGCCTCGCCGCGCTCCAGCGAGCGCCGCAGATTGGTTAGCGCCACAGCCAGAGCGGTAGCGCGCGCCGCGTTAGCCTGCGCATTGCGGTTCACCTCGAGGCGGGCCAGATCGCTTTCCAGCGTCGCCAGCTTGTCGGCGAGCGCCGCCAGCTCGATGCGCAGCGCAGCCATCGCATCTTCACTCCCGGACGCAGGCGCGACTTCGGCTATGCGGCTTTCAAGCGCGCCAACCCGGTCACGCAACTCGACCACATCCGCATCATCTGTGCGGGCCAGCCCTTCGGTACGTGCATCGAGCGCGGCTATCTGGTCAGCAAGGCTACTTCGCGCGCCATCCCCGGCCTGTTCGACCGCGCTTATGCGATCCGACAATGCGGCCTGAGCCTCCTTCAGTTCGATCGCCGCTGTCTCGCTGATCAGCGGGAGCCGGTCGCGGAAACCTTCGAGCAGATAAAATCCGGCGACCAGGGCCAACAGCCCGCCGCCCAGACCCGCGGCCATGTAAGTGAGGAAGCGCCCGCCCGCGCCGGCCTGTGCGCCAACCGAGGCGCGGTTATCGTTGGCGGCGTGTTCATCCACAGCATCAGACGTATCGCCCTCGGGCTTGGAAGCTCCGGCCGCCTCGCCCTCCTTGCGTACTTCGCTGGCTTTCAGATCGAGCATTGAATGCGGCCGCTTGTCGCGCTCGGCGCCGGGCGCGAACGGCTCATGCACATCCTTATCGTCGTTGGACATGGATCGGGTATCCTTGGGTTTGCCGGATGCGCCGCGAAACTGGATCATCAAGAGGCGTTCGTAACCTCTCGTACAGCATAGACATGAATTCGTTAATGTTTCGCGGACAACCGGGCTCTGATCGGTCTGTCACTGGCTGATCTACGCAGCATTTATTGTCCCCAGCAAGTCCAACAACGCATTTTGCGTCGGCGTCGCGCTAACGTGCAGGCGCGTCGCGCCAAGAGGCGCCAGAGCCGCGCCAATGGCACCGGACATGCAATAATATAGCAGCTGCCGGGCCTCGGCTTCCACCCCGTGACGGGCAGCAAGAGCAGCGAAATGGGCAGCGCTTCGCGGCGACATCAAGAGCACGGCATCCAGGCTCGACGAACGCAGCGCCGCCAGCGTCTGTGCGCTGAGGCTTTCGACCGGCGCCGTGCCATAGACAATCTGGCGCACGACCTTGAAGCCGTGGCCGCGCAGTGCAGCGGGCAGATCAAAGCTGATTGCCGCGCCCGACGGGAAGAACAGTGCGCCGCCTTCAGATTCAAGACGCGCGACAATCCGCGCCGCCAGTTGCTCGCCCGCGCCCGGCGCATCGATCGGCGCAACTCGGGCAAATCCGCTCTCTATCGCCAGCCGGGCCGTGGCCTCGCCGACGCAGAACACCGGAACATCCCGCAGCCGTGCGACGTCAGGATGCGCCGCGATGGCGCGCACCGCATTGCGGCTGGTGAAAAGGATTGCCTGAAGCGGCTCGTCGGGCAGACTTTCTGAGGGTCTCGGCGCGATCTGAAGCAGCGGCTGTATCAGCGGCTCATGCCCGCGCGCGCGCAACAATCCGGCCAGCCGCTTGCCATCAGGTTCAGGGCGCGTGACCAGAACGCGCATCAGACCAGTTGCGCAATGAAGTCGGGTCCGGCCCGGTCCAGAAGTTCGGCTGCCGCATCCTGCCCGATCGCGGACGCATCGGCGATGGCGCCTTCGCGCGCGGTCGCGTAGGACACTGATCCATCGGGCAACAGGATCTCGCCGCGAAAGCGCAGGCTTGTCCCGTTCAGTTCCGCAAGGCCCGCAATCGGTGTGCGGCACGAGCCATCCAGCGCGGCCAGAAACGCCCGCTCCGCGCGCACGCGAATGGCTGTCGGCTCGTCGTGAATGTGCCCAAGCAACGCGCGCGAAGCCTCATCATCTTGACGAATCTGGATGCCGATCGCGCCCTGGGCGATGGCCGGCAGCATCTCGTCCGGGTCCATCACCGCGGTGATGCGATCGCCATGGCCGAGCCGGCGCAGCCCTGCGACAGCCAGCATGGTAGCATCAGCCACGCCCTCCTCCAGCTTGCGCAAGCGCGTCTCGACATTGCCGCGATAAGTGATCACGTCCAGATCAGGCCGCAGCCTTTTTATCTGGGCCTGGCGGCGCAACGAAGAACTGCCGACAACCGCGCCCTCGGGCAGATCGGCAAGCCGTGCGGCCTTCGGGCTGATGAAGGCGTCGCGCACGTCCTCGCGCGGCATCAGGCAGACGATTTCGAGCCCGTCGGGACTGATCGTCGGCACGTCCTTCATGGAATGCACCGCCATGTCGATCTCGCCGGCCAGCAGCGCGTCCTCGATCTCCTTGGTGAACAGGCCCTTGCCGCCGAACTCGCGCAGCGCCTTGTCCTGGATCATGTCGCCGGACGTGGCGATAATGACGATCTCGAAACGTTCCCGCTCAACGCCGCATGCGGCCACGAGACGGTCACGCAACTCATGCACCTGAGCCAGAGCGAGATTGCTCCCGCGCGTGCCAATGCGTATTTGCCCCGACAATCGACCCTCCCTGGGGCCGGGCGGCGACAATGTCGCTTATTGACGATCCAGCCCGGCATTTATCGCGCTTGCAGCGGCTTGCCCGTTGCAAATTTAGGGCTTGCCCGCGTGCGCGCCTCATTTATGTTTGCGTGCTTATCACTTTACAACCCGGCTTGCCAGACGCAGCCTGAGAAAATGAACGCTCCAAGCAAACCGGCCGGATTGACCATTCTGGGCATAGAGACAAGCTGCGATGAGACCGCTGCGGCAATCGTGCGCCGTGATGCAGGCGGCGACGGCCATATCCTGTCCAACATCGTGCGTTCCCAGGAGAGCGATCATGCCCCCTATGGTGGTGTGGTCCCGGAAATTGCGGCGCGCGCCCATGTCGAGCTTGTCGACCGGATCATCGTTTCGGCCATGCGCGAGGCCGGGGTGCAGTGGGGCGCGCTGGACGGCGTGGCGGCGACCGCAGGGCCGGGGCTCATCGGCGGTCTGATCGTGGGGCTGAGCACGGCCAAGGCCATCGCGCTGGTCAAGGGGCTGCCGCTCATCGCCATCAATCATCTGGAAGCGCATGCGCTCACCGTGGGGCTGACCGACGCGCTCGGCCCGCCTTATCTGCTGCTCATCGTCTCGGGCGGGCACACCCAGCTCATCATCGTGCGCGACATTGGCGTCTATGAACGCATCGGCACGACGCTCGACGACGCGCTCGGCGAGGCTTTCGACAAGACCGCCAAGTTGCTCGGGCTGGGCTTTCCCGGCGGGCCGGAGGTGGAGCGCTGCGCGCGCAGCGGCGATCCGGCGCGCTTTGACTTTCCCACGCCGATGAGGGGGCGCGAGCGGCCCGACTTTTCCTTCGCCGGCTTAAAGACCGCGGTGCGCCACGCCGCCCAGAAGATTGCGCCCGTCAGCCAGCGCGATATCGCCGATCTGTGCGCCGGGTTTCAGCAGGCCGCGATCACCACGGTTTGCGAGCGTGTCAGCGTCGCCATGGACATCTGTCGTGACCGGCTCGGGCCGCATGCGCCGCGCCCTCTGGTGGTGGCCGGCGGGGGGGCGGCCAATGCGCGCTTGCGCGCCGGGTTGGACGGGATCGCCGCGAAAGCCGGCTTTTCGCTCGTCATCCCGCCGCCCGCACTGTGCACGGACAATGCTGCAATGATCGCCTGGACGGGGGCTTGCCATCTGGCGCGGGGACATAGAGACCCGCTGGATATAAAGGCACGCGCGCGCTGGCCGCTCGATGCCAATGCGCCAAAAGCCATCGGTGCGGGCGTCAAGGCATGAACGCGAAAACGGAGAGCAAGGCATGAACTATCGCAAGATTGGGATCATCGGCGGCGGCGCGTGGGGGACAGCGCTGGCGCAGACCATGAGACGCGCCCAGCTCGATGTGGTGCTCTGGGCCTACGAGCTGGAGACCGTGGAGGAGATCAACGGGCATCATTGCAACCGCACTTATCTACCCGGCGTGGCGCTCGATCCGATGCTGCTGGCAACAGGAAAGGCGCGCGATCTGGCCAATTGCGATGCCTTGCTGATGGTCGTTCCGACCCAGTTCATGGGCGCGATTGGCGCTGACATCGCACCACATGTGCGCGACGGGACACCGGTGCTAATCTGCGCCAAGGGTTTTGAAGAAGCCAGCGGCCGATTCATGAGCGAGGTGCTCGGCGAGGTGATGCCCCAGGCCAGGATCGGCATCCTGTCCGGTCCCAGCTTTGCGGCCGAGGTCGGGCGCAACCTGCCGGCGGCGCTGACGCTGGCCACCAGCGATGAACGGCTTGGCGGCGCTCTCATCGCAGCGCTGTCGCACAGGACATTCCGGCTGTACTGGACCGATGATCTGAAGGGCGTGCAGATCGGCGGCTCGGTCAAGAACGTGCTGGCCATCGCCGCTGGCATCGTTGCCGGGCGCGAACTCGGCGACAGCGCGCATGCCGCGCTCACCACGCGCGGCTTTGCCGAACTGATGCGCTTTGGCGTGGCGCTGGGCGGACGCGGCGAGACGCTGACCGGTCTTTCCGGGCTTGGCGATCTGATGCTGACGTGTTCGAGCGCCAAGTCGCGCAACATGTCGCTCGGTATGGCGCTGGGGCGCGGCGAGACGCTCGAGCAGGTGCTGGGTGGGCGCAAATCCGTGAGCGAGGGCGTGCATACCGCCACCTCCGTGGTCGCGTTGGCGCGCCAGGCCGGGATTGACATGCCCATCTGCAGCCAGGTTCACAGCGTGCTGACCGGCACAAGCAGCGTCGATGAGGCCATTGAAGCGTTACTCACCCGCCCGGCGCGTGCCGAAGCCGGCGCCGCGGCTCAACTTGCGGGTTGACTTTGCCCAGGCCTCGCATGATATCTGCACGCATGATGACGGTTCTGCGAATTATCAGCACCCTGCGACTTAACGGCCCGGCCGCCTGAGCGAGCCGGGTGTCGCAGGTTTGCCCTCAAGCCGGAAGGCCGACAAGGGCGCCAGAAGCTGAAAATCGCAATCCCATTGATCCGGAGATGATCATGACCGTCATGACGCAAGTTGGGCATCATTCGCCCGCGCCTGTTTCCAGCGCCGAGTTGAACGCCCGCCGATCCCCAAAATTTCAATCAGAAAATGCCGCCGCAGCCGACAAGGCCGCCGCACCTTTTGTTGTGAGCGCACCGGCAAGCCGGCTGCACGTCGTGATGTTCCATGTTGCGGCCGATGCCGAAGCCTCGGTGTTGCCGCGGCTGGTTGAGCCCTTTGCCAAGCTCGGGCTGGTTCCCATCCGCGTGCATCTGAGCACCGAACATGGTGCTGGAGACGAGATCTCGGCTGATCTGCGGGTTGCCGGGGTGGACGAAACCACCGCTCATCTTCTGGAAAAGGCCTTGAGCCGCATAGTTGGCGTGCGCTCGGTGATGCGCATCGCGCACTGAGCACATTGCTTCCTGCCGCTTGTGAAAGGTGGCCCGGCCAAAGGCATCACATTCACCGGGGGGCGATGGGGTGCAAAAGGAATGTGCCGCCGCTTGGCCGGACCGTCTCGGTAACTATTGAATTCTGAGCGGCCAATGCGGCGCGGACGGGGAAGAAGTTGGGCGGTTCCGTGATTTTTGTTTCAATGTGTTACGCACTATCGGTTCGTACACCCAAGGGGTTGATCTTTTGTTTTGCCAGCGCAATCATGTTTAGCTGACAATTGCAAAGGGAGCGCCATGAGCGAACTCGAACCCATAGTCTTCAGCCCGGCGGAAGATGCGGCACGACCGCATTCCGGCACCTCCGGCGGGCGCCTTCCCGTGATCAGTTTTGATCGCGCCGAGCTTAACCAGATCCTCAGCGTCTATGGGCGCAAGGTCGCACAGGGTGAGTGGCGCGACTATGGCATCGACATGCTCAAGGACCGCGCGGTGTTTTCCATCTTCCGGCGCTCCAGCGAGCGGCCCTTGTACACCATTGAAAAGCGCCCGCGGCTGGCGCGCCGGCAGGGCGCATACTGTGTTATCGCCACGACCGGTCTCATCTTGAAGCGCGGCCATGATCTGCAAAAGGTGCTGCGGGTGCTCGACCGGCAATTACGCCTGGTCGAGGCGTAAGATGATGCTGCCCGCGTGGCTAATGCGTGGCTGATCGGCGTTGCCGGGCATTAGCGATCCTGCCCCGTGCTTGCATGATTTATTCTTGCGCAATTTCGCGCCATCAAGATGGCTGCCAACAAAAAAGGGGCTCGTTGAGAGCCCCTTTTCCGTCAGGTCTGATTGTCTTCAAGCCACTTATTCGCGATTGCCGAACAGCGACAGCAGCATGACGAACAGGTTGATGAAGTCGAGATAGAGCCGCAGCGCGCCCATGATGGCCTTGCGGCCCATCACGGCCTGATCGTCGCCTTCGAAGTACATTTCCTTGATCTGCTGCGTGTCATAGGCGGTCAGGCCAGCGAACACCAGCACACCAATCACCGAGATGGCGAATTGCAGCGCCGATGAGCCGACGAACAGGTTCACTATCGCAGCCAGGATGATGCCGATCAGGCCCATGAAGAGGAACGAGCCCCAACCGGAAATGTCACGCTTGGTGGTGTAGCCCCACAGGCTGAGCGCACCGAAGGCGGCAGCCGAGATGAAGAACACCTGCGCGATCGAGCCGTGCGCAAATACGAGAAAGATCGAGGACAGCGATGCGCCCATCAGCGCGGCAAAGACCCAGAAGCCGGTCTGCGCCGCCGCGACGCTCAATGAGGGCAGGCGCGCCGACAGGAAGAAGACCATGCCGAGCGGCGCCAGCATGATGACCCACTTGAGCGGGCTGACAAACAGCAGGTTGCCAAAGGCTGTCAGGAAGACGCCGTCGCGCACCTGAGCGACAGCCTGAGTCGGATCATTGGTCACGGCCATGGCATAGAGCGCGTAGGCCACGATGCCGGTGATGGCGACGCCAGCCGCCATGTAATTGTACACCTGCAACATGTAGGCGCGCAGGCCCTGGTCGATCGCAAAGTCCCTGGAACCGGCAATAGGGCTAGCCATCGGCCGCTTTTCAAATTCCGCCATGATTTCTCGTCCCCTTGATTAAGACAACAACCGTCTGGTGCTCCACGAGGCGCACAGACCAGCGTGGAAAATTCCATCTCTAATATGAGCACCCGCGCCGATCTTGCAAGCCCGGAAACAACCAGTCCGCATCTGGTTTCGGTCTGCACGAACGGTTTTGGCAGCCGCTCATTCCGAGCGCAGATAGGGTGCGGCCTTGGCCCGCAAGACCCGTGACGTCGCCAGCGCGCCAAAGATGATCATAAGCCCGATCGCCAGCCCTCCCGCCTGGATCAGCGCCATCGCGGAAAAGCTGAAGGCGGTATCCATGACCTCGGTGACCAGCAGGTAGGCCGCTCCTGCTCCCAGCCCGGCAGCAAAAACCGCCACGGCCAGCGCGACGAGGACATATTCCAGCATGTGCGCAAGCAGGATGTTGCGCCGGCGTGCCCCTAGCACCTTGAGGATGACGGCCTCATAGATCCGTCGGCGCTGCACCGTGGCGAAGGCTCCAGCCAGCACCACGACCCCGGCAACCAGCGTCAGGCTGGCGGCAAGACGCACCGCAACCATGATCTGCGCCAGCACCTGATTGACGCTCTCCAGCACATCGCGCACCTGAATGGCGGTGACGGTGGGAAACTGCTGCGCGACGGCGCGCAGCGCCTCCGTCTCGGCCGCCGGGTCGAGATCATCCGGCCAGTTCAGCGTCGCGAGGATCTGATAAGGCGCGTCTTCAAGCGTGTTGGGCGAAAAGATCATGACGAAATTGATGCTCAGCCGCTCCCAGGCGACCGTGCGGAAATTGGCGATCTGCGCGTTCAGTGTGCGCCCGAGCACATTGACCTTCACCTCATCGCCGATCCTCAGCCCGAGCGCCTGCGCGATCTCGTGATCGAACGACACGAGCGGCGGACCATCATAATCGGCCGGCCACCACGCACCCTCGGTCACCTGCGAATGTTCGGGCAGGCTGGGCGAGAAGGTCAGGCCGCGGTCACCGCGCAGTACCCATTCGGCTTCGGGCACATTGTCGATCTGCTCGACAGGCGTGCCGGCCAGCTCCAGCAGGCTGCCGCGCAGCATCGGTGCCGTGACCAGCTTTGCGCTCGGCGCACTTTGCGCGATCAGTGACTGAAAGGCGCCGAAATCGGTCTTGGGAATGCCGAGGAAGAAATGGCTGGGCGCGCGCTCTGGCAACTCGGTTTCAAGCTCGCCGCGCAATGATGTATCGGTCAGTGCGATCGTGGTGAGCAGGGCGAGACCCGCGCCGAGCGACAGCGCAATGGTGCGCGACAGACCCGACGGGCCGCCCAGATTGGCTAGCGCCAGGGCCAGTTCGGGTTGGCGCGGCCGCGGCAGGGCCGCTGCAATGCGCTGGATCAGCGTGCCGATGACCCAGAACACACCGAGCAGAACCGCAACGCCGCCAACCGTGATCGCCGCAATGTCACGGACCTCGGACAGCCAGATGGCGGCGGCGGCCAGCGCCAGCGCGCTCAGCAGCGAACCGGCGATGAAGGCGGCGGGCGGCAGGCCCTTGGTGATGGCGACATCTTCGCGCAAGAGTTCTGCGGGGCGAACCTGCGCCGCGCGCCCGAGCGGCCACAAAATGAAGACCATCCCGGTCAGCAGACCATAGGCCGAGGCGAGCAGCAAGGCCTGCGGCTGCACGCTGATGTCGATCTCGATGGGCAGCATCTGTGCAAAGGCTGCATCCAGCAGCATGGGCACGAGGGTGCCAAGCGTAAGGCCGATCGCGATGCCGCCGAGGGCGAGAAGCAGCACCTGGATGGCAAAGGTGCCGAGCGTGAGCGTGGAGGAGGCACCGAGCGACTTGTAGATCGCCATGACCCTGCGCTTGCGCGCGATGAAAGCGGAAATGGCATTGGCCACACCAATGCCGCCGACCAGCAACGCTGCCAGCCCGACCAGTGTCAGGAATTCGGAAAGACGGCTGAGCGCCCGGCTCACCTGCGGCGAGGGATCGGTGCGGTCCTTGACGTTGAAACCGGCGCTGGCCATCTCACCTGCCACCATCTCGCGAAATGCGGCGATCTGGTCGGGACCCGAGGCGCCTTCATCAAACCGCACCTGATAGCGCCAGGTGATCAAGGTTCCCGGGGCGATAAGCCCTGTGGTCGCCAGCACGTCGGAGCGCGCCATCAGCCGCGGGCCGAAGCCGGCGCCGCCGGACAGCCGGTCGGGTTCGCGCTCGATGACATCGGTAATCTGCAACACGGTCCGGCCAAGGCGCACACGCTCGCCCACCTTTATGCCCAGCCGGTCAAGCAGGCTCTGATCGGCGATGGCCGCATTCTCGCCCGCCAGTGCTGCATCGAGCGATGCGCCGCTGGCCAGTTTGAACTCTCCATATAGCGGATAGGCGCGATCAACCGTCTTCAGGTCGATAAGGGCCTGCGCCTCACCGTCGGGTCGCACCGCCATGGCGCGCATGGTGCCGATTTCGCTGATATCGCCGAAGCGCTCGAATTGCGCGCGCTCGGCATCGCTCGCCTGACGATGGATCACCGAAGCCGCGACATCACCGCCAAGCAACACCTGACCCTGGCGCGCGATACTGTCGCGCAGCGCGCCGGTGACTGTGCCGACAGTTGCAATGGCGCCTACACCGAGCGCGATACAGATGATGAATACATAAAAGCCGCTAAGCCCGCCGCGCAGTTCGCGCAGCGCCAGCCGGAACGACAGGGGCAGTCCCGTGCCGGAAGCCCGGCTCCTGCCTGCTGTGGTGGATATGGCTGTCACTGCGCTGCCGCCATTACCGCGTGTTCAGGCTGAATTCGACCATTCTCGATGCGCACGACGCGGTCGCATCGCCCAGCCAGACTCTTGTCGTGGGTGATGAGCACGAGAGTGGCGCCATGGCGTTTACGCAGCGCGAAAAGCAACTCGATGATCTGCTCGCCGGTCTGGCTGTCGAGATTGCCGGTGGGCTCATCGGCGAACAGGATCGCCGGTTCCGGCGCCAGCGCGCGCGCCAGCGCCACCCGCTGCTGTTCGCCACCGGAAAGCTCGGCGGGAAAATGCGTGGTGCGATGGGAAAGCCCGACCTCGCCCAGCACGTCGGCGGCGCGCTCGAAGGCATCCGCCCGCCCGAGAAATTCCAGCGGCAGGGCTACATTCTCGATCGCCGTCATCGACGGCACCAGATGAAACGACTGGAACACCACTCCGATGGTGCGACCGCGCACGCGCGCCAGCTCGTCCTCGCTCAAAGCGCTGAAATCATGCCCGGCGATGATGACACCGCCCGATGAGGCCTTTTCCAAGCCCGTCATGACCATCAGCAGGGTCGATTTCCCCGATCCGCTGGGGCCGACGATGCCGATCGCCTCGCCGCCGGTGATGCGCAGATCTATGCCGCGCAGTATGTCCACGCGGCCAGCCCGGCTGGTCAGTGAAAGTTTTACATCGTCAAGTCTGATCACGGTTTGTGACACGCGCTGAGGCTCCTTATATCCCCTGATGAATTTGGTCCTGCCCTGCAGGGCTGTAAAGAGCAGGAGACTGAATATGCGCTCAGAGCCGGGCAAGCTGCGCATACACCGCGCCAAATACTTAGTTCTTTTATACGCGTTGCTCGTGGCGCTGGTTTGGCCGCCGGCGGCTTTCTCACAGGCGCGTCCGGCGTCAGATGACATTCTGATCGTGGCGCTTGGCGACAGTCTGACCGCCGGCTATCAGCTTGCGCCGAGCGAGTCGTTCCCTGCTCAGCTTGAGCGGGCGCTGCGCGAAAAGGGCTATTCGGTGAGCGTACAGAATGCCGGTGTCTCCGGCGACACCACCGCCGATGCACTGGCGCGGCTCAACTGGATCATGCCTGATGATGCCGATGGTGTGATCGTCGAGCTTGGCGCGAATGATGCGCTGCGCGGCTTTCCGGTCGCCCAGATGCGCCGTTCGCTCGATGCGATCATGAGCGAATTGACCACGCGCGGCCTGCCGGTGCTGATCGCCGGCATGGAAGCGCCGCGCAATTATGGCCCGGATTACACCCAGGAATTCGCGCAGGTCTTCAAGGACATGGCCGAGACCCACGGCGCCCTGCTTTATCCGTTTTTTCTGGAAGGCGTCGCGCTGCAACCCGAATTGAACCAGCCCGACGGCATCCATCCAACGGCTGAGGGCATCGCCGTCATCGTCGCCAACATCCTGCCCAGTGTCGAACAGCTTATCGAGCGTATCAAGGCGCGTCGCGCCGATATCCTGTGACCGCAACCGGCATCGACCATGTCGCAACGAGCATGCCTGCCTGAGATCCAGTTACAACGGACATTCAGACGCGCTCCGCAACACCGATCCTGGCCGGCATGCTCACGCAATATGCGAGGTGGGGAAGTGGCATGCGCAGCGCCGATCAGTTGTTCGATCGAAACGCCCGGCGCAGCTAGCGCCTAAGTTTCACGGCGCTCAATACGCCCATGAAACGATAGCCGGCAACAATGCCAGACTAGGAAAGCTGCGCACGCCACTTCTTTTTTTTCAGTCCATGAACCTGACTGAGGTCAGGCGATTATTACCTGCAGCCGGCGCGACGCACGCATCTGAAATAGCGCGGGCCACGGCCGAAATTCGCCCGGCAGCGACGCTCGACACGGCGGCAATTAACGCGAGGGCGTCTGAGGCGGCAATCGGCGCGAGCCATACAGCGCTGATAAAGCGGACCAAAGCCGAAACGTGCACGGCAGCGACGATTGACGCGATTGCAGCGGCCACGGAACTGCGCCTGCGTGAACAGCGGGTTGGCAAAAGCTTCACCGGACATAAGACCCTGAATAGTGATAGTCGTTGCGCTGGCAGTTGCCGCTGAAGCGGGCGTGCCAGCGAACGCGAAAGCAGCGAGCCCGGCCATCATGGCCATCAGGGCGAATAGCGATTTCCGCATAATGTTTTCTCCTTGAGTTTTAAGTGCCCTCCTGCGACCGAAAATCTGGTCATGGGTACCGCGAAAAACTGTAAGTTCACCAATCTGAACCACACCTGAACATCGTTCCCCAAACGTCTGCTGCCTGCTGGCCCCGCTGGCGCGCACATGCTAGTCAATTTCGCATCGCCGGATCTTGCATGGCTCGCAAGGCGCAGAACAAGCTTACGGGCCACGCCAGCGCCGGTGGTACAGCGCCAATTCACGAACGGGGAACCGATGGACTATCGGCAGCTTGGCCGGACAGACATGCGCGTCAGCGTGATCTGTCTCGGCACGATGAACATGGGCGAGCAGAACACCGAGGCCGAAGGTCATGCGCAACTGGACTATGCGCTGGATCACGGCGTCAATTTCATCGACACCGCCGAGCTTTATGCCGTGCCGCCGCGGAAGGAGACGCAAGGGCGGTCCGAAGAGATCGTCGGTTCGTGGCTTGCAGCGCGCGGCAACCGCGCCGATGTGGTGCTGGCCAGCAAGGTCTGCGGGCGCAGCACCGGGCTCAAATGGATGCGCGGCGACGGGCGGCTACCCGATCTGTCGCGCGGGCAGATTTTCGCGGCGATCGAGGGCAGTCTGCGACGACTGCGCACCGACCATATCGACCTTTATCAGGTGCATTGGCCCGACCGGCCGTTGCGCCTGTTCTCCGGGCTCGCCTATGAACATGTCGAAGCCGACTTCATCCCGATCGAGGAAACGCTCGGCGCGCTCGATGAACTGGTGCGCCAGGGCAAGGTGCGGGCGATCGGGCTGTCCAACGAAACGCCGTGGGGCACGATGCGCTATCTGGCAGCCGCGGAGAAGGCCGGATGCGCGCGTGTGGCGTCGATCCAGAACGCCTATAATCTGCTCAACCGCACCTTCGAGACGGGGCTGTCCGAGATCGCCTATCGCGAGCAGGTGGGGCTGCTGGCCTATTCACCGCTGGCCCAGGGCTATCTGAGCGGCAAATATGAGAATGGCGCGTTGCCCGCAGGCTCGCGCAAGGCGCTGTTCAACCGGCTGCAACGTTACGAGACGCCGCCAGCTGGCGCAGCGATCACGGCCTACCTGGAGCTTGCCCGCGCAAATGGCCTCGATCCGGCGCAGATGGCGCTGCAATTCGTCACGACACGCCCTTTCGTCACGACCAACATCATCGGGGCGACGACCATGGATCAGCTGAGGACGAACATTGCCAGCGTGGGGGTCAAGCTGTCCGATGAGTTGCTGCGCGCCATCGAAGATATTCACCTGCGCTCGCCCAACCCCTGCCCGTGATCGGGCGCGACTATCGGCGCGTCGATGCCAGCCCGGCCCGAGCCTCGGCCGTCTCACCCCCCGGTTGACTTAACGCGCAGCGCTTCTGATCTCGCGCAGAAAGACGTCGTAGCCATACATGATGTGCATGAACAGATCATCGGCGGAACGGCGCGAGCCTTCCGCTGTCAGATGAATGTGGTTGGCAGCGGCCAGCGGCGGTGTGGCATGCACCCAGGCGTGAATGCCGCAAGGCCCGCCCATCACCTGGGACCAATCCCAGAAATGCGCCCCATGGCGGGCGCCGGCGCGCGCCAGAAGCTGGCGCACGGGGCGAAGGTTGAGCGGCGGATGCCAGTGCGCAAGGCGTGGGCTTTGCACGGCGATCTGCGCCATATAGTCGGCGCGCTCCTCCTGGCTGAGCGGGCGGCAGGCATCCGACCCCGAGGCGACACCCAGGGCAAATCTGGGCTTTGTCGCCACATCGGGCGGTCCGATCACAAGCAGCGAGGCGCGCGGCGCGGCGGCGCGCAGCCGCGCCAGCACTTCGTCCAGCCCGTCGTTATAAGCGCGCAGTTCAAGGCCGTCGCGGAATGCTTCGATGGTGCCGTACCCAAAGATGATGAGGTCGGGATCAAGCGATTTCAGATCGCCTTCGATAAGTGAGTCGCTCCAATCCTGAAGGGTCAGCGCCGTCGCGCCCGGAAGGCCGAGATTGACATAGCGCAGGCCCGCGCGGTCCATGCCGACCGCCCACGACAGCACGCGCACCATACCATCGCCTGCCGGGCGCAGGCTCAGTTCGCGGCTCGACCGGGCAAGGCGCACACGCTTCCAGCTCGGCTCGGCCTCGCGCGTCGACAATTGCTGCTCCTGACCATCGAGCGCGATCTTGACCGAGCCGCCATCGGGCCCGGTCGCAAACGTGACCTCGGCCCAGTCAAAGGATGCCTGGGGACTGATCAGCTTGAGCGAGGCGTCGCTCGAACCCGCATCCGCGCGCACGCCGGTCAAGCCGAACGGACCCGCGTCACCGCGCACGCTGCTTGCCAGCGTCCACGGGCCTGAGCGCGAAACATCCAGACCGCGCACGCGAAACACGCCCGGCGCCATCAGGCCGCGCCCGGCATCGCCGAACCGTTTTTGAAAATGCGCCCGAAGTCCGGCCGAAAACCGATCAGCGGCAATATGGTCATCGCCCAGATGCACGATCGTGACCGGTCGTTCACGAGAGCCGGCATCCACCTCTGCCAGGCTTTCGAAGAAATGCTTCAGAGCGGTCTGGATGGGCACCGGAGCGATCGCGGGTTCGAACAGTTGCTCGTCGCCTTGCGTATCCGCGGCCGCCTCGCCGAGCGTTGCAGGACGAACCCGCGAGGGCGACGGCCCCGTGACCTCCGAGGGTATGGAGGACGTTGCCGGCACGCCCGAGGCGGGCGCGAAGCCCAAATCGGTCTTGGCCGCGCGGTTGCTGGCCTGGCTCTCGCTGCTTGCGGAAAAGCCGAACAGGCCGGCGCTTCGATTGGGTGCATCGCTACTGCCGGGCAGGCAGCCCGCCAGCCCAGCGACAAACGCAAAGCACGTCGCCGCTCCGGCAAGCCTTGCCAGTCTCACGCTCGGTCTGTTGCTGATGATGCGAACGGATGATGGACTGGTCATGTTTACGCAGATACCCCCATGAAGCAAAACAAGAAACGCACAC
Source organism: Dichotomicrobium sp. (assembly GCA_036734025.1). Taxonomy (GTDB): domain Bacteria; phylum Pseudomonadota; class Alphaproteobacteria; order Rhizobiales; family Rhodomicrobiaceae; genus DAIMZI01. Next base: position 155,797 of record DAIMZI010000002.1, read on the forward strand.
CGACGCCAGTGCCGCAGAAGCCGGATTTTCAGATCGAAAGCCGCAGGAGAAGCCTTGCCCAGCGCGGGCCGCGATTGACACCCGGACGTGCTAGCCGCCGGGCCAGGCATAGTCGTCCACACGGCCCTCGCGCGCGTTGAGCTTGTCGCCCTGAATGAGCACACGGTAATAGAGCCGCTGGGACAAAGGCGCCTGCTGACGCGCGCTTTGCAGGCTTAGCGCATCTGCCGGTGAGATCGTCGCAAGCGCTGTCAGCCCGTCGCCGATATCTGCTGCCAGCAACTCGCCCGTCGGAGAATAGTCGGAATAGGAAAAGTCGCGGCGCCTGCTCTGGGTTGGTGCCGACGAACCGGGCGCGCCGCTTTCCGAGGCCCGCGTCTCATCGCTCGGCTCAGGCCCGCCATCTTCCTGATCCGGCGTTGGCGTCCGGCGCGTGTCGGCCTCGCGCCCACGCCCATCCTCCAGACCGCGCGCAACGAGCTGCTGCTGGGTCTCATCGCCATCGAGCGGGATTGAGCGTTCCCGCCGGGCCGCCGCCAGGTCGCGCTTGATGACAGTCTCGACATAATTCGCCAGCTTGGCGTTGCCATCGGCGGTGAAACCAACGCCGTTGCCCTCGCGCAGACGCTTGGTCACACCGCTCACATCGGGTCCGAAGGCGCTGTAATTGCCGAATTGATCGACGAAGCTGTTCCAGGTCTCGATATATTTGACGCCGCCCAGATAAGTGCGCTCGCGGATGATCTGGTTGATCGCCTCGACCGCGACGGCCTGCTCCGGATCAGCGACCACCGGCAGGCCAACCCAGTATACCGCCACTTTCGCCTCGGTCAGCCGCTTGACAATATCCTCGACACGCAGGGCATAGGCCTGCGCCCATTCGGGCGTTGCGAACCTGATCAGGCCGTCAGCGGTGCGAATGCTGCGCTGATCATTGATGCCGATCATGACCACGGCGATATGGATGTCGTTGGCTTTCAGCAGATTGGCGACACGCCTCGACCAGTCGAAACTATCGGGCCGGGTCAGGCCGCTGCCATTGTTGGTCTCGGCGGTGATCTTGATGGCGAGGCTTGATTCCAGTGCGCTGGAAAGCCCTGTCGCCAGCCCGCTGGCAAGCGAGTCGCCCAGGACGAACAGATTATATTGCTCGCCGTCGGGGAACGGGTTGATGTAGCTGCGCGCCCAGGTGAGATCGTCCTGAGCGCGGGCGACCGGCGCGGGCGCGAGGACGACAAGACCCAGCACTGCGGCAAGCAGCACACGCATCGTGACGCAGCCGCGCATGCGGGCAAGGGTCCTCATGGAGCACCGTGTGATGATGGAAACCAGCCGGACGCTTGTGCTCATTGCGTGAAAACCACACTCATTATCGCATTGTCCCCGCCTGCATCCCACCTCGGCGCCGTCATCCCCGGTGCGCTGGCGATGCCGCGCAGGCTGATGGCGTTTCATAACCTGCGGACGATAAAGTATCGCGCTCAAATTTGCGATAAATTCGACAAGTCCGCAAAAGACCGGGGTTGCCCCCGCGCTTCCTGGTCATCCCGCATTGGCGCCGCGGATCAATTCCAGCAGTTCCTTGGTCGCAAAGCCATCCGGCGTCATCTGGCGTGAGCGCTGGAAGGCGCGAACCGCCGCGCGCGTCTTCGGTCCGATCATGCCATCTACGTTGCCATCGAGAAAACCCATTCCCGCGAGCAATCTCTGCAACTCTTCGCGTTCACCGCGTGCAAGCGGGGTGGCATCGCGTGGCCAGGGCTGGACGATCGGCCCGACACCCAGCAGCCTGTCGGCGAGATGGCCCACCGCCAGCGCGTAGGATGTGGAATTGTTGTAGCGCTTGATGACGTTGAAATTGGCAATGGTGAGGAAGGCGGGGCCGCGTGCCCCGGCAGGCACGATCAGCGTGGCGCGGTCAGCAGGCCGGGGAAACGGACGTCCGTTGGGGCGCGTTATGCCGAGCCGCGCCCATTCGGATAGCGTCTTTTCGGTACGGTCATCCGCCAGACCATAGTCGAACCCCTCGGGCAATACCGCCTCATAGCCCCATGTCTCGTCGCTGCGCCAGCCCTTTTCACGGAAGAAATTGGCTGTGGAGGCCAGCGCGTCGGAAATGCTGCGCCAGATGTCGCGTTTGCCATCGCCGGTAAAATCGACAGCAAGCTGCTTGTAGGTGGTGGGGATGAATTGGGTGTGGCCCATCGCGCCTGCCCAGGAGCCCTTCATGTTCTCTGGCTCGATATCGCCATTCTGCAATATTTCGAGCGCGGCCAGAAGCTGAACGCGGCCGAAATCGCGACGCTCGCCTGTGTAGGCCAGTGTCGCCAGCGATCTGATCACATACTTGTTGCCCGTAAATGAGCCATAGCTGGTTTCGATCCCCCAGATGGCCGCCACATAATAGCGGCTGACGCCGTATTTTTCCTCGATCGCGTCGAAAATGGGCTTGTGGCGCGAGAGCATGGCCTGGCCGTTGCGGATACGCGCGGTCGATACGGCGCTGCCCAGATATTCCCATACGGGGCGCACGAATTCCGGCTGATGTTCCGACAGGCGGATGATTTCGGGATCAGGCGTCACGCCATTGAATGCGCGTCGAAAAAGGGCTTCGGAGACGCCACGCGAGCGCGCCTCGGGCCACAACTGCTCCACCCAGGCGGCGAAGGCGGCTTCGTCCTGCGCCTGCCCTGGCGCAGCCGAGAGCGCCATCAGACCGAGCGCCAGCAGCCCGGCGATCGCCAGATCGGTCTTGCGCGGCTGCGCGGATGCAGGTGCGGTGGGTTTTTTCGGAGCAGAGGGCAGCACGATCGGCAGGAGCTTGAAAGGTCTGTCACTTCTGTTCATCAGGCCCATTTCCGTCTTCGTGTTCACTTCGCCTTAGGCGCTAGAAGAGTCTTAGCGGCTGATACGGATCCGCTCAACCCCAAGGTCACGATTGCGCATGATCTCGCGCACGGCGCGGCGCTGGACCGAGCGGCGGCATGAGGGAAAAATTAACTAACAAACCATCAATGACCCCTCGCAAATTCGATCTTAATTTTCGCTTCACCTTCGCTCGTCACGATTTGGCGCAGGCGTTCTTTTCGCATTTGCAGAAAGGTTAAGTGGCACCATGACGAGCGGATCGAGCCGTTGGCGGGCGCTCAGTGCAGCGATCGGGGGCGCGGCACTGGCATCATTGTATCTGTCTGGCACGGGCGCGCTGGCTCAGTATTACCAGCGTGACAGCCAAGCCGGCTATCACGAGGTCGCCCCTGGCGAAACCATGTTTCGCATTGCCGGGCGATATGGTGTCACGGTGGAGAGCCTCGCGGCGGTCAACGGGATCACCGATCCGCGCACATTGCGGGTCGGCCAGAAGCTCGTGATACCCGATGGCGCCAGCTTCGTGCAGCCCACCCCCGATCACACCGCCAGCCTGGCGCGTCATGAGCCCTACCGCGATGAGCGCGCCATGCGTGTGCATGAGGCCCCCCGCGAAAGCTGGCGCCGGAGGCCGCCGCGCGCCGCCGATCATGCCGTTGATCCCTATCATCGCGCAGAAGCGCATGACGATGAGGACGGCGAGCATGATCATGCCGATGATTCGCGATATATGCACAGCCACAGCGAACGTCGCGAAACCGACGCCGCGCCGGCCGAAGAGAGCTATTCAGCGCTGAGCCCGCCAATTCCGTCGCGCTCGGCCCGCCGCGAGGCGCGGCCCCATGTGCGTCCGGACGCGGCCGCACGCCTGCGCGATCCCGAGGATTCCAAGCGCGACCACACCCCCTTGCGCGCTGGCCCGCAAGACCTTGCGCGGCTCGCAGCCACCATGATCGAGCCCGCGCGAGCGGCTGAAGGCGGCGCGCTCGATAGCGAAATGCCGGCCGGCTACACGATCCTGGCCGAACTGATCGCCCTTGATCTGGGTGCCGGCGGGACGCGCGCGGGCGTTCCGGCGCTCGATCTCGGCCCGGTCTACGGGGACGGGCCGGCAGACGCGCCACATCTTTATGCCTATCCCTATCTGCGCCACGGCGAGCTTTTGACAGGGCGCGGACCGCAGGCGCGTCATGATCTGCCGGTCGACCGGCGTACGGGCATTCACCCGGCAAGCGAGGCCGATCCTCTGGTGCAGCAATTGGTGAGCGCCTTCATCGCCCTGCATAACCGCGCCATCGACATGCTCATCGACCGCCACCTCAATGATGACCGGCGCCGCTATTGCCGGCGCGAGTGCACGAATGTCGAACTCGCAGCCGCGCTGCCCACCAGCAAGCAGGCGCTGCTGTTCGAGGACGCGCGCGAGAGCGTCATCCATTATTATCACCGCGTCATCGTGGAGGATTATCTGCCCCGCCTGGTCGGCGATGAGCGCGCCCGCGACATCCTCATCAATGGCCGCGACTTCTATTTTCCCGGCGGCTTCCGGCGCGATGACGGCGAGACGCAAAGTCCGGTCCTGCCGTCTTCATTCGCGCAGGCCGCGTTTTTCTACCGCATGAGCCAGTTGCGCGAGACCTATGTCCTGCGCGAGGGCGTCCGTGCGAGCCTGCGCCAATTGGCAATGGACGTGACAGCGGACCGGCGCCGGCCGACCCGGCTTCACCGCGAAGATCTGATCGACTGGCGCTATTTCCTGGATATCACCGCAACGCCGCCGGAAGGCTTCAACTTCGCCCGGCGTATCGACCCGCTGCTGGCGCCCGCCCTGCATGAAGGGGCGCGCGTCCCGGTGGCCGCCGACATCATGGCGCGCGGCGCAACCGCCCGCCTGCCTGCTGGACAGGATGTGGCGCAACAGGTGCTGCCCGCCCTGCGCCGGCGCGGTGTGCTGAACATGTGGGATGCCCCGCAAGAGGCGCGCGGCGAAGATTACTGGCGCGCCTTCCTGATGGCTCCGGACCGGGCAACCAGCGATATCCTGGGGCGCGTCGGCACGCCGGTCTGGTACTATATTCTGGAGGAAGCCTACCGCTTTGGCGCAGCCACCGAATTCCGCGCCGATACAGAAGCCTATGCCCATGCGGCGGTGGATGAGCGGCGCTATGCCTCAGCCGCGCCCGGCGTACCGCGCGCATACAGCCACCGCGCCGCGGGCAACGGCCATACGCTCGGCCCGGTTGGCAGCGTCATTGTCGGCGAGGTGCTCGTCGGGTTGGTCGAGCATTACGGCATCTCGACCGGGCGCGGCCTCGCCTTCCGGCCGCCGATCGAGACCAGCATCTATGGCGAGCGCGGCAAGTTCGGCCTCACCCGGGTGCGCAGCGCGCGCGGTGCTCTTGGCGAACGTTACCTGATGCGCAATCTCATCATCGACGCCGGTCTGGCTGGCCCGCTGCGCTGAAGACCTGCATGCCGAGACCATTTCAGGCAAAGCTCAGGCCGACAGGCCGTGGGTGCGCAGCGTTTCCCTGATCTCATCAAGGATAGCCGGATCATCGATGGTCGCGGGCATGCGGTATTCCTCGCCATCAGCGATCTTGCGCATGGTGCTGCGCAAGATCTTGCCCGAGCGGGTCTTGGGCAGCCGCTTGACAGCGAAGGCCAGCTTGAACGCGGCAACCGGTCCTATCTCGTCGCGCACCATCTTGATGACCTCGGCGACGACCTCATCGGGGTCGCGGCTGACGCCCGCATTGAGCACGAAGAACCCGGCCGGCACCTGGCCCTTTATGGGATCGGCGATGCCGACCACGGCGCACTCCGCGACATCGGGATGATTGGCGATCACCTCTTCCATGCCGCCTGTCGACAGCCGGTGGCCGGCCACATTGATGATGTCATCGGTGCGCGCCATGACGAACACATAGCCGTCTTCGTCCACGAAACCGGCATCACCGGTCTTGTAGTAGCCGGGATAATCGCTCAGGTAGGAATTGCGGAAACCCTCATCATTGTTCCACAAGGTCGGCAGACAGGACGGCGGCAGCGGCAGTCTGATACAGATCGAGCCGGTCTGACCGGCGGGCATCTCCTTGCCCATCTCGTCCAGCACCCGGACATCGTATCCCGGCATGGGAACAGTCGGCGAGCCGTATTTCACCGGCAGCATGCCCAGCCCGACCGGGTTTCCGGCAATCGCCCACCCGGTTTCGGTCTGCCACCAATGGTCGATCACCGGCACCTTCAACTTTTGCTCGGCCCATTTCACCGTGTCTGGGTCGGCGCGCTCGCCCGCCAGAAACAGCGTGCGCAAGCTCGACAGATCGTAATGCCTGACCAATTCGCCCATGGGGTCGTGCTGCTTGATGGCGCGAAACGCCGTCGGCGCGGTGAACAGGGCTGCCACCTTGTGCTCGGCGATCACGCGCCAGAAGGCGCCGGCATCAGGGGTGCCGACCGGCTTGCCTTCATACATGATGGTGGTGCAGCCGTGCAAAAGCGGGGCATAGATGATGTAGGAATGACCGACGACCCAGCCGACATCTGAGGCCGCCCAGAACACCTCGCCGGGGTCGATCCCGTAATGGTTCTTCATCGACCATTTGAGCGCGACCATGTGGCCGCCATTGTCGCGCACGACGCCCTTGGGGATGCCGGTGGTGCCCGAGGTATAGAGGATGTAAAGCGGGTCGGTGGCCGCGACCGGCTGACAATCGGCGCTCAGGCCGGCTGAACGGGCTTTTTCCACCAGAGCGCGCCAGTCATGATCACGCCCGGCGAAAAGCGTCGCGCCGGCCTGCTCACGCTGGAGGATGAGCGTTCCCGCCGGCTTGTGGGTGGCATGGGCGATGGCGCTGTCGATAAGCGGCTTGTAGGCGACGATGCGCCCCGGCTCGATGCCGCATGATGCCGACACGATCAGTTTCGGCCTGGCGTCGTCGATCCGCGTGGTCAGTTCATGCGCGGCAAATCCACCGAACACCACCGAATGGATCGCGCCGAGGCGCGCGCAGGCGAGCATGGCGATCGCGGCTTCGGGGATCATCGGCATGTAGATCAGCACCCGGTCGCCGCGCCCCACGCCAAGCCCTCGCAGCACGGCCGCGAACACGGCCACTTCATCGCGCAATTGGCGATAGCTCAGCACCCGCTGGCTTTGCGTCATGGGGCTGTCATGGATCAGGGCCGGCTGATCGGGGCGCGTGGCGATGTGGCGATCAACACAGTTGTGGCAGGTGTTGCACTCAGCACCGACGAACCAGCGGCCATAGACGCCGGCATCAGCATCAAATATGCGCTCGGCCGGCTTGAACCAGTCGATCTCGCGGGCCGCTTCGGACCAGAATCCTTGCGGATCATCTTTCCAGCGGCGGTAGGTTTGCGCATAGCGGCTGGCCGATTGTTCCATGGCGGATACGCTCCCAGGAGGATTATTGTTGTTGGCGACAAATGTCCCACAGCCTCACAGACGAGGCGGTCAAGTCATCCGGCGGTATTCTGGGAGCGAAGGGGCAAGCTTGGCAAGAGCCGCGATGCATCAGCTGCGACGGTGGAACCGGCTTTCAGCCTACAGATGCGGCCTTACAGGCAGAAGAAGCCCGCAAGGCTGGTGGACATATCGAGCAGTATGGCATTGCCGCGCGCCAGCCACAGGCCCGCCGCGCCGACGATGAGCGCGCCGACAACCGCGGCAGCGCCCAGCATCATCATGAAGCGCGTCTTGTCCCTGAGGTCTATGTCGCTCATTGGGTCACCGGTTTCAGAGTTGGGGCTGGCGCTTCTCGAATGGCAAAATGTAGCGCGGCCGCCATCAGCCCGAGTATCACCGAAATCCACCACATCGCTTCATATGAACCAAATATATCGAACATGTAGCCGCCAAGCCAGGCCCCCAGAAAGCCGCCGACCTGATGCGACAGGAAGACGAAGCCGAACAGCATCGACATCCATTTGGGGCCGAACAGGGTGGCGACAAGCCCGCTGGTCAGCGGCACCGTGCCCAGCCACAGCACACCGAGCAAGGCGGAATAGACGATCGCCGTCTCGTAAGTGAGCGGCAGGAACAAGAAGCCGAGGAAGACCATGGAACGCAAAAGATAGAGCCAAGCGAGCGCGAGGCGCTTTTCCATCACCTGCCCGGCCAGGCCGCAGAGATAGGTGCCGGCAATATTGCCAAGCCCGATGGCCATCAGTGCCATGGTGCCGGCTTCAGGACCAAAGCCGCGATCCGATAGGAAGGCAGGCAGATGGACGGCGACGAAGGCGACGTGAAATCCGCAGACGAAAAAGCCCAGCGTGAGCAGACGGAAATCGCGGTTGGGCAGCGCCTGGCGCAGCGCGTCGCCAAAGCTCAGGTCGGTTGCTGCGGTCGCGGACCTGGCCGGACGTCCGGCCACGGCCCAGCCGAGTGGCGCCATGATCGCTGCCGTCAAGGCGAGGATCATCAGGCTCTGCGCCCAGCCGAAATCCTGGATCAGTACATGCGCATAGGGCAGTGCGAGAAACTGGCCGATGGCGCTGCCCATGCTGGCAAGGCCGAGCGCCATGCTGCGCTTGTCCTCCGGCGCGGCGCGGCCCACGGCGCCAAGCACGGCCGTGAAGCCGGTGCAGCTCACGCCGAGACCGATCAGCGTGCCGGCGCCGATCAGTCCGGCCTCGCTGGTGGACTGCGCCATCATCATGACGCCGGATGCATAGATCAGCCCGCCGACAGCAACCACGCGTCCGGCACCGAACCTGTCGGCCAGACCTCCGGCGACCGGGGCAAACATGCCCCAGACCAGATTGAGCAGCCCCAGGGACAAGGCAAAGGTCTCGCGGCCAAGCCCAAGATCGAGGCTGAGCGGAGCGAGATAGAGCCCGAATGTCTGGCGTATCCCCATATTTATGGCGAGGATCGCGGCGGCGCCGAAAATGATAAGCCAGCCGATCCTGGCCGCCGGCGAAATCTGCTTGTCCGGGCTCATCGTTTCCTCTGGTCTGGTATCGTGCTTCTCGTCCTTGCACGCCTTTATGGGGACCGAACCGTACTCCAAGCGGCACGCCGGCATGACGGCGCGGCACTGCCCCGGCATGAACTGGACAAGATGTTAACCCGGTGCAATAGTCCGGCACCATATATAATAATGAGATCCTGATATGAGCAGGTTTCCCGACCTCTTCACCTGGTGGAACGGCGCAACGCTGGGCACCCGCATGTTCACGCGGCGCAGTGGCCGTCTGGTCGGCACCGATGATGGCGGCAACCACTATTACGAACAGCGAAAAGGCGTCGGCCCACTTGGAAAACCACGCCGCTGGGTGATCTATAATGGTGTCGCAGAAGCGTCCAAGGTCCCACCCGAATGGCATGCCTGGCTGCACTACACTGTGGATGTGCCCCCGAGCGAAGAAGATTACAGCCCCAAGGCCTGGGAAAAGCCGCACATGCCAAACATGACCGGCACGCCGCAAGCCTATCGCCCGTCGGGCAGCATATTGAACCCGCGGCCACGTGCACAGGGCCGGCCCGATTATGAACCCTGGGATGCCGAATGAGCGATGAGGCGTGCATCAATCCGGAGCGTGAACAGGTCTGGCGCGCCGACACCTACGACGCCAATGCGCGCTTCGTCTCCGATTGTGGCGCGCTGATCCTCGGCTGGCTGGCGCCGCAACCGGGCGAACATGTGCTCGATCTGGGTTGTGGTGACGGTGCATTGAGCGAGCAGATCGCGGCCGCGGGTGCAAGCGTGATCGGCGTGGATGTGAGCGAGGAGCTGCTGCGCGCAGCGCGCGAGCGCGGTGTCGATGCGCGCTTCATGGACGGTGAGGCGCTGAGCTTTGATGCCACGTTCGACGCGGTTTTCTCCAACGCGGCACTGCACTGGATGCGCCGGGCCGATATGGTCATTGCCGGCGTCTGGCGGGCGCTCAAGCCTGGGGGTCGTTTTGTCGCCGAATTCGGCGGGCATGGAAACGTTGCGGCGATCGTAACGGCAATGCGCGCCGCTGCCGAGCGCTTTGGCGGCGATGCGGCGCTGGCGGGCCCATGGTTCAACCCGACGCCGCAAGCCTATCGCGCGCGGCTGGAAAAAGCGGGCTTCAGTGTGCGCCGCATCGAGCTTGAGGCGCGGCCAACGCCACTGCCGAGCGGTCTTGAAGGCTGGCTGAAGACGTTTCGCCCGGCCTTTTTCAAGCCTTTTCCGCACACCGAGCAGCAGGCGATGGTCGACTATATCACCGAACTGCTGCGCCCCAGCCTGATGAGCGAGGACGGGAGGTGGCTCGCCGATTATGTACGGCTGCGGTTTGAGGCAGTAAAGCCGGCCTGAATCATTTTGTCGCAAAGCCGGTTCCCATGGCCGCGGCAAACGTTCTGGACAATTCCTGTGGCGACGACATGCGCCAGATCAGCAACGGAAAATTGGACGTCATGATGCGCCTGATCCTGACCATATTCTTCATCGCCGGAGCGCTTGCGCCGGGCTCATCTCTTGCCGACAGCAAAATCGCCAACCAGGTCGCGGTGTTCGCCGCGCTCGACAAGGTGACGGCACGCGTCTCCAGGTTGGAGATCGAAATCGACAACACCACGCTTTTCGGTGCCCTCAAGATCACGCCGCGCGCCTGCTACACGCGCCCGCCCACCGAGCCACCGCTCACATCGGTGTTCGTCGAGGTCGACGAGATACAACTCAATGGCCAGGAGCGGCGGATATTCACAGGCTGGATGTTCGCCCAGAGCCCCGGCGTTCACGGTGTCGAACATCCTGTATTCGATGTCTGGTTGACCAGTTGCAGGACGCCTTCTGGCGGATGATCGACCTGTAGCGCGCGGAAATTTGCCTTGCCCTGCAGCGCATCGGCAAGCAGCACCTGGAACTTTTCGCGGCCAATCTCGCGCGCGCCGAAGGTTTGCAGATGCTCGGTGACGAACTGTGTGTCAAGCAGCGTGAATCCGCCGCGGATCAGCCGCGCCATGAGATAAATGAGCGCCACCTTGCTGGCGTCGCGTTCATAGGAAAACATGCTCTCGCCAAAGAACGCCCGGCCCAGCTCCACACCGTAAAGCCCGCCGACCAGATCATTGCCGATCCACGCCTCTATCGTATGGCAGTGGCCCATCTCGAAAAGCTGAGCATATAGCCGGCGGATCTGCGGGTTGATCCACGTGGTCCGCCGCCCTGGCCGCGAGCCGGCGCACCCGTCGATGACGCCATGATAATGCGTGTCGACACGGATCTCGAACCTGCGGCTGCGGATCGTCCTCGCCAGGCGGCGCGGCACATGCACGGCGTTGAGCGGCAGGATGCCCCGCAATTCCGGCTCGACCCAGAACAGCGAATTGTCGAGCGCGCTCTCGGCCATTGGGAATATTCCACAGGAATAGGCCTTGAGCAGAACCTGGGGGGTGATTTCGGCATTGAGATCGGAAGGCGACCCCATGGGCGGCACCGTCACTTATGCTGGACATTGCGCCGGAGCAACAGCGCAGCGGTATTCTATCAGAATACAGCTAATGGCTGCGGAGGTAATTTTCGAGCCAGTGAATGTCGTAAACGCCGTTGACGATGTCAGGCTCGTTGATAAGCCTTGTATAAAGCGGAATGGTGGTCTCGATACCGTCGATGACGAACTCGCTCAGCGCGCGCTTGAGACGCATCAGACATTCGTTGCGGTTCTTGCCGTGAACGATGAGCTTGCCGATCAGGCTGTCATAATTGGGCGGGATGCTGTAGCCGGCATAAACACCCGAATCGACGCGCACCGACAACCCGCCAGGCGGGTGAAAATAGCGGATCTTGCCCGGTGAGGGCACGAAGCTCTGCGGGTTCTCGGCATTGATGCGGCACTCGATCGCATGGCCGTGAAAGCGGATATCCTCCTGGCGCAGCATCAGCGGGGCGCCGGCGGCGATGCGGATCTGCTCGATGATCAGGTCGATCCCGGTGATCATCTCCGTGACGGGATGTTCAACCTGAATGCGTGTGTTCATCTCGATGAAATAGAATTCGCCGTTCTCATATAGGAATTCGACCGTGCCGACGCCGCGATATTTGAGCTTGCTCATGGCGGCCGAGACAGAGGCGCCGATGCTAGCGCGCTCGTCATCATTGAGCGCGGGTGAGGGCGCTTCTTCCCAGACTTTCTGATGCCGGCGCTGAAGCGAACAGTCGCGCTCGCCCAGATGGACGGCGTTGCCGCGCCCGTCGGCCAGCACCTGAATCTCGATGTGGCGGGGCTGACGCAGATATTTCTCGATATAGACCGCATCGTTGCCAAAGGCTGCCTTGGCTTCGGCGCGGGCCGTGGACAGGGCCACCGAGAGACGTTCCTCGGTTTCAGCAACCTTCATGCCGCGCCCGCCGCCGCCGGCAGATGCCTTGATGAGGACCGGATAACCTATTTCCCGCGCTATCTTGCGCGCCTGTTCATCGCCGGTGATGGCGCCATCCGAGCCCGGCACGACCGGGATGCCGAGCTGACGCGCGGTATCCTTGGCCTGGATCTTGTCGCCCATGATGCGGATATGTTCGGACGTCGGGCCGATGAAGGTGATCTCGTGCTCTTCGAGAATTTCGGCGAAGCGAGCATTTTCCGACAAGAACCCGTAGCCGGGATGAACCGCATCGGCGCCGGTGATCTCGCAGGCCGCCAGCAGGGCGGGAATGTTCAGATAGCTCTCGCTCGCGGGCGGCGGCCCGATACACACACTTTCATCGGCCAGCCGCACATGCATCGCATCGGCGTCGGCGGTGGAGTGGACCGCAACTGTGGCAATGCCCAGCTCTTTGCAGGCGCGCTGGATACGAAGCGCGATCTCGCCGCGATTGGCGATCAGGACCTTGTCGAACATCGGGTGGCGCGCCTTGTCATTCGATGATGAGAAGCGGTTCGCCATACTCGACGGGCTGGCCGTTCTCCACGAGGATGGCTGTGACCGTTCCGCCGCGCGGCGCCGGAATGTGGTTCATGGTCTTCATGGCTTCGACGATGAGCACCGTCTGGCCCTGTTCGACCCGCGCGCCGATTTCGACGAAGGGCGGAGCACCGGGCTCCGGCGCGCGGTAGGCCGTTCCGACCATAGGCGATGTCACCGCGCCGGGATGCTGAGCCAGATCGGCGCTTGCCGGATCAGGCGCACCGGCAGCCTGCTGCGGGGGCGCCGCGGCCGGCGCAGTCACCACGGCGCTGACCATGCGCGCCACGCGCACGCGCACGCCCTTCTGTTCGATCTCGATTTCGCTCAGGCCGGTGTCGGCAAGCAATTCGGCGAGGCTGCGGATCATGTCCTCGTCGATCGGCGTGCTCTTGGATTTTTCATTCATCTGTTTGGTCTTGTCGCCCCTTGCGTCGCAGCCAACCCCTCGTCGCGCGCGACGATACGCATCACGCCCTGAAGCGCCAGCTCATAGCCCAGCGCGCCGAACCCGCACACGACACCCGTCACGCCTTTCGACACGTAGGACTGCTGGCGAAAAGCATCGCGCCTATAAATGTTCGACAGATGCACCTCTATGCAAGGAATGTTTGCGGCGCTCAACAACGCGTCGAGGATTGCCACCGAACTGTGGCCATATCCCGCCGGGTTGACAATCAGGCCGCTGCCCTGCTTGCGCGCTTCCTGGATCCAGTCGACCAGCGTGCCCTCGTGGTTGGACTGGCGAAAAACTATGTCGAGGCCGGCCGGCTGCGCCTGGGCCTTGAGGCGGGCTTCGATGTCGGTGAGCGTATCATAGCCGTAGATTTCAGGCTCGCGCTCGCCGAGGAGATTGAGGCTGGGACCGTTCAGGACATAGACGGGCTTTTGCATGGGCATCGCCGTGGACTGGTGAGAAAATGGGACAAGCGATCATCGGTTGCCCCCTGCATACTGCGCCGAAAGGAGAAAAGCCACCCGAAGGCGGCTTTTGTCGCGAGTTTCCTCATTTCCGGCGAAAAGCGCAAGCCAGCCGGCTCAAAAGCGGCTCAGCAGGCCGCGCAGCCTTCTTCACGCGTCTTGGTAACAGCCTGGGCCACTTCCTGGGTGAGGTTTTCAGGCGCGCCCGGGATCAGCACATCACCGACCAGAAATGCCGGGGTGCCTTGCACGCCGATGCTTTCCGCAAGCTCGATATTGGATTCGATGAACGCGTCGACCTCGGGCGCCTCCATATCCTTTTTCAATTGCTCGATGTCGATGCCAACCTGCTCGGCGACGGCAAAAACCGACGCCTCGTCCTCGAAGCGGACCGATGATCTCATCATCGCATCATGAAATTCCATGTATTTGCCCTGCTGGCGCGCCGCGATCGCGGCCCTTGAGGCAGTCAGCGAAGACGGACCAAGCACGGGGAACTCGACGAAGCGGACCACGACATTCTTGTCCGCATCGGCAAACTCGCGCAAGTCGGCATAGGCCTTGCGGCAGTACGGGCAGTTGTAATCCATGAATTCGACGATCACCACATCGCCCGTGCCAAAGCCATAGTCCGCATAAGGCGACTGGGGGCCATAGAGCGTGGAGAGATGGGTCTGCCGGGCCTCGGTGGCCTCGATCTCCTTTTGCGCGCGCAGCGCCTCGATGACCTCTTCGAGCACACCGGGATTTTCGATCAGATAGGAGCGGACAATCTCCTGAATGGCCTTTTGCTGACTTTCATCAAATGGGCTCGCGGCATATGCGCGAAATTGTCCGGTGGCCGTCGCGGCCAGCAACACCAGGCCGGCCGTTGCAAGTGCAAGTCGTCTCATCTCCGTTTGATCTCCAGAAAAAGGGTCAATGGGCCGTGAGGGCGGTCATTCGCTCGGTGGTTCATAGCGGACGATGTCGTCGGCCTTGACCCAGGAGGCGGAATGGGGCGGAAAGCCGGCCTTTGCGCGCTCGGCCTGTTCCTTCGCCAGCTTCAGATTGCCTTCATAGAAATATGCCTGGGCAGATGCAAGCTCGGCGTCGGGTATGCGCCCTAGCCGCCCATACGCGATGGCAAGCTGGCGATAGCCGGAAGGGGAATATTCTTCGGTTACCAGCGCGCGGCGCAGATTCTGCTGGGCCTCCAGAAGATGGTCACGCTCGTTGGTCGCCAGTAGCGCCTGGGCGAACATGATGCGGATGATCCCTGCCTCGGGCGCAAGCTCGACGGCCTTGCGCAGCGACGGGATGGCCTCGCGCACGCGCCCGCTCTCCAGCAGGAACTGACCCTTCAACTCGTGGAAATACGGATTGTCCGGCTCTGCTGCGATGAGTGCGTTGATATCGGGCAAAGCCGCGTCGATGCCCGCAGAGAAATTTCGGGCGATCGCCCTTGCATAGCGCGCCGGCATGGAGTTGTCCGAAGCCGGAAACATGTTGAATACCGCCTGCGGGTTACGCTGATTCATGAAGCCTTCCAGCTTGGCGCGGATCATGTCATGGCGCCGCTGCCAGTCTTCCGAGTCGCGCCTTTCAAAATAGGGGCTTTCACGCACCAGCCCACGCAACTGGGCGATACGGTCGGTCGGCATAGGGTGGGTCTGGAGATAGGGGTCGACCAGAGCCGCGGCGCCGCGCGCCTGTTCAGCGAAGAATTCAAAGGTTGTCAGCATGCCCCGGCCAGATTGCTGGGTGCGGTTCAGGAACCTGACTGCGGCCTGGTCGGCGGAGAATTCCTCGATCCGGCGATAGGCCAGCACCGAGCGCAGCACGGCTGACTGCCCGCCGAGCATCACCGCCTGGCCGGCCTGGCCCACTTCGGCGCCCGCACCGGAGATTGCACCGGCGGCCATCGCCGCAATCCCGAGAATTTGCAGCATCAGCGAGGTGTTCTGCGCCTTGGCCATGAAGGCGCGAAGCCGCGAAAGGTGCCCGCCGGCGATGTGGCCGGCTTCATGGGCAATCACGCCAATCAGTTCGTTGGGCGTCTTGGCATGCATGATCGCGCCGACATGAATGAACATGTTGCGCCCGTCGATGACGAAGGCGTTGAAGCTGCGCGCACCGATGAGATGGATCTTGATGTTCTGCGCGCTCAGGCCGGCAGCCTGCAGGATCGGCTGCGAATATTCGCTGATAAGCGTCTCGATCTCGGTATCGCGGATGAGGCCTTGCGCCTGGGCGCGGCTGAACGTCGCGAGGCCGAGCAGCAGTACGAGCAGAGCAACCGCCAGACCCCTGACGAGGCGGCCGCTGCTAACAGCCGCACCACGCCCGGAAGCACCGGCACCGTGCGCGCTGATGAAGGCAAACTGAAAGCGCATGAAACAAATCTCTAGGGCTGTATTTCTGGTTTGCATGGTTTTTCTGGAGCCTAGGCCGCCGAGCCCTTAGGGTCAACGCAGCGACGCGCTCCCCCGCCATGCCTCGCACGAATGTGAAGCGCGCAAGTTGGCGACACAATGGCGGAGCGACAAGGTCGGTCTGCGCAACTAACGAGATGTTTGCAGGGAATAGCCATAAATAACAGTGGCTTGCGGACCAACTGCCGTGACCACGGAGCAAGTGGCCGGCAACATGTACAAAATGTAATCGATGAAAAAGGGACAATGACCCAGACAGCTTCAGAAAAGACCGCTGGCAAACAGAGCGCACCGGACCTTGCGCTGTCGCAGCGCTCGCGGATCGACCCGTTCGTGGCCATGGACGTGTTGCGCCAGGCCGTTGAGCGCGAAGCAGCCGGGCAGAACATCATCCACATGGAAGTGGGCCAGCCCGCAACGCCCGCCCCGCTTGCGGTGAGGCAGGCGGCTTCGCGCGCACTTGAAGAAAGCCGGCTCGGCTATACCGAAGCCCGTGGTCTTGCGGCCCTGCGCGAGCGCATCTCGCGCCATTACCTGGCGACATACGACGTCGCGGTAGCGCCCGAGCGCATCATCATCACGACGGGATCATCGGCGGCCTTCCTGCTGACTTTCGTGATGCTGTTCGATGAGGGCGCGCAGGTCGCCCTGCCCCAGCCCGGCTATCCATGTTATCGCCAGATCCTGAAAGCGCTCGGTCTGCGCCCGGTCGCCATCCCGACAGGCGCATCCACACGCTGGATGCCGACCGCAGGCCTGGTGGATGAAGCAGCCAAAGCTTCTGGCGCGCGTCTTCGCGGGATCATCGTGGCCAGCCCCGCCAATCCGACAGGCACGATGCTGAAGCCCGATGATCTGGCCGCGCTGATCGCTCATTGCCGGGCGCGCGGCATGTGGTTCATCTCCGATGAGATCTATCACGGGCTCGATTATGCCGTGCCCCAGCGCACCGCGCTGTCTTTTGATGACAACGCGATCATCATCAACAGCTTCTCGAAATATTATTCGATGACCGGCTGGCGCATCGGCTGGATGATCGTGCCCGCTGATCTGGTGCGCGTGGCCGAGCGCCTGCAGCAGAACCTGTTCATCTGCGCGCCGAGCCTGTCACAGATCGCCAGCATGGCTGCGTTCGACGCGCGCTGTGAGCTTGAGCGCATCAAGGCGGGATATCGCGAGAACCGGGCGTTCCTGCTGGATGCGCTGGCAAGGCTTGGCCTGGGCACCATGGCGCCGCCCGATGGCGCCTTTTACATCTACGCCGATATCGGCGCGTTCACGAGCGACTCGGGTGATTTCTGCGCCCGACTGCTGCGCGACACCGGAGTGGCGATCACACCAGGCATAGACTTCGATCCCGAGGATGGCGGACGTTTCGTGCGCATGTGCTATGCCGGCAGTCTTGACGAGATGCGCGAGGCAGTGAACCGCCTGCGCGGCTGGCTGGGCTGAAGCGCTGTCGCCGGATGCCTATTGCGCGGGCGCCACAGCCTTGCGTACCGGCACCGGCACCGGCCCGCTCGGCGCGCCCGATTGGGGAATGTCATGGCGCAGCACCTCGGTGCATGCCGACGGCAGATCGGCCAGCGTCAGTTCGGGGCGCGGCTCTCTCGGCTGGGCCGGCTTGGGCGGCGCCGTCAGCAGGTCATACCAGTCATCGAGTTGCTTGCCGCAGCCATCACCCGGCGGGGGCGGAGCCTGGTCAACGCATCCGACCATGCCCGCAGGACAGCGCAGTCGTACATGAAAATGATAGTGATGCCCCCACCAGGGACGAATGGGGCGCAGCCAGTCCCGGTCGCTCCCCGCCGCCTCGCACAATGCCTTCTTGATGGCCGGATGCACGAAGATGCGCGCCACCTGCGGATAGGATGCGGCCCGGCGCAGCAATCTGACATGGCCGGGCGTCCAGACATCACGATTGACCGACAAGCCGCCCGGCGCCAGCATCGATACGGCGGAAATTTCCTCGCGTTCGCGCTGGCTCAGGCGGCGCGGCGGCATCGGCTTCAGCCAGATGTCGGCATCCAGGCCGATCTGGTGGCTGGCATGGCCGGTGAGCATCGGTCCGCCACGCGGCTGGGCCATATCGCCCACCATCAGGCCCGGCCAGTCATCCTGCGTTCGCGCATCGCTGGCAAGCCGCTCGATATACTCGATGAGTGCGGGATGACCCCAATTGCGATTGCGTGACAAACGCATCGCCTGCCAGGCCGGGCCGTCCACGGGCAGCATCTGGCCACCGGCCAGACAGCCGCGCGCATAAGATCCGATCGCGCGCGCTTCCAGATCAGCCGGGTTGAGCACGATGCCAAAGGCCTGCTTGGCGGGAATGGCGGCGTCTGCGCTCTGGGCGTGGCCAGCGCCGGGCACCACGAGCACCAGCGCTGCGAAGATCGCGCCGAGCGCGAGCCATCCTGATCGCGCGCGGGCACTCATTCGCAGGGCGTACATCATGACCGCTCGCCCCGGCTTGCGCCGGCCAGCATATCGCGCAGGGGCAACAGCGATTTCGGCCCGATGAAACGCGGCACGCTCTGGCGGTAAAGCTCGTAGTGCTCGCCGTAGGCTTTGCGCAACCATGGTTCCTCGGCATAGGTCATCAATGTGTAGACGATGGTGGCACAGGCGGCCATCACCCAGACCTGCCATGCGCCAGAGGCAATCGCCAAGCCTGAATAGCCTGCGATCGAGGCCACATATTGCGGGTTGCGACTGTATTTGTACAGCCCACCGGTGACGAGACTGTCATCGGTTCCATAGGTATTTTCGATGCCCAGATCGAAATAGGCGTAAAAGGTGATGCCAAAGCCGACGATGATCAACGGCAGGCCAAGCGCGAGGCCCAGCCATATGTCATTACTGGAGAAATCGGCCGACAGCAGCGCCAGAGCCGGGGTCAGCCCCATGCAGGCGCGAAACAGCGGCCAGAAGACGAAATTTTGCCATGAGCCCTTGCCGGGCGTCGGCCAGAGGGTGAATCGGGCCAGGACTATCGTGGCCAGCAGCAGCGCGATCAGAACCAGGCCGGCGCCGAGCGCAAGCGCGAAGATGATCCCGTTTATTTCAGGCGTTCCCAGCACGTCAGTCCCCCATCTTGCTGTTCAATGGTGCGGTTGTACCTGCGCTCATCCGGCAAAGCTGCGCGTGGCGCGCACCAGCGCGTCGATAATGCCCGGCTCGGTCATGGCATGGCCGGCGTCCGGCACGATGTGCAGCCTTGCGTCCTGCCAGCGCAGATGCAACTCCCAGGCCGTCGCGGCCGGTGTTATCACATCATAGCGGCCCTGCACGATGATGCCGGGAATTCCTGCAAGGCGATCAGCCCTTGCGAGCAACTGGCCGTCGAACTCGAAAAATCCCTTGTTGACGAAATAGTGGCACTCGATACGAGCAAAGTTCAGGGCGTAATCCACCTGTCCGAACTTGTCAGCGATTGCCGGATAGGCCACGAGCGACAGGGTCGAGCCCTCCCAGACGCTCCAGGCAAGCGCAGCATCTATGCGGGCGTCACGGTCGCTTCCGGTCAGCCGCTTGTGATAGGCCGCGATCATATCACCGCGCTCGGCCTGCGGGATAGGCGCAAGATAGGCAGCGAACCTGTCGGGAAACAGCCAGGATGCGCCTTCTTGATAAAACCAGCGAAGCTCAGCCTCGCGAACCGTGAATATGCCGCGCAGGATCAATTCGAGCACGCGCTCGGGATGGGTCTGGGCATAAGCGAGGCCAAGCGTCGAGCCCCATGAGCCGCCGAACACCTGCCAGCGCTCGATGCCCAGATGCTCGCGCAGCCGCTCCATGTCGGCGACCAGATGCCATGTCGTGTTGTCCTCAAGACAGCCCGCAGGGCTCGACTGACCACAGCCGCGCTGGTCAAAAAGGATGATCCGGTATCTGGCCGGGTCGTGATAGCGCCGCATGGTGTCGGTGCAGCCGCCGCCGGGGCCGCCATGCAGCATGACGACGGGCCGGCCATCGGGGTTGCCGCATTCCTCGAAATAGATCTTGTGGCGGCCGCCAACTGGCAATTTGCCGCTTCTGTATGGCGCGATGGGGGCGTAGAGCCCGAAGCGATCGTCGGGCGGCGTCATGACGTCCAAGGCATCAGATCCTGTGAAAACTGCCGGCGCTGGTCGGCAGGTTCGGGACAAGGACCGGCTTGTCCATGCCCGCTGCCGCAATGAGCAGACTGTGACCAGATGCGGGCCGTGTCAACGCGCCAGCGAAGCAACGAGACCTGCGCATCACGGGCGCGGAGCCTTGCCCCGGCCCGACAGTCGCAACAGCCGGGCATGAAGTGTCTCGCCGCCCGATACGCGAATTTCCTCGGCGATGTCGGCTGTGAAGCTGTCCGGCCTGGGTGTCAGGATGCTCACGGCAACAGCCGCCACCAGGCTTGCCGGGACACCGATGATGCCGGCACACAGTGCATCGATGCCGAGCAGGCTTGCCCCTTCGGCCCCAGCGCCGATGATGTAGAGTGCGGTCGTGCCGTAGCCGGCGAGCAGACCGGCATAGACGCCGGCCGCGCTGGTGCGCCGCCACCAGATCGACAGGGCGGTGACAGCGAAGAAGCTGGCCGCTACCAGCGACAGCGCCCACAGCATCCAGGCGAGCGGATCGACACTTAATGAACGCGCCAGCATGGCGGCAGTGATTGCCGCCACAATGATGCCCAGCCGCGCGACGATGAGCCGGTGCGCAGAGGTGGCAGGGCGCGATGAAAAAGGGTGGAACAGATCGTTGCTTATCGAATTGCCAAGCGCCACCAGATGACCGGCGGTTGCGGCCAGTACCGCGGCCAGAATCCCGGCGACCACGACGCCTGAAAACACCTGGGGCAATGCCGCGGCGGTAGGCAGCAGCAAGGCGGCCAGGTCCCGGTTGACCAGCGCGTTGGCCATGCCGAATGCGGGATCGAGCGTGTCGGTATTGATGCTGATCAGGCCGAGATCGGCTGCCAGGCGCGTCCAGCCGGGCATGTCGGCAAAGGGCATGCCGATTGCATCGCGCACGAGGTAGAAGTGGGTGAAGGCGGCATAGGCCGGCAAGCTCAGCGCGGCAAGCGCGACGATCAGCACCGCCCAGCCTATGGAACCACGCGCCGCCATGATGGTCGGGGTGCTGCTCAACCTGGCGAAATGGCTTGGCAGCATCGCCGTGCCGGCCATGACGCACAGGCCGAGCAGCAGGAATTCAAGCGGCCCGAACGCTCCGAATGCCTGAAGAAAAGGTTTTTGCAGCAATTGCGGCCCGCCGGCTGTCAGCGCGCCAGACAATGTGCCTGGCTCAGCCGCGCCGACACCCTTTGCGGCTTCCAGCTCGGCGGCATTTTCGAGCACCCCGCCATAGGACAGTTGCGGTATCGGCAGGTTGGTGAGTTCAAGCGACACGATGACCAGCGGCGCGAGCAATCCGAGAATGAGCACGATCACCTGCGCGCACTGCATCCAGGTCAGTGAGCGCATCCCGCCGGGAAGCACGCTGAAGGCGGCAATGCCGGCACCGATCGCGATCAGCATATCCTGGGGAAGCGGCACGAAGAGCGCGCCGATCATGGCGCCGACCTTGAGTTCGGCGGCCAGCAGCATGAGCAGTGGCACGGCCATCAGCAAAGCGGACAATGCACGCAGTCCGCGCGAGGAATAGCGCATGCCCAGAAAGCTCGGCAGCGTGAAGCTCCCGGCCTTGCGCAGATAAGGCGCAAACAGCAGCGAGACGACGGCAATTCCGGCGCACCAGCCCAGCACCAGCGGCAATGCATCGAAGCCAAGCAGCAACAAGGCCCCGATCGAGGTCGCGATCGCGGTGCCGCCCAATATGTTGGCGCTGAGCGAGAGCCCGTTGTAAAGCGCCGGCACGCGCTCGCCCGCGACGAAGAAATCCTCAAGATTGGTGGTGCGCACCAGCATGCCGATGACGCCGTAAAACATGATCGGCACCAGCACCATGACTTGCGTGATCCAGAAGGTTTCCAGCCCGAGCTGCTCCAGAATGAGCAGGGTCAGCACCAGCGAGACATAAGCGCTCGTGAAGATCGCAAAGCTGGTTCCCAGACGCGGATTGACGACAGGATAGTGATAATTCAGGGCCATGATGGGCTCGATTGCTGGCGCGTGTGTCTGATCAGTAATCGCCGGAGATGTTGTAACTCTGGTCGATGCGCGATTGGCGGGCACTGAACCAGAAGACCAGCGCAACCATGCCGGCGACGCTGCCCACTGTCAGCAGGAAATAGCCCAGCGGGAAGCGAAGGACGTAGATTTCGTTCAGCAAGGGGGCGCTCAGCGCCGGCACGACGACGAAAACCGCGAGCATGATCAGCCCTGCCATCGTCAGGCGGCTGTTCGCGCGCCACTGGGCATTGCGCTGTTCATCAATCATCTGTTGCCCCTTTTTGCGCAGGCACCTGTCGGCCTTGCCACATCGCAACCTTTCAGGAAAACCGGGCAATGACAAGGCGTTTGCCGGGCAAGTCCGGCTCATTCTCACAAAGTCCGGCTCATTCTCACAAAGTCCTGCTCATTCCCATATCGTTCGGCTCATCCCCACAAAGCGGGCGCGGACGGCCAGACGAGTGCGCCTTCGATGCGCAGGCCCGGCTCGCGGTCGCGCGCAAGCAGCAGCGGCCCATCCAGATCGGCCCACTCGGCCTGCTGCGCCAGCAGCACCGCAGGCGCCATGGCCAGCGACGTGGCGACCATGCATCCGATCATGACATCAAATCCGAGCGAGCGCGCGCCGCGCACCATGGCCAGCGCTTCGGTGAAGCCCCCGGCCTTGTCGAGCTTTATGTTGATGGCGTCGTAGCGCGAGCGCAAACGTTCCAGATCGGCCGATACATGGACCGATTCATCGGCGCAGACCGGAACCGGCCGGGGGCCAAGTCTCAGCGTGTCATCCCCATCTGCGGGCAATGGCTGCTCGACCAGTTCGACCTGCATCTGCGCACAAAGATCCAGCATCACGCCGAGCCGGTCGCCGCTCCAGCCCTCATTGGCGTCGACGATCAGGCGGGCGCGTGGCGCAGCCGCGCGCACAGCCCTCAGACGCGCCTCATCGCCGGCCTGGCCAAGCTTGATCTTCAGCAGGCAATGGCCGCGCTCAGCCGCGCTTGCGGCCGCGTTCGCCATCACGTCGGGTTGACCAAGACTGATCGTGTAGGCGCTGAGGACCGGCGTCGGCGCACCAAGCCCGGCGAGTTCGAACACCCGTCGACCCCTCACCTTCGCCTGCCAGTCCCACCAGGCACAGTCCAGCGCGTTGCGCGCAGCGCCAGCAGGCATGAGCGCGCCAAAAGGTGCAACCGGCTCCCCAGCAGGAGCGGGGTTCGCGGCATCGCCAAAGTGCGATGCGGCACGCGCGATATCGTCCAGAACGCCCTCGACCGTCTCGCCATAGCGCGCATAGGGAACACACTCGCCCCGCCCGACATGGCGATTGCCGGCCAGATCAGTTCCTTCGATTTCGGCCACGACCACATGCGCTTCGGACTTGGAGCCGCGGGCAATGGTGAAACCGCCTCGGATCGGCCAGGCCTGCGCATAAGCGCGGATGGTCCAGTTCGCTGACATTTCCGCAAAGCCTGTAAAGCCCGCATGGTAGCGCGAGCGCGAGGGTCATGAGAGCGCCTGCACGCGCCAACCGCGCAAGCGTTCTCAGCACGCGCATTGCCACCCGAAGACGGGAGGGCTAGAGTTCACGTCGCAATCCATCTCACGGGAAACGCACGAAGGCGAGCCATACCTGCATGCTCCATGAAAAAGATCATCCGGCGCAGGATCTGACCGAGGCCGTGCTCGATGATGGCGCGCGCCCGCGCCTCAGGCTATCCGGCTCATGGTCGGTGGGCAGGCTGGCGCGGATCGAGACGCAACTCGCCGCAGCCATGCCGGCGCGCGCGCGGGCCAAGCGCGCCCCGCTCGAGCTGGACATGGCAAATATCAGCGATCTCGACACCGCCGGCGCGTGGCGGCTGTTGCGGCTGATGGACGAGCTGAGAGCCCGCGATTATGATGTCGCAGTGGCGCGCGCACGCGAGCAGCATCGCATTTTCCTCAGCGAGATCAATGCCCGCAAGGTGGGGCCGGTGCCGCCCGAAGCCCGGCCGTCGCCGATCCTGGCGGCCCTGACGGCGAGCGGACGCATCATCAGCGATCTGGTCAGCGATCTGGTCGACCTCACCAGCCTGCTGGGCGCCACCATAAGCGGCATCGTGCGTGCGCTGTTTCAGCCCTGGCGATTTCGCTGGGTGCCGCTGGTCCACCATCTGGAGCATGTCGGCCTGCGCGCGATACCGATCATATCCTTGATCTGCTTTTTCATCGGCGCCGTGCTGATGCAGCAAAGCATCGTGCAGCTTCGCTACTTCGGAGCGGAGAGCTTTTCGATCAACATGCTCGGGGTGCTGACGCTGCGCGAGGTGGGCGTGCTGCTCGTCTCGATCATGGTCGCCGGCCGCTCGGCCTCGGCCTTTACCGCCGAGATCGGCACGATGAAGATGCGTGAAGAGGTCGATGCGATGCGCACCATGGGCATCGACCCGCTGCAAACCCTTGTCATTCCGCGGGTGCTGGCGCTGCTGATCGCGCTGCCGATCCTGACGCTCTGGGGCAGCATCATGTGCCTGGCTGGCGGCGCGATGATGGCGTGGATCTATCTCGGCTACGACACCGAAGTGTTCCTGCAACGGCTTAACGACGCCATAAACATGCGCCATTTCATCGTGGGCATGGTCAAGGCGCCGTTTGCAGCGCTGATCATCGGGCTGGTCGGCTGCCTGGAGGGGCTGCGCGTGCGCGGCAGCGCCGAGTCGCTCGGTTTTCAGGTGACGCGCGCCGTGGTGAAGGCCATATTCCTGGTCATCATGTTCGATGCGCTGTTCGCGATCTTCCTTTCAGCGGCTGGATATTGAAAGAAATGGACATCGAAGTCGGCACTGCCGGAGGCCTCGCCGAAAGCGCACGCGCTGGGACGGCGGCGCGTGATGTGCTCATAAGCGTGCGCGGCCTGTGCAAGAGCCTTGGCGGCCAGCTCATCTTCGATGGGCTCGATCTCGATGTCTATCGTGGCGAAATTCTTGGCGTCATTGGCGGCTCTGGCACCGGTAAATCGGTGCTGCTGCGCTGCATCACCGGCTTGCTGCAACCCGATGCGGGCCGGATCGCACTTTTCGGCGCCGACACCAGCACCCTGGCGCCCCGCGAGAAGCTGGCGATCGGCGGCCGGTGGGGCATCCTGTTTCAGGATGGCGCGCTGTTCTCCTCTCTGACGGTGCTGGAAAACATCCAGGTGCCCATGCGCGAGCAGCTCAAATTGCCGCGGCGCACCCGTGAGGAACTGGCGCTGCTGAAATTATCACTGGTCGGACTGGACGCGGACGCGGCCAACAAGTTTCCGTCCCAGCTGTCGGGCGGCATGCGCAAGCGTGTCGGTCTTGCGCGGGCACTGGCGCTCGATCCCGAACTGGTTTTCCTTGATGAGCCGACATCGGGTCTGGATCCGATCGGCGCGGAGGCTTTTGACAAGCTGATCCGCAATCTGCAAGAAACGCTGGGCTTGAGCGTTTACATGATCACCCACGATCTCGACAGTATCTTCACCATCTGTGACCGGGTGGCGGTGCTGGCGGATCACCACATCGTGCGTGAAGGCGCACCGCGAGATCTGGTGCGCGACCCGCGCCACCCATGGGTGGCTGAATATTTCTGCGGTGAACGCGCCCGGGTGTTTCGCAGATAGGAGGACGCTATGGAAACGCGCGCGAGCTTCCTGATCATCGGCACGTTCGTGATCGGCATGATAGCTCTGGGCTTTGGTTTCATCTACTGGATGAACAACGCCTCCAGCGGCGCCAACGGCGTGCGCTATAACGTGATCTTCGAGGGCTCGGTTCAGGGGCTCGCCTCCGGGAGCCCCGTGCTCTTCAATGGTTTGCGTGTCGGCGAGATCGAGAACCTCGAGATCATGCTGGAAGACACCCGCAAGGTGCTCGGGCTCATTTCGGTACGCGCCGGCACGCCGGTGCGCGAGACTTCGCGCGCCAAGATCACCCAGCAGGGTCTGGCCGGCGTCGTCGCGCTGGAGATCACCCCCGGCACGCCTGAAAGCCCGATGCTGCAAGCCGCGCCGGGTGAGACCTATGCCACCATCCAAGCCGATTTCGCCGGTTCGGGTTCGCTGTTGAGCGCCGCGCCGGAAGCCCTCGGCCAGGCCCAGGCACTGCTCGCCCGCCTGAATGATCTGATCGCCAACAATGAGCGCGCCATCAGCCAGACGATAAGGAATGTCGAATCATTCACCGCCGTGCTCGATGCTCACCGTGAGGACATCAGCGCCATCATCACAGACACCCGCGATCTGTCCGGCCGCTTCAGCGGCATTGCGGAGAAGCTTGAAAATACGGTAGATAAGCTGTCCGAACAGCTCGGCGATGGCGATCAATCACTTGTTGCGCAGGCGCAACAAGCCGTCCAATCCTTTCGGCGGCTGGCTGAGCGTCTGGAGACTTCGCTGGGCGACCGCGCTGATGGGATGACCGCTTCGGCGCAGCGCGGGCTGAAGGAATTTGAACTTTTCATGAGGAATGGCAAGCGTTTAGCCGAAAGCCTCGATCGTATGGTTCAGCGGCTTGAACAAAATCCGTCGAGTCTTCTTCTTGGCGGATCACAAGTTCCCGAATATACACCTGCCCAATAACAGCTTGGTCGTTTTCGCCCCCGATGGTACCTCTTGAGATGGGCGAACGATGGTGGTTGGGAGGTCGGCGGCTTCATGCGAACCGCTGCAAGAATAGGTTTTGCGGCTGCGCTGGCTCTAAGCCTGAGCGCATGCGCTCTTGCGGGCATCGGCAGCACTGCGCCGCCCGCGACATATGATCTGGCCGCCCCCGCCGTGAGCAAGGCGCGCAGCGGCCCGACGCCTGTTCAGATCGTCGTCGTGACGCCCGCAGCCGTTCGCGCCATCGACACCGACCGCATCCTTGTCAGGCCTTCGGACGAACAGATCTCCTATTATTCCGGCGCGGTCTGGAGCGACAGGCTCCCGCGTCTGGTGCGCGCGCGGCTCGTTCAGGCGCTGGAAGACTCTGGCAGGTTTCGTGCGGTCGGCACAGAAGACGACAGCGTGACGAGCCCCTATTCCGTGCAGACCTCCATTCTCGCCTTTGAACTGGCGGTCAATGGCGCTCCGGCGCTGGCCCGTGTGCGGATGTCGGTCAAGATCGTCGATGAAGCGAGCGGCACCGTTCTGGCAAATCGTCAGTTCGAAGCAAGCGAGAGCGCGGCCTCCGACGGAATTGCCGACGGCGTCAGGGCCCTGACCGGAGCTTTTCAGCAGGTGGCGCTTGAAATCGTCAACTGGGTCGGACGGCCGGAAAACCGTGCACGGGTAAGTGCTCGCTCATAATAAGTGCTCGCTTATAAATTGGGTGTTTCGTCGCAACGCGAAGTGCAGCCGGTCGGCCGCAAGAACATAACCTGTTGAATGCAATTTAACGTGCTCTGAAGATCCGACGTGCCGTGAGCGGCGCGGACAATGCTTGCGTCTGGCTGAGCTTCAGGGCCCGCCACTTCCAGGCCCGCCACCTGCCCGGCGCCGGCATGCACCCCGCATATTGGGTCTGCTGAGTGCAGCGCGGCGATATGCTTCAGGCAACCACGCCGCAGCCCTTGCCGCGACGGCCGATCAACCCAGACGGCCGCTCGCGTGGGCAAGCATCAGATAAATCCGTCCGGTGTCGGAGACAAGATAGTTCTGCAGCTTGTCGCTGTCGTTGCTGGCGTCCTTCAGGACTTTCTCGAAATCCGCCATGTACCTGTCCGCAATATGCCGGAAAGTGTCGTCGGTCTTGTACCGGCGCTGCACATTGTCGAATGTGCTCTGCCCCTGACGATTGTAAACGCCGCGATTGATCGCCGACCGGTCGCCGCGATTATAGCGCTTCCAGACCTGCGCCACCGTATCCTTGTCGGACGCAGCAGCGATATCGTTCATGTTGAAGTCAACCGGGCCGCTGGGGCGCTTGGATGCTTGGGCGCGCTCCGGCGCCGTGTTTTCCGGAACGAATTCGGGTGGGCGACCATAAGACTGGCCTTCATCGGCGCCAAGCATGTCATCGTCGGGATCCGACGCGCGCGCCAGCAGATCGCCCAGCGACCATTGCCCGGACTGGCCGGCAGTACCGCCATCGAACGGACCTGCTTCGGCAGTTGCCGGCACTTCACTCTGCGGTGCATCGAGCGATGAGGGATCGCCAAGGCGCCCCACCAGCCCAGTGGCGGCGCTGAAATCATCATCACCGTCCATCTCGGCTTCGTCTTCCCACGGCAGTTTGTATGCCGCGCGCGAAGCCGGTTTCGCGTCATGATCTTGTGACCATGCAAATTCATCACCCGTGGCCGGTGCATGGCGGGATTGTCTGTGCGGCGCGGCATAGGCGGCGCGTTCGCGGCGGGCCGGCTCCGCGGGCCGTGTTTCCTGGCGCGGGCGTTCCGGGCGCGCCGGCGACGCGGCCTGTTGCTTAGCCCGCACCTGAGGCGCACGCGCCTGGCGTGTGGCAGGCTCGCTGGTGGCAGCGCGGCTTAAATCCGTCCGGCCGATACTGCCGGAATGACGATGACGCCCAGCCAGATCGGTCAGCGAATCGAGCGCGACAAGCTGATCCTGCAAAGCCTTGCGCATCGCTGACGCGCTTTCGCGTGTGGTTTCGGGGATCGCCTTGGCGTGGCGGCGCAACTCCGAACTCGTCGATTCCAGTTCGAGCGAGGCGCGGCGGGTGGAGTCGCGAACCGTCTGCGATGTCTCCGAAAAGCGCGAGGTCAGATTGTTAAGCTGTTCGGCGATCTGATCAGACAAGGCGCCAAAACGCAGCTTCAGTTCCTCGATCGCTTCGAAGGTCTGGGCCTGGGTCTGGGTGCGCAACTTTTCGATCTCGCGCACTGCGACCTGGCTCTTTTCAGCCGAGTCGTGTGCAAGAAGCTGGGTAACGTTACGCGCCCTCGTCTCGGCGCGCGAAAGTGAGTCTTCCAGCATGCCCGAATAGCTGTGCATCATCTTGTCGAGCTCCATGGCCCGCGAGCTGATGCTCTGGATCAGTTTGCCCAGTTGCGCCTGCCTGCTCTCCATCATGCTGTCGACGCGCGTGTTGGAGACTTCCAGCGCCTTGGCCGATTTCATGATGACGGATCCCTGCTCCTCGAACCGCTTGGTGAGGCCGTGGATCTGGTTCAGCAGACCGCCGGACATCTGGCGCAGGGTCTCGGCCTGGGCCTCCAGCGCGTGCGAACTGACGGAGGTACGCTCGGCGAGTTCCTCCACGGCGCGCTCGATCGACTTGCCGCTCTGCGACACCGAACGCTCGATGATCGCGGACTGGTGGGCCAGCGACTGGTCCATGTTGCTGGCATGCTGTTCCAGGGTCTTGCGGATGCTGCCCGACTGGCGCGAAAGCGCCGATTCCAGAACCTTGGCACGCTCGATGATCGAGGCTTCGATACGTTCGGTGCCTGAGCCGAGAGCGGTCTGCAGATCCTTTGCGCGCTGCCCGAGAATGGCTTCCAGAGCCTGCGTCCGCTCGGCAATGGATGTGTCGATCGTGCGCGAATGGTCGGCAAGCACGGTCTGCAGCATCTTGGTGCGATCATTGAGCGTGTTGTCGAGCGCAGCCGTCTTTTCGGTCAGGGCAGTTTCCAGCGCGTTCAGATTGCTCGCGGCATCCGTGATGATGCTGTTAAGTCGCTTCTGCTCGCCGCCGAGCCTGTCGAGAAGGGCAGGAATTTCCTGCGCCACGCGTTCACTCATCGTGATCACCGAATGTACCAGACTGTTGCTCTTGGCTGAAATTGCCGCAGAGGCCCTGTCTGAGGCCTGCTGAATGGCCGTTGTGACCTGGAGGCTCTGCTGGTGCATGGTGTCGACGGTCTTGGCGCTGTGGCGGGCCAACTGTTCGTTCACCAGCGCGCCGCGCTCGGCGAGTTTCTCATCGACCGCGGTGCCGGCCGCGGTCACGGCGGCCGTGATCTTCTGCGCGCGGTTGGCGAGAGTGTCGGACAGGCTGGAGCTTGCCTTGCTCAGCGACTGTGTCGCCTCCTCGCTCGCCGCTTCGATCTCGCGGCGGACTTCACCGCCGATGCCGCGCAACGCTTCGGACACGCGGCTGCTATTGTTGGCCAGCGCCTCGCGCTCGCTTGCAAGCTCGTTGATGAGGCTGCGGATACGGTGATCGTTCTCGCTGTAGGACCGCTCCAACGCCGTCACTTCATTGTGAACGAGCGCCTCCAGTTCACCGGCGCGCCCCAGCGCGCGCGAGATCGCATCGTTCATGGCCGCGACCTGGCGGCGCACCGTCTGGCCAAGCGAGGCGACCGACTGTTCGGCCATCTTGTCAGGCTCGGCGAGGCGCACGGCAACCTCGGTCATCGCCGATGACATCAAACGCAATTCCTGCGCACGCCAGATCAGGAAGGCGAGGAACCAGAAGACCGCGATCGGCACCACGACACCGGCAAATGTGCCGATCATTATCGGATTGGCCAGCACATCGACCATCGTCTGCATCTCGTCGCCGTGCTTCTGCATGACGGACCAGCCGACCAGAAGCCCAAGACCGAGCCAGACCGCGGAAACGATCCCGGCGAGGATGAACGGCGAGCGCGAGGGGCGCTGATGCAGCGCATAGACCAGCCCGCCGATCGAGGGCAGGTCGTCATTTGCAGGAACACGCCCGCGCGCGGCGGCCACCGGACCGCGGCGCATCGGCGCACCGCGTTGCTGGCCGCGCTCGTCACCGTGACCGCGCACATTGGGCTGCTGCGTGACCTGTACGCCGGCACTGACGCCGCGGTCGGCGCCGGATGGCGCAGCGGGGCGTTGCGGCGCCTTTGGCGCGGACGTCGCCGAAGCGGCCGCTCCCGGCTTTGCTGCCGGCTTGACGGATGCGCTATCCACGGTCTGGGTTCCGCTGTCTTTCGCACCCGCATCCGCGTCGCCGACCGGTTTGATGACATTCGCGCCGGTGCCGCGAGATTTTGACGGATTTTGAGCCATTTAAGGGTCCATCCAAATGCTGCGATATGATCGCCGAAGGAGCGAGTTTGTCGCCCTGGGAGGCAGGGCAGCAATGCGCAACCGGCTCACCCGCCATGTGACGCCGAGACTTTAGCACCGCTTATCAAGACAAGACAAACGCCCCGCACGCTCAATCGCCCGAATTCAACATTATACTTCCCTGATGCGTCAATGCATCAGCACTTCTCCCCAGCTATATCAGGCATATCGCGAAACTGGGGCTAAAAAAAGAAGCGTAAATGAGGTGATAGGCGTGATCGGATCGTCGAAGGGGCGAATCACCGGCCGGTCGCACCTGCCCGTGCAAGGGGCTGCCACCACCGGCGCGATTTGCGGCGCGTTCACGTCAATGTGGCCGATACTGCGCTTGGCAAGCCGCGGCAATTCGGCTTATAGAAACACTCGGTTTTTTTGGGGCCTATTATATTGCGCGCCATAATCGCGGCAAAGCCGGCACCGTGTCATGCATGCGGCGCCCCATTCAGATGATGCCTCACCCGGAGCAGCCTTCAACATGCCAAAGCTGATATTCATCCAACATGATGGCACGCGCCACGAGGTCGATGCGCAGGTAGGCCAGACAGCCATGGAGGCGGCAATCGCCAACATGGTGCCCGGCATTGTCGCGGAATGTGGCGGCGCATGTTCGTGCGCGACATGCCATGTCTATGTCGATGAGACATGGACCGGGCGCACCGGCTCGCCATCCGAAATGGAAGAAGACATGCTCGACTTTGCCTTTGACGTGCGTCCGACCAGCCGGCTGAGCTGCCAGATCCGCATTCGCGAGGAACTGGATGGGCTTGTACTGGGCATTCCCGAACAACAAGTCTGATGCGAAACGATAAGCGGCACGCCCGGATCCGCAGCGTCGCGGGCGCGACAGGAAGATAACGGAACCATCATGTCTGAAAGCAATGGCGGCGCGATCCGCACTGATGCCATCATCATTGGCGCCGGGCCGGTTGGCCTGTTCGCTGTCTTTGAACTTGGCCTGCTCGACATCAAGGCGCATCTGATCGACATTCTCGACCGGCCCGGCGGCCAATGCACCGAGCTTTACCCGGAAAAACCGATTTACGACATCCCAGCGCTGCCCGTGGTCACAGGCCAGGAACTGACCGACCGGCTGATGGAGCAGATCAAGCCGTTCGATCCAGTGTTTCATTTCAACCAGCGCGCCGACGTGCTGGAAGAAAAGCCGGATGGCGGTTTCGTCGTGACGACCGATGCGGGCACCGTGATCGAAGCACGGGTGGTGATCGTCGCGGCTGGCGGCGGCTCGTTCACGCCCAAGCGCCCGCCTTTGCCCGGCATCGCCGATTATGAGGGCAAATCGGTCTTCTATGCAGTTCGCCGCATGGAGGATTTCCGCGGCCACGACATTGTCATTGTCGGCGGCGGCGACAGTGCGCTCGACTGGACGCTTAATCTACAGCCAATCGCGCGCAGCCTGTCGCTCGTTCACCGGCGCGACAAGTTCCGCGCGGCGCCTGACTCGGTAAACAAGATGCTGGCGCTTGCCGAGCGTGGCGACATCGGCTTTCACGTGGGGCAGGTCAGCGCGCTTCGCGGCGCGGACGGCATGCTGAGCGCGGTCGAGTTCAACGGCGTGCGCGACGGCGTGGACGGCGCCCACATCCTGCCCTGCACGCGCATGCTGCCATTCTTCGGGCTGACCATGAAGCTGGGGCCGGTCGAGGATTGGGGTCTGGAGCTTGCCGACAACCTCATCGTTGTCGACACCAGCAAGTTCGAAAGCTCGGTTCCCGGCATTTTCGCCATTGGCGATATCAATACCTATCCCGGGAAGCTGAAGCTCATTTTGTCGGGCTTTCATGAAGCCGCTTTGATGGCGCAGCAGGCGCACCGCTACATTTATCCCGACAAGCGTCTGGTGTTTCAGTACACCACGTCCTCATCGAGCCTGCAGCAGAAGCTGGGCGTGCGCTGAAGGCGGCGCGCTCAAGTCAGGCGGACGGCGCGCACCCACCAGGCCGACCGGGCGGCGCTCAGACTTGCAGCGCAAGCCATTGCTTGCGCCTGCGTGGCGAACAGCCCGTAGCAGGTCGGACCGCTGCCGGAAAGCCGGGCGAGCGCGCAGTCCGCAAAGACCGACAGGTCGCGCAATATCTCGTCGATCGCGTCGTCAAGCCCGCGTGCCGGAGGCTCCAGGTCGTTCGGATGGGCATGCAGATAGGCGATCAACTCGCCGGTGGTGGCGAACGGCCCCGGAGCCGGCGCAGGTGCAGGGGTCGCGCTCAGCGGTGCGGCGCCAAGCGCGGCGAAGACATCGCGCGTGGCCAGCCGTGTGCCCGGATTGACCAGCACGGCATGAAGCGGGGGCAGCGGCGCAACCGCCTGCACCTGTTCCCCGATGCCTGTCATCCACGCCGCCTGTCCCAACAGGCACACAGGCACATCTGCGCCCAGGCGCGCCGCACCCCCCGGCATCTGTTGCGCGTTCATGCCCGGATGCGCCCTCATCAGCAGGCGCAGGGCCGCTGCGGCATCCGATGAGCCGCCGCCAAGGCCCGCGGCGACAGGAATGTTCTTGATCAACTGGAACCGCCCGGCGCGGGCGCTGGTATTGGCGCTCAGGAATTGCCGGGCTGCCTTGAGGATCAGGTTATCGGGATCGGCATCGATTGCCGGGGAGAACGGCCCTTCGATGCTGAGCGCCGGGCCATCTCGCGCATTCATGTCGAGCGAGACGATGTCGCCGAAATCGGCGAAGGCGACCAGGCTTTGCAGCTCGTGATAGCCATCGCCTCGCTGGCCCAGAATTTCCAGGCTCAGATTGATCTTGGCGGGCGCGAGTTCGCTGTCAGGTGCAGCCGCCGTGCGGGCACTCGTTGCGTCATGGTCTGCCGGAATATCCGCCACGCAACCGCGCCCCGTGCGGGCGATCATTGCGCGGGCGCTGGAGGGGCGATCACATCGCCGCTGCGCGCAGCGCGCGTCCCGGCCGGCTCAAGACCATTCTCCAGCTTCGCCCTGATGCGCGTTTCGTCTTCCGGCTCCGGGCTGAGGCTCAGAGCCTGCGACCATTGATATTTCGCCTCCAGCCGCCGGCCAACCTGCCAATAGGCATCGCCGAGGTGATCGTTGAGCACGGGATCTTCGGGACGCAGCTCAACAGCGCGGTCAAGCTGTTTGACGGCGTTCTCATAATCGCCCATGCGATAGTAGGCCCAGCCGAGACTGTCGACATAATAGCCATTGTCGGGATCAAGCTTCACGGCCTTGCGGATAAGCTCCATGGCCGCCTCGACGTGCATGTTCTGATCGACCCAGGAATAGCCGAGATAGTTCAACACCGACGGTTCATCCGGGTTCAGCTCCAGCGCGCGCTTGAGATCAGCTTCCGCCTTTGGCCATTCCTTGATGCGCTCATAACAGATGCCGCGCGCATAGAAATAGATCCAGTCTTCGGGGGCGGGCTCGCCGACAAGCTCGATGGCGCGCGTATAATAAGTCGCGGCCCTTGCATATTCCTTCTGGTCGCGAAGTATGTTGCCCGTCGCCTGCAGAAGCCTCGGCTCGTCTGGATATTGCGCGCTGAGCGCTTCCAGCCGGCTGATAGCCTCATCGGACCGCTTCAGTGCGCTGAGCAGGAACGAGCTGCGCAGATAGGCGTCGAGCCACAGCGATGAGGACTCGCGCACCCGCTGATATGAAGCGAGCGCGGACTCCAGCCGCCCCGAGGCTGTTTCGACCTCGCCAAGAAGATAATGCGCATGGTCGTGCTCAGGGCTGAGGACGCGCACGATGTTCAGATAAATCCGTGCAACATCATTGATGCGGTTTCCCGCGAGCACGCCGCCAATGCCGAAATAGACCTCGGCAAGTCCCTGCTTCGGTGTCTGCACCAGCAGATCGGGTCTCGCGCCAGCAAGGACCTCCTGCTCAAGATCGGTCATGCTGGTCTTGGATCGCCCCTCCGTGAACGGCGCAAGCAGGGTCCGCGCCAGCTTGTCATTGCCCCAATGCGCCGCGTGTCGGGCATAGGCCTGCACCAGGCGCCGGTTGTCGGAGTGCATCTTGAAGGCCAGCCCGTAATTGGTCAGCGCAAGCTGCTGATCGCCGGTCAGGTCGGCCATCAGGCCGGTGTGCAGATGCTGGAAATATTGCGAGCGGTCGGCTTCGTTCGGCTGACCGAGTATGCCGAAGGCCGCGCTGGTCTTGCCACGTGCAAATTCGGTCCAGGCGCGCGACATGGCGCTGGTCAGATCGATCACGGGATTGTCACCGACGATCCGGAAATAGATATCGGCCTGGCGGAAATCGCCCCGGCCGAATGCATCGACACCGAGCAGAAGATAAGCTAGCGCAAAATCGCCCGGGCCAGCCTGAATGACGCGGCGCGCAAGCTGGGTCGCGGTTTCCAGCCGCCCGGCGCTCAGCTCGAGTTGAAAGGCTTCGACAAGGATCGACTGATTGTCGGGATCGCGTTCCAGCGCGCGCCGATAATATTCAGCGGCGACTTCAAGTTTCTGGTCCTCGCGCGCCAGGCGCCCGGCGAGATAGCTGCCAAGCAGCGAGTAGCTGTCGGCAAGCGGCTGCGCCGCCTCGGGCTTGCCGCCATCGCGCGCCTGCAACTCCGGCGCGCCGGCGCAGGCGGCCGCGGCAACGACGGTGATCGTCAGCAGTCTTGCCAAGCCAGACCGGCCAAAGAAGCTCCGGGCTGCTTTTGGCAACGCCAACAGGATTTTCAGGGAAATGGGTGGCAGACATGAGCGTTGATTGCGCAAGGCCAGCAATTTTTACCTCGTCATTCCATTGCCGCCGCGCCGATAAACGCAGCGTGTACCTGTATTACTCTATCATTCTTGCACCGTGCCGAGCCAGTCTCAGTTTTCTGCAACGTGCATCGAGGCATGCGCCTCGGTTTCGCTGGCCCGGTGACTGGTCTGCACAGGCTCGCATCGGCGTCTCACCAAAGCGCTGCCATCATCGCCCGGCGCGCCGGCTTCGCTGGCATATCGCCCATTGCAAACTCGAATGCGTGGCGGCGTGCGCGTGGCATCGAACAACTCCTGAGCCGGGCGCAGATCGCGCCAGAATTCGTCCCATTCGCCCCCTTCATGAAGCCGCATGGTTGCATCGTTCATGCGGAACGGAAACACATGGACGGCGAAGCGGCGCTGACCCGAGCGCAGCGCGGCGCTGACCAGCCGCCAGATTTCATCGACCACCGGATCGGTCATGGCGTAACAGCCGGCCGAAGAGCAGCCGCCATGGACCATGAGATAGTCACCGGTGCGCCCGTGCGCGCGCTCAAGCACATTCGGATAGCCGAGGTTGAACGAGCGGTGCCAGCGGCTGTTGGGGTTCAGTTGCGCACGCGAGACGGTATAGAAGCCCTCGGGCGCCTGATAGTCGCCGCGTCGCACCTTCGGACCCAGCTTGCCGGACCAGGTGCATATCGGATAGGTCTCGAAAAGTTCGAACGCGCTACCCTTGCGCATCCAAAGCTCCAGTTCGTATTCGCGCTTGAAGATGCGGATGAAGACCGGCTGGCCAAGGCGCAGACCGCGCTCGGCCAGACGCTGTTCGAAGCGGCTGAGATCGGGCGTGCCCGGCAATGGCCAGCCCATGTAAAAACTCAGCTTGCGGTCCATATCACGCACGAGATAACCAGCGCGCTCGCTCGCCAACTGGCCGGCTGGGCTGGCGATCAGGGCTGCTGCTGCGCCAGCGATGATGACCAGACCAAGCGCGATCCATCGCAAGCGCCCATTGCGCCGAGGCTGGTCTTGTGGATGTCCTTCGGGCGCTTGTGGCGCGCCTTTCTGGTCGGTATGCAACGATGCGGCCCTTCAGATTCGCTGCACCATCAGCGCTGCACGGTTTGCGCTTCACCCGGCAGGCGTGTGCTTTCGTCGATGGCGTCGGCCGCGGCGCCCAGTGTCTGTCGATCGCCTTTTGGCGCAGCCGGTGTTGAGGTCGGCACGACCCAAGGCTGATCGATCCCTACAGGGCGCTCCGGCGCGGCCGCGGAAGCCGCTGGCGCTGATGGCTCGGCTTCGGGTGGTGCAGCAAGGCTGATCGCGGACGACAGCAGCGGCTTTGGCGTTTCGGCGGCGGTGGCGGCCGTGTGTTGCACCGGGGGTTCGCTCTCGGCCGAGGACTCGGCTGCAAGCTGTGTGACAGGGGAACTGGCCTGAGCCGGTTCGGTCGAGGCAAGCTGGGTGCGCGAGGCAGCCATGCGCGCAAGCACAGTCGCGGCGTCGAGCTTGCGGTGCGGCGGACATGATTGCTGCGGATCGGGCTTGGCCACATGGCCGAGAAATTCGGCATTCACCAGATACTGACGGGCGCACACGTTGACGCTCGGCACGACCTTGGTTGCTTCGAAAGCGTCATAGCCATCCTTCAGCGACGCCCAGAACCCATACCATTTATGGCCTCGGTGACGCCTCATGTTGGCTTCGCTCAGGCGAAACGGGAAAGCGTGAACATGAAATTTTGCCTGCCCCGCGCTGAACGCCTCGCGCGCAAGGATGTAGATTTCCTCGATCAGCGCGTCGGTCATGGCATAGCAGCCGGCCGAACGGCAGTCGCCGTGAACCATCAGATGCGCGCCGGTGCGTCCGTGCGCGGCATCATAAAGGTTTGGATAGCCCAGATTGAAGGACAGATGGAAATCACTGTTGGGGTTCATCTGGCCCGGGCGCACGGTGTAAAAACCTTCTGGCGCCTGCTTGTCGCCCTGCACCAGCTTTGGCCCGAGTTCGCCCGACCAGTTGCAGATCGGGTAGGTCTTGAAATGATGGAATAACCCGTCATCCTTCTGCTTCCAGATCTCAAGCTCGGACTCTTCCTTGAAGATGCGCACGAAGATTGGCGCCTCCTGCGTCATGCCCTTTTGCGCAAGCAGCGCCTGGGCTTCGGCCGGAAGCTGTTTCAGATGCGGCGGCGCATCGCCCAGACATCCGCTCAGGAACAGCGCGGCAACCATCAGAACGCCCAGGCTTGCGATAGGACGCAGGTGATTTGACGACATGAAATAAGTGCCCCTCATCGATATGTGACATCGCCATGGTCTCGCGCCAGTCTTTTTCTCATTGAGATGATCGCGCGCCTGAATCACATAAGCCAGTGTCGTTAACATTGATCTACGTGATATTTGTCAATTTTATGAGCCATCACCAAGGCTTGTCCTGATTATCCTCACAAGGCTTGCGGCTCAGGCCGACAGGCTGCGCCCCATCGCCAGAAACTTTTCCTCGCGCTGGGCGCGCAGTTCCGGGCCCGACATGTCGGACAACTCGCGGAAGATCTTGTCGATCGCATCGCCCGTGCGCCGCATCACCTGATCACGCCCCCGGTGTGCGCCGCCGACAGGCTCGGGAATGATGGCGTCGATAAGCCCCAGCGCCTTCAGGTCCTGCGCCGTCACCTTGAGGTTGGTGGCAGCGTCGATGGCGCGATTGGAATTGTGCCACAGGATCGAGGCGGCGGCTTCGGGCGAGGCGACGGTGTAGATCGAATGTTCGAGCATCAGCACGCGGTTGGCAGCCGCGATCGCGACCGCGCCGCCTGACCCGCCCTCGCCGATGACCACCGCAACCATCGGCACCTCAAGACGCAGGCAGCGCGCGGTCGAACGCGCAATGGCCTCGGCCTGGCCGCGTTCTTCGGCACCGATGCCCGGATAGGCGCCGGCGGTGTCCACGAGCGAGAGCACCGGAAGACCGAATTTTTCCGCCATGTCGAGCAGCCGGACGACCTTGCGATAGCCCTCGGGTCGCGCCATGCCGAAATTGTGCCGCAGACGTGATTCCGTGTCGGCGCCCTTTTCATGGCCGATCAGCATCACCGGGCGGCCACGGAACCGGCCCAGCCCGCCGATGATCGCCAGATCCTCAGCATAATAGCGGTCGCCGGCGAGCGGCGTGAAATCCTCGATGAGCGCGCGGATATAGTCGATTGTGTGGGGGCGGTCGGGGTGCCGGGCGACCTGGGTCTTTTGCCACGGGGTGAGAGCGGCATAAGTCTGCACCAGCGCCTCGCGCGCCTTGGCTTCGAGCTGGACGACCTCGTCCTCGATGCCCACCTGGCTGTTCTCGCCGGATAGCGCACGCAGCTCCTCGACCTTGTTCTCCAACTCGGCGACCGGCTTTTCAAAATCCAGATAGGTGCGCATGGCTGTTCCAGAAAAACTTCATTACAGACGACATGTGACGCCTCGGCCAATGGAGCAGCGCGCCGAGCGCGTGGATTGCCCGGTTGCCATGGATCAGCACAGGCGGGCTGCCTGGCGCACAATCCTTCGCGCAGCTTGCTCATGTCAAGCCTGCACGCACCCGGCGTGCGCAAGCTGGTCTAGTGCTGCGGGTTTTCCGTTCCGGCATGCGCGGCCTGGTCATGAGCCGGACCCAGCGGATGGCGGGTGTCGAGGATATGGCGCAGCCGCTCCTCCAGCACATGGGTATAGATCTGCGTCGTCGATATGTCGGCATGGCCAAGAAGGGTCTGCACCGCGCGAAGGTCCGCGCCGCGCTCCAGCAAGTGGCTGGCGAAAGCATGACGCAGCACATGAGGCGACAATCTGCCGGCACTGATGCCCGCCTGCCTGCCGAGCGCCTTCAACTCCTGGGCAAAACGCTGGCGGGTCAGATGGCCGTGGCGGCCCCATGACGGGAACAGCCAGACGCTGCGGGCGGCGCGCGCCGCTGGCTCGCTCATTTGGCTGGTCTCGTGAAGATATTCAGCAATCGCCAGACGCGCCTGATCGTTGAGCGGCACAAGCCGTTCGCGCCGGCCCTTGCCGATAATCGTCAGCATGCGGTCATCGCCCACCAGCGCCGAGCGCGGCAACCCGACCAGTTCGCTCACCCGCATGCCGGTCGCATAGAGGACTTCGAGAAGGCAATAAAGCCGCAGGGCGCGGACACGGTGGGCTCCCTTGGCGGCATCCTTGCGCG
Source organism: Dichotomicrobium sp. (assembly GCA_036734025.1). Classification (GTDB taxonomy): domain Bacteria; phylum Pseudomonadota; class Alphaproteobacteria; order Rhizobiales; family Rhodomicrobiaceae; genus DAIMZI01. The sequence continues at coordinate 195,903 of DAIMZI010000002.1, forward strand.
CCCGCGCCGTGGTGATCAGCGCGTCCACCTCGTCGATGCCGAGCGTTCGCGGCAGCGCGGCGCGCCGGCGCGGTCCGTCGATGACAGCGGAGGGATCGTCATCGCGCCGACCTTCGGCCACGAGGAAGCGGTAATATTGCCTGATGGCCGACAGACGGCGCGCGCGTGATGACACCGCAAGGCCCGAACCGGCGAGCTGGCTGAGATAGGCTTTCAGGTCATCGGTGCGGGCATGCTCCAGCCCGATCCCACGCGCAGCGAGAAAACCGGCGACATCCGACAGATCGCTGCGATAGGCGGAAATGGTGTTGGCCGCCGCACCGCGCTCCGCGCACAGCATATGAAAGAAACTGGCGAATTCACAGGACGCGCCGACATCTTTATGCTTGGCATCGGGCAGGGCGTGCGCAATTGAAGCCTTGTCCTGTCCCGATGTTTTGCTCCGGGCCTTGCCGGCGATATTTACGGGCTTGCTTTTCACTGATCCGCTGATCTGGTTGTGCGCCGTTCATGCCCGACGGCACCTTGACCACAGGGACCAGCCGATTGCAACCAGGCCCCTACCTGAGCTGGATATTTCGAACCGATTTGGTAATTTCTTTTTGCTCTGGTACGAAATACTCGGAAAGTGCATACATGCTGCCGTAAAAGATTGCAACGATCAAACCAATAGTAAAGAGAAATTTGAACAAAGTAGGCACAGTGTCCTCCATGGCGTGTGGTGGAGCGTCATGCGCGCGAGTATGCCCGCAGCGCTTCCCCGCAGGCAAGCAAGTCTGTAGCGAAAAGAATTGCAGCCGCGCGCCGATTGTGGAACCGTCGCTTTCATCCATGGCCGACCGTAACGACGCCGTTATGACCTGCTGGCGCGACGGTCTGCCGGCAGGCAAGAACGCAATTAGATGTGTGTGGACGCAAAAAATTCAACTGGTCCTGACGACCCCGAAGCTGACGGCCAGATCGCCATGGCGCGCGCCGGCCTAGGCAGCAGAAGCCTCGTTCTGGTGGGTCTGATGGGAGCGGGCAAGAGCTCGATCGGCCGTCGGCTGGCAAAGCGATTGGCCCTGCCTTTCGTCGATGCCGACAAGGAGATCGAGAAAGCCGCTGGCAAGACCATCAACGAAATCTTCAACGAGCATGGCGAGGAGTATTTCCGCGACGGCGAGCGCCGCGTGATCGCGCGCCTGCTGCAGGAGGGGCCGATCGTTCTGGCGACGGGAGGCGGCGCCTTCATGGAGCCTCAAACCCGCGAGGTCATCGCGCAGCACGGGCTGTCGGTCTGGCTCAAGGCCGATCTCGAGATATTGCTGGAGCGTGTCTCCCGGCGCGACACACGCCCGTTGCTCAATCAGGGCGACCCGCGCCGGATATTGGAGCGGCTCATCGCGGAACGCTATCCGACCTACGCGCAGGCCGAGATCATCGTGCAGAGCCGTGATGTCAACCACGAGGTCATCGTCACCGAGATCATGGCGGCACTTGCCTCGCGCGCATCTGCGGATACGCCTTCGGATCTGCGCTGACAGGCGCGATGAACAACCCATGTGGACAAGGCGCGTCGCGCGCACACCAGCCAAAGCCATGACGAAACCCGAGGAAAGCCCGAGACCCGGCGCCCAGCAGATGCGCGAAATTCGTGTCGAACTGGGGGCGCGCAGCTATGTGATCAGGATCGGGCCGGGCCTGATCGAGGGCGCCGGCGGGCATATCCGCGAAGCTCTGCCAGGCGCGCGCTGTGTGGTGGTCACCGATGAAAATGTCGCAGCGCTGCATCTCGATGCGCTGCGCCGGGGCCTTGGCGGCGCGGAGCTGATGCGCGATGAAGCCATCGTCCTGCCGCCCGGCGAGGCGACCAAGAGCTTTGCCCGGCTCGGGCCGCTGTGTGAGGGGCTGCTGAGCGCCGGGGTCGAGCGCGGCGACTGTGTCATTGCGTTTGGCGGCGGCGTCATCGGCGATCTGGCCGGCTTCGCCGCGAGTATTCTGCGCCGCGGGGTGCATCTGGTTCAGCTACCCACGACGCTGCTGGCGCAGGTGGACAGTTCGGTCGGCGGCAAGACCGGGATCAACACGCCGCAGGGCAAGAACCTCATCGGGACGTTCCATCAGCCAAGCCTTGTGCTCGCCGACACCGATGTGCTGCACACGCTGCCGACGCGCCAGTTGCGCGCGGGCTATGCCGAAGTGGCGAAATACGGACTGCTCGGCGATGCGGCGTTCTTCGGCTGGCTGGAGTATCATCTCAGCGGTGTGCTGGGCGAGGATGACGAGGCGCGCATCACCGCCATCGAGACCAGTTGCCGGGCGAAAGCCAAGATTGTCGCGCAGGACGAGCGCGAGGCGGACACACGCGCTTTGCTCAATCTCGGCCATACGTTCGGCCACGCGCTTGAAGCGTGGGCTGGCTATTCGGATCATCTTCTCCACGGCGAGGCGGTCGCGGTGGGCATGGTGCTTGCGTTCAAATTGTCGGAGCGCCTGAAGCTGTGCGCGCCCGGCACCCATGAACGGGTCGAGGCCCATATGCGCTCAGCCGGCCTGCCCACCCGCATCGCGCATGTCGCGCGCCCGCACGCCGCGCCGCCGACCCCGCGAACCCTGCTGGAACTGATGGCTCAGGACAAGAAGGTAAAGGCGGGACGGCCGGCTTTCATCCTGGCGCGCGGGATCGGCGAAGCCTTCGTTTCGCGCGATGTCGGAGCCGATGATCTGGCCGCCTTTCTAAACGAGGAATGCCAGGCGAAATGACGATTGAAATCATGCTGACCATCGCTGCGATCATCACGCTGCTGGGCCTGTCCGGCTTTTTCTCGGGGTCGGAGACCGCTCTGACAACAGCATCGCGCGCGCGTATGCACACCCTGGAGAAAGAGGGCGATCCCAGAGCACGTACGGTCAATCGGCTGATCGAGAGCAGCGAACAGTTCCTCGGCGCGATCCTGCTCGGCAACAATCTGGTCAACATCCTGGCGTCTTCGCTGGCGACCAGCCTGTTCATTCAATTGTTCGGCGCCGGCGGCGTGGCCTATGCCACATTGGCGATGACGGCGCTGGTCGTGATCTTCGCCGAAGTTCTGCCGAAGACATATGCGCTGGCGAATGCAGATCGCTTCGCTCTGGCGACCGCGCCGGCGCTGCGCGTCGTCGTAGCTGTTTTCTCCCCGGTCACGGCGACGGTGCAGATCCTCGTGAGGACGATCCTCAAGACCGCCGGACTGGTCGCCCCCGAGAACAACACCATGTCGCCCCAGCGCGAGCTGCGCGGCGCGATCGACCTGCATCACCGCGAGGGCCGCGTCGTCAAGCTGGACCGTGACATGCTGGGCGGCGTGCTCGACCTGCCCGATCTGAACGTGTCCGACATCATGGTCCACCGCACCAACATGCAGATCCTGAATGCGGAGGACCCTCCTGAAAGCCTGGTCGAGCAAATCCTGCAAAGCCCGTTCACGCGCCTGCCGCTGTGGCGGGGCGACAGCGACAATATTGTCGGCGTCATCCACGCAAAAGCGGTGCTGCGCGCGGTTCATGACGCCGGCTGGGATACATCGAAGATCGACATCATGGCGGTCGCCGCTGCGCCCTGGTTCGTGCCCGACACGACCAGCGTCAAGGCGCAGCTCAATGCATTCCTGAAGAAGAAGGCGCATTTCGCCCTCGTCGTCGATGAATATGGCGAGGTTATGGGGCTGGTGACGCTGGAGGATATTCTGGAAGAGATCGTCGGCGATATCCTCGATGAACTGGACACCGCCGCGAGCGGCATCCGCGCTCAGGCCGACGGCAGCGTGATCGTCGACGGTTCGGTGCCGATACGCGACGTCAACCGGCTGCTCGATTGGGACCTTCCAGACGAGGAGGCAACAACCATCGCCGGGCTCGTCATCCACGAGGCTCAGACCATCCCTGAACAGGGCCAGGCCTTCACCTTCTACGACTTTCGCTTTGAAATCACCAAGCGCCAGCGCAACCGCATCATTCAGTTGCAGATCACACCGATAAAAGAACCGCCGGCGAAGCGCGGGTAATGCGCCCGCCCGCGCATGCGCTGTGGCAAACAACCCTGCAAGCCCGAGGGTCGGGCCGGCTTGCTGCGATCAGCTCGGACTCGTTTCGCCTTCGGGTATGAACTTCAGCGCGACCCCGTTTATGCAATGGCGCATGCCAGTCGGTGGCGGGCCGTCGTCGAAGATGTGGCCCTGATGCCCCCCGCAGCGCCGGCAGTGCACTTCGGTGCGGACCATGAACCAGGAGCGGTCTTCCTTGGTGCGCACGGCATCGGGCAGCGCCTGATAAAAGCTCGGCCATCCCGTTCGGCTGTCATATTTGTGCTCAGATGAATATAGCGGCAGATCACAGCCGGCGCAGGCAAAGATGCCGGGGCGCTTTTCATCGTTGAGCGGACTGGTGTAGGCCCGTTCGGTGCCTTCTTCGCGCAGCACATAATACTGCTGGGGTGTGAGGATCGCGCGCCACTCCTCGGGGGTCTTGATAATCTCGTAGGTCCCCTCGGCAGCATTGGCTGGCGAGCCGAGCATAGAGCCATGACGGCTGGCCGCTACAACAGCCAGCGCCCCTGCGGTTCCGGCGCCGAGCAGTATAGCGCGCCGGGTGATGATGTTGTCCTTGTCAGCCATTTTTCGCCTCGATTGACTTTCACGTAACATACAGCCTTTCGGGCGACGGGTAATCAGTTGCTGGCCTGCCTCGCGAAAAGGTGAACGCAGGCACCTGCCCCGGGGTGGGCATGAATGCGCGCGCCAGCCGCGGCTTGTGGAACATCGGGTCTGCGTGAGCGATCTCAGCGCGCGGCAACCGGCCCCAGAAAAGCATCGAGGCTCCCGCTCAGATGCGCCTTGATGAGCTTGAGCGTCTGCTCGGGCTGTTCTTCCTGAGGTGCATGGCCGCACCCGCGCACCACGCGCAGCGTCGCCTTGGGCATGTTCTGCGCCAACTGCTGGCCCATCTCGATCGGCACGACGCGGTCATGGTTGCACCAGATGATCAGGGTCGGCACCGTAATATCGGGATATTTGCGCGCGATGATCTCGATATCATCGGGCACGATCTGGCGCACGCTCTGCAACACGGCGTTGCGCCCATCTGCACTTTGCAGCGGCCTTGCATATTCGCGCACGGCATCGGTGGTCACGGCGCTCGGATCCTCATATGCCAGCGACAAGGCACGCTCGATCTGCACCTCGGCGGGGATCACCAGCATGCTGATGTCGCCGACCACGGGAAGCTGGATCAGCTTGAAGAACAAGGGCGTGTCCTGCGGATAGGCGATCGTGTCCAGTAGCACCAGCCGGCGCAATCTCTGCGGGCGCGATGCCGCCAGTTCGAGCGCGACCATCAGTGCGACGCCACCGCCATAGGAATGGCCGATCATCGTCAGATTGGTGAGCTTCTTGCGCGCGATGAGTTCTGCGATCAGTTCGGCCTGCCGACGAATGGTGTAGGTCCCGTCCAGGGGTTTGTCCGAGGCACCGAACCCCTGCAGATCAACCGCGATCACCCGGTGGGTCTTCGCCAGTTCGGGCATGACATGGCGCCATGTATAGCTGTTGGTACCCAGCCCGTGAAGCAGCAGAACCGGCGGCCCGCTGCCCTGATCGGTGATGGCCAGCGCCACTTTGGGGTCGCCGACCTCGACCCGCTCGACCGCCTCGCTGCGGGCCTTGCTCTCGCCGGGCGGAATCATCTCGCCCAGGGCGGCGGCACAGCCGGTCAACGCGAGAACCACGGGCAATATGGCGCAGCGCAGCAGCGCGCGCACACGCACGGCATGGGAGATGATGTGGATGAGACGACGGTTCACACGATTAATCTTCACAAACTCGCAAATGCCGACGGCGCGCAACTCTCAATATGACATGAAACCAGAAATGTGGCCGGAAATACAATCATCGGACAAGCCATCGCCATCTTTGCCCGCGCGACGTGCATTGCGGCAACACGCCGAGCAAACCGGATGAACCCCGGCAATGAACCATCACCTCATCGGTAGTTTGGCTTGACGTGCAACACACCTATTTCGTAACATTTGAGCGGGGTGAATGCCGGCATGCGTCAATTGCGGGTATATTTGGGGTACATGAAATTGATCGAGGGGAGCAAAAGGCCTCAGCGCCATATTAATGCCGGCCACATATGTGTGAAATACTGCGTCGGTGCGCTCCTCGTCGTGTCTATCCTCGCTCTCACGGACCCAAGACACACGCATGCTCTTGATATAACCGGCCTGCTCGTCCCCGATATCTCCAGCAACTGGTATGCCGGTCGCAGCGAATTGTTCAGCGGCGCTCAGGCAACAGAAAATGCGCTCTCAGGCTATGCCGGTTTCACAGTGGCGCTGACCGATGATCTGGTTGCAGAGGGCGTCCTGCTGCGCGTCACAGCTGGCACAGGTGCTTATAACTACACCTCGCAAGGCGGTCTGAGGCTTGGCATGTTTGCCGCCAATACCGGCTTTGTCGATGCGCTCGTGGGCTATCAGTGGCGGCTGGGCCGCGTCACGGCAAAACTGTTCGCGGGCGCCGCATATGAAGAGCACGATATCAACCCGAGCGATCCCGACAATGAGCTGGCGGGGGCGCATCTGGGCGTCAGATTGCTCGGTGAAACCTGGATTGATGTCACCCCATGGCTGTGGCTGTCGCTCGATGCGTCCTATGCAACGCACACGCAGGCCTACAGTGGCTGGCTGAAATCCGGGATCAGGACGGGCGCTCATCTGAGCTTGGGAACAGAATTCGCGGCCTTTGGCAACGACGGCTACGACGCGATGCGCGCCGGCGCCTTCGTGCGCTGGAACGACGAGCGCTCCGAATTCACCGTGTCGGCGGGCGTATCGGGCGATTACGAGGACCCATCGAGCGCCTACGGGGCGCTTTCCATCTTGCAGAAATTCTGATGCCTAAAAGAGCAGGGGCGATGATGGGGGAGCAGCCCATGGCGCAAGAAAAAAGAGCGCCTCCGGACTGTCTGGAAGCGCTCTCGAGAACCCCACTGATATGTTTTAAAGCTTGCGCCTTGCGGCGCCGCAGCAAGCTCGTCACGACAACGTGCCTCGCGCAGCATCACGAGCCTGTTTTGCTTTTTTCTTCAAGCCTCGGTAAGCCGCAGTCCGAAACTGGCATGAGTATGGAGGGAGACCGAAATTTGGGCAATGACGCAAATCTGGCTGAAACCGGATTTTTGCGCCGTCATGAAAGAAAGCGCCAGATATTGTGGCAGGCGGCTGAGCATGCCCCAAGCAGCAGTTACGGCTTTGGTTCGCACGCTGATGGCGCACAGCGATTGAGTCTGCATGTATTTTGGCATGCTGCGCCTGCGCGCATAGCCCATGGCAGGCGCGCCGCGCGGCGACTGCCTGGCGAGTGAGCATGCGTGTCCGTGAAAGCCAATCTGTTACACAAATGTGACAAGGCAAGCCTATCCGCCTGGGGATAGGCGGACTAATCAATGGTTTATGGAAATAAATCGTCCTTGTGAAGAAGATAGTCTGTCACAGGATTGCCATAATTGGCAATAGTCAGAGACAATCTACTGTTCACGCGCCAACTCCCAGCCAAGAATAGCGCGTTTGCGCGTGACACCCCAGTGATAGCCGCCGAGCCCGCCATCGGCACGCACCACGCGGTGGCAGGGCACGACGAAAGCGACCGGATTGCGCCCGACCGCCCGGCCCACCGCACGCGCCGCCTTGAGCGAGCATGTGCGCGCGGCGATCTCGGAATAGCTCGTCATTCTGCCTGCTGGCACGCGCAGCAGGTTCTGCCATACGCGCAATTCGAAATCGGTGCCAATCAGATGCAACCTCACGGGTAGCCCGGCGCGCGCCTGCGCCTGGCCGGCAACTGCGGCAAAGATGCGCGCAGCCCAGACGGCAGTTGTCTCCGGCGCTTCGACATGGCGCGCCGCGGGCCAGCGCGCCATCATCTGCGCCAGCAACTCGTCCGCCTGCGTTTCATCATCGCCGAACGACAGGCCGCAAACCCCGCGCGCAGTGGCCGCAATCAGCGCCACGCCGAACGGACTGTCATGCCAGCCATAGGCGATGTCCAGCCCCTCCCCCCGGCGCTTGTAATCACCCGGGGTCATGGCCTCATATTCCACGAACAGGTCATGGAGCCGCCCCGGCCCGGAAAGTCCGGTCTCAAGCGCAGCATCGAGCACGCTGGCTGAACCGTCGAGCAGCACGCGCGCTTGCGTGAGCGTCAGCGCCTGCACGAATGCCTTGGGGCTCAGTCCCGCCCAGCGTGTGAAAAGCTGATGAAAATGGCTCGGGCTCAGGCCAACCTGCGCGGCAACAACGCTCAGCGAGGGCTGCTCGCGCCAGTTTTCATGAAGAAATTCGATCGCGCGCTTCACCCGCGCATAGTCAGCGGCGCCGCCGGCCGGGGGCCGATAGTCCGGCTGATCAGGGAAAGGCTCTGGCATGACCATCGATTTTCTCCATCAAGGGGCAAATGGCAACCTAAGCCGGCGTGCCACGCGTTGCGACCCGTTTGTTCTGGTCACGTCATGTCATCGCCGTTTTGTGCCGCGGCGCGCACGATTGCGCCGGGTAGAGCCCTGCCACCAAAGCATCGCGGCGGGTTTTGGGCCTTTATTGATGTCGCCGGCTCGCTTATGAATGGGGCATGGAAGCCTTTGATGACCAGCCTGAAGATCGAACGAAACCACGAAAGCGCGCAAGCGCCGCGCCGGTGAAGGCCGAGCCCAGCAGCCCCCGCAAAGCGGCTCGCTTGCGGCCAAAGACCTCATCTTCGGCAAACGGTACGACAACCAGAAAGCCTGCAACCCCGCGCATGCGCGCCAGGCGGCTGAAGCCCGATGCGGTCGCAGCGATGTTTGCCCGCCTGGCCGCGGCCAGTCCCGACCCGGCCACCGAGTTGCACTTCGTCAATCCCTACACATTGCTCGTCGCCGTCGTGCTATCGGCTCAGGCGACCGATGCCGGCGTCAACAAGGCCACCGCAAAACTGTTCGCGCTTGCGGACACGCCGCAAAAGATGCTTGCCCTGGGCGAGGACCGGGTACGCGAACTCATCAAGACCATCGGGCTTTTCCGCAACAAGGCCAGGAACGTGATCGCCCTGTCGCAACAGCTGCTCGATGAGCATGGCGGGGTGGTGCCGTGTGAGCGCAGCGCGCTGGAGGCGCTGCCCGGGGTGGGGCGCAAGACTGCCAATGTGGTGCTCAATGTCGCCTTCGGCCAGCCGACCATTGCGGTTGACACTCATCTGTTTCGGCTCGCCAACCGCACCGGGCTCGCCCCGGGCAAGACACCGGTCGAGGTCGAGACCGGCCTGGAAAAGATCATCCCCGCGGCCTATCTGCTGCACGCCCATCACTGGTTGATCCTGCACGGACGCTATGTCTGCAAGGCCCGCAAGCCGGACTGCAATATCTGCCTGATAAGCGATCTGTGCCTGTTCGACGCCAAGACCTGCTGACGTCGTCATTATCAGATACCGCAACATTGCGCGGCGCTGATACGCCCGCAACCTTGCTTTATGCACCTGAACCAGAAGGAGAAATAAATGGCCGAAACCCGCCATGACGTGGTCGGCATCGGAAACGCGATAGTCGATGTCATTGCGCGCTGTGAAGACGCATTTCTCGAGCAGCACGAAATGGTCAAGGGAACGATGCGGCTGATCGATACGGCGCAGGCCCAGCGGCTTTATGACCTGATGGGGCCGGCGACGGAGCTTTCGGGTGGCTCGGCTGCCAACACCTGCGCCGGCCTTGCCTCGCTCGGCGCAAGCTCTGCCTTCATCGGCAAGGTCGCCGGCGACCAGCTTGGCGACATATTCACCCATGACATCCGCTCGATCGGCGTTGCATTTTCAAGCCGGACCGACGGCGCGAATGCTCCCACGGCCCGCAGCCTCATTCTGGTCACGCCGGATGGCCAGCGCACCATGAACACATTTCTGGGCGCCTCGACCCAGTTGAGCGAAAGCGATATCGAGCCCGAGCTTATCGGCTCTGCCGGGATGATCTATCTGGAGGGCTATCTGTTCGATGCGCCAGAAGCGCGCGCGGCATTTGCCAAGGCGGCCCGGATCGCCGCGGCGGCGGGGCGCATGGTCTCGCTGAGCCTGTCCGACACGTTTTGCGTCGAGCGTCACCGCGCGGCCTTTCTCGCCTTCATCAAGGGCGGCGTCGACCTGGTGTTCGGCAATGAAAACGAGGTCCGCGCCCTTTATGAAACCGATGATCTGGACGATGCCGTCAGCCGGTTGCGCAGCGATTGCAGTCTCGCCGCCGTCACGCGCAGCGAAAATGGCTCGCTGGTCGTCACGCCTGACGACATCATCGAGATTGCGCCGCAACGGGTCGGCCAGGTGATTGACACGACGGGCGCCGGCGATCTTTATTCCGCAGGCTTCCTTTTTGGCCTCGCGCGGCAGATGCCACTGGCTGAATGCGGGCGCATCGCCAGTCTGGCCGCTGCCGAGGTGATATCGCATGTCGGGGCGAGGCCGCAGACCTCGCTTGCCGAACTGGCGCGGGAAAACGGGCTGGTGCTGTAAGGCATTGGCGCTAGAGGCGCGGGGCTAATCTTTCCGCGCGTAAACTTCGGCGGGATCGAACAGGCGTTCATCATCGACGAACACGAGCCGGGCGCCATCCTCATCCGATACCGCGCGGTAAAAACAGCTTCTGCGCCCCGTGTGGCAGGCGCCCGCGCCGCCCATGCTGACCTTCAGCCAGATCGTGTCCTGATCGCAATCGGTGCGCATCTCGACAACCTTCTGCACATGCCCGCTGGTCTCGCCCTTGCGCCACAAGCTCGCGCGCGAGCGGCTCCAGTAATGGGCCTCGCGGGTTTCCAGCGTCCGGGCGAGCGCTTCGGCGTTCATGTAGGCAAGCATCAGAACCTCGCCTGTTCCGGCGTCGGTGACGATTGCGGGCACCACACCCTTGTCATCGAATTTGGGCGCAAACACTGTACCCTCTTCGATTTGCGCGGTCTTCGTGATCGCAGCACGCGCGCGCTGGGGGCGCGGGGAAGGCTTTTTCTGCCCGTCGCTCCCCATCTCCCCTAGCCCACGATCGGACGGCGGCCATGCACCATGTTCAGGAAACGGTCGCGGTAATCCGCATCGTCCTTGAACACGCCGGTAAAGCGCGTCGTGATGGTCGATACATCGGTCTGGTGCACCCCGCGCGTCGTCATGCACTGATGCATGGCGTCGATGAGGATCGCCACGCCGCGCGGGCGCAGCGCTTCTTCGATGGCTTCGGCAATCTGCGCGGTCATGGTCTCCTGCGTCTGCAGCCGCTTGGCGAAGATCTCCACCACGCGAGCAATCTTGGAGATGCCGACCACGCGGTCGCGCGGCAGGTAAGCCACATGCGCCACGCCGAGGATGGGCGCCATGTGGTGCTCGCAATGCGACTGCACGCGAATATCGCGCAGCATCACCAGATCATCATAGCCATGGACATCCTCGAAGGTGCGCGAAAGAACCTCATACGGGTCTTCATGATAGCCCGAAAAATATTCATCATAGGCGGCCGCAACGCGCCGCGGCGTGTCCATGAGCCCTTCGCGGCCGGGGTTTTCGCCCGCCCACAGGATAAGCGTGCGCACGGCGGCTTCGGCTTCTTCACGGCTGGGACGCTTGGCCGGGTGGAGAGCACTGCGCTTTGCGGCTCCCTTCTGAGCTTTGGCATCGACACCCAAGCCGGGGGCTTTGTCGGCGACAACTTTCATCGTTCTTCGGTCCTGTGTTGGTCTGAGCCGGCCGCGGTCAACCGAAGCTGGCAGTATTCATACTATCAAATGGGCCTGTCGGTTCTATCAACACGGCACGAGCAAACGTTTTTTTGATCCGCGAAAATGACGCGGGGATCCTCCGTCAGGCAGGTGCTGCGATATGTAACCTTGACTTGGCCACTCAGGTCTACCCATGTGAAAGCTTAATGCAGTGATCCTTGCGGGCATATGGTGCCATTCGCTTCCCATGACAAATCCAATTCTCGTGAGGATGCTCTGCGCAAGGGATCAGGACATCAAATGAGCGATCTGGACGACATCTATGGCGCGGAATTGCTGTCACTGGCGGCCAACATAAGCCGGACCGGACGGCTTGAGGCGCCCGATGCATCGGCGCGGGCGCATTCCAAGCTTTGCGGCTCCACCATAAGCATCGATCTGTGCATGGATGGCGATCTCGTCACCGACTATGCCCATGACGTGCGCGCATGCCTGCTCGGCCAGGCGGCCGCCTCGGTCATGGCCAGCCAGATCGTCGGTTCGCGCGCTGATGAGTTGCACGCCATCGCCGGCCAGATGCGCACGATGCTGCGCGAGGGCGGCCCCCCGCCGCAGGGCCGCTGGGCCGATCTGGCGCGGCTTCAGCCAGTGCGCGACTACCGGGCCCGCCATGCCTCGACGCTGCTCGTTTTCGATGCGGTGGAAGACGCACTCGCCCAGATCAAGGCACGCGAGGACAGCGCACGCCAGAGCGTGGGCCAAACCGCTGGTCATGACGCGACGTGAGGCCAACACAATCCGGAGGCCAGATGGCCAGAATCGCAAATTCAGAAGACATTGCCGCCCGTCGCGGGTCGATCTATCCGCATCCCTACCGCGCCGAGCTTGAAGGCCGGCTGAAGCGCGCACTCGGCGATGTCGTGGGACTAACGCAGTTCGGCGTCAACCTGGTGGTGCTGGAGCCCGGCGCGCGCTCCTCGCAGCGCCACTGGCACGAGAAGGAAGACGAGTTCGTCTATATCATCGAGGGCGAGGCGACACTTGTAACCGATGATGGCGAACAGGCGCTCGGACCGGGCATGTTCGCCGGCTTTCCCGCTGGCGAGATCAATGCGCATCACCTGATCAACAAGTCCGACATGCCGGTGCATTACCTGGAGATCGGCACGCGCACCCCGGATGACCGCGCCGCCTATCCCGACGTGGACATGAAGGCGCACAAGGTCGATGGCAAATGGGTGTTCACGCGCGATGACGGCACGCCCTACTGAGCCGGCCCGGCCCGGCGCGCCGGCGCGGGTCCTGCGGGCAACGCTGAAACTGCCGATCCATTTCTATCGCTATGTCATCTCGCCGATGATCGGGCCGCGCTGCCGGCACCTGCCCACCTGTTCGGACTATGCGCTTCAGGCCATAGACAAGAATGGCGCATGGAAAGGCGGCTGGCTTACGCTGGCGCGGCTGGCGCGCTGTCACCCCTGGGGCACGGACGGATTTGACCCGGTGCCCGATCTGAGCGGCGAACGCCACCGCTTTGCCCCATGGCGCTATGGCCGTTGGACGCGCACACAGATGAACGCCGACAACAAGGCGGATGCCGGGTCAGCTTCGGGGGTGAGGTGACGAGAATGCCGCTCACGATCTGATCGGCTCTTGAGCGCGCCTGTGTTTCGTCCTTGCGCCGGCATCCGCCGCTCTGATGGGGGAAGTCCGGTTCATGATCAATTCACACGATCTGGAGGCGCGCGCAACAGTTGCGGGCGCCTTTCATTCATCTAGCCACACACCTTAAGCCGGGCACGCCCGGCTTGACATCAGATGGCGCATCTCTCAAACACGAAACCGGGCGCAACCGAGCCCAATGCAATCTTACCCGCTTTGTCTGCGGGAGTGAGAGGATTTGAAAATGATCAGCCTGACCTTCCCCGATGGCGCGCGCCGCGACTATGAAGCCGGTCTCACAGGTGCCGACATCGCCGCCAGAATCTCGAAATCGCTGGCCAAGAAAGCCGTCGCCATGAAGCTCGACGGGCGCTTGCACGACCTTGCCGACCCGATCGGGAGCGACGCGAAAATCGAATTCATAACCCGCGAGGACCCGGCCGCGCTGGAACTGATCCGCCACGATTGCGCGCATGTGATGGCCGAAGCCGTACAGGCGCTGTTTCCCGGCACGCAGGTCACCATCGGCCCTGTGATCGACAACGGCTTTTATTATGATTTCGATCCGCCAGAGCCGTTCACGCCCGATGATCTGCCCAAGATCGAGGCGAAGATGCGCGAGATCATCGCCCGCGGGCAGCCATTTACCAGCGAAGTCTGGGACCGCGAGGACGCCAAACGCCATTTCCGCAAGCAGGGCGAGACGTATAAGGTCGAGTTGATCGACGCGATCCCCGAAGATCAGGACATCCGCATCTATCGCCAGGGCGAATGGCTGGACCTGTGCCGCGGCCCGCACATGACCTCGACCGCCAAGATCGGCAAGGCCTTCAAGCTGATGCGCCTGGCAGGCGCGTACTGGCGCGGCGACAGCAACAACGCCATGCTGCAGCGCATCTACGGCACCGCATGGGCGGACGAGGGCCAGCTTGCCGATCATCTGCACATGCTGGAGGAAGCCGAAAAGCGCGACCACCGCCGCCTGGGCCGCGAAATGGACCTGTTCCATTTCCAGGAGGAAGCGCCGGGCAGCGTCTTCTGGCATTCCAAGGGCTGGACGCTGTTTCAGGAACTTATCGGCTACATGCGCCGCAAGCAGAACGAGTGGGGCTATCTGGAGGTCAACTCGCCCGACATGATGGAGCGCAGCCTCTGGGTCACCTCCGGCCATGTCGAGAAGTTCGGCGATAACATGTATTCCGTCGAGATGCCGGACGAGCGCGTCTATTGCTGCAAGCCGATGAACTGCCCCGGCCATGTCCAGATCTTCAAGAACGGGCTGAAGTCCTATCGCGATCTGCCCCTCAAGATCGCCGAATTCGGCAAGGTCCACCGCTATGAGCCGTCCGGCGCGCTGCACGGCATCATGCGCGTGCGCCACTTCACCCAGGATGACGCGCATATCTTCTGCACCGAAGAGCAGATCACGGCGGAATGCGTCGCGCTGAACGAGCAGGTGCTGTCCATCTACCGCGACTTCGGCTTCGAGGACGTGAAGATCAAGTTCGCGGACCGGCCGGAAAAGCGCGTCGGCTCCGATGAGGTCTGGGACCGCGCCGAGGCGGCGCTGCGCCATGCGGTGGAGGTCGCCGGTGTTGATTATGAGATGAACCCCGGCGAGGGCGCGTTCTACGGGCCGAAGCTGGAATACACGCTGCGCGACGCGATCGGGCGCGAGTGGCAGTGCGGCACGATGCAGGTCGATTTCAACCTGCCGGGCCGGCTCGGCGCGTTCTATATCGGCGAGGACGGCGCCAAGCACACGCCGGTGATGATCCACCGCGCGCTGTTCGGTAGCCTGGAGCGCTTCACCGGCATCCTGATTGAGCATCATGCCGGGCATCTGCCGCTGTGGCTCAGCCCCGTTCAGGCGGTGGTGTGCACCATCGTGTCGGACGCCGACAGCTATGCGCGCAAGGTGGTGCGCGATCTGGCGCGCGCCGGGCTGCGGGCGGAGGTTGATCTGCGCAACGAGAAGATCAACTACAAAGTGCGCGAACATTCGCATGCCAAGGTGCCGGTGCTGTTGGTGGTCGGCAAGCGCGAGGCGGAGGAAAACACCGTGTCGATCCGCCGGCTGGGCAGCCAGGGGCAGGAGGTGATGGCGCTGAAGGATGCGGTGAAGGCGCTTAAGGGCGAAGCCGTGGCGCCGGATACGCGCGCTGCGCCGGCAAGGCGTGCCGCCCCCAAAGCGACGGGCAAGCCCGCCCCGCGCCGCACCCGAGCGGCGTGATCATCCGCTGTGGCGCGTCGTTTCATCTTCCCGTTACTTGGCTCTGCTGATAACGAGACGAACTGACGAAGTCGTAAGGGGCGAGCGGATGTTGAACCTGTTGCAGCAGCTTGCGGACTGGATCTGGGCCGGGATCAAGTGGCTGACAGGCTGGGCGCCAGGTGAGCACATCAAGAACGTGCTGCAGTGGATCGCCGCGATTCTTGGCGTGATTGGCGGGGCTTTCACGCTGCTCGCATATATTCACGGTGACGGGACGGCGACCAAGGCCGACATTGAAGCCCTCAAGGCGGAATTCAGACGGCAACTGGCCGAGACGCAGGAGCAACTGGGCGGCGGCGCGGCGCTCGCCGGGACGGGCGCGCAAGCCCAAGGCGACAGCCTCGCCGCGGACCTCGACGCTGGTATCGACACGCTGCTGAAAGCCGGGCGCGCGGACGCTTTGCGCGACAAATCCGGCGCGGCGGCGCAAGCCGCCATCGAGGCGCTGATCGCGGAGCGGGCGCGGGCGCGCGAGCGCATCGCCGCGGACGAAGCCGCGCTTTACCGGCAGAAGGGCGCGTTCGCGTTTCTGCATGACACGCAGGCCGCGATGGACGCCTATGCCAAGGCGGTCGAGCTGGACCCGGACAATCCCGGCGGCTGGAACCGGATGGGGCAGTTGCAGCACCGCACCGGGGCGCTGGATGCCGCGATCAATAGCTTCGA
>DAIMZI010000003.1:0-82643 GCA_036734025.1 Dichotomicrobium sp.
TCAGACGGGTGAACACGCCACCCAACGTCTCGATGCCAAGCGACAGCGGCGTCACGTCGAGGAGCAGCACGTCCTTGACGTCGCCCTGCAGCACGCCGGCCTGGATCGCCGCGCCGATGGCCACCACCTCGTCGGGGTTGACGCCCTTGTGCGGCTCGCGGCCGAAGAACGACTTGACGGTCTCCTGCACCTTGGGCATGCGCGTCATGCCGCCGACAAGCACCACCTCGTCGATCTCGCCGGCCTTGATGCCGGCATCCTTCAGCGCCGCCTCGCACGGGCCGATGGTGCGCTGAATGAGATCGCCGACGAGGCTTTCCAGCTTCGCCCGCGTCAGCTTCATCGCCATGTGCTTCGGCCCGCTCTGATCGGCGGTGATGAACGGCAGGTTGATCTCGGTCTGCTGGGTCGAAGACAGCTCGACCTTGGCTTTCTCCGCGGCCTCTTTCAGGCGCTGGAGGGCAAGCCGGTCATTGCGCAGGTCGATCCCGTTTTCCTTCTTGAACTCATCGGCGAGATAATCGACCAGCCGCATGTCGAAGTCCTCGCCACCGAGGAAGGTGTCGCCGTTGGTCGATTTGACCTCGAAAACGCCGTCTCCGATTTCGAGCACGGAAATATCGAAGGTGCCGCCACCAAGGTCATAGACCGAGATGCGCTCGCCATCCTTCTTGTCGAGGCCATAGGCCAGCGCGGCGGCGGTCGGTTCGTTGATGATGCGCAGCACTTCGAGCCCGGCGATCTTGCCCGCGTCCTTGGTTGCCTGGCGCTGGGCGTCGTTGAAATAGGCTGGGACCGTGATGACGGCCTTGCTGACCTTTTCGCCGAGATAGCTTTCGGCGGTTTCCTTCATCTTCTGGAGGATGAAGGCGGAAATCTGTGACGGCGAATATTTCTTGCCGTGGGCCTCGACCCAGGCGTCACCATTGTCGGCCTTGACGATCCGGTATGGGACAAGCTTCTGATCCTTGGCGACGGTCGGATCCTCGAAGCGGCGGCCGATGAGGCGCTTGATGGCGAAGAACGTGTTTTGCGGATTGGTGACCGCCTGGCGCTTCGCCGGCAAGCCGACAAGCGTCTCGCCATCCTCGGTGAAGGCGACCATCGACGGCGTCGTGCGAGCACCTTCTGCATTCTCGATGACCTTGGGGGTCTTGCCCTCCATTACGGCGACGCACGAGTTCGTGGTCCCGAGGTCGATGCCAATAACTTTCGACATGCTTCCCAACCTTTATCGTTCTCAATTAGCGGACTGTCGGGCCCGGTATTCCATGGCGAATACTTTGACGGCACCCGTTTGTCAGCCGTGGGTATACCTACTGGCTTTCGTGTCAGCCCCGTGAATGCCCATCAATGAACACTGCGCGTTATATATGACGCATGCAAGACCCCTGCAAGCCGCAAGGGCAGGCGGTGATACGGCCGCACATTCATTGCGTAATTCGTGCATGTCGCCCGCGCGTACATGTTTCCTGATAGAGAAAATCGAGAGCTGAGCATGGATAGTCAAGAGGGTGTGGAACACCATACGGGCCATTTCGACAGAGCAGCGCAGGACATGCTGCTTAAGGAAATCCGCGCGATTGTTGCCCGTGCGCCGCTATTTGTGCCGCGCATGCCGCGAACGGGCCGGCCGTTTTCTGTGCGCATGACCAATTGCGGCCCGCTCGGCTGGCTGTCGGACCAGCAGGGCGGCTATCGCTACGAGCCGCGTCATCCCGACACCGGCGAGGGCTGGCCGCCCATTCCCGACATGCTGATGGATCTGTGGCACGATCTGGACTGCGGGTCGCCACCTGAGGCCTGTCTCATCAATTTTTATGCGCATGGCGCCAGGATGGGGCTGCATCAGGATCGGGATGAGAAGGACTTCACCGCGCCGATCGTTTCGGTGTCGCTGGGTGATACCGGGCTGTTCCGGGTCGGCGGCACCGAGCGCAAGGCGCCCACCCGCCGCTATGAGTTGCGCTCCGGTGATGTCATCGTCCTGCGCGGCCCGGCGCGGCTCGCTTATCACGGGATCGACCGCATCATAGCGGGTTCATCGTCCCTGCTCGCTGAAGGCGGGCGGATCAACCTGACCTTGCGCCGCGTGAGGGACTGAACCAGGCTCAGCCGTGGCGCGAACGGTCGCGCGGTGGCGCGCTGTCACCGATGACCGGTTCGTTTAGTCGCGAGCCCGCTCGCGGACCCTGGCCTTGCAGGCCACTCGCCTCGCTTCGGGGGATGTCGCTGGCGGCTTCGTTGATTTCGCTTTCGCCTTCGCCAGGGGCAGACTTTGGTTGTTTGCCCGCGCTTGCTGGCTTTGGCGCGGGTTGCGCGCTTTTGCGCTCGGAGCCGGGACCCTCGCTCGAGCCGGGAGGCGCCGCTTTCGAGACCCCGACCATGGCCGGGCGTAGTACGCGCTCATCCAGCATATAGCCCTGCTGAACGACCTGAACGACAGTGCCCGGGCTTACATCGGCGGTTGGCACCTCGAAGATGGCCTGATGAAAATTGGGATCGAACTTCTCGCCTTCCGGATTGAGCCGGCTGATGCCGTAACGCTCCATCACCTTCAGCAATTCGCGTTCGGTCACTTCGATACCATCGAGAAAGCTCTTCAGCGCCGGATCGCGTTCGGCAGCGTTGCCAGGCACGGCGTCGATGGCGCGCTGGATATTGTCGGCAACGCTCAGCACGTCGCGGGCAAAATTGGCCACCGCGTAGCGTCCGAAATCGGCCTTCTCCCGTTCCAGACGCTTGCGCATGTTCTCCTGCTCGGCCACCGAACGCTGAAGCCTGTCGGTCAATTCGGCGATCTGGGCCTTGAGGGCCTCGCCATCGGCTTTGCTGGAGGCGTTGTTGTCATCCGCAGCGGGTTTGGTATCGCCGGCTCCGGGGGGCTGGGTTGCGCCCTTTGCCTCGGCCGGGGCGTCCATTCCGCCGGCCTGCCCGGTCTGCTCGCTTTGCGAGTCCGGCCCGGTCTGGTTCACCTTCCTGGTGCTCTCATCATTATTCATGGCGATCAATTCTCTTGGTGCTGGAGACCGCCGACGCGCAGTTGCGCGCCCGGTTTCTCGATATGCATGTTTTTCTGCTTGCGCCCTACGTCAAGTCAACAGACGGCCGACGAGTTTGGCTGTATAGTCCACCACGGGAATGATGCGTGCATAATTCAACCTCATGGGGCCGATGACGCCAAGTACACCGACGATGTTGCGGTCGGTGTCGCGAAACGGGGCCACGATCACCGATGAGCCGGACAGCGAGAAAAGCTGGTTCTCCGAACCGATGAAGATGCGCACGCCCTCGGCCTCGTCGGCCAGGCCCAGAAGCTGCACGAATTCCTTCTTTGCCTCCAGATCCTCGAACAGCAGGCGGATGCGTTCCAGATCCTCGATGGCAGTCAACTCATTGAGCAGGTGCGACTGGCCGCGCACTATGAGGCTTTTGCTGTCCTCGCGTCCACCTGACCATTCTGCCAGCCCTGCTTTTATCATTCGCGAGGTCAGTTCGTCGAGTTGATCGCGCTTTTCCTGCAATTCCCTGCCGATATTGATTCTGGCTTCGTTCAGCGTCAGCCCGCGCATACGTGCATTCAGATAATTGCTGGCCTCGCTGAGCGCGGACGCCGGCAGCCCCTTGGGCAGGGCTATGAGGCGGTTTTCCACCGCGCCGTCCTCGCCCACCAGCACAAGCAGCGCGCGATCCGGGTCCAGGCCGACGAATTCGATATGCTTGATGCGCGTGATCTGCTTTTCCGCAAGCACAAGCCCGGCGCAACGCGACAGACCCGACAGCATGCCGCTTGCCTCGGACAGCACATCGTTGATGCCGCGATGCGCTTGATCCGCGGTGATCTGGCGTTCGATTTGCAGCCGCTCTTGTTCGCTCAGATCGCCAAGTTCAAGCAAGCCATCGACAAACAGGCGCAATCCGGCATGGGTGGGCAGCCGCCCGGCGCTGGCGTGCGGCGCATAAATCAGCCCGAGGGCCTCCAGGTCGGACATCACATTGCGCACTGAGGCCGGCGACAGCGTCATGGGAAGCTGACGGCTGAGATTGCGCGAGCCTACCGGTGTGCCGGTGGCCAGATAGGTTTCCACGATCTGGCGGAAAATCTCGCGGGAGCGATGGTTGAGATCGCCCAGAACACCCGCCAGCTCACCCGCCGTCAGGCCCGCGCGATAAACGTCCCGATGTTTTGTCATTTTGACAGGTTCTCATCACTCATCTGTCTTCGAAAATAGGAACGCGGCGGGAGCGCGTCAATTCGCGACGCTTTTGCGCCCTGATCTTGCATATGCGCCACAGCGCAAAGAAAACGACACGCCATGCCGTCGCGAGCAAGGTCTGGCTTGCGTTATGGGCCAATTGCGTCCCATGAAACGGATAAAGCCGTGGCATATAACGTCATCCCGGCCGGCTGCCAGCAACCATTCATTTTCCCGGCCAGCCAGATGCAGATCTGCAGGAAAGCTCTTGCATGGAACCGCAAGCCGAAGAGGCGACGATGAGACCATCGAACCGGGCCAGCGACACGATGCGCCGCGTCAGCTTCGAGCGTGGCGTGTCGCGCCATGCCGAGGGCTCGTGTCTCATCCGCTTCGGCCACACCCATGTGCTGTGCACCGCCAGCCTGGAAGAGCGCCCTCCGCCATGGCTGAAAGGCCAGGGCAAGGGCTGGGTCACGGCAGAATACGGCATGCTGCCGCGCGCCACCGGCGAGCGGATGCGTCGCGAGGCCGCTCACGGACGCCAGTCGGGCCGCACGCAGGAAATCCAGCGCCTCATCGGTCGCTCACTTCGCGCGGTCGTCGATCTGCACCGCCTGGGCGAGCGGCAGATCACGCTTGATTGTGACGTGCTTCAGGCCGATGGCGGCACGCGCACGGCGGCCATCACCGGAGCCTGGGTGGCGCTGCATGATTGCGTTCAATGGATGAAGACCCGCGACATGCTGACGTCAGATCCGCTCACCGATCAGGTCGCGGCGGTCTCGTGCGGCATCTTTCGCGGCAAGCCGGTGCTCGATCTGGATTATGAAGAGGACTCAGAAGCCGACGCGGATGCCAATTTCGTCATGACCGGCTCGGGCGGCGTCGTTGAAATTCAATGCACCGCCGAGACCACCCCGTTCAGCGAGGATGTCTTTGCACAGTTGCTCACGCTGGCGAAAAAGGGTATCGGCGAACTGGTCGAATTGCAGAAACTGGCCATCTCCTGAAGGCTTCGCCCGCGAAGCAAAGCGTGCCTGAAGGTGCATGAGCGGGTCATTTGCGGGGCACATGATAATGCCTGACAATCAGATCGTCTCGGGCGTGCGCCTCGTCGTCGCCAGTCACAACAAGGGCAAGCTGCGCGAATTCCGGGTTCTGCTGGCGCCACTCGGCTTTGATGTCATTTCCGCCGCCGAAGCAGGCGTCGCCGAGCCCGAAGAGACCGGCACGACCTTTGCGGAAAATGCCCGCTTGAAGGCATTGGCCAGTCTGAGCGAGAGCGGACTACCAGCGCTTGCGGATGATTCCGGCATCGAAGTCGATGCGCTCGGGGGCGCACCCGGCATTTACGCCGCGCGCTGGGCAGGCCCGGAGCGCGATTTTTCCATCGCCATGGCGCGCGTCGAGCGCGAGTTGCAGGAAGCCGGCGCAATCAGCCCGCAGGCGCGAGCGGCGCGCATGATGTGCACCTTGTGCCTTGCATTTCCGGGCGGGCGCACCGAACTGTTTGAAGGTGTCGCTGCAGGATATATGGTCTGGCCGCCGCGCGGTGACAAAGGTTTTGGTTATGATCCGATGTTCGTGCCCGAGGGCCACAAGCTGACCTACGGCGAGATGGAGCCTGACTTCAAGCACTCGATCTCCCATCGCGCCATCGCCTTTGCCGGGCTTGTCGATTTCCTGAAGGAAAATCCTCAGTGCTTCTCCACCGCCTGAAGCGGGATGAGCCGCGCCACCCGGCGCATGCTGATGAGCTGGATGAGGATGCCGGATTCGGCATCTATGTTCATTGGCCGTTCTGCGCCTCGAAATGTCCTTATTGCGATTTCAACTCGCATGTCTCGCACAAGCCTGTCGATGAAGCCCGCTTCGCCGTCGCCTTGCGCCGCGAGCTTGAGCATTATGCCCGATTGACGCCAGGCCGGCGGGTCAACAGCGTCTTTTTCGGCGGTGGCACGCCTTCGCTGATGGCGCCGAAGACGATCGAGAGCGTGCTGTCGGCTATAAGCGGCTTGTGGCCGCTGGCACCCGACGCGGAAATTACCCTGGAAGCCAATCCGTCGAGCGTGGAGGCCGCGCGCTTTTCCGGCTACCGCGCCGCCGGAGTGAACCGGGTGTCGCTGGGTGTTCAGTCGCTGCGCGATGATCAATTGCGTTTTCTCGGCCGGCTGCACTCCGCGGATGAGGCGCGGCGCGCGCTCAGCATCGCAACCCGCACGTTCGAGCGCGTTTCCATCGACCTCATTTATGCCCGCCCCGACCAGACCGAGGCGGCGTGGCGCGATGAGCTTGGCGAGGCGCTGGCGCTGGGCACGCGGCATCTGTCGGCCTATCAGCTCACCATCGAGCCCGATACCGCTTTCTTCCGGCTACACCGCGAGGGGAAACTGCGCGTTCCCGCCGACGATGCAGCCGCCGATCTTTATGCGCTGACATCGCACTTGTGCGCCGATGCCGGTCTGAGCGCTTACGAGACGTCGAATTACGCCATGCCGGGCGAGGAAAGCCGGCATAATCTGGTCTACTGGCGCTACGGCGAATATGCCGGTGTCGGGCCCGGCGCGCATTCGCGGCTGCGCATCGGCGAAAGCGGGCGGGTGGCGTGCGAGGCTGTCCGCGATCCGGCTGGCTGGCTGATGCAGGTCGAGCGCGACGGTACGGGCATTGCGTCGCAAACGATGATCTCCCGGCTTGAGCAGGCCGAGGAAATGCTGCTGATGGGCCTGCGCCTGGCGGAAGGCGTGCCGCTCGCTCGTCTTGAAGCGCTCACCGGCCAAACGATTGGACTTGGCGCCATCGAGGCACTGGTTCGGGCGGGGCTGGTCGAGATGACCGGTGATCGACGTGTCCGCGTCCGCGAGGCCGGCAGATTGCTTGTCAATCATGTCGTCCTGGAACTCGCGAACGGGCTTGACCCTATAGGCTGAACCCGCTCCTTGCGTCGCCAGACCGCTTCGCGACACGGCAAGGCCTGTGCTAACATATGTTTCATGTCAGCACCCGATCCGCTCATTCATGCCCGTGGCCTGATCCGCGAGGCGGTCCGCGCCGTCGAGGCCGGGCTGGTGGCGGAACTGGTGAGGCTTGCCGCCCTTGGCGAGGCCGATCGCAGCCGCATCTGCGCTGATGCCAGCGCACTGGTGCGCAGGTTGCGCGCCGAGGCCCGTCCCAGCCTCATGGAACAGTTTTTGGCCGCCTATGGCCTGAGCACGCGCGAGGGCATCGCCCTCATGTGCCTTGCCGAGGCCGTGCTGCGCGTGCCCGATGACCGCACCATAGACGCGCTGATCCGTGACAAGGTCTCGGCCGGGCGATGGGGCCAGCATATCAGCCAATCGAGCTCGGCATTGGTGAATGCTTCGGCCTGGGCGCTGATGCTGACCGGGCGCGTGATCGCGGATGATGAACAGGCTCTCGCCAGCACATTGCGCGGCATGGTGCGCCGGCTGGGCGAGCCTGTGGTGCGCACTGCTGTCGAGCAGGCCATGCGCGAGATGGGCCGCACCTTCGTTCTGGGTGCAACGATGGAAAAGGCGACGGCGCGCGCCACCGAGATGGAGGCGGCGGGTTATACCTATTCCTACGACATGCTCGGCGAGGCCGCGCGCACCGAGGCCGACGCGCGGCGCTACCATATGGCCTATGCCGCGGCCATCAGCGCCCTGGCGCCGCGATGTGTCAATGTCGTTCGCGACAATCCCGGCATTTCCGTTAAATTATCGGCGCTGCATCCGCGCTATGAATTCGCCCAGAGGCAGCGCGTGATGAGCGAATTGTTGCCCCGCGTCCTGTCGCTGGCGCTGCTGGCCAGAAGCGCCAACATGGGCTTCAACATCGACGCCGAGGAGGCCGACCGGCTGGACCTGTCGCTCGATCTCATCGAAGCCATGCTGAGCTCACCGGCGACGGCTGGCTGGGACGGGTTCGGCGTGGTCGTGCAGGCCTATGGCCGGCGCGCGAGCGCGGTCATCGACTGGCTGCACGAGCTTGCCAGACGGCATGACCGGCGCATCATGGTGCGGCTGGTCAAGGGCGCCTATTGGGACACCGAAATCAAGCACGCCCAGACGCTCGGGCTGTCCGGCTTTCCGGTCTTCACCCGCAAGGCCGCGACCGATGTCTCCTTTCTGGCGTGCGCGCGCAAGCTGCTCGGCATGACCGAGCACATCTATCCGCAATTCGCCACGCACAACGCCCATTCCCTGGCGGCGGTTCTGTACATGGCCGGCGGCATGACAAAGACGGCGTTCGAATTTCAGCGCCTGCATGGTATGGGCGAGGCCCTGCACGGGCTGGTCCACGCCGAGCACGGCACGCGCTGCCGGATTTATGCCCCGGTCGGCGCGCACCGCGATCTGCTGGCCTATCTGGTGCGCCGGCTGCTGGAAAACGGCGCCAACTCATCCTTTGTCCATCAGATCATGGATGAGGCGATCCCGCCCGAAGAGGTGGCACGCGATCCTTTTGCAGCAATCGCGGCGCTGAATGAGGGTATCGCAAATCCGGTCGTGACCGCTCCCGCCGAACTGTTCGCCCCGGCGCGGCGCAATTCGCGCGGCTGGGATCTGAGCGATCCGCGTGTTGTGAGCGAACTCGATGCTGCGCGCGCGGCTTTTGCCACGGCCCGCTGGCAGGCCAGGCCGATGATCGCCGGCGATGTCGCGCAAACCGGCGTGATCCGCGAGGCCGCCAATCCGGCACGGCCCGACGATTGTCCGGGCACCATCGAGGACGCGACGCCGGCCCATGTGGCTTCGGCGCTCGATCATGCGGCAAGTGCCTTTCCGGCGTGGAGCGCGCGAACGGCGCAGGATCGCCGCGCCGTGCTCGATGCTGCGGCTGATCTTTACGAGACGCATGCGCTGGAACTTTTTGCGCTATGCGCGCGTGAAGCCGGCAAGACGCTGGCAGATGGTGTGGCCGAAGTGCGCGAGGCCGTCGATTTCCTGCGCTATTATGCCGCCGAGTCGGTGCGGCTCGAGACCGAGGCCCCCGGTAGCGCGCGCGGCACCTTCGTCTGCATCTCTCCGTGGAATTTTCCGCTGGCGATCTTTACCGGCCAGATCGCCGCGGCGCTGGCCGCCGGCAACACGGTGATCGCCAAACCCGCCGAACAGACACCGCTCATCGCCGCGCGCGCCGCGCAATTGCTGCATCAGGCCGGCGTGCCAGAGGATGTGCTGCAACTCCTGCCTGGTCCCGGCGCGCAGATCGGCGCGCAGCTCGTAGCGGATCCGCGCATCGCCGGCGTCTGCTTCACCGGCTCCACCGCCTCCGCGCAGGCGATCAACCGCAACCTGGCGGAATATGGGCGCGCCGACGCGGTGCTGATCGCCGAAACCGGGGGCATCAATGCCATGATCCTCGACTCAACCGCCCTGCCGGAGCAGGCGGTGCGCGATGTGATCCATTCGGCCTTTCAAAGCGCCGGCCAGCGCTGTTCTGCGCTGCGGGTGCTTTATGTTCAGGATGATGTCGCCGAGCGCACGCTGGCGATGCTGTGTGGTGCGATGGATGAATTGCGCCTTGGCGATCCCTGGGAGCTGTCCACCGATGTCGGCCCGGTGATCGACACCGCGGCGCAGGCGGCGATCAGCGGCTACTGCCGGGAAAGAGCCGAAGAAGGCCGAGTTCTGAAGACGCTGCGGGCGCCCGGCGAGGGCTTTTTCGTCGGCCCATGCGTGGTGCGCGTCTCCGGAATAGCCGAAGTGCAGCGTGAGATTTTCGGCCCCGTGCTGCATGTCGCCACCTTCAGAGCCGATGGGCTGGGCAGCGTCGTCGATGCCATAAACGCGAGCGGCTACGGGCTGACGGCTGGCCTGCATACGCGCATCGACCAGCGGGTGCAGCGCGTCGTGGACCGGCTGCACGCCGGCAATATCTATGTCAACCGGAACCAGATCGGCGCGGTCGTCGGCTCCCAGCCCTTCGGCGGCGAGCGGCTGTCGGGCACGGGCCCCAAGGCGGGCGGGCCGAATTATCTGCGCGCCTTTCGCCGGCTTGACACCCAGGCCGAGGCAAAACGGGCCTATGCGGGTGGCCAACATCGCGTGGAACCTGTCAGGCCGGAGCAAATTCAGGCCGAGATCGACCGGCTGGTCGCACTCGCGCCCTCGCCTGAAGCTGCCGCACGTCTGGCCGAAGACAGCGGCGGGCTTGCGGCGCAAGCGCTGGCGGCGGTCCGGGCGCTCGGCGCGCGTGAGCGTGATTTGCCGGGACCGACGGGCGAGAGCAACCGCCTCAGCATGCATCCGCGCGGCGTCGTCCTGTGTCTGGGGCCTTCGCCCGAACAGACCGCCGCCCAGGCTATCCAGGCGCTGGCCCTTGGCAACGGGGCGCTGGTCATTTGCGATCCCTTGCCCGATGCGGTGCGCGCTCTCGGTGCAGGGGAGGCGCGGCTGGGGAGGCTGGCCGGCACGCTCGATCCGGCAATCCTGCGCACGCTAAGCGGCCTTGCCGGCGCGGCCTATGCCGGTGGCGGCGAAAATCTGCGCGATCTGCGCCGTGCTCTGGCGGCGCGAGACGGGCCGATCCTGCCGCTGATCTGCGATGTTATTCAGCCCGAACGCTATGTCATCGAGCGCCACGTCTGCGCCGACACGACAGCCGCCGGCGGCAATGCCGCACTGCTCGCGCTTGGCAGTTGATCCCCGGCGCACAGCCTGCGCCGGTTCACGTTGCAAAATCATATGCCGCGCATTAATCAAAATCAGCCATAACATAAGCGTGTAAAAAAAAAGCGGGAGAGAACGGCATGGTCAAGCAGACGGCGTTGCAACAACTCGACAAGGCGATGAAGACCGTCCGCGACCTTGGCGTGCGCGTCGAGCCGGTGAAGGACAATCCCATCGCCGCGCTTCTCGACAAGATCTACAAGCTCGATGAGGAGAATGTTGCGGTCATAGCGCGCACCCTGTCGGAAGCCTCGACATTCAACGAAATCGTCCGCAACGAGATATCGGCGATGGATATCGGCGAGCGCCACATGGAAATCGTCAACGCCTTCAATTCGATCCGCGACGACGCCAAGCGGCTGGTCGATCAGCTTGAGGACGGGCGTATCGATACCTTCGAGCGTCTCGCCAACATGTGGATGAAGGTGCGTCGCGGCGATATCGCCGACCGGTTCGACGAGATCCGCTACACTTATCTGGAGGTGGCGAAAAGCTCGAAGGACCAGATCGAGCGTGAGGCGCGCATTCTGGAGGCCTACCGCGATTTTCGCGGCGCCTACAAGCGCGCACAAGTGCTGGCGCTGAAAGTCTATGAAAAGGCGCAAAAGGAACTGGCCTCGGCCAAGGCGCGGCTGGAGAAGGCAAATCAGGCAGTGGAGGCTTTTGCCGGAACCGAAGTGTCCGAGCGCGCCGAACTGGAGATGAAGCGCGACGATGAGGTGCGCGCGCTCCAGGAAGAGGAAAAGCGCTATCAGATCTCCAAGGACCTCGCCGACAATCTGACCATCGGCTACAACACCTCAGAAGTGATCATGTCGCGGCTGATGCAGACGACGAGCGCCAAGGAACGTGTTTACGCCCAGGCCGTCAGCTTCTTTTCCACCAACGAGGCGGTGCTGACGGCGCTGAAGGCGTCATTCACCGGTCTGGTCGGGCTGCATGAGAGCACGCGCACGCTGGAGGCCATGAAGAAGGGCGTGTCCGACAGTCTGGAGACGCTCGCCGACATTGGTGACAAGGTGCAGGAAGAAGCGCTCAAGGCAGGTTATGGCCCCACCGTGCGGGCCGAGGCCGTCAAGAAGCTGGTCGATTCGGTCGTCACCTTTCAGGTGCGCTCGCGCGAAATCATAGAAGAAATGCGCATTCTCGCCACCCGCAATTCGGAAGAAATCCGCGAGGCGGTGGAGGAAGGCAAGCGCCGGCTGGCCAGGCTTGCTGCTGAAGGCAACGCGTTGACGATCTGAACTCCAGCGCACCCGCATATCGGGTTAAGACATGGCAGACCCAAACCAAAGCGCACCGCCGGCAGCCAAGGCGCCGCTCGATGACGTGATGATGGCGATGGACGTGGTCGATACGCTGCGTCATGACATCATAATCGCCGAA
Organism: Dichotomicrobium sp.; assembly: GCA_036734025.1. Classification (GTDB taxonomy): domain Bacteria; phylum Pseudomonadota; class Alphaproteobacteria; order Rhizobiales; family Rhodomicrobiaceae; genus DAIMZI01. Next base: position 12,263 of record DAIMZI010000003.1, read on the forward strand.
CGCGAGATGGCCGGCGACGAGCGTCGCCAGGATCTGCTGGCGAGACTCCGCGCGCTTTATCGCAGCCAGGGCATCGAGGTGCCCGACGAGATCCTCGAAGAGGGCGTCCGCGCGCTGGAGCAGGATCGGTTCACCTATGAGCCGCCGCGCGGCGGGCTGGGCGTTTGGCTGGCGCGGCTTTACGTGGCGCGGCTGCGCCTTGCAAAAACAGCCGCGGCGGGGATCGCGATTGTCGCGCTGCTCTGGGGTGGCTGGTACATGCTGGTGGAGCGCCCGCGCATACAGCTTGCCCAGGACCTGCGCGTGGCCTTGCCACAGCGTCTGGACATGCTCGTCTCGCAGATCACAGCCGAGGCCGAAGCCGCAGACGTCAGCGCGCGAGCGCGCGTGCTGGCTAGCGATGGGCGCGCCGCGGCGGCTGCGGCAAACGACCAGGCCGCGCGGAGCGCCGAAGCCGATCTGCGCGCCATGCTGAGCAGACTGCGCGAAACCTATGACATCAGGATCGTGACCCGAGAGGGGGTGGAAAGCGGCGTGTGGCGCGAACCTCGCGTCAACGAGACAGCCCGCAACTATTATCTCATCGTCGAGGCGGTGAACCCGCGCGGCGAGATCATCGCGCGCGACATCGCCAACGAGGAAACCGGGCGCACCGAGCGCGTGGAGAGATGGGGCGTGCGGGTGCCAGAGCGCGTCTGGCAGCGGGTGCGAGCGGACAAGAGCGACGACGGCATCATTCAGGATGTGCTGGTCGCCACCAAAGCCCGCGGCAAGATGGAGCCGGACTGGCGGATCGAGGTCTCGGGTGGTGCAATCACAGGCTGGTAGAAACATTGTCGGCGGGCGCGAGACGCTTGGCTCGATCGAGAAATCCATCGCCGATCTGCGCGCGCGCGAAGCCGCGATCCAGTCCGAAATGGAAGCCGGCAACCGCGAGCGTACCAAATTGCTCGAAGGGCGGGTCGGCGCGTTTCGCGATCTTGCCGAATTGCGCGTGACGACGGCGCTCGCCGATGGCGTCATCGATGCAGCCGACCAGCTTTCCGCACAGGTCTCGCCAATGCTGGACGCGCGCCAGAAGACGATAACAGCGCTCAAACGGCGCGCCGAAAAGGTGGTGCGCGAGCGGGAGAAGCTGGCGAAGGCCCACGCCGAACTGGCGGCCTCGATCGCCGAGCGGGAGACAGAACTCGACCGGCTGGCGATCCAGGCGAGGGCTGATCTGCAAGCGGCCGGCGAGCAGGCGCAGCGTTTTCAGTCGGTCGAGGCGCTGCGCGAGATGCATGAGAAGGCGCTGGAAAAGGCGCAGACGGCTGAAGCCGATCGCCGCACCAAGGGCGAGCCTTATGAAAATGATCCGCTTTTCATCTATCTGTGGCGCCGTGATTATGGCGGACGCGACTATCGACCGAGCCGCATCATCCGCTGGCTGGATGGCAAGGTCGCGGCGCTGATCGGCTGGAGCAATGCCCGTGCCAACTATTCCATGCTTCTGGAGATACCCAAACGGCTGAGCGAACATGCCGAACGGCTCAAGGCGCGCCTCGATGCTGCGGAAGGACAGATCGAGGATGCAGTGGCGCAGCGTCTGCGCGAGTTGGCCGGGGCTGACCTGCCGGCGGCTTTGGCGGCTGAGCGCGAACGCCATGCCAAGGAGAACAAGGCGATCGACAAGCTGGCCGCGGAAGAAACCGAAATCACCACGCAATTGAACATCTATGCCAGCGGCACGGACCCGGCCTTTACCCGCATCATCGAGCTTGAAGGCGATTTTCTCGAGGGCAAGGATATGGACCGGCTGCGTGAGCTGGCGCGCCAGACCCATTCGCCCGCCGATGATCAGATCGTTCAGCGGATCGGTCTCTTCAAAGACAAGATCGATACGCTGACGCGGCGCATGGACCGTTTGCGTGAGGACCTGCGCGAGGTCGCCCGGCGGCGCGATGAAATGGTGCGGGCGGCCGCCGAGTTCCGTCGCTCGGGCTATGATGACCCCGGTTCGGTGTTCACCAATGGCAGCGGTATGGAGCAGCTCTTGCAGGAGTTGCTGAAAGGGTTGATCACGGGTGCGGAATACTGGGCGAGATCGCAGAAGAATCATCGCTGGCGTTCGCGCCCGGCCGATTCCTATCGCCGCGGCACAAGCTGGCCGTCGTCTGGCCCGTTCCCACGCGCTCCCAAAAGCGGATCGCCCCGGCGCGGCCCCGATTTTCGCACCGGCGGCCGGTTCTGATCGGGCGCGGCTGCGTCACAGATGAAACATCAGCACCAGCAGCCCGACGATCAGCGCGTTCATCTGGGCTGATGCCGACACATAGCCGAGCGGCACGCGGCTGCGATACTCGGTCTGCACCCTTGTCTCGACCACGGCGGGCGCGTCATCGGGCCTGCCCCTGACCCAGCGCCACAAATATCGCAGGCCGGTCCGCACATAGCGTGCCAGCGCGAGCGATCCGCCCGCGAGGCTGCGGTAGCGCACGACCAGCAGGACCCATACCGCAATGCCGAGCCACAACACGGTCGATATCAGATCGCGGATGATGAACCAGGCTATGGTCCAGACCACACCGAGCACGAAGCTGATCGCCGTCCACAAAAGGCCGAGAAAGTCCATGGCGCGTTTCCGTCTTCAGTATGGCTGCGCAAGCTCAGCCGAGTGCGCCTGATCCGGCGCGTTTATTGGTGAACGAGATCATGAATATAGGAGAGCTTCGTTACGATGGTGGGGGAAATCACGAAAGGATAGAGATCGGGCTGTCCCATCGCCCGGTTCAGGCTGTTGATTGCGAGCGTCAGCGGCAGCCAGGCGTCGATCAGTTCTTCGATGCGTGCCGCATGGAATGGCGAGATGTTCAGGTCGATGTTCAGCCTTTCGCTCAGCGGCACTCGCGGGGCGATGCTGATCCCGAAGGATTGCGCCATTTCCAGCGTGTCGAGCATGTGCAGATAATGCGCCCAGGTCTCGGCGAAGTCCTCCCATGGATGAGCCGTGGCATAGGCGCTGATATGAGTTTGCGCATAGCCTGCCGGCGCGCCGTTGGCATAATACCATTGAAGCGCCTGCGCATAATCCAGGCGTTCGTCGCCGAACAGCGCGCGAAAGCTGTCGAGCCGTCCTCCGTCGAGCACCAGCCGATCCCAGTAGAAATGGCCGATCTCATGGCGGAAATGGCCAAGCAGGGTGCGATAGGGCTCACCCATGCCGCTGCGTATCCGCTCGCGCTCGGCATTATCGGCTTCGGCGAGCGCGATGGTTATGATGCCATCGTCATGCCCTGTCGCCGGCCGCTCGCCATTCCACTCCGCCGAGAGAAAGTCGAACTGGAGAGGCTTGACATCGGGCCCGCCGGGTACCGGCAGGGGCACATTCAGTTTGAGCAGCGTATAAAGCAATTGCCGCTTGGCCAGCTCGATACGCTGCCAAAGGATAGTTCTGGAGGGATCGCTCAGATCGGGGATCGTACGGTTATGCTGGCAAGCCCGGCACAGGCTCTGAGCGTCGTCTTCCTGAAGCAGCCAGTTGCATGCCGCGCTCTGCCAGTTCCCACAAAAACGGAAACGGCCGAGTTCGGCGCTGAATGCCCGCCAGCCATCACCTTCCGGCTTCAATGGGATGACCTGTTCATTGCTGGGCAGAAAACCGACATTCAACCCGCATCGTTCGCACAAGGTATTTTCAAAGAACAGGATCTGGCGGCAGTTCTGGCAGGAAAACAGCTTCATGCGGCATCTCCTTGCCACTTGGTACGGGTGCGGACATAAGGACATAGCATAGAGCAGAATACACGGCGATGGGTTGAGAGTCGGCATGCCGGTGCCGGACCGTGGATTTGACGGGGTATCACGAGGCGGGGTTCGACCAAGGGGAGGTCTGCCAATGAGGATGCGTGCAGCAATATTGCGCGAAATGGGAAAAGCGCGGCCCTATCATACGAGCCAGCCGCTCGGCATCGAACAGGTGGAACTCGATCCGCCGGGGCCGGGCGAAGTGCTGGTGCGGATTGCGGCTGCGGGACTGTGTCATTCCGATCTGTCGGTGATCAATGGCGACCGGCCGCGGCAGTTGCCCATGGTGCTGGGGCATGAAGCCTCGGGCGAGATCATCGAGCGAGGCTCGGGCGTCAGCGACGTGGGGCCGGGCGACCGCGTCATCTTCGTCTTTGTACCGAGTTGCGGCAATTGTCTGCCCTGCGCCGAGGGCCGGCCTGCCTTGTGCGAGCCGGCGGCTGAAGCCAATGGCGCGGGCCGTCTGATCGGCGGGCACACGCGATTGCACCAGGCGGGCGCGCCGATGTTTCATCATGTCGGTGTCTCGGCATTTGCCGAATATGCGGTCGTCTCGCGCCGCTCTGTGGTGCCGATCGACGATGATCTGGACCTGGCCGAGGCCGCCTTGTTCGGCTGTGCGGTGCTGACGGGTGCCGGCGCGGTTGTCAACACGGCAAAGGTGCCGCCGGGCGCGAGTGTGGCCATTGTCGGCCTGGGCGGAGTCGGGCTGATGGCGCTTCTGGCGGCCAGGCTCAGCGGGGCGGATCAGGTCATCGCGGTAGACCGGGTGGAGGCCAAGCTGCAACTGGCCAGGCAGATGGGGGCATCTCTCGGGGTGGATGCGCGCGATCCCGACTGCGTGAACAAGGTGCGCGCGGCGACGGGCGGCGGCGCCGATTTTGCCTTCGAGATGGCCAGTTCCGCGCCTGCGCTTGAGTTGGCCTATGCGATCACGCGGCGCGGCGGCACCACCATCACCGCCAGCCTGCCGCACCCCGATGCGCGCATGGCCCTGCCCGCGACCAATCTCGTGGCGGAGGAGCGTACGCTGAAGGGCAGTTATATCGGCAGTTGCGTGCCGGTGCGCGACATCCCGCGGTTCATCTCGCTGTATCGGCGCGGGCTGATGCCCATCGACCAGGTGATGAGCGAGCGGATCGGATTTGACGGGATCAATGCAGCTTTCGACCGGCTGGCCGATGGCGTCAGCGTGCGCCAGATCCTAATCCCCGAGCAGAATTCATGATACAGCGGCGCGCTCTGTCTGCGCTGTCGCTGCCGTCTCGGCGTCCAGATCAAGTTCGCCGTCATCGCAAGGCTGCTCGACTGCGCGGATCGGCGTGAGTCAGGCCGATGGCTCCGGCGGGCGTGATGTTGCCGAGCCGCGCGGACGGGACCAGCCAGCACAGGGCGCAGTAGCCGGCATAACGCGACGATGAGGAAGAACAGCTTGCGCACACCCAGCGTGAACGTGTTCTTCATCGCGCTAGGCCCTTTATTGTATGCGGCCCGGTCAGGTGCGCAACAGCTCGTTGATCGACGTCTTCGCGCGCGTGCCCTCGTCGACGCGCTTGACGATCACCGCGCAGTAGAGCGACGGTCCGGGCGAGCCATCAGGCAGCGGCTTGCCGGGGAGTGCGCCGGGGACCACGACGGAAAAAGGCGGGACTTCGCCGCGGAACACTTCGCCCGTATTGCGGTCCACGATCTTGGTGGATGCGCCGATATAAACGCCCATCGACAGCACCGCGCCTTCGCGCACGATCACGCCTTCGGCCACTTCCGCGCGCGCGCCGATGAAGCAACCGTCCTCGATGATGACCGGGCTCGCCTGCAATGGCTCCAGCACGCCGCCGATGCCCGCGCCGCCGGACAGATGCACGTTCCTGCCGATCTGCGCGCACGAGCCGACGGTTGCCCATGTGTCGATCATCGTGCCCTCGCCGATATGCGCGCCCAGATTGACGAAGCTCGGCATAAGCACTACCCCCGGCGCAACATGGGCCGAGTGGCGCACGATGGCGCCCGGCACCGCCCGGAAGCCGGCGGCGCGAAACTGTGCCTCGCCCCAGCCGGCAAATTTGGACGGCACCTTGTCCCACCAGTTGGCGCTGCCCGGCCCGCCGGATATCGTCGTCATGTCGTTCAGCCGGAACGACAGCAGCACCGCCTTTTTCAGCCATTCGTTGACGACCCAGCCGCCGCTGGACGGTTCGGCCACGCGGGCCTTGCCGCTGTCGAGCAGCGAGAGTGCGGTGTTGACGGCTTCACGCACCGCTCCTCCCGTGGCGGGAGACAGGCTCTCGCGCGCCTCAAACGCGTTCTCGATCGTGGTGCGGATATCGTCGGTCATGATCTTGCATCCTTAAGACGCGGCTGGAATGGGCGAAGATCAGCTTTTCTCACCGCCCTGTGCGCCCCTGTCAACCGGGGCTGCCGGCGCCGCTGGCAAAACCGTGCTCAATTCCAGCAGGAAGCCGGTCAGATCATCTGTTGCATGATGGACATGCGGCGGCAGGGGCCGACCGGGCCGGATGTCGCGTTGGGAGGGATGATCGGCATAGGAGGAATGAACCAGCACCGTGACCATGCCCATGGCGTGCGCGGTCTCCAGATTGTGGGGAAGGTCCTCGAACATCGCGGCGCGGCGCGGGTCGGCCCCGAAAGCCGCGCAGGCGCGGTCGAACGCATGGCGCGTCGGCTTGGGAATGTAGTCGGATGCGGCAATGTCGAAAATATCATCAAAGCAATGCAGCACCCCCAGCTTGGTCGCGACCCGCTCGGCATGCCAGCGCGAGCCATTGGTGAAGATGTAGCGCTTGCCCGGCAACGCCAGGGCCGCTTCGGCCAGGCCCGGCGCGGGCTCGATCGGGCTCAGGTCGATGTCGTGGACATAGTCGAGGAAATCGCTCGGCTTCACGCCATGCTGTTTCATCAGCCCGGCGAGCGTCGTCCCGAAGGTGTGATAATAGTGTTTCTGGATGCGCCGGGCTTCTTCCGGCACGACCTCCAGATAAGTGGCGATGAATTCGCCCATGCGCTGGTCAATCTGTACGAACAGATTGCTCTCCGCCGGGTAGAGCGTGTTGTCGAGATCAAAGATCCATGTCTCGACATCGCGGAAGGCCGCGAGCCCGGGCGGCTGCGCCGGGCGGATATCATCATTCCCCATGGGTCTTGCCTTGCTTAATGGTGTTGTCGGCCTTCAGCAGCGTGCCCACCCCGTGGGCAGTGAACAGCTCCAGCAGCACCGCATGCGGTACCTTGCCGTCAATGATGACCACGCCCTCCACACCGGCCTCGACAGCGGCCATGCAGGTCTCGATCTTGGGGATCATGCCGCCGGATATTGTGCCATCGGCAATCAGCGCGCGCGCCCTGTGCGTGTCGAGCGAGGTGATGAGCTGGCCGTCGCGGTCCTGCACACCGGGCACGTCGGTCAGCAGCAGCAGCCGCTTGGCCGCCATCGCGGCTGCCAGCGCGCCGGCGAATGTATCGGCATTGATGTTGTAGGTGGTACCGTCGCGCGCCACGCCGATCGGCGCAATCACGGGGATCAGATCGCTCGATGTGATGATGTCCACGATGTGCGGGTTGACGCTTTCGGGCTCACCGACGAAGCCCAGATCGACGACCCGCTCGATGTTCGACTGCGGATCGCGGACGCGGCGCTCCAGCTTGCGCGCGATCATCAGCCCGGCGTCCTTGCCCGAGATGCCGCATGCCTTGCCGCCGAAGCGGTTGATCAGCGTCACGATCTGCTTGTTGATCGACCCGGCCAGCACCATTTCGACGATGTCGATTGTCTGGCGGTCGGTGACGCGCAAACCGTCGGTGAATTCGCTGCGTATGTTCAGCCGCTCAAGCAGCGAGGCGATCTGCGGTCCACCGCCATGCACCACGATCGGGCGCACCCCGGCCTGCTTGAGCAGCACGATGTCGCGGGCAAAGGTCGAGGACAGCGTTTCGTCGCCCATGGCATGCCCGCCATATTTGACGATCACGGTCTGGCGATCATAACGCTGCATGAAGGGCAGTGCTTCGGAAAGCACTTTGGCCTGAAGGGCGGGTCCAGACATGGAATTTGCGGCATCATCGGCCATGGATTTGTCCTTGTGGCTCAGGCGGTCGCGCACGGGGCGCGGGCGGATCGCTGCCAAACAGACCACGTTCAGACCGGTCCGGCAAGCAGCACCTGTTACCAGTCACACCGCCCGCGCGAACGCAATTTGGCCGGAATGAACGCTGATACAGGCTTTGCGGTTCCACTCTTGAATTAATGGCAGAGGCCAGGGAAAAGCAGTATGTTTCTATCGCCGAAGCCGGAAGGAAAGCGCCGCATGAACGATCGTTCCGGGCAGTCCAGTGAAATTCCGCAGTCTGCCTATCTCGCCAACACGATGGGCCGGGCATTCTCGCTGGCATCAAAGCGCGGCAGCGCGCTCGTGCTGCTCGAACATGTCCTGTTCGCTCTGCTCGATGATCCGGACGCCCTTGCTCTGATGGAGGGCTGCAACACCGACATTCCCTCGATCCGCGTCGAGATCACCGAGATCATTCGCCGGCGCACGCCCGACACGTCCCAGCCCGACTCGATCAAGCCGCGACCCAGCGATCAGCTTCGGCAGCTGATGTTCACCTCAACACGGGCTGCGCGCGAGACCGGGCGCATGGAAATTGACGGTGCGATCCTGCTTGCGGCGCTGGCAGGGCAGTCCGATACCGGCGTTGGCGTCCTGCTGAACCGGCATGGCCTCAATCTGGGGAATGCCATTGCCTGGCTCGGCGAGGACCCGAAACAACCGGCCAGAGCCCGCCGGCAGATGCCCGAAACGGCTCCGGCGCCCATTGCGCCGCCGCGCCGGCAATCTCCGCCGCCGCGCGCCGAACCGCCACCACGCCGACAGCCCGCGCCCCCGCGTGCCGAGCCGCCACCGCGCCAGGCGCCGCGCCCCGCGCCGACTGATCGTGACGAAGCCGGCCCGTCTCTGGAAGAGATGCTGGCGAGCATTCGTGATGTCATGGAGGCCGAGGACGATGAAATCGCGCTTCCGCACGAGGCCCCCACACGCGACGCCCCTGCGCGCGAGGCCCCGCCGGAGCGGCCGCGTTCACGCCGCGCGCCTGCCGGCCCGGCCAATCCGGATCCCCGCGCCCCGGCGGGACGCGCCGCAAGAGCCCCGGCTCCGGCCCGTGACGGGGTGATCGGCTATGGCGCGGGCAATGCCAGCCAGAAAGAGCGCGCGCCAGCGCCGCGCGGCCCTGCAAGGCGGCCCGCGCCAGTCGCCGCTGAAGCACCGCCTCAGTCGCAAGCCGAGACCGAAAGGACCGTCAGGTTCGGCAAGCTCGTCGAGCGGATCCCCAGGATCATGCGTGAGGGCACCGCCGAGACCATCGAGGTGCGCATCGCGCGCGAGGCCACCGAAGCGCTGCTTGCCGGGCTTGATGGACGCGGCTCTGCGCAAAGCCACAAGATCGCCGTCACCCGCGCCATGAGCCTTTATCTGCGCGCGCCCGATGGCGGCTTCATGATCGAGCCTCTGGCCCCGGAAACGCAGTGGATCTTCGACCGGCCCTCCTTCCTCGACAGCGAGCCGTTCGGGCGCTGGCGCTGGCAGGTGATGCCGACCGCGCGCGGCCGGCGACGCCTGCAACTGGTGGCCGCGGCGCGAAGCGTCGATGAAAACGGCATGATCGGGGATACCGCGCTGCCCGAACAGGTGATCGAAGTGCATGTGCGCATAAACTGGGGGCGCTGGGCGGCCAAGGCGGCGCTGTGGGCGGTGCTCGCGATCATCGGCGGCGTTTTGACGCAGGCAGCCATGATCGGCTGGGACATGTTCCTGCGCTAGTACCAATTCACCTCGGCTAAGTACGCGGCGCGCGTGGCGCGAAATCGGGCGACAGATGTCGCCTGAAAATGAATGATGCGGAATGCAACCGCTCAGGCCGCGCTCAGCCACATGCGCGCAGCGATCGCAGCGAGCGCCAGCGCGCCAACCCACAGTGCCAGACGCCCCACCCAGGCGTTGCGGCTGCCAGCCTGGCCCAGATGCGCCACAGTGGGCTCATCGAGCCGCAGCCCCTCGGCGCTGATCCGCGACAGGCTCTCGCCCAGTTGCCCCGCCCGTTCGGCCAGTTGCGGCAACGTGCCGAGCAGACCGATGACGCTGGCAGCACCGTCGGCGGCCTCGCGCAGGCGCGCACCCGGGCCGATCTGGCCGTTCATCCATTCGCGCACCACGGGTTCGGCGGCGTCCCACATGTTCAGCCGCGGATCGAGCGAGCGCGCCACACCCTCGACCACCACCATGGTCTTTTGCAGCAACAGCAGTTCGGGCCGCGTCCTCATGTCGAACATTTCCGTGACTTCGAAGAGCTGACCCAGCACCCGGCCCATCGAAATCTCGTCGGCGGTGCGGTCCTTGAGCGGCTCGCCGATGGCGCGAAGCGCCTGCGCGAAAGTGTGAATATCCTGATGCGGCGGGACATAGCCGGCTTCGAAATGAACCCGTGCGCTGCGCTCATAGCCTCTGGTGATGAAGCCATAGAGGATTTCGGCAAGAAACCGCTGTTCGCGCGGGCCCAGCCGCCCCATGATGCCGAAGTCCACCGCGACGATGCGTCCGTCGCGGTCCACGAACAGATTGCCCTGGTGCATGTCGGCATGAAAGAAGCCGTCGCGCATGGCGTGTTTCAGGAAGGCGCGGATGACGCGGTTGCCGAGCGCCTGCCGGTCGATGCCGGCGCGGTCGATGGCGGCGTTATCGGCGATTGGAATCGCATCCACCCATTCAAGCGTCAGCACCCGCCGTGAGGTGCGGGTCCAGTCGATGGCCGGCACGCGGAAATCGTCATCGCCGTGGCTCTGGATGTTTTCCGCCATCTCCGAAAGGGCAGCAGCTTCCATGCGCAGGTCCATTTCCAGTTCGACCCACTGCGCCAGGGTATCGACCACGGCGACCGGGCGAAGCCGGCGCGATGGCGGGTGAAACCGCTCGATCTGGCGCGCGGCGAAATAAAACGTGTCCAGATCGCGCTTGAAGCGCCGCTCCACATCCGGGCGCAGGATCTTCACCGCAACATCGCGCGTGCCGCCGCCGGGCTGGCGCACCTTGGCCTTGTGCACCTGCGCTATCGAGGCCGCCGCGACGGGTTCGCTGAAATCATCAAACAGCGTCTCCACCGGCGCGCCCAACGAGGTCTCGATTGCCTTGCGGGCCCGGGCCATCGAGAACGGCGCCATCCTGTCGCGAAGCCCGGACAATTCGCCCGCCAGTTCAAGGCCGATCAGATCGGGGCGCGTCGCCAGGAACTGACCGAGCTTGATGTAGCTGGGGCCAAGCGTGGCCACCGCCCGCGACAGACGTCCGCCTGAATGCGAGGGCTCGGCTGGATCCTGACCCGTCCGGCGCTTGCGACGCAGCAGGCCAAGAGGGCCGGGCAGGGCCAGATTGTCCGGCAGGATCCGCACACCGTGCCGAAGGAACACGACACCAGCGCGCGCCAGGCGAAAAATGTGGACCACCGCGTTCAAGCCAATGCCTCTCGTCGAAATCTCATGCACGGGCCGCGCGCTTGCGCCCTTGCCAGCATTTGTCACAGGCGCCAGCCGGAATGGATCGCGGCGATGCCCCCGGAAAGGTTGCGATATTGCACGCGCGCAAATCCGGCAGATGCGATCATCGCGGCAAATCTGTCCTGGTCGGGAAATCTGGCGATGCTCTCGACCAGATAGCGGTAGGCCTCACCATCGCCGGCGACGGCTTCGCCGAGCCTGGGTATCAGGTTGAAGGAATAGATATCGTAAATCCGGTCCAGCATCGGCATCTGAACCTGGGAAAATTCGAGGCACAGGAACCGGCCGCCGGGTTTCAGCACCCGAAAGGCTTCGCGCAGCGCCGCTTCCCGGTCCGTGACATTGCGGATGCCGAAGCCGATCGTATAGGCATCGCAACTCTTTTGCCCGAATGGCAGGGCCTCGGCATTGGCCTGAACCAGTGCCAGACGCGAGCCCTCGTCCGCAGCCGCCATGCGCTCGCGCCCGGCATCAAGCATCTCGGCCGAAATATCGCAGATGATGGCCTCTGACAGCGGGCCGCCCGCACGCAGGAACCGTGCTGCGATGTCGCCTGTGCCGCCGGCCACGTCGAGCAGGCGGAACGACCTGCCGCGCGGCGGCGCCAGCCAGTTGATGACGGCGTCCTTCCACAGCCGGTGCAGTCCGCCCGACATCAGATCGTTCATCAGATCATAGCGGCGCGCCACGCGGGCGAAGACGTTGTTCACAAGCCCCTGACGCGCGTCGAGCGGCACATCCGAAAAGCCGAAATCGGTCTGATCCGCGCGGGGCGGGGAAACACTGTCGCGGGTATTCATGCGCAGGACCATAGCCTAACTTTTTTGGGCAAGCTATTGTTCGCAATGTGCTTGGCCCCATGATGCAGACGAGAGCCGACCAGCCGACCATGCCCGAATTGCCCGAGGTTGAAACCGTGCGGCGCGGCCTGACGCCGGTCATGGAAGGCGCGCGCATCGACGCGGTCGAACTGCGGCGGCCCGATCTGCGCTTTCCTTTTCCCGAGGGATTCGTGCAGATGCTGGTCGGCAAGCGCATAGGCGCGCTGGAGCGCCGGGCGAAATATCTGCTTGTGCGGCTTGAGGACGGTCCGGTGCTGGTGATGCATCTGGGCATGAGCGGCCGCTTTCGCATTGCAGGCGGCGATGACCGGGGCCATGCAGCGCAGGCCGGTGTGGCGATACTCGGCCGGTTTCATCATGACGCCGGCGCGCTTCAGGCCCATGATCATGTTGTCTTTCATCTCGATGGCGGTCATTCGGTACACTATAACGACCCGCGCCGATTTGGCTTCATGACGCTGATCGACGCAGCGCAAATGAGCATCCACCCGATGTTTCGCGATCTGGGCCCCGAGCCGATCGGCGCTGGCATCAGCGCGCAGGATCTGGCCGCTCGCGCCAAAGCCCGCACCCAGCCGCTCAAGAGCTTCCTGATGGATCAGCGCAATGTCGCCGGGCTGGGCAATATCTATGTGTGCGAGGCGCTGTTTCGCGCCCGCCTTTCGCCGATGCGCCGCGCGGCTTGTCTGGCCAACGGGTCGGGCGGCCCCAGCGTGCGCGCCCGGCGTCTGGCGGCGGCTATCCCGGAAGTCCTGAACGATGCGATCATGGCTGGAGGTTCCTCTCTGCGCGACCATCGCCAGACGGACGGATCGATGGGGTATTTCCAGCATTCATTTTCGGTGTATGGACGCGCGGGCGAAGCATGCGTCACGCCCGGTTGTGGAGAAAAGATCAGACGCGTGGTTCAAAACGGGCGGTCCAGCTTTTATTGTCCGCGCTGTCAGCGATAAGCGCGGCGCAAGCAACGGGGAAACAGCATGTCATTTGAAACGATCATCGTGGAACGCCGCGGCCGTGCCGGGCTGATCACCTTCAACCGCCCGGAGGCGCTGAATGCGCTCAACGCCGCGCTGATGGACGAACTGGCCCGCGCCATCGACGAATTCGAAGCCGATTCGCGCATCGGATGCATGGTCCTGACGGGGTCCGAGCGCGCGTTCGCCGCTGGCGCAGATATCAAGGAGATGCAGCACAAGAGCTTCCCCGATACCTACCGCGAGGATTTCATCGCCTCGTGGGAGCGTATCACGCGCGCGCGCAAACCCGTCATCGCGGCGGTGTCGGGCTATGCGCTGGGCGGCGGCTGTGAGCTGGCGATGATGTGCGATTTCATTCTGGCGGCGCCGACGGCCAAGTTCGGCCAGCCGGAGATCACCCTCGGCATCATGCCGGGCGCAGGTGGCACGCAAAGGCTGACCGCCGCGGTGGGCAAGGCCAAGGCCATGGAAATGTGTCTCACCGGGCGGATGATGGATGCCGAGGAGGCCGAGCGCGCCGGGCTGGTCAGCCGCATCGTGCCGGTCAACGAACTGGTGGATGAGGCCGTGCGCGTGGCCGAAAAGATTTCCGATCTGTCGATGCCCGCGGTGATGATGACCAAGGAAGGCATCAACCAGTCGCTTGAGACCGGGCTGGCATCGGGCATCAGGCTTGAGCGCCGCCTGTTTCAAAGCCTGTTCGGCACGCCGGACCAGAAAGAGGGTATGGCGGCTTTCGTGGAAAAGCGCGAGCCTCAATTCAAGCACAAATGATCGCCGGAGCATGGCATCAGCGGCTGACGCGCCCGACCACGCTCAGCCTGCCACCGGGATCCCGGCGCATTATCACGATCTCTCCTGAACTCGGGAAGACACCGCTCAGCCCGGTCACGTTGACCTGATGGCTGACCAGGATGACCGGCTGCGACAGATCTGCGCGAGCGAGCCAGTTTCGCAGGGCTGACGTCTGGGCCGGGCCTTGTGCGCGGTCCTCGAAAAATGAATTCAGCGTCGGCAACTCCGTAACCGACCCCAGACCGAGCAACCTCGCTGTCTCCAGGCAGCGGCACCACTGGCTCGAATAGACCCTGGCGCTGGTAACGCCCGCAGCCCGTATCAAGGCGCCAATCTGGCGCGACTGTCTGCGGCCGGTCTCCGACAGGTTGCGCTGGGTCGAGCAATCATTGAGCCGAAAGCGACGCGGATCGCCCGTGCCAGGCGCAAGCGCATGGCGCATGATGGCGAAATGCCCCGGCTCGCGCAGCCGCTCCAGAAGCGCCGCTGATCTATCTTGCGCCAGTGATGGCTGGGAAAATGCTGCAAGCACTACGAGGGCAAGCGCAAGCAAGACCGTGCCGATTGTCGCTGAAAGGTACCTTGTCATGCCGGATCATTGTCGGATGATAGAGGGAACTCTGCCTTTACTGCACCACATTTGGTAATCCCGCCCCCGGCATGGTAGACCTTGAGTATGAAACTGCGCCATCCCGCCGCAGCCAGGCCCGCCGAAGCACTGACGGGAGCCTGATATTGACCTTGCGGAGCCAGAGCGAACGGCCACGGTCCGGCACGATGATCGCTGCCCATGCCCGGCCTGAATTGACCGTGCGCGCGATCCTCACCGGCATGGTGATCGGGGCGGTGCTCACCCCCTGCAATGTCTATTCCGGGCTCAAGATCGGCTGGTCTTTCAACATGTCGGTGGCCGCCGGGCTGATCGCTTATGCGCTGTGGGGTCTGTCGGCGCGCGCTGCCGGCACCCGTCCGCTGAGCCTTCTTGAGAATAACATCAACCAGACGACAGCGTCATCGGCGGCCTCGATCATCTCGTCGGGCCTCGCTGCGCCGATCCCCGCGCTGGCGCTGGTGACCGGTCAGACCCTGGCGTGGCCGGCTCTGGTGATCTGGCTCTTCGTGGTGAGCATGCTTGGTGTCGTCGTTGCGGCAGGGCTGCGCAACCAGATGCTGGTGCGCGAGCATCTCGCGTTTCCTTCAGGCGTCGTGACCGCCGAGACCATGCAGGACATCCATTCCGGCGGGGCTGAAGCTGCCGGCCGGTTGCGGCTGCTTGGTGCGGGGGCAGTGTTTGCCGCCGCACTCAAATTCACCTCCGAGTTCATCACTGCGTTGCCACGTCTTGCCCCTGATATCAGGATGCCGTTTTCACGCGTCGCAGAAGGCGGCGTGCGCCAGGGCGACAGCGCGTCATTCGCCAATCTGGGTCTGTCGCTCGATCCGTCGCTGCTCATGGTTGGCTTTGGCGCGATAGCGGGTTTACGCGTCGGTGTGTCGGCGCTGCTGGGCGCAGTCCTCGCGTGGGCCGTGCTCGCACCGATGGCGCTGGAACGCGGCTGGGCACAGCCCGGCGCGGCCGACGCAGACGCGTCATGGTTCGCGCCGCTCGTCGAATGGCTGCTGTGGCCGGGCGCCACTCTGATGACGGTTGCCGCGATCACCTCGGTGCTGATTTCGCTGGGGCGCATGGCGCTGCGTCGGCGCGCGCAGATTTCCGCCTTTGCGCAGGATACGTCGCGCATCGACCCGCGCTTTGTGGTCGCCGGATTTGCCTGCGTCCTCGCGGCTTCAGTCACCACCCAGACCCAGCTTTTTGCCATCACCCCGTTCGAAGCGGTGTTCGCCGTTCTGTTCAGCTTCGTGCTGGCCGTGGTGTCGGCGCGGGTTTCGGGCGAGACGGGCGTGACGCCGGTCGGCGCGCTCGGCAAGATCACCCAGCTAACCTTCGGTGTGATATCGCCTGGCAACGCGACCTCAAATCTGATGAGCGCGAATGTCACCGGCGGCGCGGCCGACCAGTGCGCCGATCTGCTTCACGACCTGCGCACCGGCCAGATCATCGGTGCGACACCGGGCTTCCAGGTCATTGCCCAGCTTTTCGGCGTCCTGACTGGCAGCCTCGCCGGTGCGTTCACCTATCTGGCGCTGATCACCGATCCGCAAGCGCAGCTAATCACGCCGGAATGGCCCGCGCCCGCTGTGGCGACGTGGAAAGCCGTGGCGGAGGTGCTCATAGACGGGCTGGACTCGATGCCGGGCGGGGCACTCGAAGCGATGCTCATCGCGTTCGCAGCGGCGGTCGTGCTGGCCTGCGCCGAAAAGTTCGCGCCCGAGCGCATCGCACATTTCATCCCCAGCGCGCCGGCCATGGGGCTGGCTTTCGTCATTCCGGCGTGGAATTCGATCTCGCTCTTCATCGGCGCGGCCGGGGCAGCCGTGATCAGCCATTTCTTCCCGGACTGGGCCGGCAAGCGGCTTGTCGTGCTGGCGGCCGGGCTGATCGTCGGCGAGAGCCTTGCGGGCGTTGTCTCTGCGCTGGTGGCACTCTAGCTTTGGGCTTTCCTTATGCGGGAGATCATGTCTCCATTCAGATGGCAACGACAATCGCTTCAGGCCCCGGGGCCGGATTGTCGGCCACAGCGCTCCTCGCCGGCCTCGCGAACAGGAACCGCGTCAATGCTCCATCGCCACACCATCCACGCCTGCCACCGCCATTATTCCTGGAACAATGCACTGAAGCCGGTGATGATGGTCGCGCCAGGCGACACGCTCGATTTTGAGATCATTGATGCCTGGGGCGGCGTGATCACGCCGCACAGCACGGTGGATGTGCTGAGCGAGGACATGAGCGGGCGCGTCAATCCGGTGACGGGTCCGATCTTCGTCGATGGCGCCCGGCCCGGCGATACGCTGGTGGTCCGCCTCGAAGCCTATCGGCCCTCGGGCTGGGGTTGGACGGCCAATATTCCAGGCTTCGGCCTGCTCGCGGATGATTTCCCGGAAGCCGCGCTCCGGCTCTGGCGGTACGATCCGACAGGCCATCGGCCGATCCTGCTCTCGGACATCGCGCAGATTCCGCTTGCCCCTTTCGCCGGCACGATCGGCGTCGCGCCGGCAGCAGCCGGTTCTCACGACATCATCCCGCCGCGGCGCATCGGCGGCAACATGGACATTCGTGATCTGGTCGCCGGCAGCGTGCTTTATCTTCCGGTCGAGGTGGACGGCGCGCTGTTTTCCATCGGTGACACCCATGCGGCCCAGGGGGATGGGGAAGTGTGCGGCACCGCGATCGAAAGCCCGATGGAAGCCACGCTGAGCTTCGGTCTGATCAAGGAAAGCACCGGCAATTTTCCCCGCGCCGTGGTCCCGGCGCGCCCGCTTCATGCCGGTGCAGTGGACATCACCACCGGTATTGGCCCCGATCTGCACCAGGCGTCGCGCGAGGCTGTTCGCGGCATGGTCGATCTGCTTTGCGTCATGCGCGGGCTGAGCGCCGTTGATGCCTATATGCTGTGCAGCGTCGCGGGCGATCTGCGGGTCAGCCAGATCGTCGATGCGCCCAACTGGACCGTAAGCTTTCATCTGCCGCGGGCCATCTTCGCCGATTGAACGGGCTTTTACGGCGTCCGTTCCCCGGCGCCGGCCTGCAACCAGTTGAGATTGGGGATCAGCGCGTTGCGCTCGCTGAGCAGGAACTCGCGGAAGACCTGCGCGGCTTTGGTCGGCGACTGATCGGAGCGGTTGATCAGGAACCATTGGCGCAGGATCGGCAGCCCGTGAATGTGCAGGGCCGCAAGCTTGCCATCGGCGAGCTCGGAATAGCATGTGTGCGCCGATATCATGGCGATGCCCAGCCCCGCCATGACCGCCTGCTTGATGGTTTCGTTGGTGCCCATCTCGATGATGCTGAAGCTGCGCCCGCCGCCGAAACGCTCCAGAAACCTGGAGGTCAGCATGCGCGTGCCCGAGCCCTCCTCGCGCGCCAGAAAAGTTTCGCGCAGCAGATCTTCCGGCAGGATTTGCGGATCGCCGATCAGTCGGTGTTCCGGCGGCGCGATCAGCACATGCGGATGATCGCCGAGCACGACACTGTCCACCGGCACATGCGGCGGCGGGCGTCCCATGATGAGCAGATCATAGGCGCGGCGCTCAAGTCCCTTGATGATCTCCTCGCGGTTGCCGATCGCCAGCTTGACGCGGATGTTCGGCTGCGCCTGCTGAAAGGCGGCGACGATGCGCGGCGCAAAATACTTTCCGGTGCTGACCACGCCAAGCACGATCGAGCCCTGCGAGCCCGATTGCAGGGCGGCAATGCGCTCGCCGGTGTGTGCGATCAGGTTGTCGATTTCATGCGCGGTGGCCAGCACTTCCCGGCCGATATCGGTGGGGACGAACCCGTCGGCGGTCCGCTCGAAAAGCTGAGAGCCGACGGCCCGCTCAAGAGCCTTCAACTGTGCGCTGATGGCGGGAGGCGTGACGTGAAGCAGGTTGGCCGCGGCCGTTACGCTGCCTGTGCTCAGCGTTGCGGCGAGCGCACGAAACTGGCGGATGCTGAGGCTGCGCAAATCGCTCATTCAATTTTTCTACATGATCATTCCATTTTTTTAAATTTACTTTTCCCAGCCGATGGATCAGCGTCAAGGGAAATCGCTGAATGATCTAACGTTCGGCAGGGAGGATGCATCAATGGCATTGGACCGTGTGGCGGAGACCCGCAGCCACGCCATCACACTCGGGGCGCACATCGCCGCGCTGGGGCAGGTCGAAACGCCCGAGGCCCCGCTGATCGCGCCTGCGGGTCGTGCGATCCTCGCGCTTGCAGAGGCTGCAAAGCGGATTTCCCGTCTCGTCGCTGCCGGACCGCTGGCCGGTGCACTTGGGGCAAATACCGGTGAGGCCAACGCCGACGGCGATGCGCAGAAAACGCTCGATGTGATGGCCAACGAACATGTGCTGGCGGCACTTACCGATGCGCCGGTCGCCTATTACGCTTCGGAAGAAGAGGATTCCATCCTCACTCTGAATGCCGGCGCGCCGCTTGCAGTGGCGGTCGATCCGCTCGATGGCTCATCGAACATCGACGTCAACGTGTCCATCGGCACCATCTTTTCGATCTATCCGGCTGCCGACAGCGCGGCAGGCTCGTTCTTTCGCCGCTGCGCGGACCAGATCGGCGCCGGCTATTTCGTCTATGGGCCGCACACCGCAATCGTGATGAGCCTGGGGCGCGGCGTTCAGGAGTTCGTGCTCGATCCCGAAAGCCGGGAATTCGTGCTGGTCAATGCCGATTTGCGCATTCCCCAGACGTCGCGGGAGTTCGCCATCAACGCATCCAACTACAGGCATTGGCATGAGCCGGTGCGCGCCTTCATCGATGATTGCATCGAGGGAGCCAAAGGCCCGCGCGGCAAGGATTTCAACATGCGCTGGGTCGCGTCGCTGGTGGCCGAGGCGCACCGCATCTTCAGCCGCGGCGGCGTGTTCCTGTATCCGTCCGACCGCCGCCCGGGATATGAATTGGGCAGGCTGCGCCTGGTCTATGAGGCTGCGGCGATCGCCATGCTGGCCGAGCAGGCTGGCGGCGGCGCCACCGACGGCATAAGCCGCATCCTCGACAAGACGCCGAGTGAGCTGCATCAGCGCACGCCTCTGGTGTTCGGTTCGGCGGAAAAGATCGAGCGGATAACCAATTACCATGCGAACCCCGACTTCATGCGCAACAACTGGCCGCTGTTTGCCGCGCGCGGCCTGTTCCGGGGCTGATCAGGACTGGGAAGGAACCGATGTCGGTCAGATATCCAATCATATCGGTGGTCGGCTCGTCAGGGGCCGGCACGAGCACGGTGAAACACACGTTCGACCAGATCTTCCGGCGCGAAGGCATAGCGCCCGCAACCATCGAAGGCGATGCGTTCCATCGCTACAGCCGCGCCGAGATGAAGGCCGAAATCACGCGCCGGGCCGATGAAGGCAACCAGCATTTCAGCCATTTCTGCGTGGAGGCCAATCTGCTCCAGGAGTTGGAAACCCAGTTCAAGAGCTATGGCGACATGGGCCGATGCCGCACCCGGCACTATGTCCATGACAATGCCGCTGCGGAACGCTACGGCGTGGAGCCGGGCAACTTCACCGAATGGGAAGAGATCGGCGAGGGCTCGGACCTGCTTTTTTATGAAGGCCTGCACGGCGCTGTCAGAGCCAACGGCATCGACATTTCGGCAAGGGCCGACCTGAAGATCGGCGTCGTCCCGGTCATCAATCTGGAGTGGATCCAGAAGATCCACCGCGACCGCGAGGCCCGTGGCTACAACACAGATGCGGTGCGCGACACCATCTTGCGGCGCATGCATTCCTACGTTCACGTGATCTGCCCGCAATTCAGCGAGACCGATATCAATTTTCAGCGCGTGCCCGTTGTGGATACGTCAAATCCGTTCGTCGCCCGCTGGATACCCACAGCCGGAGAAGCGGTCGTCGTCATCCGGTTCAAGAACCCGCGCGGGATCGACTTCGCCTATCTCGTGTCGATGCTCCACGGCAGCTGGATGAGCCGGGCAAACTCGATCGTCATTCCGGGCGACAAGATGGACCTCGCCATGCAGCTCATCCTGACGCCGATCATCATCCGGCTGATGGAACGCAGCGGGCGAGCCAAATGATCCGAACCGCCGGGCGGGTCGTCCGCCCGGCCACATGAAAGACCAACTGCGCGCCCGGCCGTTGATGAGCAACGGATAAAAGGGCCGCCTTACGAGGACAGGAGACGTCAACATGGCAGATGGCACCAATGGCGCGGACCGCTACAAGGCGGGCGTGCTCGAATATCGGAAGATGGGTTACTGGGAGCCGGATTATGAGCCCAAGGATACCGACATCATCGCGCTGTTCCGCATCACCCCGCAGGACGGCGTCGACCCTGTCGAGGCCGCAGCCGCAGTCGCCGGCGAGAGCTCCACGGCAACGTGGACCGTGGTCTGGACCGACCGGCTGACCGCGTGCGAGAAATACCGCGCCAAGGCGTACCGCGTCGATCCGGTACCCAACGCCGAAGGCCAGTTCTTCGCCTACATCGCCTATGACCTCGACCTTTTCGAGCCCGGCTCGATCGCCAACCTGACGGCTTCGATCATCGGCAACGTGTTCGGCTTCAAGCCGCTGAAGGCGCTGCGGCTGGAGGACATGCGCTTTCCTGTCGCCTATGTAAAAACCTATCAGGGGCCACCCACCGGCATCGTGGTCGAGCGCGAGCGGCTCAACAATTTCGGCCGTCCGCTGCTGGGCGCCACCGTGAAGCCCAAGCTGGGTCTGTCGGGGCGCAATTATGGCCGCGTGGTCTATGAGGCGCTGAAAGGCGGGCTGGACTTCACCAAGGATGACGAGAACATCAACTCGCAGCCGTTCATGCACTGGCGCGACCGCTATCTCTACTGCATGGAGGCGGTGAACCGGGCCATGGCCGAGACGGGCGAGGTGAAGGGCACCTATCTCAACGTCACCGCCGCCACGATGGAGGACATGTACGAGCGTGCCGAATTCGCTAAGGACCTGGGTTCGGTCATCATCATGATCGACCTGGTGATCGGTTACACCGCGATCCAGTCGATCTCGAAATGGGCACGCAGGAACGACATGATCCTGCATCTGCATCGCGCGGGCCATGGAACCTACACCCGCCAGAAAACGCATGGCGTGAGCTTCCGCGTCATCGCCAAATGGATGCGCCTTGCCGGTGTCGATCACATCCATGCAGGAACGGTCGTCGGCAAGCTGGAGGGCGATCCGGCCACGACCAAGGGCTATTACGACATCTGCCGCGAGGAATTCAATCCGATGGCGCTGGAGAACGGCATCTTCTTCGACCAGGACTGGGCAAGTCTCAACAAGGTGATGCCGGTGGCCTCGGGCGGCATTCATGCCGGGCAGATGCATCAGCTTCTGCATTATCTGGGCGAGGACGTCGTGTTGCAGTTCGGCGGCGGCACGATCGGCCATCCGGCGGGCATCGCGGCCGGAGCGACGGCCAACCGCGTGGCGCTGGAAGCCATGGTGCTGGCGCGTAACGAGGGTCGCGACTACATGGCCGAAGGTCCCGAGATACTCGATGCTGCGGCACGCCACTGCGCTCCGCTGCGCCAAGCGCTGGAGACCTGGAAGGACGTGACGTTCAATTATTCCTCGACCGACACGCCCGATTTCGTGCCCACGGCCACACCAGCAATCTAGCCATTAAGGCATCGACAAGGAGCTTTCGACATGCGCATCACTCAAGGAGCGTTTTCGTTCCTCCCCGATCTGAGCGATCAGCAGATCGCTGCACAGGTGCAGTATTGCATCGACAATGGCTGGGCCGTCAGCATCGAATTCACTGACGATCCGCATCCCCGCAACACCTATTGGGAGATGTGGGGGCATCCGATGTTCGATAATCCGGATGCAGCCGCGCTGATGTATGAACTGAACGAATGCCGCAAGGTCTATGGCGAGAGGTATATTCGTGTGGTGGCTTTCGATTCGAGCCACGGCTGGGAGTCGGTCAAGCTGAGCTTCATCGTCAACCGGCCGGCGGAAGAGCCGGGCTTTCGCGTGACGAGGACCGACACCAAGGGCCGCTGCATGCAGTATACCCTGTCGCCCTACGCGACCGAGAAGCCGGGCGGCGAACGCTATCGCAGCTAGTGGCGGGCCTGTGCGCGCGGTGCGGCCCTCACGCGGCCGCACCGCCAATGGCTTGAGGAGCGTAATGATGCAAGACGGTTCCGTCGAAGACACTGAGCGCGGCGCACCGACGCAGACGAGCGTCGATCTTCAGCGCGAATATGAGACGTCCGGCGTTGGCGAGGTGCTTAGCGAACTCGACCGCGCGCTGGTCGGACTGGCGCCGGTCAAGCAGCGCATCAAGGAGACGGCGGCATTGCTGCTGGTGGAAAAGGCGCGCAAGCAACTGGGGCTCGCGCACGACACGCCAACCCTGCACATGAGCTTTACCGGCAAGCCGGGCACGGGAAAGACCACCGTGGCAATGAAGATGGCCAATCTGCTGCACCGGCTGGGCTATGTGCGAAAGGGCCATCTGGTCAGCGTCACACGCGATGATCTGGTTGGCCAGTATATCGGCCACACGGCCCCCAAGACT
This sequence comes from Dichotomicrobium sp., assembly GCA_036734025.1. Taxonomy (GTDB): domain Bacteria; phylum Pseudomonadota; class Alphaproteobacteria; order Rhizobiales; family Rhodomicrobiaceae; genus DAIMZI01. The sequence continues at coordinate 35,360 of DAIMZI010000003.1, forward strand.
AAGGAAATCCTCAAGAAGGCGATGGGCGGCGTGCTGTTCATCGACGAAGCCTATTATCTCTACCGGCCGGACAATGAACGCGATTATGGCCAGGAGGCGATCGAGATCCTGCTTCAGATCATGGAGAACCAGCGTGATGATCTGGTCGTGATCCTCGCGGGCTATGCCGACCGGATGGACAGGTTTTTCGAGAGCAATCCGGGCTTTCGCTCGCGCATTGCCCACCACATCGATTTTCCGGATTATTCCGATGAGGAACTGTTCCAGATCGCCGGGGCCATGCTCGAGGCGCAGAACTACACGCTGACAAGTGAGGCCCAGGCGGCCTTACGCGACTATATCGCCTTGCGGCGCGAGCAGCCGCATTTTGCCAACGCCCGCTCGATCCGCAACGCGCTGGACCGGGCCCGGTTGCGTCAGGCGAACCGGCTTTTCGAGAGCGCCAAGGGGCCGCTGGATGCCGCGCAGCTTTCGGCTATCGACGCGGCTGACATTCGCGCCAGCCGCGTGTTCAGCGGCGGGCTCGACACCACGACAGGAGCGGAAAAACAATGAGCTTTGATCGTTCGATCAAGATTGCGCCATCGATCCTGAGCGCGGATTTCGCCAATTTCGGCGCTGAATGCCAGGCCATTCAGGCACAGGGCTGCGACTGGGTGCATGTCGATGTGATGGACGGCCATTTCGTGCCAAATATCACTTTTGGCCCCGCAACATGCGCGGCCATCCGTCCGCATGTCAGGACGTTGATGGATGTGCATCTGATGATCGCGCCGGCCGATCCCTATCTCGAAGCCTTCGTTGATGCCGGCGCGGACATTGTCACGATCCACCCCGAGGCCGGCCCGCATCTGGATCGCTCGCTACAGGTGATCCGGTCGCTGGGTGCCAAGGCCGGCGTGGCGCTCAACCCGTCCACGCCTGAAAGCGCCATCACCTATGTGCTCGACAAGATCGACCTGGTCTGCGTGATGACGGTCAACCCCGGCTTCGGCGGTCAGAGCTTTCTTCACGGCCAGGTCGCCAAGATCCGCCGCCTGCGCGACATGATCGGCGATCGGCCCATTCACATCGAGGTCGACGGCGGCGTTACGCCAGAAACCGCGCCGCTGGTGGCCGCTGCCGGGGCCGATGTGCTGGTCGCAGGCTCGGCGGTGTTCAAGGGCGGCTCGGTCGCTGCGCCCGAGACCTATGGGCGCAACATCGCAGCCATCCGCTCGGCTGCCGAAGCCGTGAGGACAGCCGCGTGAAGGCGGTCATATTCGATCTGGATGGCACCCTCGTCGATAGCGCTCCGGCGATCCGGCAGATCGGCAACGACCTGCTTGCACAGATGGGCCTCGATGGCCTGTCGCTGGACGAGGCCCGCAGTTTCATCGGTCACGGCGCCGGCCGTTTCCTGGAGCGTGCCTTCGCTGCACGCGGCGTGAGCCTGAACGCGGATGAATTCGCCTCGCGTCTGGCCAGCTTCCAGGCGCTTTATGCCGCGGCTCCCGGAGACGCCAACCAGCCCTTTGCCGGCTGCGACGCGGTCTTGCGGGCCTTGAGCCGGGCCGGGGTGGCGATCGGGCTTTGCACCAACAAGCCGATGATCCCGGCGCAGAACGTGCTGCGCGCGCTCGGCTGGCTGGAACTTTTTGACACTGTGGTCTCGGGCGACTGCCTGGAGCAGAAAAAACCCGACCCGGCGCCGCTGCGGCTTGCCGGTGAGCGTCTTGGCGCGAGCGACCCGATTTATGTCGGCGATAGCGAAGTCGATGCCGCCGCCGCCAAGGCCGCCGGCTTTGCCTTTGTCCTGTTCACCGAGGGCTATCGATCCGCCCCGATCGACAGTCTGGCGCCTGACCGGATTTTTTCCGCGCATCAGGAACTGCCCGCAATCATCGATGAACTGATCAACTCGCGGGCGCATGAGGCACGGCATGGAACTTCGGGCGCTGATATTTGACGTCGATGGAACCTTGGCCGAAACCGAGGAACTGCATCGCCAGGCATTCAACGAGACCTTCGACAGGCTTCGCCTCAACGCGAATTGGCTCGACCTTCAGAACGGCTGGTTCTGGAGCGAGGAGATCTACCGCGAACTGCTCAAAACGACCGGCGGCAAGGAGCGCATCGCCGTTTATCTGCGCGACTGGCTGGGCCATGATCCGGAACTGATCACTGCGGAGATCGTCCGCATTCACGCCGAAAAGACCGCGCGGTTCGCCGAACTGATCACCCGGACCAGGCTGCGGCTGAGGCCGGGGATCGAGGAATTGATCGAGGAAGCCCGCGCCAGTCAGCTCGGCCTTGCAGTCGCCACCACGTCCAGCCGGCAAAACGTCGAGCTTTTGTCGCGTGCTTGCTTTGGCCGGGACGCCAGCGACGTCTTTGACCATATCGCAGGCGGAAGCGACGTGCCGAACAAGAAGCCGGCGCCCGATGTCTACTTGCTGGCGCTCAAGCAACTGGCGTTGCCGCCTGAAGCCTGCATGGCTTTTGAAGACAGCCGCAACGGACTGCTCGCAGCGCGTGAAGCGGGCCTGCGCTGCATCGTGTCGCCCAGCCAGTACATGATGGACGAGGATTTCACGGGCGCGACCATGGTCGTGCCCTCCTTCGATAAGATCGTGCCGAGCGTGCTGCAAGCTCAGCTCTGACCGACTGGTCTTCGTCCGGTGCGACCTTGCAGCGTTCTCCCCCCCCCTGCAGATGACACTTGGCTTGCCCGGCAAAAAGATGAATGATTCGGCAAGTCGCATTCGTGCATTCCGATTAAACATGCTAGGCTTTGAATGCATGAATGCTAACCTTTACCGCTTTACTGGAATAATCGGCTTCATGACGCCAGGAGTATCGGGACGAGTTTAAAAAGACCAATAATCGTATGGCCTTCCGGTCTGGTAGAGTGGCCGCAGGAACGAAGGGTGGAAAATGCTGAAGGTGCTGATTTTGTTGGGGGCATTGGCATTCTGGCTGGAGGCAGCCACTGTTTCTGGCCGCGCCGGCGAGGCGACCGGAGAAGCTGCTTCAAGCCAACAGACCGTGGCGCCGCCGAATGAACTGCTGGCTCTTGAAGGTGATGCGGAATATGGCGCCTATCTGGCCAGCGAATGCAGCACATGCCATCAGCCCGGCGGACACGAAAACGGAATACCCTCGCTCGTCGGGCTTCCCCGCGAGGAATTCATTTCCCGGATCTACGCCTACAAGGTGAAGTCGCGGAATAATGTAACCATGCAGGAAATCGCCGCAGGTCTCTCATTTGAAGAAATCGCGGCGCTCGCTACTCATTTCGATGGCGCTAAGCCCAAATGAATCAATAAACTGAGAACGATAAATTGATGGAGGAAACGATGAGTTTGATGAACCGACGCGATGTTACCCGGCTGATGGGCGCATCCGCTCTCTTCGCGGCGTCGCCCGTTGGCCTGCGTGCGGTGTACGGACAGGCAAGGCCCAAGGTTGTCGTCATCGGTGGCGGTGCGGGCGGAGCGACGGCGGCGCGCTACATCGCTAAGGACTCGGCTGGTGCGATCGACGTGACCCTGATCGAGCCGAGCCGGAAATATTACACATGCTTCTTTTCCAATCTCTATATCGGCGGCTTTCGCGATTTTGAATCGCTGGGCCATACATATGACAAGCTCGCCTCGGAGCACGGCATCAATGTCGTGCACGACATGGCGACCGACATAGACCGCGATTCCAAGCACGTCGTTCTGTCCGGGGGCGAGCGCGTGCCCTATGACCGTCTCGTGGTCTCGCCGGGCATCGAACTGAAATACGACTCCGTGCCCGGCTATTCGCTGGCGGCAGCCAACATCATGCCGCATGCTTGGAAGTCCGGCACCCAGGCGACGCTCTTGCGCCACAAGATCACCACCATGCGCGAAGGCGGCATGTTCGTCATGATCGCCCCGGACAACCCGTTCCGCTGCCCGCCAGGTCCAGGCGAGCGCATCTGCATGGTCGCCCATCAGTTCAAACAGGCGAACCCGACGGCGAAAATCGTCATCCTCGACCAGAAGGAAGCCTTCTCGAAACAAGGTCTGTTTCAGGAAGCCTGGGAGCGGCACTATCCAGGCATGGTGGAATGGATTCCCAAGTCGATCCACGGCGGCATCAAGAACGTCGATGCGGCATCGGGTACCATCGAGACCGAACTCGACAGCTTTACCGCAGATGTCGCCAATGTGATCCCGAACCAGAGCGCCGGCAACATCGCCATAGTCGCCGGACTGACCAACGACAGCGGCTTCTGCCCCATCAAGCCGGACAGCATGCAGAGTGCAGAGGACGAAAATATCTACATTCTCGGCGATGCGACGATCGCCGGAGACATGCCGAAGTCCGGCTTTTCGGCTAACAGCCAGGCCAAGGTCGCGGCGATGACCATTCGCGGGGATTTGACCGGCTCACGCGTCTTCCCGGCCCGCTATTCCAACACGTGCTGGAGCTTGCAGGCTCCGGACGACGGGGTAAAAGTTGGCGCCAGCTATGAGCCAACCGAGGAGAAAATCGCCTCGACATCAAGCTTTATCAGCCAGGCGGGCGAAGATGCCGAATTGCGCAAGAAGACCTATCTGGAATCGCTGGACTGGTATGCGGGCATCACCACCGACATGCTGAGCTGAGGCCGCGCCCGTCAAAAAGCGCACATGATGCAGGCGGGGGCGCACGGCGCTCCCGCTTAGCTCATCCGGGCTTGTCGGCGGCCTCCATTTCGGCCCAGCGCGCGAGCGCGGCGTCGTCTTCTCCCCGCGCCTCCACCCAGCTTGCGCCTTTCGGCGTCTCTTCGCTTTTCCAGAATGGCGCGCTGGTCTTCAGGTAATCCATAAGGAACTGGGCAGCTTCGAATGCTGCCTGGCGGTGCGACGATGCGGTGATCACCAGCACGATATTGTCGCCCGGCTCCAGCCGGCCGTAGCGATGTATGATGAGGCTCGCAGCCAGCGGCCAGCGGGCGCAGGCCTCGCGCTCGATGCGCTCCAGTTCGCGCTCGGTCATGCCGGGATAATGCTCAAGCGTCATCGCCCCGATGGGCTGGCCCCTGGCGGTGTCGCGCACTGTACCTGTGAAGCTGACGATGGCGCCGATATCGCTGCGCCCGGCGCGCAAGCTCGCCATCTCGCTGCCGATATCGAAGTCTTGTGCCTGCACTCGGATCATTCGCTTGCTCCTCAGCCGCCGGTCACCGGCGGGAAGAATGCGATCTCGCGCGCCTGCCCGATTGGCGCGTCATGCTGGACATGTTCATGATCAATCGCTGCGCGGACCACATCACTGCGAGCGAAGGCAGCGGCATATTCGGGGCCGCGCGCCTTCTGCCATTCTATGAGATCGGCCACGGTGCGCAAACCGTCCGGCAGTTCGATCTCTTCTTGAGCTTTACCTGTCTTTTCGCGCATCCAGGCAAAATAAACGAGCTTTGTCGTCATGCTTCGTGCTCCATCACATGTTTGAGGCCGGCACGGAAATAATCGAACCCGGTGTACAAAGTCACGAGCGCCGCCACCCACAACAGGCTCAGCCCGATGGACGTGGCGCATCCGCACACCCGGTCGCCCGCTGTGCCGGCCAGCAAAAAGCACAGCGCCATGATCTGCGCCGTGGTCTTCCATTTCGCCAGCCGGGTGACCGACACGGTGACGTTCAGTTCAGCCAGGAACTCCCGAAGCCCCGACACAAGTATTTCCCGTGACAGGATAATCACCGCCGCCCAGATCGACCAGCCCGAAATGGTCTGATCGGCGACGAGCATCAGCAGGGCGGCGCCGACGAGCAGCTTGTCGGCAATCGGATCGAGCATGCGGCCCAGCGCGGACTGTTGCTGCCAGGCGCGCGCCAGGTAGCCATCGAGAAAATCGGTGACGCCCGCGGCCGCGAATATGCCAAGCGCCACCCAGCGGGCGATCTCGCCATCGAGGAAAAACATCACCGCTACCAGCGCCGGCACCGCGCCAAGCCGCAGATAGGTCAGGATATTGGGCAAGCCGAGCACCAGATTGCGGCGCGTCGTGGGCTGGCGCAGTGCTGGCGTCATGACGTGCCGATCATCTGTGCGCGCGAAACTGCCGCGCAGCAGTCAGCGTCAATGCGCGGCTTCCACCCGCGTGAGCGGCGGACCGATCTCATATTTCGACCGCCTGATGACCAGGGAGGTCTTGACACTGTCCACATTGCGGGCCGCCGTCAGGTCATTTATGATAAAATCCTGAAAAGCTTCGAGATCCGGCGCGACGCATTTCAGGATGAAGTCGATCTCGCCTGATAACATATGACATTCGCGCACAAGTTCCCAGTCACGAGCGCTTTCCTCGAAGGCGCGCAGATCAGCCTCTGACTGATGCGCAAGCCCGACCATGGCGAATGCCGTCACCTCGAAGCCCAGCGATCTCTGGTTCAAAAGTGCGTGATAGCCGTCGATAATGCCCGCCTCCTCCAGTGCGCGCACGCGGCGCAGGCACGGCGGCGCCGAAATGCCGACGCGGCGCGCCAGTTCCACATTGGTAATGCGGCCATTCGCCTGAAGTTCCCGGAGGATGTGCCAATCGGTGGCGTCGAGCTTGATTCCAGACATGAAATGCTTCCAGATGATTGGGTGATTAACGAGGCAGTCTGATTGAAGCCATCTATTCGGCAATGCAACATGATTTTGCGCTGCGAGATTGATAATATAATGTCTGGCGCAAGATAGAACCGAAAAGGTTCTGCTCTGCACGGGCAATAATATTTGCGGAACGCGCGATGGGCTCCCCCAAACGATCAGCCCTTCACACCCCGGACATGGCCGAGCCGGCCCCGGCGCGGCCCTCGGTGTGGATCATCTCCGATGGCAAGGCAGGGCATCTGGCGCTGAGCGCGGGCGTGGCCTCCGCAATGGGGCTGGAGCCGCGTCTCATCGAGATCGATGCACGCTGGCCGTGGCGGTGGCTGGCGCCGAACGGTCCGGTGCCGCCGAGCGAGCGGTTTGCCAGGCCCGGCAGCCGCTTTCAGCCGCCTTGGCCGGATTTCGCCTTTGCCGCGGGCCGGCTCACCATCCCCTATCTGCGGGCGATACGCCGCGCCGCGGGGCCGAGATGTTTTTGCGTCGCCTTCATGGACCCGCGGACCAGGGATGCGGGGGCCGATCTGGTCTGGGTGCCGGCGCACGATGGGCGCCGGGGCGACGATGTGATCGTCACGCTCACCTCGCCGCACCGGTTCTCGCCGGACATGCTGAGCGCGTTGCGCGCCGATCTGCCCGCCAGCGTCGCGGCCCTTCCCGCACCACGTGTGAGCGTGCTGCTCGGTGGACCCAGCGCATCCTTCCGCTTTTCGCCGCGCACCTCCGGGCGCCTTTGCGCCAGCCTTGAGCAACTCGCCCAGCTTGGGGTCAGCTTCATGATCACGCCGTCGCGGCGCACGCCGCCCGCTCTGATCGCCAGTGTCGATCAAGCGACCCGCAACGCCCCGCGCATCCTGTGGCGCGGACAGGGCGAAAACCCGTACCCAGCTTTCCTCGCCGGGGCTGACTTGTTCATCGTCACCGCGGACTCGGTGAACATGGCCGGCGAGGCCGCAGCGACTGGCAAGCCGGTTTATGTCTTCATGCCGGATGGCGGCGCGCCGAAGTTTCATCGGTTTCATGCAGCGCTCGCCGAGCATGGTGCGACAAGGCCCCTGCCCGAACAGTTCGCCGGTCTCGAACTATGGAGCTATCCGCCGCTCGATGCCGCCAGGCAGATCGCAGCGGAAGTCCTGAAGCGTCAGCGTGAGCGGGTCGCGCGGCGCCGTCTGATCGATCATGATTGAAGGCCGGGTATGTAAACGCGGGATAAGACGGTCTGCGCGTTGATACCGCCACGGCGATGCCATATCTGATGGGTCTGGCAAAATCTACAGGTCTCGCAAAATCTACAGGTCTCGCAAAATCTACAGGTCTCGCAAGACAACCGACACGGTCGCAAACCGGAGTATGCCATGCAACAGGATCAATCGCGGCGGCGCCACGCAAAGCTGATCATTCTCGGATCCGGCCCGGCGGGCTACACGGCCGCGATCTACGCTGCGCGCGCCATGCTGGAGCCGGTGCTCATCCAGGGTATCCAGCCGGGCGGGCAATTGACCATCACCACCGATGTCGAAAACTATCCCGGTTTCGCCGATCCGATCCAGGGGCCATGGCTCATGGAGCAGATGCAGGCCCAGGCGGCCAATGTCGGCACCGAACTGGTCAGCGATCATATTATCGAGGTCGATCTGCGCCGGCGCCCGTTCATCCTCAAGGGTGACAGCGGCACGCAGTACAGTTGCGACACGCTCGTCATCAGCACGGGCGCGCAGGCACGCTGGCTCGGCCTGCCATCCGAAGACCGCTTCAAGGGCTATGGCGTTTCGGCCTGCGCCACATGCGACGGGTTCTTTTATCGCGGCAAGGACGTCGCCGTTATCGGTGGCGGCAATACCGCCGTCGAGGAGGCGTTGTTCCTGACCAATTTCGCCAGTTCCGTCACGCTGGTGCATCGCCGCGACGAGTTGCGCGCGGAACGTATCCTGCAGGACCGTCTGTTCAAGCACCCCAAGGTCAAGGTGATCTGGGACCATGTTCTGGATGAGGTCGTGGGCACCGACAACCCGCCCGGCGTGACGGGGGTGCGGCTGCGCAATGTCAAGACCGGCGCGCTTCATGACCTGCCGGTTGCTGGCGTCTTCATCGCCATTGGTCATGTGCCGGCAACCGAATTGTTCGTCGGACAGGTGGACATGAAGCCAAACGGCTATATTCTCACTGCGCCGGATTCTACCGCAACGAGCATCCCGGGTGTCTTCGCGGCGGGCGATGTTACGGATGATGTCTATCGCCAGGCTGTGACCGCGGCCGGCATGGGCTGCATGGCCGCTCTGGAAGCCGAGCGTTTCGTTGCCGAGATGGCCGCGCACGGCAAGGCGGCTGAATAGGTAAATCCGTGGGGTGGCGGTCTGGCGCCCCCGGGGCTGGATCGCGATATGGATTGGGACAAGCTGAGAATTTTCCACGCTGCGGCTGAAGCCGGCAGCTTCACCCATGCGGCCGAGGCGCTGCATCTCAGCCAGTCTGCCGTAAGCCGCCATGTCAGCGCGCTGGAGCAGGAGCTGAATACGGCCTTGTTCCACCGCCATGCGCGGGGGCTGGCGCTGACGGAACAGGGCGAGCTGTTGCGGCGCACGGCTGAAGAAGTGCTGACCAAGCTCAATTCGGTCGAGTCGATGCTCGCCGATACGCGCTCCGAACCCTCAGGCGAACTGCGTGTGACGACGCCAGCGGGGCTTGGCTCCACCTGGCTGGCGCCGCGGCTTCTGGAATTCATCGAGCGCTATCCGGAAATTCATCTGCAACTCCTGCTGCGCGATGAGGAACTCGACCTCAGCAAGCGCGAGGCTGATGTCGGCATCTGGCTGCATGCCCCGGCCCAGAAGGATCTCATCCTGCGCCGCCTCTTCACGGTACATTTCCATGTCTATGCCGCGCGCGAATATCTCGATGAATTCGGTGCGCCGCAGACCCTGTCGGATATCGACCGCCATCGCATCATCACTTATGGTGGCATTCCTTATCCGCGCCGCGGCATCAACTGGCTGGAAACGGCGGGCCGCGAGGGGCAGAAGCCGCGTCTGCCGATCATGCGCATCAACAGCATCGACGGGATAAAGCGCGTGGTCAAACGCGGCCTGGGGCTGGCGGTGCTGCCGGATTACCTGACTTCCGATGAGCCGAACCTGGTCATGGTGCTCGACGGCGCCGACGTGCCGGCGTTCGACACCTATCTGGTTTATCCAGCTGAACTGAAGACGTCCAAGCGACTGAAGGTCTTCCGCGATTTCGTCGTGTCGAAGGCGCGGGACTGGAATTTCTAGAGCGTATTCGTGTCAAGGTTAATATCGGTGCGCCTTGAAAGGCTGTGGATCAAGCCACGCACTGTGTTGATCTGTGTCCAGGACGCGCGAAATCGCATGAGGCTAGGCTTCCAAAAGCCTAATAATAATGCTATAACCCTTGCTTCTTCGGCGTCAGGTCGGCAAGGCATTCGGAAGTAGCCCGGGGGGTCGGTTTAGCTTCGAGCCAAGGACTTAGTCGGGATGACCGCGTGTTCGGTCGTCTCTGCGAAGGTGTTTCGAGTCTTGCAGGGTCTGATGCGGTAGGTTTTTCGCGTAGAACAGTTGGGCGATTGGGGGCAGCAAAAGGGCGGCCATCAGAGTTGATGGCCGATGAGTTTTTGTTGTTGAGGCTCCTGTGAATCTACGCAGTCGCAATCGGCACGAACCCGCCCCTGCCGGTAAGCCCGGCGGTGGACAGAAAAGTGAGACTGAGAATGGCTGCAAAAAAATCAAATCAAAGAAACGGCTTCAAGACAAACGAATATGTGGTCTATCCGACGCACGGCGTCGGGCGCATCGTCGGCATCGAGGAACAGGAAATCGCTGGCACCCGGCTGGAACTTTTCGTCATCAATTTCGAGCAGGAGAAGATGACGCTGCGCGTGCCGACCATGAAATGCAAGAATGTGGGCATGCGCAAGCTCTCCGAGAACGCGATCGTCGACAAGGCTCTCAGCACGTTGCGTGGCCGCGCCCGCGTGCGCCGCATGATGTGGAGCCGGCGCGCCCAGGAATATGATGCGAAGATCAATTCCGGCGATCTGATTGCCATTGCCGAAGTCGTGCGCGACCTGCACCGCTCCGACAGCCAGCCCGAACAGTCTTACTCCGAACGCCAGCTTTACGAACAAGCGCTTGACCGCATGGCGCGCGAGATTGCCGCCGTGCAGGACGTCGATGAAGCCATCGCGATCCGGCGCATCCACGACGCTCTCAACAAGGTCGCCGTTGTCGCCGCGGTAGATCTCGACGAAGACGAGACGATCATGGGAGACGATGAAACCATCGACGCCTCGGCGGATCAGCAGGTCAGGGCAGCCTAAGTCCTGCCCGAGCCGTCGGGCCAAACCGGCTCGCATCTGGAAACCGGCTGGCCGCGCGCATGGCGGCTGGCCGTTTTCATTTTGCGCGCCCGCTCGCCCGCGCTGGTGTGCCGCAACCTGACGGGATTGCGAGGCGCCCGCGCCGGTCGTATCATCTGATAATGAATTTTGATCTGCATAAAACTGTAGCGGCATGTGGCCGCCACCATGTCAGGCTGGGCTTCGGCCCTGTCATCTTGGGGTCCGTTGGCTATGACTGACCAGACACAGACGGCCGCCGGCGCTGTTCCTTGCGCGATGGCGCAAGCCAATCCGGCGCCCCATGACGGACATTTCGTCGTCTGGCCGCACCGCTCGCTAGGCCGGCGTGGCATAGGCGCGGTACTGGCCATCGCCGCTCTGGGCCTGACCATCGTCGTGCTGCGCATCCCCGCGCCGGCGGTCTGGTTTCTCATCCTGCCGGCTACGCTGACATTCGCCGGTCTGTCGGTCGCTTTCTGGATCAGTTCAAGGCGCGGTCAGCGTGCGGAAATCATCGACATGGACCCGCAGGAAGTGCGCGTCGCGGTGCGTTACCGTGGGCGCGAAGACCTCGTTGCACGCTTCAACCCGCACTGGGTCCGCCTCCAGATCACGGATGATCGCTATGTCACCCGCAGGATTATCATGAGCGAGAGCGGTCGTGCGGTGTCCATCGGCGAGTGTCTGACGGCGCCAGAGCGCGAAAGCCTTGCCGAGGCCCTGCGCGATCAACTCGAACAGGTGCGAGGGCGCGCGCGCATCTGAAATCCCCCGGCCATATCTTGCGGGGCCGGATTTGCCCGGCCTGTCGCCGGTCATTCAGCTTCGCGCAGTATCGCCGAAAGCTTTTCCTGAACCCGCCGCTTGGCTGCATCGCTGGTGATCTTTCGCTGCGACCTGTCGGTCACATAGAAAACGTCGACCACCTTTTCGCCGAACGTAGCCACATGCGCCGATGCAATGTTCAGGTTCAGCGATGCGAGCGCGTCGGACAATTCATAAAGCAGGCCGATCCGGTCGAGCCCGTTGACCTCGATCACCGTCAATTCGTTGGACAAGGTATTGTCGATGATCACCTGCGGTTCCACGCTGAACGGTTCAAGTCGCGGCATGGGTTTGCGCTTTTGCGCCATCAGCTTGCGCAGATCGCGTTCTCCCCGCAGCATCGCGCCGACCAGGCCGGCGATGCGCTCGGCGCGGTCATTCTCTTCGCCAGTTTCGGGAAACGCTCGCTGAATGCTCAGCGTATCCAGCGCCATGCCGTCGCGCGTGGTATAGATATGCGCCCCGACGATATGCGCGCCGGCTGCTGAACATGCGCCGGCAAAGATCGCCAGCAGGCGTGGATGGTCCTTGGTGAACAGGGTCAGTTCGGTCGCCCCCATGCGCTCGGCGGTCTTGACGGCATAGGCAAACGGCGTGGGTTGGTCGGCGCATTCGCGCATCAGTTCGGCATGCTTGACCTGCGTGTCCAGATCGCAGCGCATCCAGTAGGCCGGATAGTGCCGCGCTATGATCGCTTCAACCTCGGCCTGTGGCCAATGCGAAAGCCGTTCGCGCAGGACTGCTTGCGCCCTTTCCACCTTGGTGCTGCGGCTGGCCTGGGAATGGCCGCCGGCAAGGATCGGCTCGGTCTCGGCATAAAGCGTGCGCAGCAACTGTCCCTTCCATCCGCTCCATACGCCCGGTCCCACAGCGCGAATATCCGCCGCGGTCAGGATCAGCAGCAGCTTGAGCCGCTCCGGGCTCTGCACTATGGCGGCGAAATCCTCGATCGTCTTGGCATCGGCCAGATCGCGGCTCTGGGCGAATTCGCTCATGACCAGATGCTTTTCGATGAGCCATGCCACCGTCTCGGTTTCAGCCGCGCTCAAGCCGAACCGCGGACCCAGCTCGCGCGCCACCCGCGCCCCGGCAATCGAATGGTCCTCGTTACGACCCTTGGCGATATCGTGCAGGAAGGCGGCGACAAACAGCGCCCGACGGTTCTGGATGTTGCGGATCAGATCGGTGGACAGGGGAAGTTCCTCCGCCGACTTGCCATCCTCGATCTTCGACAACTCACCGACCGTGCGGATGAGATGCTCATCGACGGTGTAATGATGATACATGTTGAACTGCATCATCGCCACGACGCGGCCGAAATCGGGGATGAACCGGCCCAGCACCCCCGCTTCATTCATTCGCCGCAGGGTCACTTCCGGGTTCTGCCGCGATGTCAGCAGCTTGATGAACAGTTGATTGGCTTCTTGTGACGTGCGCAGCTTGTCGTCGATCAGGCTCAACGATGATCTTATCGCGCGTATGACCCTGGGATCGAACATCACCTTGTTCTCTTCCGCGAGCGCGAAGACGCGGATCAGATTGACAGGGTCGGCGCGGAACACATCGGGCTGCTTGGCGCTGATGCGCCCGTTCTCGATGCGGAAATCGGTGGTCGCGCTGATCCGCGCCCGCTTCTGCCAGCTCAGGCCCGCGAGCAGATTGTCGAACCGCTGCGCGCTCTTCAGCTGGCGCATCTCCAGGCTGGCGCAAACGATGCGGGTCAGATCGCCCACCTCCTTCACCACCAGGAAATAATGTTTCATGAACCGCTCAACCGCGCGCAGGCCCCGGCGCGAGCGGTAATGAAGCTGCTCGGCCAGCACGGGCTGGAGATCGAAAGACAGCCGCTCCTCCGGCTTGCCGACGAGGAAATGCAGATGGCAGCGGACCGTCCAGAGGAAATCTTCGCAACGCACATAGGCGCTCTGTTCAGCGGGCGAAAATACGCCCAGCTTGACCCAGTCCTCCTCGGCGTCGCGCGGATAGAGATATTTGACCAGCCAGTGCAGCGTGTGCAGGTCGCGCAGGCCGCCCTTGCCATCCTTGATATTGGGCTCGACCCGATAGCGCGACGTGCCCGAACGGTCGTGGCGGCCGTCACGCTCGGCGAGCTTGGCGGCGATGAACTCCTTGCTCGTGCCGTTCAGGACGCCTGAAATGAAGCGTTCGCGGAAATCCTCGAAAAGCTCGGCATCGCCGAGGATCAGCCGGCAGTCGAGCAGCGAGGTGCGAATGGTCATGTCGCGGCGAGCCAGCGCAATGCAGTCATTGACGGTGCGCGTCGCGTGGCCGACCTTGAAGCCGAGATCCCAGAGGAAATAAAGCATCGTCTCGACCACGCTTTCGCCCCAGGCGGTCTGCTTGTAGGGGCGCAGGAAAAGCAAGTCGATATCGGATTTGGGCGCCATCAGACCGCGACCATAACCGCCCGTGGCGATCACGCTCAGCCGCTCGGCCGAAGAGGGGTTGCTGGCGCGGTAGACATGGGTCGTGATGAAATCATAGATGAGCCGGATCAATTCATCCTGAAAGATCGACAGGCTTCGCGCACAGTCGCGCCCGCAGCCGGTCGCATCCAGCTCCGCGCGGGCCCGGGCGTGGGCATGCTTCGTCAGCGTCTTGAAATGATCGAGCGCCTTGGCGCGCAAATCCTTGCTGTCGGCATTGGCGCGCCAGAACGACGTCAATTCCTCGCGCGATTGCGCAGGATCGAAAAATGGGGCGGTCTCGCTTGCCGCACTGGGAGCGCGTTGTTCCATGATCTGGAGTTTATATCACATGCGCGCCGAGCGCACGCGATGCTGATCATGGCTTCGGAGTGCCCGACACAATCGACTTCAGCCGGTAGAGCAGTTCCAGAGCTTCGCGCGGGCTGATATGGTCGGGCTCGGTCGCCGCAAGCTCGTCGCGCAACGCCCGCAGGGCTTCGGCGTCTCGCGCATCGAGCGTTTCCGGCGGCGTCTGTGCTGTTTCGGCAAAGCCGGCGGCGGCAAACAGCGGCAACTCCTGCGTGAGCGCCGCGAGGGCGCCGGCTTTGGCGCCCGGCTCACCCTGCTCCAGCTTTTTCAGCACCGCGCGCGCCCGCTCCACCACGGCTCTTGGAATGCCGGCAAGTCGCGCCACCTGAATGCCATAGGACCGGTCGGCCGCACCCGTCACCACCTCATGCAGGAACACGATATCATCGCCCCATTCCCTGACGCGGATGGTCGCGCAGGCGGCATGATCGAGCCGCTCGGCGAGCGCGGTCAATTCGTGATAATGCGTGGCGAACATGCTCCGGCAGCGGTTGATGTCATGCAGGTGTTCGGCCGCCGCCCAGGCGATCGAAAGCCCGTCGAATGTCGCCGTGCCGCGCCCGATCTCGTCGAGAATGACCAGCGCGCGCGGTCCGGCCTGATTGAGGATCGCCGCGGTTTCGATCATCTCCACCATGAAGGTCGAGCGCCCCCGCGCCAGATCATCTGAGGCCCCCACGCGGCTGAAAAGCCTGTCGATGATGCCGATATGGGCGCTTTGCGCCGGCACGAAACTGCCGGCCTGGGCAAGCACGGCGATCAGCGCGTTCTGGCGCAGGAAGGTGGATTTGCCGGCCATGTTCGGCCCGGTCAGGATCATCAGCCGCGCCGCGCCCGAGGGCCCCGGTTCGGCATCGAGCACACAGTCATTGGCGATGAAGCTGCTACCCGGTCCGGCAACACTGCGCTCGACGACGGGGTGGCGGCCTGCTGTGATCGAAAAGGTGCCCGAGTTGTCGACAAGCGGTCTGACATAGTCGCGCTCCTGCGCCAGTTCGGCCAGACCGCAAGACACATCCAGCGCCGCCGTGGCCGACGCGATGTCCATCAGGGCGGCATGTCGAGCCAGACAGTCGCCGCACAGCCCGGTAAAGATGTCCTGCTCCATGCCCAGTGCGCGCTCGGCGGCCAGGGTGATCCGGCTTTCGGTCTCGACCAGTTCGGCGGTGGTGAAGCGCACGGCATTGGCCAGCGTCTGGCGGTGACGGAAAAAGCCGTCGGGCGCATCCGCAAGGACCGATGCATTGGCCGCGCTGACCTCGATGAAATAGCCCAGCACATTGTTGTGGCGCACCTTGAGGCCCTTGACGCCGGTCCGCTGCGTGTAGCTGGCCTGCAACCGCGCGATGACCGACCGGCTGTCGTCGCGCAGGCGGCGTGTCTCGTCGAGCTCGGCGCTGAAGCCGGCGCGAATGAAGCCGCCGTCGCGCGCATGATGAGGCAGCGCATCGGCGAGCGCGGCGTCAAGCCGATCCAGCAGCGCCATGTCGGCGCCGGCAAGCGTGGCCATGATGCGCGCAAGCTCTTCCGGGATCAGCCGGGCTGCGGCCAGCCGGTCATGCAGATCGCGCGCCGTGGCGAGCATGTCGCGCACGGTGCCCAGATCGCGCGGTCCGCCGCGAGCAAGGCTCAGCCGCGAAAGCGCGCGCGCCACGTCAGGCGCATGGCGCAGCGTTTCCCGCAGGGCCTCCCGCACCGCCATGTCCTCGAGCAGCCAGCCAAGCGCATCCTGACGCGTGGCAATGGCGGCGGGGTCGCTCAGGGGCCGCGAAAGACGCGCGCAAAGCTCACGCCGTCCCGGGGCCGTCAGCGTCCGGTCGACCGCCCAGAGCAGGCTGCCCACGGCTTCGCCGCCTTGCGTGCGGGTCAATTCCAGACTGGCGCGGGTGGCGGCGTCTATGGCCATGGCATCGCCGGTGCTGGCCTTTACGGGCGCGCGCAACAGCGGCCGCGCACCGACCTGGGTCAGCTCGACATATTTGAGCAGCGCCCCGGCCGCAGCCATCTCGCCGCGCGAGAATGAGCCGAACCCGTCGATTGCGAGCGCGCCAAGCGCGGACTTTATCGCGTTCTCGCCTGCCCGGCTGTCGAAATATGCGCGCGGTACGGGCGTTATCGCCGCGCCCGCGCTGCCCGGTCCGGCGGTCCATGCGGCCCCGTCCGCCTCGTCGTCTCCCGCGACAAGCATCTCGCGTGCAGACAGCCGCGCCAGTTCGCCGGCCAGTTCCTCCTGCCCCAGTTCACTCAGCAGGAATTCGCCGGTGGACATGTCGAGCGCCGCCAGCGCATAGCCGGCTGGCGGACTGTCGGAGGCGCGCAGCCGATGAACGGCAACGAGAAAATTGTTGGCGCCGGCATCGAGCAGCGCATCTTCGGTCAGCGTGCCCGGCGTGACGATGCGCACCACCTCGCGGCGCACGACTGACTTCGCTCCGCGTTTGCGCGCCGCAGCCGGGTCTTCGGTCTGCTCGCAGACCGCGACGCGAAAGCCTTTGGCGATGAGTTTTTGCAGATATTCCTCGCCGCGCGCGACCGGCACGCCGCACATCGGGATGTCCTCGCCCAGATGTTTCCCGCGTCTGGTGAGCTGAATGCCGAGCGCCGATGCCGCCTGGCGCGCATCCTCAAAGAACAGTTCGAAGAAGTCGCCCATCCGGTAGAACAGCAGATAATCGGCATGGGCTGCCTTGATCTCCAGATATTGCGCCATCATGGGCGTTGCGCCGGCGTCCTCGGGCGCGCCTTGCCGCGCTGGCCCGGCGCGCGCCGGCGCTGATCTGCCGCCGTGCATTGATGCGCTCCCTTGATGAATGGATTCCCATTACAATGATACCGCGCGCCGCGACCGACGCGAAAGAGGGCCGCGCAGGTCATGCACCGTTGCTTTATGTCCCATCGACCGCGATGCAGGGTTGCTCTTGGCGGCGAAGGCTGGCAGGTAAGTGAAACCCGCGCTTGATGCGTTCTTGGTCGAGGACTAAGCTACGCAACCCGAGGCACCGAGCGAAGGGCCGGCGCGACGACGCGCCGCAACCTCCCGGAAAAAATGAAAAAACCATGTCGAACCGCTCCAAGGAAACGTCTTTCACCCATCAAGAGGCGCTGAACTATCATCAGAACGGACGCCCGGGAAAGCTGGAGATTCATGCCAGCAAGCCCATGGCGACGCAGCGCGACCTGAGCCTTGCTTATTCGCCGGGCGTGGCGATCCCGGTAAAGGCAATCGCCGAAAAGCCCGATCTCGCCTACGACTATACCAGCAAGGGCAATCTCGTCGCCGTGATCTCCAACGGCACCGCCATTCTCGGGCTGGGAAATCTCGGCGCGCTGGCCTCAAAGCCGGTGATGGAGGGCAAGGCCGTCCTGTTCAAGCGGTTCGCCGACATTGATTCGATCGATCTGGAACTCGACACCGAAGACGTCGATGCCTTCATCAACGCCGTACGTTACATGGGGCCATCCTTCGGCGGCATCAATCTGGAGGATATCCGCGCGCCGGACTGTTTCATCATCGAGCAGCAGTTGCGCGAGATGATGGATATTCCCGTCTTTCATGATGACCAGCACGGCACCGCGATCATCGCCATTGCCGGGCTGATCAACGCGCTGCACCTGACCGGGCGCGATCTGAAGGACACGAGACTGGTCTGCAATGGCGCGGGAGCGGCGGGCATTGCCTGTCTGGAGTTGGTCAAGGCGATGGGCATGCCCAGCGAGAACGCCATCCTGTGCGATACGCGCGGCGTCATCTACAAGGGCCGCAAGCAGGGCATGAGCCAATGGAAATCGGCCCACGCCGCGGAGACCAGCGCGCGCACGCTCGCTGACGCGCTGGAGGGTGCGGATGTGTTCTTCGGCCTGTCGGTGGCCGGTGCGGTGACGCCCGAGATGACGGCGAGCATGGCGGACAAGCCGATCATCTTCGCCATGGCCAATCCCGACCCCGAGATAACGCCCGAGGAGGTGGCCGCCGTGCGCGATGACGCCATCATGGCGACGGGGCGTTCGGATTATCCCAATCAGGTCAATAATGTGCTGGGCTTCCCGTATATCTTCCGCGGCGCGCTTGATGTGCAGGCCAGCACCATCAACGAGGTGATGAAGATCGCCGCGGCCGAGGCCCTGGCCGAACTGGCGCGCGCCGATGTGCCCGATCAGGTGGCCGCGGCCTATCAGGGACGGCGGCTGCGCTATGGTCCCGATTACATCATCCCCGCGCCCTTCGATCCACGACTCATCAGCCATGTCTCGGCTGCCGTCGCCAAGGCCGCGATGGACTCAGGCGTGGCGCGCCGGCCGATCGTCGACATGGCCGGCTACAAGGCGCGGCTGTCGGAGCGCATGGACCCCACGGCGGGCTTCTTCCACATGATCTTCGAGCATCTGCGCGCCGCGCCGAAGCGGGTCGTGTTTGCCGAAGGCGAGGAAGAGCAGGTGGTGCGTGCGGCCAATGCCTTTGCCGAAGCCGGCCTCGGCGCACCGATCCTGGTGGGCCGCGAGCAGCGCGTCAAGGACGCCATGACCCTGGCGGGCCTGGCGCGCCGGCGCGGCGAGATCGAGATCGTCAATGCCCGCGTTTCCGCGCGTAATGCCGAATATGCCGAGTTCCTGTACACCCGGCTGCAGCGGGCGGGCTATCTGCGCCGCGACTGCCAGCGGCTGGTCAACACCGACCGCAACATCTTCGCCGCGTGCATGGTCGCCCTGGGCCATGCCGATGCCATGGTCACGGGTGTGACCCGCAATTGGGATACCGCCTACAAGGATGTGCGCCTGGTGCTGGATGCCAAGCCGGGCCATACGCCGATCGGCATTTCGCTGGTGCAGTCGCGCGGGCGCATGGTGCTGGTCGCCGACAGTTCGGTCCATGACATGCCGACATCGGAACAGCTCGCCGACATTTCGGTCGAGGCGGCGATGGTGGCCCAGAGGCTGGGATTCACGCCGCGTGTGGCTCTGCTGGCCTATTCGACGTTCGGCCATCCCACCGGCGAGCGCGCCGAGCGTGTGCGCGAGGCGGTGCGCATGCTCGATGAGCGCGGCGTCGATTTCGAATATGACGGCGAAATGGCCGCCGATGCCGCGCTGAACCGCAAGGCGATGTCGGTCTATCCGTTCTGCCGGCTGTCGGACACGGCCAATGTGCTTATCATGCCGGCATTTTATTCCGCCAGCATCGCCACGAAGATGGTTCAGGAACTGGGCGGGGGCAAGGTTATCGGCCCGCTGCTGGTCGGACTTGAGCGTCCCGTGCAGATCGCCGGGCTGGGGGCGACCGACAGCGACCTGATGAATTTTGCCGCGCTGGCGGCTTACGATATCGCCGGCTGAGCCGTTCATCTGGCCGGCGCAGACCATCTCCCGGGTTCCGGGCGCACATCGCGTCTTGGGCTGCCGTGTGTTTCTAGCGCTTTTTTAGGCGATGCGCTTGGCAGCAGCACCGGCGCGGGCCATACTGCGCGCATGAATGATCCTTTTGCGCCAGAACCGGTCCCGATCGCGGTGATCTCCGATGTGATGTGCCCGTGGTGCTTCATAGGTATGCGCCGGCTGGAACAGGCGCTGGGTCAGCTTCCGGAATTGAGCACGGAGGTCAACTGGTGGCCGTTTCTGCTCGATTCGACGATCCCGCCCGAAGGTGTCAGCCGCAGCGAATATCTGCGCAAGAAGTTTGGCTCTTCCGATGGCGGGGAGATGTATCGCCGGGTCCGCGAAGCCGGTGATGCAGAAGGGATCGCCTTCAATTTCGACGCGATCGAATTCTCGCCCAACACCGTCGATGCCCACAGGCTCATCCACTGGGCGGGCACGTCGGGGCGCCAGTCCGAGATTGTCGAGCGTCTCTTCCAGCTCTATTTCGAAGAAGGCATGAATATCGGAGATGCCGATGTTCTGGCGCAGGCCGCCAGCAGTGTGGGGCTGAGCGCGGAGGTTGTGCGAGCGAAGCTGTCCACCGACGATGACCGTTCGGTGGTGATGGAAATGATCCGCCAGACCCATGCGGCGGGTGTGAACGCGGTGCCCACTTTCATCATCGGCGGCAAACGGGGCATAATCGGCGCGCAGCCGGTGGAGCTACTGGTCGAGCAGATTTTGCTTGCCGCCGAAGAGTTCGCGGCCTCAAGAAGCCAGCATTGATCAGGCCGGCTCGCGCGCCTGTTCGGCCATGTCGGCCAGTTCGCGCACCAGCGACCGCACCCCCTTGATGCGCTCCTGATCGTCGGTCCAGTCGGCCTTGTAGACCAGTTTGTGATCGGGTTGCAGGCGGGTGCGCCGTTCATGCCTGGCGATGAACCCGATCAGAGCCTGCGGATTGGCGAATTTGTTGTTGCGAAAGCCGATGACAACCCCCTTGGGGCCGGCATCAACGCTGGCAATACCGGCGCGCCGGCACATTGCCTTGATCTGGACGACCACGAGCAGGTGCTTGACCTCTTCGGGCAGGCTGCCGAACCGGTCCACGAGTTCCGCCGCGAATGCGTCGATATCGCCGGCTTCGGTGATGGTGGAAAGCCGGCGGTAAAGACCAAGGCGCGCCTGCAGGTCCTGGACGTAGCTCTCGGGGATGAGGACTGCCGCACCAAGCGAGATCTGCGGCGACCATTGATCTTCGCCGACGCCCGTGCCGTCGCCCTCGCGCAGCGCCGACACGGCTTCCTCCAGCATCGATTGGTACAGCTCGAAGCCTACATCGCGGATATGCCCGGACTGTTCCTCGCCGAGCAGGTTGCCGGCCCCGCGAATATCCAGATCGTGGCTCGCCAGGGTGAACCCCGCTCCCAGCGTGTCCAGCGAATGCAGCACCTTGAGGCGCTTCTCCGCCCCCGCGGTCAGCTTGCCGTTGGCGGGAATGGTCAACAGCGCATAGGCGCGGGTCTTTGAACGGCCAACGCGGCCGCGCAACTGATAAAGCTGCGCCAGACCGAACATATCCGACCGGTGAACGATCAGCGTATTGGCACTGGGCACGTCGAGACCGGATTCGACAATCGTCGTCGACAGCAGAATGTCGATCTGGCGATCGTAGAACGCGCTCATCACGTCTTCCAGTTGCGTCGGGCTCATCTGGCCGTGGGCAATCTCGAATTTCAGTTCGGGCACGTGTTCGCGCAGGAAGGCGGCGACCTCGTCGAGATCGGAAATGCGCGGACACACATAAAAACTCTGGCCCCCGCGATAGCGCTCGCGCAGCAGCGCCTCGCGCAAGCCGACCGGATCGAACGGCGCCACGAAGGTGCGCACTGCCAGCCGGTCCACCGGCGGCGTGGCGATGATCGACATCTGGCGCACCCCGGTCAGCGCCAGTTGCAGTGTGCGCGGGATCGGCGTGGCGGTCAGCGTCAGCACATGGACATCGGCCTTGATCTCCTTCAGCCGCTCCTTGTGGCGCACGCCGAAATGCTGTTCCTCGTCGATGATGAGCAGCCCCAGATCGGCGAACTGAACCGATTTTGCCAGCAGCGCGTGCGTGCCGACGACAATGTCGATCTGCCCCGATTTGAGATCCTCGCGCAGCTTCGCCATCTCCTTGGGCGGCACCATCCGCGACGCCTGGGCAAGGCGCACTGGCAGCCCTTCAAAACGGTCCGAAAATGTCTTGAAATGCTGGCGCGCGAGCAATGTTGTCGGAACAACGACAGCCACCTGCTTGCCGTTCATGACCGCCACCAGTGCCGCGCGCAGGGCAACTTCGGTCTTGCCGAAGCCGACATCGCCGCAGATCAGCCGGTCCATCGGCGTGCCGCTCGCCAGATCATCGAGCACCGCCTCGATGCTGGTCTGCTGATCGTCGGTTTCATCGAAGGGAAAGCGCGCGCAGAATTCCTCGTAAAGTCCCTCGGGCGGACTCATGACCGGAACCTCGCGCATCGCCCGCTCGGCCGCCACATGAATGAGCTGCGCCGCCATTTCGAGGATACGCTTCTTCAGCCGGGCCTTGCGCGCCTGCCAGGCGCCGCTGCCAAGCCGATCAAGCGATGCGCCGGCGTCTTCCGCGCCGTAGCGGCTCAGCAGTTCGATGTTCTCCACCGGCAGAAAGAGCTTGTCGCCGCCGTGATATTCGAGCTCCACACAGTCATGCGGCGCGCCGGCGGCGTCGATCGTGCGCAGGCCGAGAAAACGGCCGATGCCGTGATCGGCGTGAACCACCAGATCGCCCGGCACCAGGCTCGCGGCCTCGCTGAGGACATCAGCGCCCTTTTTCGCCTTGCGCCGGCGCACCAGCCTGTCGCCGAGAATGTCCTGCTCCGCAATGACCGCCAGGTCGGGCGTTTCAAATCCGGCCTCCAGCCCGATGACAGCGAGCGCTACGGTTGTTCGCGGCAGCGTCTCGGCGGCGGCCAGGTCTTCCACCATCCGCGCATCGCTCAGCCCGTGCGCGGTGAGCAGATGGCCCAGCCTTTCGCGAGCTCCGCGCGTCCAGCCTGCCACAATGACCCGCTTGCCCGCGGCGATCAGCGCGCGTGTGTGGCGCACGACCTCGTCGAACAGGCCTTCGGCGTTCTGGGCACGCTCTGGCGCGAAATTGCGCCCCGTCTTGCCGCCAAGCGCCACGACCGGCATCACGCCGCGGGTTTCGGGCGCGTCGAACGGCAGCAGGAAGCGCAGCGCGCGATCCTCGAGCACGGCGTTCCACTCAGCCTCGCGCAGGAACATCCGGTCCGGCGGCACCGGCCGGTACCGCGCCGCGCCGAACGCCTTCTGCTCCAGGGCATCGACACGGGCGGAATAATGATCGTTGATCTGTTCGAGCCGCCGCACCCTTGCATCCTCGGCCAGATGATCAAGACTTATGAGCGCGCCGGGTGCATAATCGAAGATCGTTTCGAGCTTGTCGTGGAACAATGGCAGCCAGTGCTCCATCCCCTGATAGTGATGGCCTGCGGAGACGGCTTCATAAAGCGGATCATCGCCCGTGACCGCGCCGAAAAGCTCGATATAGTTCTGGCGAAAGCGGCGCAGCACGGCCTCGCCGGACGGGATCTCGCTCATCGGCAGCAGCACGAACTGGTCGCGCTCGGCTTCGCTGCGCTGGGTGGCGGGATCAAACATGCGAATGCTCTCGATGGTGTCGCCGAAAAAATCGAGCCGCATGGGCCGCGGGTGGCCGGGGGCGTAAAGGTCGATGATGCCGCCGCGCACGGCATATTCGCCTGGCTCCATGACCGTGCCCGTGCGCATGTAGCCGCCATTGTCGAGCCGCCTCGTCAGCGCGGCCATATCGACGCGCGTGCCCTTGGTCAGCTTGACCGCACACTTGCGCATGATCTCGCGCGGCGGCACGCGTTGGGTTGCCGCGTTGACTGTGCTCAGCACGATCAGCGGCGCGCGCCCCGCGCCGGGCTTGGGATCGGGCCTGGCCCCGGCCAGACGCACCAGCGCGGTGATGCGCCGCGCGACGATCTCGGGATCGGGCGAGACGCGGTCATAGGGCACGCAATCCCAGGCGGGAAAGCGCAACACGCGCAGGTCCGGAGCGAACAGGCTCAGCGCGCCGGCAAGCGCCGCAAGCCGACGGTCATCGCGCGCGACGTGAACGAGCGCGACCGGATGACCCAGCCCGGCGCGGGCGCGGGCCATGCGCGCCAGGCTGAGGGCGTCGAAACCTTCAGGCACGCCAGACAGCAGCATCGGACCGGGTTGCTGGCCGATGAAGCGCCAATCGGGCTCAGCACCTGGCGGCGCGTCATGGTCGTTATGTGTGTCCAACCGGGAAGTGTCGCGCATCGCTTGCCTTAACTCTCCAGCCCGTGAAAGCGCCTGAGCTGCGTGACGATCGGCGCGAACATCTCCGGCGCTTCGCCAGCACGTATCCAGAAGTCGATTTCGGGATCGGGCAGGGCCAGCAATTGTTCGAAAAGGTGGCGTTCATCAGGGCTCATCAACGGCGCGGTCGCATCGGCAAAGCGCCCAAGCAGCCAGTCCATTTCCTTGGTGCCGCGATGGCGGGCGCGGTAGAGCAGCCGCCGCGTGCCCTCATCGAGCTCAGCATCCGAGGTCATGCCGGCGCTCCTCTGGCTGTGGATGAGGGACGCTTCCTGTGGACGCGGGATAAATCGTCATGTGGCTGTCCAATGGTTCGCCCTATGTTCCATAGTGACGTTCTTGCCGATCATCAGAAGACCGCGAAATGCTTACGAGCGATCAGCAACTTTGGTGCCAACAGCCCGAAAATTCGTCGGTGGCGGCCATGAGACCTGAATGTCTCAATGCGCTGTTTGCGCCGCTGAGCAACCTCAACGGCATCGGTGAGCGGCTGGAAGACGCGGTCGGACGGCTGATCGGCACACCAGCGGATCGCTCTGCCCGTGTCCTCGATGTGCTGTGGCATTTGCCTTCGGGCCTCTTGGACCGGCGCGCTCGGCCTAGCATTGCAGACGTGTCGCCAGGGAACCTCGTGACTTTGAACGTCCTTGTCAAGGCTCATCGCGCGCCGCCGGCCAAGGCCGCACGGGCGCCCTACAAGGTGGTCTGCGAGGATGAAACCGGGCGCATCGAGCTTGTGTTCTTTCATGCCGACCGGCGCTATTTGCAGCGCGTGCTGCCCGTGGGCGAGCGTCGCATCGTTTCGGGCCGCGCCGAAGTCTTCGGCAAGAAGGTCCAGATGGTTCACCCCGACCATGTCGTCAGCGAGGACGACGCGGCAAAGATCCCGGCTCTGGAGCCGGTCTATCCGCTGGCGCAGGGGCTGACCCAGCGGCTGCTGCGCTCGGCTGTCCGCCAGGCGCTGGAGCGTGTGCCCGATCTGGCGGAATGGCAGGACCAGGCGCACATCAGCGCAGAGCGCTGGCCGGGCTTTGCCGAGGCGCTGCGGCTTCTGCATGTCCCCGTGGGTGATGCCGATCTGGCGGCCGCAGCCCGCGCCCGGCGGCGGCTGGCCTGCGACGAGTTCTTCGCCAGCCAGCTTGCCCTGGCGCTGATGCGCAGCCGCTTTCGCCGCGTCGGCGGGCGGGCGCTGGTTGCGCGTGGCGAGCGCGCGGCGCAGATCACATCGGCCCTGCCCTTTGCCCTGACCGGCGCCCAGCAGCGCGCGATCAAAGAAATTCTTGCCGACATGGCCGCGCCACAGCGCATGCTGCGGCTGCTTCAGGGCGATGTCGGCAGCGGCAAGACGATCGTCACGCTGATCGCCATGGCGGGCGCGGTCGAGGCCGGGGCGCAGGCCGCCATGATGGTGCCGACCGAGGTGCTGGCGCAGCAGCATTACAAGACGCTCGTGGCGCTGGGCGCGCCGGCCGGCTTGCGCATCGGCCTGTTGACCGGACGCGACAGCGGCGCGGCTCGCCGGCAGATGCTGAGCGCCATTCGCGACGGCCATATCGATATCGCCGTCGGCACCCACGCCCTGTTTCAGAGCGATGTCGAATTCCGCGATCTCGGCCTGGCGATCATCGACGAGCAGCACCGCTTCGGCGTGCATCAGCGTCTGGCGCTACAGGCCAAGGGCAAGGGCGCCGGCGTGGATATACTGGTCGCCACGGCAACGCCCATTCCGCGCACCCTGATGATGGCGCACTATGGCGACATGGACGTCTCGCGGCTGGACGAAAAGCCGCCGGGTCGCAAGCCGGTGCTGACGCGCGCGCTGCCCGAGGATCGGCTGAACGATGTCATCGACGCGGTGGTGCGCGCCCGGCGCACAGGCGCACAGGTGTTCTGGGTGTGTCCGTTGGTGGAAAGCTCCGATGCAGCCCCGTTCACTTCGGCCGAGGAGCGCGCCAGCCACCTGCGCCAGCATTTCGGTGATGATGTCGGGCTGGTCCACGGGCGCATGAAGGGCGCGGAGAAAGACGCGGCGATGGCGGCCTTCGCCGGCGGGCGAACCGGCATTCTCGTCTCGACGACGGTGATCGAGGTGGGGGTAGACGTACCCAACGCCTCCATCCTGGTGATCGAGCACGCCGAACGCTTCGGGCTTTCGCAATTGCATCAGCTGCGCGGGCGCGTCGGGCGCGGCGATGTTCAGGCGACCTGCCTGCTGATGTACCGGCCGCCTCTGGGCGAGACGGCGCAGGCGCGGCTGAAGGTGATGCGCGAGACCGATGATGGTTTCACAATCGCCGAAGAGGATCTGCGGCTGCGCGGCGGCGGCGAGATCCTGGGCACCCGCCAGTCTGGTGATCCGGGCTTTCGCGTCGCCCGGCTGGGCGAGGATGCCGATCTGCTGGCGATCGCACGCGATCAGGCCCGGCTGCTGATCACCCGCGATCCCGGTCTGACGTCACCCGCCGGGATGGCTGCGTGCGCCTGCCTCTATCTGTTTGAGCGCGATGAGGCGATCAGAAGCATGCGCGCGGGCTGAAACGCGAAAAGGGTGAACCAGAAACATCTGATCCACCCCTTGCGACATAATGTCAGGCGCTGATTAATTGCCGTGCTGCGACAGCTTTTCAAAAAACACCTTCGCATCACTTGCATAATCAGAAGGTGCAGCCGAAGCAGCAGAAGCAAAGCCAACAAAAGTAAGCGCGGCGATAGCCATGATGATTGTCTTCATGATGTAGATCCTTTCTTGTTTCGTTTCGTAGAGGTTCGTGTGTTCGCCGACTACTGTTTGTGTCGGCATGACTGGAATGTATTACAGATCTCGGCGAAAGAAAATGGGGTGTAACCATCCCGTGATAACAGATGAAGCTAGCGTTATCTCGTGTGATAGAGCGTCCGTCAGGTGCTGACAAAACGGCTGATCTCGGCCGCATCCGCTACACGAAAAGTGCATGCGTGGTGAACGGTTCAGGGTCTAGGATGCCCGACAGGCCGCCGATACCACATTGGCGCCGCTGCCAAATTCGGAAACGTTGATGTCCACTCCTCCTCTAGCCAGGCAATTACGCGCCTTCGCAGCGTTTCGCGCCCTGCCTGAGGAAGCCTTGTTGCGCCTTTACGGGTACGGCCATTCGGTGGCGCTCGGCGCGGGCGAGACTTTGGCCCATGCCGGGGCGCCGCTGCGCGCGCTTTACATCGTGGTGTCGGGTCGTCTGCTGGGCGTGGCTGACGGCCTGTCGCCAGAGCCGGGCGAGCGTTCCTTCTCCGCCGGTGCGGCGGTCTATCCGTTGGCATTCCTCGCTGGCCGGGTGGCGCCGGCGCATGTGGTCGCGGCGCGACCCAGCGTGGTGTTCTGCATGGAGCGCGAGGCGCTGGACGAAGCCGCGCGGGAAATCCCCGAATTCTGGCCCGGCCTTGCGGCGGGGCTCGCAGGAGAATTGCTCGCCCTCGGCCATGAGCGAACAGCGCCGCGCCCGCCGGCAAAATCCTTGTTCATCTGCGCCGCCGGCCCCGAGCCGATACGGCACGATGCCCTGGAGCGGCTGCTTGGCGCTCTGGAGGCCCGCGCCAGGTGTCAGGTTCTATCGGCCGAGGCGCTGGGACAGGATTTGCCCGGTGGCATCGCGCTCGATGATCCGCAGGTCATCCACTGGCTGGACGAACAGGAGCGCGCCAGCGATCTGGTGATCTATCTTGCGGAACCAGAAGTCGATGCCTGGACACGCCGGGCTCTGGCTCAGGCCGATCAGGCTTTGCTCATCGGCATGAACGATGGCGATGACGGCGGGCCGCGAATGCGTCTCAATCCGGTCGAGGAACTGGTTCTCGAAACCCTCGGCTCGGTCAATTGCCGGCTTGCCCTGGTGCATCAGGGGCGCGCTGCCGGCTTGGCAATTCCTGGCGCACAGCGGTGGATCGATCCGCGTGGTCCGCGATCCTGGCATCATGTGGCGCTGGATGATGCAGCCTCCTTCGACCGGCTGGCGCGCTTCGTGCTGGGGCGGGCCAATGGCGTGTTTCTCGCCGGTCCGGGGCTGGCGGGGGCGGCGGCGCTCGGCATCGTCCGGGCCTTGCAAGCCTCTGGTGTGCCTGTCGATGCCATCTGCGGCACCGGAGCGGGCGCGGCCGTCGGGGCGCTGCTGGGTCTTGGCCTCAGCCCGGATGAGGCCGACGCGCTCAGCGTGCGCGTGTTTGCCGAAGCCGGCGTCCTTCGCGAAGGCAGGGCGCGCACAAGCCCCGGCGGCGAGCGCATCGCGCTATATGACCACAAGCGGCTCGACAGCCAGATCGCCAGGCACATTCCGCCGGCCAATATTCCCGATCTGGCCATTCCGTTTTGCGCGGTATCGGCCAATCTGTCCACCGGCCAGCCCTTCTGGCATGACCGCGGCGGCATTCAGGCCGCATCGCGCGCGAACTGGCTGCCGCCTGGCGCTGTGGCGCCGTTCATCACGCCCGACAGGGAAATGCTGACCGATGGCTCTGGGCTGTCGCCGCTGCCTCTGGACGGGTTGCGCGATCTGGGCCTGGGCTCGTGCTTCATCATCGTGCCGGTGCTTGCGCCTCTCGGGCTATCGCCGTTGCGCTATCAGGATCTGCCGGCGGGCTATTCGCTGCCATGGATCTGGCCGCAGGACGACAGCCGTGACGGGGTCTCGGCGGGACGGCTTCCGGGAACGGCTGATATTGTCGCGCGTTCGCGTGCTCCGCTTGCTCCCGGCGCCGATGGGTTGAGCGACACGTTGCTGCCCGGCGTGAACCTGATCCCGCTTTGCCCGCCCATGCCGCGCGGCGTCTCCGTGCTCGACTGGCAGCACCACAGCCGGGTCATGGCGCTGGCCTATGCCTGGGGCATGCGCGAGTTGATCCGCGCCGACGCCGACGGTGATCCGTTTCTGGCGGCTGCACATGACAAGGTCTAGCGCTCCTGCCGTTTCCGGCGTCGCGATCAGTCCGCGGCCATCATCCGGCCATTTGCCTCTTCGGCCAATCTGGCCCGCTCCGGGCTGGCCGGATAGGTGCCGAGCAGGATCACCTTTGACGTGAAAAAATCCAGTTCCTCCATGGCCAGCGTGACGCTGCGGTCATCGGGGTGGCCCTCGATGTCGGCGTAGAACATGGTGGCATTGAAGCTGCCTTCGAGCTGATAGGATTCCAGCTTGGTCATGTTCACGCCGTTCGTAGCGAACCCTCCCAGCGCCTTGTACAGCGCCGCCGGGACGTTGCGCACCCGAAATACGAATGTCGTGATTACCTGCCCATCTTGCGCGCCGATCGTACAGGGCTGATCGGCAAGCACCAGAAAACGGGTGGTGTTGTGTGCGGCGTCCTGAATGTCGCGGCGCAATATGTTCAGCCCGTGCATGTCGGCGGCCAGTTCCGAGGCGATCGCCGCCCGGCTGCGATCACCCGTCTCCCCGACCATGCGCGCCGAGCCGGCCGTGTCTGCCTCCGTCACCGGGGTCAGGCCCAGCGACCTGATGAGCTGGCGGCATTGGCCCAGCGCCTGGGTGTGGCTGTGTACGCTGCGGATGTCTTCGAGGGCCGCGCCGGGCAGAGCCATAAGCTGGTGGGAAATGCGCTCGAAATGTTCACCGACGATGAACAGGCCAGAATCGGGGAGCAGATGATGCACGTCGGCGACCCGGCCGGCGACCGAATTTTCGATCGGGATCATAGCGAGCCGGGCAGATCCGCCGCGCACGCAGGCCAGCGCATCCTCGAATGTGGCGCAGGCGAGCGGTGCCATTTCCGGAAAACGGTCAATGCACGCCACATGAGAATTGGCTCCGGGCTCGCCCTGATAGGCGATCGTGTTGGCGGCGTCTGAAGCCTTGGTTGCGGCGTCAGGCCGGTGCGGCATACGCTTGCGCTTCCTGGTCAATTGCGTGCTCATTCAAGCGTCTTCTCGATGACGGTTCTGTTCATGTGAAATCGCGGGTCAGTCGCGTCCCGAACCCGGCGCAGCAACCAGCGGCGCTGCGTGCGCCGCTCCGGGCCAGGCGGCAAGCACGCTGCGCGCGCGCTCCAGATCGGCCGGCGTGTCGACGCCATGCGGCACAGCATCGACACAGCCCACATGGATGCGCATGCCGGCTTCAAGCGCGCGGAGTTGCTCAAGCCGTTCGCGAAGCTCCAGTTCCGACGCCGGCAGATGCACAAAACGCTCCAGCGCGGCGCGGCGGAAGGCATAAATGCCGATATGATGGTGGAATATCCCCGGGCCGAAGGGTGCGGATGCCCGCGTGAAGTAGAGCGCGCGCAGGGTCTGCGGGCCGACGCGCGTGCCCACCACCTTGACGATATTGGGGTCGAGCACATCGAACGGATCGTTGATCGGTGCGGCCAGCGTGGCGATATCTGCCGCGCGATCGCCCAGTGCCGCGACACAAGCGCGCACTATATCCGGCTGGATTGTCGGCAGATCGCCCTGTAGGTTGACTACGATATCGGCATGGCCATGCGGATCAGCGCGTGTCATCGCTTCATAGACCCGGTCGGAGCCGCTGGTGTGGTCCGCGCGGGTCATGATCGCTTCGCCGCCGGCGCGCGTGATCGCTTCGGCAATGGGTTCTGCGTCAGTCGCGACAAAGACGCGGCCGGCACTCGATTCCATAGCCCGGCGCCATACATGCACGATCATGGGGTCGCCATGTATGTCGGCGAGCGGCTTGCCCGGCAGCCGGCTAGCCTGAAGTCGTGCTGGTATGATAATAAGAATTCGTGAATTGGCGTCCATATGAGGCCTGGCAGGTGTGGCGGGCTGGATCATGATCGAGCCGCAGGTTACATAACTTGCAGATATGGGTGCTATCCCGGTTTGATGACGTTGTAAGCAGATTATTCGAGGATCGCAAACGATGGACTCATGGACGTTCAATAAGCTTGCTGGCGCGACGCTCGCCGCTCTGCTGGTGCTCGTCGGTGTAAACACGGCAGTCGATGAACTCTATCCCAGAGGCGAGGTCCAGAGCGACGTAGCATCGACCGGGCAACCGTCAGCTGATGTGGCGCAAACACAGGCAGCTTCGAGAAGCGCATCTGAGCCTTCATCGCAGGACCAGGCCGCCGAGCCATCAGATCCAGCTGCTGCTGATGCGGCGCCATCGCTGGCTGTCCTGTTGGCCTCGGCCGATGCATCGGCGGGCGAAGGTGCGGCGCGGGCCTGTCGCGCCTGTCATGTGTTTGATGAAGGCAACGCCAATCGCGTTGGCCCCGGTCTTTATGGCATCGTCGGACGTCCGTTAGCTGCGGCCGAGGGCTACAATTATTCCGATGCACTCAAGAACAAGGGTGGCGAATGGACGTATGCCGCGCTGGACGGGTTCCTGGAAAATCCGCGCGAATGGGTGCCCGGCAACAAGATGTCCTATCCCGGCATCAGGGACGCAAAGAACCGCGCCGATCTGATCGCCTATCTGGCGTCTCTGGGCGATGCGCCTCCGTTTCCGGAGCCTGATGAGGCAGAGGCGGCCCCTGAAGAGCGCGCGCAGGCGAGCGAATAGCGGCTTGTCCGGCAAGGGCAATTTGCCGGCTGGCGTGATTGACCGCGCGGGTTGCGGCAGCAGAGTGTGAAAGCGCTGCAGCCCGTGTGCGCGAGCGCCCAAGCCGCGCCTTTCCAGAAATCCACACCGGCACATCCAAAAACCGTTTCATTCAAGACGGTTGGCGCGGCTGGATGAAAGTTTTTTAATTAGGTGCTGAGATTTTGACTGGTCATGTTAAAACCAGAAGCCATTGAGAGGTCGGCGGCGTTTCGCCGCAACTGATTTTCCTGAAACCATCGGGAGTGATATGCAAGCGCGTTATCTTGTCGGGAAAAGCATATTTTTTTTCGCATTGCTTGCCGCGGTGCTCGGCTATGCGGCGGCCATGGCGCAAACCCCGCCAGCAAATGCGCCGGAACGCAAGCACGGCCTGACCCTCATCGGCGAGGCACCAGCCCTGCCGCCAGACTTTACTCATTTTCCCTACGCCAACCCGGATGCTCCCAAGGGCGGCTCGGTCAAGTTGTGGGGATTTGGTTCATTTGACAGCGTCAACCCGATCCCGTTGCGCGGGCAAAAGGCGATCGGGCTTGGTCTCGTCTTCGACCAGTTGATGGTATCCAGCCTTGATGAGCCATCAACCGAATATGGACTGATCGCCGAATGGGTGTCCCATCCCGATGATTTCTCATCTGTAACCTTCGGGCTCAATCCGCAAGCGCGCTGGCACGACGGCAAGCCGATCACGGTGGAAGATGTCATCTTCTCGCTCGAAACGCTGAAGGCCCACAATCCCTCCTTTGCCGCTTACTATGCCAATGTCCTGAGCGCCGAAGAGACCGGTCCACGTGAAGTGACATTCCACTTCGACATGAAAGGCAACCGCGAATTGCCGCTGATTGTCGGCCAACTCACGGTCTTTCCGAAGCATTTCTGGGCCAGTGAGGGGCGTGATCCGGCCCGCACCACCCTCGACCCGGTGCTCGGCTCGGGCCCCTATCGCATCCGCAGCATCGATGGCGGGCGCTCGATCATTTATGAGCGCGTGCCGGATTACTGGGCGCAGGACCTGCCGGCTGCGCGCGGCCATTACAATTTCGATGAGCTCCGCTTCGATTACTACCGCGATCAGACGATCGCATTCGAAGCCTTCAAGGCCGGCAAGATCGATTTCTTTCAGGAAAGCAGCGCGCGCAACTGGGCAACCGGCTATGATTTCCCTGCGCTCAAAGACGGCCGCGTAGTCAAGCGCGACGATATCGTCCTGGACAATCCGCAGCCTATGCAAGCTTTCGTGATGAACCTGAGGCGCGCGAAATTCGAGGATGCGCGGGTGCGCCTCGCGTTCAATCTGGCGTTTGATTTCGAGTGGGCCAACGAGACGCTTTTTTACGGACAGTATGAGCGGACGACCAGTTTTTTCGAGAACACCGAACTGGCCGCGACCGGCTTGCCCGAAGGACATGAGCGCGAGGTGCTGGAAAAACTCCGCGAGGAATTTCCAGATCATTTGCCCGCCTCGGTCCTTAGCGAGAGCTACACCAATCCGACCGGGGGCGGGCCGGCCAACATGCGCCCGAACTATCGCAGGGCGCTTGCGCTCATGCGCGAAGCCGGCTGGGAAATCCGCGGCGGCAAGCTGACCAATGTCGAGACCGGTCAACCGTTCGAGGTTGAATTCCTGCTCCAGTCACCGGCGATGGAGAGGGTAGTGCTGCCCTACATCCAGAGCCTGGCGCGCATCGGCATCACGGCCCGCGCGCGCGTCGTCGACAGCCCGCAATACAAGGAGCGCACCGATCGTTTCGACTTTGACATCATTGTCGATGTTTTACCCCAGTCGGAGTCGCCCGGCAACGAGCAGCGCGATTTCTGGGGTTCAGCGGCGGCAGATATCGAAGGCAGCCGTAATACCATGGGGATCAGGAACCCGGCGGTCGATCGGCTGATCGACATGATCATAGCCGCGCCGGACAGGCAGACGCTGGTCGCCGTCACGCGCGCGCTTGATCGCGTGCTGCTGCACAATCATTACGTGGTGCCGCAATGGTATACGCCGACTGAGCGCATCGCCTACTGGAACAAGTTCGCGTATCCCGAGCAGCTACCAAAGCGCACCATCGGTTTTATTCAGATATGGTGGCATAGCGCGGAAAGCGCCATCCCGCAGGGGCAGTAAGATGAGTGTGCCGGGGCTGCACGCTCCGGCATGAAGCGGTATGAGGTGGAATGAATGAGATCGACGGTTGAGCGCCTCACCACGCTGCGCGTGTTGCTGGGCTTCCTGGGCGCGGTCATAATCCTTGCCGGCACAGCAGCCGGGGCATCGGCTTCGGAGTCTCCCGCCAGGAGCCACGGACTGTCGGCTTTCGGCGAACTCAAATACCCCACAGACTTTAGCCATTTCGACTATGTCAATCCCGACGCACCGGTTGGCGGGCGACTGTCGATGATCGGCACGGCGGGCCGCATCACCTTCAACAGCTTCAACGGATTCATCCTCAAGGGCGATCCCGCGCAGGGCATGGAACTGTTGTTCGACAGTCTAATGACACGCGCGCTCGACGAGCCGGATGCAGTCTATGGGCTGGTAGCGCATAGTGCCGAGCTCGCGCCCGACCGGTCTTCTGTGACATTCTTCATGCGCCCCGAGGCCCGCTTCGCCGATGGCACGCCGGTCACCGCGCAAGACGTGGTCTTTTCCTTCGACATATTGCGCTCCGAAGGCCATCCAATCTACAGCATCACCCTTGCCGATGTCCTGAAGGCCGAGGCTATCGACACGCACACCGTGCGCTTCAGCTTTTCCGGCGCCAACACCCGCGATCTGCCTCAGACCGTCGCCACGCTGCCGATCTTTTCGGCGGCTTATTATGCCAAGCAGCCATTTTCCGAATCGACGCTTGAGCCGCCGCTCGGCTCCGGCCCATATGAGATCGCCGATTTTCGCCAGGGGCGCACCGTGACGCTGCGCCGGCGCGCCGATTACTGGGGCTGGGACCTCCCGGTCAATCGCGGGCGGTTCAATTTCGCCGAGCTGCGCTACGAATATTTCCGGGATCGCACCGCCGAATTCGAGGCGCTGAAGGCCGGCGAATTCGATCTGCGCGAGGAATTCACCGCCAAGACCTGGGCCACGGAATATGACATTCCGCAAGTGGAATCCGGCCAGATCCTGCGCGCCGAGCTTCCCGATCACCGGATGGCGGGCGCGCAAGGCTTCTTCCTCAACACGCGCCGACCCCAGTTCGCCGATGTGCGCGTGCGCCGCGCGCTCGACTTTGCGTTTGACTTCGAATGGACCAACAAGAACCTGTTCTTTGACGCCTACATGCGCACGGAGAGTTATTTTGAAGGCTCCGATCTGAAGGCGACCGGCGAAGCTTCGCCGGCTGAACTCGCCTTGCTGGAGCCGTTTCGCGACCAGCTCCCGTCAGAGGTCTTCGGTCCGGTCTATACCTCGCCCGCCTCGGACGGCTCGGGGCAGGATCGCAGACTGTTAAGTCGGGCATCAAGACTGCTGACTGAAGCGGGATGGGAGATCCGGGACGGACAGCGCGTCAATGCCCAGACCGGCAAGCCGCTGGAGATAGAATTCCTGATCTTCGCGCCCACCTTCGAGCGCGTCATAGCGCCCTATGTCCGCAATCTGTCGCGTCTGGGCATCAAGGCGCGGATCGTGCGTGTCGATCCGGCCCAATATGAAGAGCGGGTGAAGGACTTTGATTTCGATATCACCACAAGGCGCTATGCGCTGAACCCCATACCAGGGCCGCAGATGCGCAACTACTGGGGCAGCGCCGCCGCCGACGCCAAGGGCAGCGCCAATCTGGCCGGCGTCAAATCACCGGTCATCGACGCGCTGGTCGAAAAGGTGCTCGCGGCGCAGGATTTCGACACCATGCGCACGGCCACGCGCGCACTCGACAGGGTCTTGCGTGCCGGACATTACTGGGTTCCGCAATGGTACAAGGGTACACACACGATAGCCTTCTGGAACAAGTTCTCATGGCCCGAGATCAAGCCTCTCTATGACCGGGGCATCATCGAGACCTGGTGGCATGACGAGGAAAAAGCCGCGCGCCTGGAAGCGATCCGATAGGCTCGGCCAGCGCGCAACAACGGGACGAACCGCATGACCGGTTACATCATACGCCGAGTGCTGCTGATGATCCCGACGATCTTCGGCATCATGCTGGTCAGCTTCGTGCTGGTGCAGTTCGCGCCCGGCGGCCCGGTAGAGCGTATCATCGCCCAGCTTTCCGGAACCGATGTCGCGGCCACAGCCCGCATCGGCGGCACCCAATCGGGCGATTTCGGCGCCGGCGCGCAATCCACCTCGGCCACCGACGGCTCGCAATCGCAATATCGCGGCGCGCGCGGCCTAGACCCCGAGTTCATCAAGAAGCTCGAAATACAATTCGGCTTCGACAAGCCGCCGCACGAACGTTTCTTCCTGATGCTCGGCAACTATCTCACCTTCGATTTCGGCGAGAGCTATTTCCGCAGCGTCAGCGTCATCGACCTGATCATCGAGAAAATGCCGGTGTCGATTTCGCTCGGCCTGTGGATGACATTGATCTCATACGGCATCTCGATCCCGCTGGGCATCCGCAAGGCGGTGCGCGACGGCTCCAGCTTCGATGTGTGGACCAGCAGCGTCATTGTCGTCGCATATGCCATCCCGGGCTTCCTGTTCGCGGTTCTGCTCATTGTTCTGTTTGCCGGCGGCACGTTTCTCGACTGGTTTCCCCTGCGCGGCCTGACATCGGAGAACTGGGACGAGTTGAGCTGGCCGATGAAGATCGTCGATTATTTCTGGCATCTGACACTGCCCTTGCTGGCAATGACGCTGTCGGCTTTCGCGACCACCACCTTCCTGACCAAGAATTCGTTTCTCGACGAGATCAAGAAGCAATATGTGATGACCGCGCGGGCCAAGGGTCTGACTGAAGATCAGGTTCTCTACGGCCATGTATTCCGCAACGCCATGCTCATTATCGTCTCGGGCTTTCCCGGCGCGTTCATTGGCGCCTTCTTCACTGGCGCACTGCTCATCGAGACCATCTTCTCCCTCGACGGGTTGGGGCTGCTGTCGTTTGAGTCGATCCTCAACCGCGATTACCCCGTGGTGTTCGCGACATTGTACATATTTTCGCTGATGGGTCTGATCATCAACCTGATATCCGATCTCACCTATACCTGGATCGATCCGCGCATCGATTTTGAATCGCGAGAGGTCTGATGGCCGTGGAAGCGAAAGTCTCCGACAGCGAAAAAACATTCCCCCATGCCGGCGAGGTGCCTCGCCCGCGCGGACCTTTCGAACTGTCGCCGATCAACCTCAGGCGCTGGCAGAATTTCAAGGCCAACAAACGCGGCTACTGGAGCCTGTGGATCTTCCTCGTCCTATTCTTCGTTACCCTGTTCGCCGAATTCATAGCCAATGACCGGCCGCTGCTCGTTCAATATCGCGGCGACTATTACACCCCCATCTTCGCCGATTATCCCGAAACCACGTTCGGTGGCGAATTCGCTACCGCGACCGACTATCGCGATCCCTTCGTCAAGGAGCTGATCGAGGCAGACGGCGGATGGATGATCTGGCCGATCATTCGCTACAGCTACGACACCATCAACCTCGATCTGCCGGTTCCCGCGCCGGCCCCGCCATCATCGGAGAATTGGCTCGGCACCGACGATCAGGGTCGCGACGTCGTCGCCCGCGCGATCTATGGCTTTCGCATTTCGGTGCTGTTCGGCCTGACCCTGACGCTGTTCTCCTCGATCATCGGTATCGCGGCCGGCGCGGTTCAAGGTTATTTCGGCGGCTGGGTCGATCTCATCTTCCAGCGTTTCATCGAAGTCTGGACCGCCATTCCATCGCTTTATCTGCTGATCATCATCGCTGCGGTGATCGAGCCCAATTTCTGGATATTGCTGGGCATCCTGCTGCTGTTCAGCTGGGTGGCGCTGGTCGGTGTGGTGCGCGCCGAATTCCTGCGCGGGCGCAATTTTGAATATATCCAGGCCGCGCGGGCGCTGGGGCTGAGCGATGCTAAGATCATCTTCAAGCATCTGCTGCCCAACGCCATGGTGGCGACGCTGACCTTCATGCCCTTTATCCTCAATGGCTCGATCACCACGCTCACCTCGCTCGACTTCCTCGGCTTCGGCCTGCCGGTGGGCTCGCCCTCGCTGGGCGAAATGCTGGCCCAGGGCAAGGCCAATCTTCAGGCGCCGTGGCTCGGCCTGACCGCTTTTGCGGTCATCGCCGTCATGCTGAGCCTGCTGATCTTTATCGGCGAGGCCGTGCGCGACGCGCTCGACCCGCGCAAGACATTCCGCTAGGCCGCTGAAATGATCGCTTCAGACAAACTCGTCAGTGTCAAAAATCTCAGTGTGGCCTTCCGCTCCGGCGATGAGGACACGCTGGCTGTAAAAGGGATCTCGTTCGACATTGCGGCGGGCGAGACCGTGGCGCTGGTCGGTGAGTCCGGCTCCGGCAAGACCGTCTCGGCGCTGTCCATCATGCGGCTCCTGCCATATCCGGCCGCGTCTCACCCTTCGGGCGAAATTCTGTTCAAGGGCGCTGATGTGCTGAAGATGGATGAGCCCGCCTTGCGCAAGCTGCGCAGCGGACAGATCGGCATCATCTTCCAAGAGCCGATGTCCTCACTCAACCCGCTGCACCGGGTCGAGAAGCAGATCGGCGAAGTGCTCAAGGTGCACCGCGGCCTGTCTGACAGCGCGGCGCGGCTGCGCGTGCTGGAATTGCTCGACAAGGTCGGCATCCCTGACCCCGAGACCCGGCTCGACTCCTATCCGCATCAGCTTTCCGGCGGCCAGCGCCAGCGCGTCATGATCGCCATGGCGCTCGCCAACGAGCCCGACCTGCTGATTGCCGACGAACCGACGACCGCGCTCGATGTGACGATACAGGCGCAGATCCTGGCGCTGCTCAAGTCGCTCAAGGACGAGATGAACATGGCGCTGATGCTCATCACTCATGACCTGGGCATCGTGCGCAAGATGGCAGATCGCCTATGCGTCATGAACCAGGGCGAGATCGTCGAGACCGGCAGCGCCGAAGCCATCTTCACCAAGCCACAACATGTCTACACCCGTCATCTGCTGGCCGCCGAGCCGAAGGGCGATCCGCCGCCCGCCGACAGGTCCGCGCCGGTCATCATGAGCACCAGGGATCTGCGGGTCTGGTTCCCGATCCGACGGGGTTTCCTGCGCCGCACTGTGGGCCACATCAAGGCCGTTGACGGTCTCAGCCTGGAGGTGCGCGCCGGGCAGACCGTCGGCGTTGTCGGCGAGTCCGGCTCGGGCAAGACCACTCTGGGGCTGGCGCTCCTTCGGCTGACTTCAAGCGAAGGCCCGATCGTCTATATGGGCCAGAACATCGACCAGACGAGCTCGCGAAAGATGCGCCCCTACCGCCGCGACATGCAGATCGTCTTCCAGGATCCTTACGGGTCGCTCAGCCCGCGGCTCTCGGTCAGCCAGATCATCGAGGAAGGATTGCTCATCCAGCATCCGGGCATGCGATCGCAGGAACGGCGCGCGCGTGTGTCCAAGGCCTTGCGCGAAGTGGGGCTCGATCCGGCCACGCAAGACCGCTATCCGCACGAATTTTCCGGCGGCCAGCGCCAGCGCATCGCGATTGCCCGCGCCATGGTGCTGGAGCCGAAATTCCTCATGCTCGATGAACCCACGAGCGCGCTCGATGTCTCCGTTCAGGCGCAGATCATAGATCTGCTGCGCGATCTCCAGCGCCGCCATAACCTGGCTTACCTGTTCATAAGCCACGATCTGCGCGTGGTGCGGGCGCTGGCGAATTTCGTCATCGTCATGCGCGGCGGCAAGGTCGTGGAGCAGGGCGATGCGCGCGAGGTCTTCGACAATCCCCGCTCGGACTACACCAAGGCACTGCTCGCCGCCGCGTTCGATCTCGAAGCCGTTCATTCGGGCGCCGTGGCGACGTGATTCAGCTCGGCTTGGGCCGGTCCGCCGGCGCGCGCTGGCCATAGGTCCTGAACCGCTCCAGAACGCGCGCCATTTCCTCATCGCTCAGGATATGCACCTCGCCGAGCGCCAGCACGCGCAGATATTGGCCGGCCAGCGTTTCCACCTCGGCGGCCAGCTCAAGCGCGGCCTCCAGCGTCGGGCCGGTCGCGATCTGCCCGTGATTGGCCATGAGACAGGCCGAACGGTCCGCTAGCGCGTCAGCGACGTGGCGCGCCAGCTCTGGCGTGCCGAAGGTTGCATAGGGCACAAGCGGAATATCGCTACCGCCTGCTACCGCGACCATGTAGTGAAAGGCCGGGATCGTCCGATGCGCGCAGGCGAGCGCCGTGGCATTCATCGAATGGCAATGCACCACGGCATTCGCCGCTGGGCGTGCGCCATAAGCGGCGAGGTGAAAGCGCCATTCGCTGGAAGGCACCTTGCCAGGTGCGGGCTTGCCGTCCGCGGCGACAAAGACGATGTCATCAGGCGACATGACATCATAGGCCATGCCGCTTGGCGTGATCAGCATACCCTCGTCAAGCCGCGCTGATACATTTCCCGACCGGCCAGGGCTGAGCCCCTGCGCGCTCATGTGCCGGCATGTCGCCACGATCTGCGATCGGAGGGTTTCCTGCGGCGGGTGATTGTCGCTCATGGGGGCTCGCACTTCATGCGCGTATGGTCGGCATGCGAGGCGTGGCAAGACGCAAACCCGCATGACGACAATGGCCGATCAGAGTGCGAGCGGCAATGACAAATCCGTGAACAAGCGTGTATAGGCAAAGGCCATACTCCGGCGCTAACTTCATCATCATATGAATTCACAGCCGGGAGACATGGCGTTGACCGAAATCCTTGTTGGCGCGCTTGCCGCGCTCCTCGCCCTCAGCTTCGTCGTCTCACCGCTGGCGCGTGATACGCAAAGCTTCTTTCGTGGCTGGTCGGATACAGGCCGCCCGCCCGGCGTTCTAACGCTTACTTTCTCGCAGGTGACAACCTGGATTTTTGCCCGTTCGCTGCTGACCGCCGCGATCCTGGGATACAGTTTCGGCATCGCCGGCGGGCTCGCCTATGCGGTCTATTATCTGTCGTTTCTCACAGGCGCGGCGATCATCGACCAGCTCAGGTTCCGCCACGGCTATGCCAGTATCCAGGATTTCATGCGCGACAGGTTCGGCGGGTTCGGGGTAAGCAGCTACAATTTCCTCATAGCCCTGCGCCTGCTCAGCGAGGTGTTCGCCAATCTGCTTGTGGTTGGCATCATCTTCGGCACCACCGGCACGACCGCCTATCTGCTTGCCATCGGCATAACGGCGGTGGTCACGCTCGGCTATTCGATGATCGGCGGTTTGCAGGCATCTCTGCGTACTGATGTGCTGCAAATGAGCCTGTTCCTCGTCTTGATGGTGCTTATTCTC
This sequence comes from Dichotomicrobium sp., assembly GCA_036734025.1. Lineage (GTDB taxonomy): Bacteria > Pseudomonadota > Alphaproteobacteria > Rhizobiales > Rhodomicrobiaceae > DAIMZI01. The sequence continues at coordinate 76,618 of DAIMZI010000003.1, forward strand.
GTGTCGTTGTTCATGCTGCCCACCACCTCGATAGCGACTATCACGACCAGCAGTTCGCTCGAGCTCGAAAACGGCTGGAACCTCCTGCTCGTCGCGCTGTTGCAGGTGTGGAGCTATCCTATGCACGACCCTGTGATGATGGATCGCGGCTTCATTTCCGACCGGCGCACCACGCGCGCCAGTTTCCTGCATGCCGCGTGGATAAGCTTCGTGTGCATACTCGGCTTCTCGCTTCTTGGGGTGGTCGCGGGTCTGGAGCGTCAGGGCGATGAGGCGATGATGGTGGTGCTCACCCGGCTCCTTGGCGATACGACGATGTTGCTGATCAATCTCGCGCTTGTGGTGTCCGCCGTCTCGACGCTCGATTCGACTTTTTCCAGCGCCTCGAAGCTGGCTGTCGCAGATATGGGCATGGGCAAGCAGACGCTGGCGAACGGGCGCATCGCCATGGCGTTGTTCGCGCTCGGCGGCCTGATATTCCTCGCACTCGGCACGACCGATCTTTATGCCGCCGTTGCGGTCAGCGGCACCGCGTCGCTGTTCCTCGCCCCGGTCATCTTTTTCTGCATATGGGGCAATCTGCGCGTGTCACGCTGGAGCTACCTCGTCGCCTTCGTCACGGCCATCGCTGGCGCGGCGCTTTATTATGCCGAGAGCGGCGGCCATCTGAATGTGATCGCACCGCTAACCGGCGTTAGCGATACATACAACCAGCTACTGCTGATCTCCGTTGTGACTCTGGTTGTAGGCAATCTGGCCTTTGCAATCGGCGTCATGACCAGCCGCCACACCGTCGCGCAGGCGCCCGATCGCGCCTGATCTCGCGGCTGGGTCAGTTTGACCTTGCGCCGCCGTGCTTAATTCTCAATGATCCGGGGGCGTCAAGACATCAACCAACGCCCTACCCGGACCCGTGACCGAATTCATACGCAAACTCTACTACGGCAAGGAAGGCTATTCGCGAGTCTTCCGCTTCACGCTGCTTGCGGTCGATTTTGCGACGATCGTTTACTTCATCGCCGTCACGGCGCTGCCACAGCTTCCCGTCTTCCGGCTGATCGACTATTGCATTGCCGGCTATATCGCCCTTGACCTGATCGCGCGCCTGATCGCCGCACAGCGCAAGCGCCAGTGGTTCACCGAAATCAGCACCTGGACGGATGCCATCGTGCTGGTGTCGCTGTTCATCCCGGCAGCGGCTGAAGATTATCTGTTCCTGCGTATCCTGCGGATCTTTCGCCTGTTGCGCTCATATCACCTGGTGCGCGACCTGCGTGAGCTTCACCCTGTCTTTCAGCGCCGCGAGCAGCTCATCAACAGTATCGTCAATCTCGTCGTGTTCGTCTTCGGCGTATCGGCAGTCGTCTATGCCCTGCAAGGCAAGACGAATTCGGCCATCAACAACTATCTCGATGCGCTTTATTTCACCCTCAGCACGCTGACGACTACAGGCTTTGGCGATATTGTGCTGGAGGGCACGTCGGGGCGCATGCTCGCCGTCGTCATCATGGTGTTCGGCGTCGGCCTGTTCCTGCGGCTCATCCAGGTGATTTTCAGGCCCAGCAAGGTGCAGCACCGCTGTCCGGACTGCAGCCTTCGCCAGCATGATGCCGACGCGGTTCATTGCAAACATTGCGGGCGCGTCCTCGCCATCGAAAGCGACGGCGAATAGGCTCGCGCCGCGCACAAGGAAAGAACAGGCCCATGCCGCTTTATGATCTTGATGGGGTCAGCGTAAGCCTGGCTGAAGACGGCTCGAACTGGATCGCACCGACTGCGGTGCTTATCGGCCGCATCAGGCTGGCGCGCAACGCCAACATCTGGTTCGGCGCCGTGTTGCGCGGCGATAATGAACTGATCGATATCGGCGAAGATACCAACGTGCAGGACGGCGTGGTGATGCACACCGACATGGGCTCGCCCTTGAGCGTCGGGCGCGGCTGCACGATCGGCCATCTGGCCATGCTCCACGGCTGCACGATTGGCGACAACAGTCTGATCGGTATCGGCGCGACGATCCTTAACGATACGAGGATCGGCCGAAATTGCATCATCGGCGCCCATTGCCTGCTGCCAGAGGGCAAGGAAATCCCGGATAATTCGCTGGTGGTCGGTGCGCCTGGGCGCGTGGTGCGCAGTGTCACGCCTGAGGAAGTGGAAGGCTTGCGCGGCTCCGCACAGCATTATGTCGAGAATGCGCGCCGCTACGCTCAGGGGCTTTCAGCGAGATAGGGGGGGAGCCGGCGCGGATGAGGGGGGGGCGCACGCCGGCTCCGGCAGGGTCGGGGGGAAATATGGCGAGCGAGACCGAACCTGCCTGTCCTTGAGCCCGGTCCGCTCAGTGGCCGGATGCGGGCTTGAAAAATGTCACCTCATCTTGATTTCCGTGCTGCACCTACCGCCGGGCTTTCCGCTACCCGCATCAGCGACACCCACAACTCGGGGTGACGATAGGACTGGCGCTTGATGTACTGATATGGCGTCTCACTCCATAACAGTATGCGCGAATGCTTGTTGTCGAGAATGTAGTCGCCATTGGCGGTCCGCACCGTCAGCACCGCATGACCTTCGCCGGTCTCGTCGCGCACCACCGTGATCAGCAGAGAGCTTTCCGGCCAGCCGCGTTTCATCAGTTCACGGCGCTTGAGCAGGACATAATCCTCGCAATCGCCCGCGCGCACCGGATAGGCCCAATATTCCTCGACGCCATAAAGTTCCATGTCGGTCATGGGCTCGATCGTGGCGTTGATGAAACTATTGACCTCGATAAGCATATGCCAGCGCTCTGAGGTGAGGCTGACACGCCGGTCATCGCTTGAGGCCAGCGTACTGACACGGCGCGGCTCGCATTCGTCGCGGTGACGGCGGCAAAAATCGACATGGCCGATCGGCGGTGTAGTAAAGCCGTAGATAGGCATGAAGCCGGCGCGTTCGCCCGCGCCAAGACGTCCCGCCCCGAGAACCTCGCCGCTGAGCGCCGCCGCGGGCTTTGCCCCGAACATGCTGCAAACAGCGACAATGACAATGATGAACCGACTTGGCCCGCCCATGACGCGATCACCCTTCGAACTGACACGAACGAAGAATGACACAGGCGGATTGAACCGAGGCTAAACGCCGGCAGGTAATTTCATCCAAATACAAGGAGCCGGCTTAACCGCGCGGTATGGTTTTGCGGCTGGCTCACAGCGCCCCGCGCCACCCTCAGGCAGCCAGGTCGCGCTTTGTCGCGACGGTGCCATCGATGTTGAACCGGTAGAGGATGGGCACTCCGGTCGCCAGGTTGAGCTGGACGATTTCGTCGGGGCTCATGCCGTCGAGCTCCATGATCAGGGAGCGCAGAGAGTTGCCGTGCGCCGAGATGATCACCGTCTTGCCGGCCAGGATCTCGGGCAATATGTTGGTCTGGTAATAAGGGATAACGCGATCGGCCGTGTCCTTGAGGCTCTCGCCTCCGGGCGGCGGCGTATCATAGGAGCGGCGCCAGATATGCACCTGCTCGGCGCCCCATTTCTCGCGTGCATCATCCTTGTTCAAGCCCGCCAGGTCGCCGTAGTCACGCTCGTTGAGCGCCGCATCGACATGAACCGCAACCTCGCTCTGGCCCATTTCGGCGAGGATGATGTGGAGGGTTCGCTGGGCGCGCTTCAGCGCGCTGGTGAAGCCAACGTCGAAACTGAGCCCCTCGCGGCGCAGAATCTGGCCGGCGCGGCGCGCCTCCTCGATACCGTTCTCGCTCAGATCGACATCCTTCCAGCCGGTGAACAGGTTCAACTTGTTCCATTCGCTTTCGCCGTGGCGCACGAGAACCAGCATGGCGTCTCCTTTCGATGAAGTGGGCTCACTCCGCTAGTCCGAGCACATCCAGCATGGAATAGATGCCCGGCGGCTTGCCTTGTCCCCACAATGCGGCCTTGACGGCGCCCCGGGCGAAAATCTGCCGGTCGGTGGCGCGGTGTGTGAGTTCGATACGCTCGCCGGCGGCCGCGAAGACCACCGTATGATCGCCGACGACATCGCCGCCGCGCAGGCTGGCAAAGCCGATCGCGCCGCGGGGCCGCGCGCCGGTTTCGCCGTCACGGCCGCGCACGCAGGGAATGTCGAGGGCGATGCGCCTGCCCGCGGCCGCAGCCTCGCCCAGCATCAGCGCGGTGCCCGAGGGCGCGTCGATCTTGTGGCGGTGATGCATCTCAACGATCTCGATATCGAAATCTTCGTCGAGCGCGGCGGCCACCTTGCGCGTGAGCCCCATGAGCAGATTGACGCCGAGGCTCATATTTCCGGCCTTGATGATGGTTGCGTGGGGACGCGCGGCTTCGATCCGGCGCTCGTCCTCGGCGCTGAAGCCAGTCGTCCCGATGACGTGCACGATGCGCGCCTGGGCCGCCAGAGCCGCATATTCCACGCTCGCGGCAGGCAAGGTGAAATCGAGCACAGCCTGGGCGCGAGTGAACAGATTGAGCGGGTCGTCGGTGACGCGAATGCCGATGGCGCCGAGACCCGCAAGCTCGCCGAGATCGGCGCCGATCAGAGCGGATCCCGGGGCCTCCGTACCGCCGACCAGTTCACAGCCCGGCGCTTCGTGAACCGCGCGCACCAGCGCCCGGCCCATCCGTCCGCCAGCGCCCATCACCGCGATCTGCATGTCTGTCATGGCGCAAACCCTTTGAATGCCAAGGGGTATAGCAGCGCCGTCGAAACATGGAAAGCGGCTCGGGTCTGCGCTGGCGTTTTATCGCCAGGCTGATTATGCGCTATTTACGCCTTTTGCTGCCTCGATGGCCTTGGCAACCAGTTCACGCGCCTCCGCGTCATCGCCCCACCGCGAGATTTCGACCCATTTGCCGTCTTCCAGATCCTTGTAGCGTTGAAAGAAATGGGCGATCTGGCGGATCTGCATGGCGGGCAGATCGCGGTAGCTGTCGATATTGTCGTACATGGCCGACACGCGCCCGGACGGCACAGCGATGATTTTTTCGTCCGCGCCGGCCTCATCGCGCATGTACAGCACACCAACGGGCCGACAATTCATGACCGCGCCAGGGATGAGCTGGCGCTGATTGGCGATCAGCACATCCACCGGGTCGCCATCATCCGACAAGGTGTGCGGCACGAAGCCGTAATTGCCCGGATAGCGCATCGCGGTGTAAAGCACACGGTCAACGAACAACGTGCCCGATGCCTTGTCCATCTCGTACTTGACCGGCTCGCCCCCTATCGGCACCTCAACAATGACATTGATGTCATGGGGCGGGTTATCGCCGATGGGGATGGCGTCTATGCGCATTCTTGTTTCCTCCAGCAGGATGGCGCTTCGCGCTCAGGAAGCCGCGCGCTCGGCCCGTTTGCGCTCGTGCGGGTCAAGGTAGCGCTTGCGCAGACGAATGGACTGCGGCGTCACCTCGACAAGTTCGTCATCGTCGATATAGCTGAGCGCGCGCTCCAGCGTCATCTTCATCGGCGTCGTCAGCTTGACTGCATCATCCTTGCCGGCGGCGCGGATGTTGGTTAGCTGCTTGCCCTTCAGCACATTCACTTCCAGATCGTTGCCGCGGCTGTGCTCGCCGACGATCATGCCCTGATAGACGCGCGTCTGCGGCGCGATCATCAGCGGCCCGCGATCTTCCAGGTTCCACAGCGCATAAGCGACGGCCTCGCCCTGGCCGTTGGACAGCAGCACACCGGTGCGCCGGCCCTGAATGTCGCCGCGATGCGGCGCGTATTCATGAAACAGCCGGTTCATGACGGCGGTGCCTCGGGTATCGGACAAAAGCTCGCCCTGATAGCCGATCAGGCCGCGCGTGGGAACATGCAGGATCAGGCGCTGCCGGCCGCCGCCGGACGGGCGCATGTCTATCAGCTCGCCCCGCCGCTCGGACAGTTTCTGCACCACCGCGCCCGAGAATTCATCGTCCACATCGACAATCACTTCCTCGATCGGCTCAAGGCGCTGGCCGGTCTGCGGATCAACCTGCATCACCACGCGCGGGCGCGAGACGGTCGAAAACACGCCCGGTCGACCGCCC
>DAIMZI010000003.1:82653-177677 GCA_036734025.1 Dichotomicrobium sp.
CGAGACGGTCAACTCGAAGCCTTCGCGGCGCATGGTCTCGATCAGGATGGCAAGCTGAAGTTCGCCGCGCCCCGAAACTTCGAAGGCATCCTTGTCCTCGGTCTCGGCGATCTTGAGCGCCACATTGCCCTCTGCTTCGCGCAGCAGCCGCTCGCGGATCACGCGGCTCTGCACCTTCTTGCCCTCTTGTCCGGCAAAGGGGCCGTCATTGATGCGGAATGTCATCGACAGGGTCGGCGGGTCGATGGGCTGCGCGGGGATCGCGGTGCTCACCTCGGGCGCGCAGAGCGTATCGGCTACTGTCGCTTCGCTCAGGCCGGCAATGGCGATTATGTCGCCGGCTTCGGCGCGCTCCACCGGTGTGCGATCCAGTCCGCGGAAGGCCAGCACCTTGGACACGCGGCCCTGCTCCACCAGCTTGCCCTCGCGCGACAGCGCCTTGATGGTCTGGTTGGGCGTCACCGCGCCTGATGTGATGCGTCCGGTGAGGATGCGCCCCAGATAGGGATCGGATTCGACCGTCGTGGCGAGCATGCGGAACGGACCATCCTCGATTGTCGGCGCGGCGACATGTTCAAGCACCAGGTCGAACAGGGGCGCCATGGTCTCATGCGGGCCGGTGGGGTCAGGCGCCATCCAGCCCTGCTTGGCCGAGCCGTAGAGGACGGGAAAATCAAGCTGTTCCTCGCTGGCGTCCAGCGCGGCGAAAAGATCGAAGACTTCGTTGACGACCTCGGCGTGGCGCTCTTCGGGCTTGTCGATCTTGTTGATCGCCACGATCGGACGCAAGCCAACCTTGAGGGCCTTCTGCACCACGAATTTGGTCTGCGGCATCGGGCCTTCGGCGGCGTCAACCAGGACGATGGCGCCATCGACCATGTTGAGGATGCGCTCCACCTCGCCGCCGAAGTCGGCGTGGCCGGGCGTGTCCACGATGTTGATGCGCGTGCCCTGCCAGTCGATCGAGGTGACCTTGGCGAGGATGGTGATGCCGCGCTCGCGCTCCAGATCATTTGAATCCATGGCGCGTTCGGCCACGCGCTGATTGTCGCGGAAGGCGCCCGATTGCTTGAGCAGCACGTCGATCAGCGTCGTTTTCCCATGATCGACATGGGCGATTATCGCGATATTCCTGAGTTTCATGAGCCTGCTTGTTCCATGACGCGCTTCGCCCCCTGGCGATGCTGCGCTGCAAAACGCGAGCGCAGATTGACCGAGAGCGTGCGGCGCGTCAACGTTTATGAGCGCTGGCTTGATCTGTCAGCCGCTTTTCCTGCTCGGCATGTTTTGCCAGCGCCGAGGCGCTTGCGCCATCGCGCTTCATCCGGCGCATGTCGTCGACGAGGATCGGCCGTGTCGGCTCCTCCAGATCGAATTCGTCGAGGAAATGTTCACGGATCGCCTTGAACGCTTCCCAGATTTCGCCGCGCGCCCGGTAACGTTCTTCCGGCGTGGGCGCAGCGATGCGCGGATCCATGCTCTCGATCACCTTGCGCATCTTGTGCAGCGGCGCATAGGGATAAAGCCCGATGAGGTCATCGGTCTCGCCGACATTGGAATAGACGATACGCATATTGTCGATGCAGGTCGAGAGCTGCCGCGCGGTCCACAGATAATCGTCCAACTCAGGATTTTCCTGATGCAGATAAAACAGCAGGGCTGCCTTCGCTTCGACGATCTCATGCCACTGTTCGCGCAGCGATTGCAGGAAGGAGGCGCGCTTCTGGTAGATGTGCGCGAGGTAGGCTGCCACAACAGTGATGACCAGCAGGGAAGTGTCGCGGATGAATTCATAAAATGCCAGCCATTGTCCGCCGGCAATCCGCGACGTCAGCGCGACGACGACCAGACTTATCAGGCCGGCAATGACCAATATCAGAATTCGGGTCTGCGATCTGCGGGTCATGGCGGCGGGGCGATCCGGGTGAGGCGGCTTGAGGGCGCGACTGCGAAACGTTGCCGTCTGGCCCTCAGCATATAGGCCGGCCGGTCACTTCAGGCAAATGAAAAGGCGCGCCGGACGGATGCGCCTTCATCAGTCGGACAGCCCATCTGAGCGACGCGACCGCTTTCAGCGCCAGATAAAGGCGAGCCTCTCCAGCTTCGTTGCGCCGAACCGCTCAACTCCACGCGCTGAAATCTTGCCGCCCATCGCCTCGTAGAATTCGCAGGCGTAGATATTCTCGCTCAGCGCCCACACGACCAGCCCGCTGAGGCGCCGGCGCTTCAGTTCGATCCGCGCAGCCTCGAACAGGCGTCTGCCCAGCCCCGCGCCCTGATAGACCGGTGTCAGATAAAGCTCGTAGATCTCGCCCCTGACGCCGGCCGGCCCGCGCCGCGAGCGTCCGAAGGACACATAACCCTGGGTCTCGCCGTCAAAGTCGAGCAACAGCACCGATGAACCGATCGATATCAGATTGCCCCACCAGCCAGGACCATGGGCGGCGATCATCTGCTGCAAGGTGGAATGCGGGATCAGCCCCTGATAGGTGGCGCGCCATGCCTCTTCGCGCACACGCGCCAATGCCAGCGCGTCCTTTTTCTTCGCCTGACGGATATCGATGAGATCGGTTGCCATGCCATGAGTATACCGCGCCGCAGCCGGGCTGTGGAGCAGAATGATGTCCCTGGCCCCTGCGCGAGCATGGTCATCTTGTCTCGCGCAGCCGGCGCGCGGCAATAAGACGAAGTCGCAGCGCGTTCAGCTTGATAAAGCCCTCGGCGTCTTTCTGGTCATAGCCGGAGCCTTCCTCGAAGGTGACGAGGTTCTGCGAATATAGGGAGTGCGGTGAGCGGCGGCCGATCACACTGACGCTGCCCTTGTAGAGTTTCAGGCGGACGGTGCCGGCGACAAGTTCCTGGCTCTTGTCGATGGCGGCTTGCAGCATTTCGCGCTCAGGGGAAAACCACAGCCCGTTGTAGATCAGCTCGGCATAGCGCGGCATCAGCTCGTCCTTCAGGTGCGCCGCCCCGCGGTCGAGCGTGATCGACTCGATGCCGCGATGCGCCGCCAGCAGGATGGTGCCGCCGGGTGTCTCGTAAATGCCGCGCGATTTCATGCCGACGAAGCGGTTTTCCACCAAGTCCAGCCGGCCGATGCCGTTGTCGCGGCCCAGATCGTTAAGTCGGGCCAGCAGGCTCGCCGGGCTATGCGCCTCGCCGTCAATCGACACCGCATCGCCGCGCTCGAAGCCAATCTCGACATAAGTGGGCGTGTCGGGCGCTTCCTCAGGGGAAAGCGTGCGCTGATAGACATAATCCGGCGCTTCTTCATCCGGGTCTTCCAGCAGCTTGCCCTCAGACGAGGTGTGCAGCAGGTTGGCATCCACCGAAAACGGCGCCTCGCCGCGCTTGTCCCTCGGCACCGGGATCTGGTTCTGCTCGGCGAATTCAATCAGCGCCTCGCGGCTGGCGAAGTCCCATTCACGCCATGGCGCGATGACACGAATATCTGGATCGAGCGCGTAATAACCGAGTTCGAAGCGCACCTGATCGTTACCCTTGCCGGTTGCACCGTGGCACACCGCGTCTGCCCCTGTTGCGTGGGCTATCTCGATCTGACGTTTGGCGATAAGGGGTCGGGCGATCGAGGTGCCGAGCAGATAGACACCTTCATAAAGCGCGTTCGCCCGCATCATCGGGAACACATAGTCGCGCACGAATTCCTCGCGCAGGTCTTCGATATAGATCTCCCGGATGCCCAGCATCTCCGCCTTGCGCCGGGCGGGCTCAAGCTCCTCGCCCTGGCCGAGGTCGGCGGTAAAGGTCACCACCTCGCAGCCATAGGGCACCTGCAGCCATTTCAGGATGATCGAGGTATCGAGCCCGCCGGAATAGGCAAGCACGACCTTTGATACGGCGCCGCTGGTCGAAGACATTGTCCAACCTCCTGATTATCAAATCGGATCGGCATAGCCGAAAGCCCGCCGGCGCACAAGACGGCGTGGCGTTCCCGCCCTCAGGCGCGGGAATGATTGCTTTATGAAACTTTTGTGACAGACTGTTTGCCCTGACGGATAAACGAGATCGAGGTCAACTCAATTGAAGTATTGCTTGAAGCTGGGACAGTCTTTCGAGAAGGGCATGCGTCGCATCGCGTTCGCCCAGATTGACCTCGCGGCCAAACATCTTGGCAAGGACCGTGGAATCATTTCCGGCGTTCATGATGCGCGCAAAAGTCTCAAGCGCATTCGGGCGTTGCTCGATCTCGCCGAGCCGGCTCTCGCCAAGCCGGACTATCGCCGCGAAGATCGCCGGTTTCGTGATCTCGGCCGCACCCTTTCAGGGGCGCGCGACATCGCGGTCATGCTCCAGCAACTGGACGCGCTGGCGGTGCGCGGCGAAATCGATGCGGCGGGACGGTTTCCCTTTGCGCTGCGGTCCTGGCTGCTGGCCAAGGCCGACGAGGCGACAGCCGAGCATGATAACGAACGCCGGGAAGAAGCTATCGCCGGGCTGACCAAGGCGCGCGAGGCCATCGCCGGGCTCGCCGTCAGCGATCGCAACTTCGATGCCGTCGCTCGCGGCTTCGCGCGATCTTATGCCAAAGGCGCTGACGCCTTTTCGCGCGCCTATGACAAGCGCGCCGACGCGAGCCTGTTTCATGATTGGCGCAAACATGTGCAGCGCCATTGGCGGCAGTGCCAGCTCCTGCGCGCGGCCTGGCCCGAGGCGCTGGAGGCTCGCATCGCCCTCGCCGGGGAGCTATCGGAAATCATCGGCGAAGACCACGATCTGGCGGTACTCGCCGCCTTCGCCCGGCAGAACAGGGCCATATTGGGTCCGCCCGAGGAGCTTGCGGCCTTTGCCAAGGCGTGCAGCCGACGCCAGCGCACACTGCGCCTGATGGCCAGCCCGCGCGGTGCCCGGCTCTATGCCCTGAGGCCGAAGACGATGGCAAAGATGCTGGCCGCATACTGGAAATGCGCAAGGAAGATCGGCCACACTCCTGCGCTTGATGGTGCAGCGACAAGCGGTGCAAAAATCGTCAGTATCAATTGAGACCAGCATATGCGATTATTCGCATAATTCAATTTGCACGGTTTCGAACTGCTAACCCCGAGGGCGATGATGAAAAAGTTGGTCGCGGCTTTCCTGACGCTTTTGTGCATGGTGGGACCGGCGCAGGCGTCAGAACAGGCAAAACCCGATAGCGCTGCCTATGTGGCCGAAGCCTCGGCGATCATCATGGATTTCATGGGCCGGCTCAAGGGCGAGTTGCAAGGCGCCATGAAACTGTCAGGGCCGGAAGGCGCCATCGGCGTATGCCAGCAGGCCGCACCCGACATAGGCATGGACGTTGGCCGCGAACATGGCTGGACTGTAAGGCGCACCGCGCTCAAGTTGCGCAACCCGGCCAACAAGCCCGATGACTGGGAGCGCCAGGTCCTTGAGGATTTCGTCAGGCGCACCGCCGAGGGCGCGGATCCCGCGACCTTGTCCGCCACTCGGGTGGACCGCTCGGGCGACACACGGACATTCCGCTTCATGAAGGCGATCCCCATGGCCGAACAGCCCTGTTCGGTCTGCCATGGCGCCAACGTCGCACCGGGGCTGCGCGCGAAGATAATCGAGCTTTACCCCGATGATGAGGCCGTCGGGTTTGCGCCCGGCGAAATCCGGGGCGCATTCACATTGTCTCGGACGATGGATTGAGCGGCGGTCGAAGCCGGCGCATGGCCATCAGCCCAGCATGTTGCCGACGATCTCGGCGCAGTCTCGCGACAGGTCTTTCTTGCGCGCGATCGTCTCCAGCGCCTCATGGGCGCGCTCGCGCCGCCCCTGCTCAAGTATCCGCCAGCTTGAAAATGCGCTGGCCAGGCGCGACGCGATCATCGGATTGAACCCGTCGATCTCTATCACGGCCTCCGCGATCAGATCATAGCCGCGCCCGCTGGCATCATTGAAATACATCTGGTTGCCGTGGGCGAACGCGGCAAACAGCGCACGCACCCGGTTCGGATTCTTCAGCGAGAACAGCTTGTGCGCGCGCAGAGTGCCTATTCGAGACAGCGTGTCGCGCGCGCTCGACTGGGCCTGGATCGCAAACCACTTGTCCATCACCAGCGGTTCGGCGGCCCACCTGTCGGCAAAGTCGCTCAGAACCTCGTCGCGCGCGGCCACATCCATGTTCGACAGGATGCCGAGCGCTGCTATCGTGTCTGTCATGTTGGCCGCATTGTCATAATGTGCGCGAACCATCGACACGGCATCCGGGCTTGCATCAGCCGCCAGAAGCGAGAGCGCGATGTTGCGCAGGCTCCGGCGTCCGATGCTCTCGGCATCCGGGCGATAGGGCGGCGGCGTCTGATTGTCTTCATAAAGCGTCTCCAGCCTGGTGCGCAGCGTGCGCCCAAGCGCCACGCGGAGCCTCTGGCGTGCTTCATGGATGGCGGCCGGGTCCACGTCCTCGCCGATCTCCTGTGCGACATCCATTTCGCTCGGCAAGACAGCGAACGCGGCGCGATAGGCCGGCTCCAGCCTCGTGTCCGTCAGCGTCGTGGCCAGGGCTTCGGCAAAGCGCGCGCCGCGCCGGGGCGTCTTGCCCTCGCGCAGCATGGCCGTCATCGTCGTCAGCGTATTCATGGCAAGCGTCTGTGCCGCCTGCCAGCGGTTGAACAGGTCGCCGTCATGGCGCATCAGAAACTCCAGATCGCTCTCCGAAATGCCGCTGGCGAGCTTGACCGGCGCTGAAAAGCCGCGCAGCAGCGAGGGCACCGGGCGCTCGTTCAGGCCGGTAAAGGTGAAGCTCTGATTGCGCTTCGTGACCATCAGCAGCCCGTCACGCACGGCCTCGCCGCTTTCCAGACGCAAGCTCAGATCCTTGCCGGTGCTGCCGATCAGACCAAGCTTCAGCGGGATCGGCACCGGTTCCTTGTTGGCCTGGCGCGGCGTTGGGCGCAGCACCTGCGTGACCGACAGGCGCGCGGAACCCTCGCGCGGGGAATAGCGCAGCTTGCAGATCAGTTCCGGCGTGCCGGCCTGGGTATACCAGCGCATGAAATGGCCGAGGTCGGTGTCGCTGGCATCGGCCATCGCGGCGAGGAAATCCTCGACCCGCACCGCCTGCCCGTCGTGGCGCTCGAAATAAAGCTTCATTCCGGCCTGAAAGCCGGCCTCGCCCAGAATGGTGTGCAGCATCCGGCACAGTTCAGCGCCTTTTTCATAGACCGTGAGCGTGTAGAAGTTGTTGATCTCGACGAACGAGGAGGGGCGCACCGGATGGGCCAGCGGTCCGGCGTCTTCGGTGAACTGGCGGGCGCGCAGCAGCCGGACATCCTCGATGCGCTTGACCGGGCGCGAGCGCAGATCGGCAGTGAATTCCTGATCGCGGAAGACGGTCAGCCCTTCCTTGAGGCAAAGCTGGAACCAGTCGCGGCAGGTAACCCGGTCGCCCGTCCAATTGTGGAAATATTCGTGCGCGATGACCGCCTCGATGGCTTCATAATCGGCATCGGTCGCGATATCGGGGCGGGCCAGGATCAGCTTGTCGTTGAAGATGTTGAGGCCCTTGTTCTCCATGGCGCCCATGTTGAAATCGCTGACGGCGACGATCATGAAAATGTCCAGGTCATATTCCAACCCGAACCGTTCCTCGTCCCAGCGCATCGAGGCTTTCAGGCTCTCCATGGCCCATTCGCAGCGGTCTTGCTTGCCGGGCTCGACATAGATCCTGAGTTCGACCTTGCGCCCGGACCTGGTGGTGAAATGATCGCGCACACAGGCCAGATCGCCGCCCACCAGCGCAAACAGGTAGCTCGGCTTGGGGAACGGATCTTCCCACACGGCAAAGTGCCGGCCGCCCGGCAGATCGCCCTGATCGACCGGATTGCCGTTGGCGAGCAGGACCGGCGTCTTCTTCTTGTCCGCCTCGATGCGCACCCGGTAGCGCGCCAGCACGTCTGGGCGGTCGATGAAATAGGTGATCTTGCGGAAGCCCTCGGGCTCGCACTGGGTGCAATAGATGCCGCGCGAAAGGTATAGCCCTTCGAGCGCAGCATTGCCCTTCGGATCGCAGATCGTCTCGGCCTCGATCGTGAAGCCGCCTTTCGGCGGTTTGGCGATGGTCAGGCCACGATCGGTGAGCTTGTAATCACTGATCTTCTTGCCATTGAGCTTCAGCCATTCGAGCCCCATCTCCTCGCCGCTCAGCTCCAGCGGCGCGCCGGTCTGATCCGAGGCCGGATTGGGGACAAGCTTCAGGCGTGAGCGCACCCGCGTGCCGGACGGCGCAAGCGACACGTCAAGCTCCACGGTTTCCACGAGATAGGGAGAGGGACGGTAGTCCTTGAGATGTATCGCGCGGGGCTCTTCGGTTTTCATTCCAGTTCCTTTCTCTGAGCCTGTATTGTGTAGCTGGCGTATTGATGAATTCCAAGAGACATGCTGAGCGTGTGCGCAGGCCACGCCATCAGCGGGCATGATGCTTTCTGAGATGGGGAACGCGAATGCCCACGGTCGCGCCGTGCTTGCATGCACTCGCGCCCCATGTCACGCATGATGGATTGACAGGTGTGGCAGATTCGCGCTGCGCACCGCTTTTGAGGGAACACGACACGTCCATGGCATCCTCACGCGATCTTTTCGCCCGCCCCGATGGCGAGCCAGCCAGCAGTCAACCGTCCGGCAGCAAGAACGGCGCCTACACGGCTGCCGATATCGAGGTGCTGGAAGGTCTGGAGCCCGTGCGCCGGCGCCCCGGAATGTATATAGGCGGCACCGACGAAAAGGCCCTTCATCATCTGTTTGCCGAGATCATCGACAACGCCATGGACGAGGTGGTCGAAGGCCATGCCTCGCGCATCGAGATTTCCCTGGGCACAGACGGGGTGGTCAGCGTCAGCGACGACGGGCGCGGCATCCCAGTCGATCCGCATCCGAAATTTCCCGACAAATCGGCGCTGGAAGTCATCCTCACCAAGCTGCATTCGGGCGGCAAGTTCAACTCCAAGGTCTATGCCACATCGGGCGGGCTTCACGGCGTGGGGATTTCGGTGGTCAATGCGCTTGCGGCCCGGCTGGAGGTCGAGGTTGCACGCGATGGTCAGCGCTATCACCAGATCTATGAGCGCGGCCAGCCGCTGGGGCCTGTGAGGCGCGTCGGATCGGTTGCGCGCGGCGTGCGGGGGACGATCATCCGGGTTCTGCCTGATCCAGAGATATTCGGCGCGGATGCGGGCTTTCGCGCCGCCAAACTGTTTCGCATGAGCCGGGCCAAGGCCTATCTGTTCGGCGGCGTCAGGATCATGTGGCGCTGCGCCCGCGAAGTCTTGCGCGCCGGCGAGGATGTGCCCGAGGAAGCCGAATTTCATTTCCCCGGCGGACTGGCCGATTTCCTCGCCGAGCGCATCGGCGACGCCGTTACTGTGACGCCTGCGCCTTTCGCCGGCAAGGTGAAGGCGGAAAACGGGCACGGCACGGTGGAATGGGCGATCGCGTGGATGGCCGACCAGGACCCTTTCATAAGTTCATATTGCAACACCGTCCCTACACCGGAAGGCGGCACGCACGAGGCGGGGCTGCGGACCATGCTGAGCAAGGGGCTGCGCGCTTATGGCGAGATGACCGGAAACCGCAAAGCCGCGCAGATCACCGCCGAAGATGTTATGGCCGGGGCTGGCGCGATGCTGTCGGTATTCATCCGCGAGCCGGAATTCCAGGGCCAGACCAAGGAGCGGCTTGCCAGCCAGGGCGCCAGCCGGATCGTCGAGCAGGCGTTGCGCGATCCGTTCGACCACTGGCTGAGCGCCAGCCCGGCGAGCGCGTCGCGGCTGCTCGATTTCGTCATCGAGCGATCAGAGGAGCGGCTGCGGCGCAAGCGCGAGAAGGATATCGGCCGCAAGACCGCGACGCGCAAGCTGCGGCTGCCCGGCAAGCTGGCGGACTGTTCGCAGAATTCGGCTGCCGGTGCCGAGATATTCATCGTCGAGGGCGACTCGGCTGGCGGATCGGCCAAGCAGGCGCGTGATCGGCGCACCCAGGCGGTGCTGCCGCTGCGCGGAAAGATATTGAATGTGGCGAACGCTTCGTCTGTGAAGCTGGCGCAGAACCAGCTTCTGGCCGATCTGGTGCTGGCGCTGGGATGCGGCACCGGAAAGGCCTACCGCGAGGATGATCTGCGTTATGAGCGCGTGATCATCATGACCGACGCCGATGTCGATGGCGCGCATATCGCCTCGCTGCTGATCACCTATTTCTATACCCAGATGCGCGGGCTCATCGAAGGTGGGCATCTTTATCTCGCGGTGCCGCCGCTTTATCGGCTCACCCAGGGCGGCAAGACCGCCTATGCGCGCGATGACGCCCACAAGGATGAATTGTTGGCGAGCGTGTTCATCGGGCGGGGCAAGGTGGAGATCGGCCGGTTCAAGGGTCTGGGCGAGATGATGCCGGCGCAGCTCAAGATGACGACGATGGACCCGGCGACGCGGATGTTGCTGCAGGTGGCGCTGGCCGATGATGCCGGGGCGACCGAAGGCGCAATAGAACGGCTGATGGGGGCCCGGCCCGAGGCGCGGCTTGCCTTCATCCAGGAGCGCGCGCCTTATGCGCGGGATCTGGACATCTAGAGCCGGTTCAATGAAACCTGAGACGCCGAACAGGCTCTAATCGCGGTGGATGAAAGTTCAGTGGCAGGACACGCCCAATCAAAATGAAAAGGCCGGGCGCATGGCCCGGCCTCTCATTCTTAGAACAAGATGATGGATTTGGGATATCCTATGCGTGATCAGTTCGAAATCGTGAGTGTGCCGACAATGCGATCATCGCAGTTTGAACCGCAACCAGCATCCTCGCGGCCCCAGTAGCGCACATCAACGGCGAAACCTTCGACCAGTGTTTTGGTTACGCCGACATTCCAATAGGCAAAGTCACCGCTGCCATCGAAAAATTCAAGATAACCAAGCGTGCCACTGAGTTCCATTGAGAAACCCATGATTTCCGGCAGCGCTACGCCGACCTTGCCTTCTGTGACAAGTGTGTCCCCTGATTCACCGAAATATTCAGGTGAATAGTAGAAAGCCAAACCTAGCGACACACCCTGAATTGTGGTGCTGGCGCCGAGCTTCAGTTCTACGTAGTCGAGTTCGGCACCCTGACCTTTGGTCTGGTTGGGATAACCGTAGTAGATGACGCCTAAGTCAAGCTCGACACCGCTGAACTGCTGGCGAATACCTGTGTAAAGGTCGATCTCGACGTTTTCATCAGCGCCAAAATCAATTCTGGATGCCCAGACACCGGCATAAAAAATACCGTAAGTGAGGTCTGCACCACCAAACACGGCACCGTCGCCGCTCGTCTGCGACTCGCCACGGAACACATAATCCGTGGTGACGCCAAAGTTGAAGCTCACCTCGACGCCTGGCGTTGACGGCATGTCTTTCATGCTGAGATCAGACGCATTGGCCGAAGCAACAGCCGTAACGCACATTGCAGCACCTGCTGCAACAACACCGAAAGTTCGAATTGAACTATAGTATAAGTTTTTGATACTCATCTACTTCCCCTCGTCATTTGGAGCGCACACGGCGCCACACCCGTTAGTGCCGACAATTGTTTCGCTAAGCCCCCGGCTTTTGCGAACCTACTTTATCTGCCGTTTTTTTCGCGAAACACGTTTCTCTATCGGCAGTTGAGTTACCGGTATATTCCTCAGCGGCAGCGAGATTGGCAACTCCAAATGAGATAACCGGTACACAGCGGCCCCAGGCTGTAATATTCGTGACACAGGTGCTGAATTCTGCCTCAGAAGCAGACAGTTATGGCTATTTCAGAGGCAAGCCTCCGCCAAGAAAACCGGCTATTTTTTCATCAGCATGCGCATATTTCAGGCGCAACCTGAGGTTAGCAGCAGGCATGGGCTTCCGGTCGCGCGGGCTGCCTGAAATTTGAACACAAGTCCCCCGTCCGGCTTTAAAGTGGCGGTCTTCGCCCAAAGTCGTAAGAACATCATTGCCTTTGTCTACGGCGCGTTTGAAACGCCCGGCTGCGCGATGTAAATAGGTTTGTCATGACAAGCCCTCATGCCATGGCCGCTCTGGCGGCGCTGTATTTCGTCCTGGTCGCGCTACCGGTGGGCTCGTCCGCCATGGCGCAGTCTCATTGCGGCTCGGCGCGACCGGCGCACTGGGACGATGTCGAAGTGTGGGATTGCCATCCCATGTGGGAGTGTGAGCCGCCGCGCCACCGATGGCGCGATCTGAAGTCCGAACCGCGCGCGTATCGCCAGGAGGAGAAAGCCGAACCGGCTGAGCCCGTCGAACCGCCAGAACGTGCCGCGCGCGATGAGGCGCCCGAAGAGCCGCAAACCGGCGAAGCGCCGGCTCGCCAGATGGGGCCCGGTCGGCAGCATTCCACTGCGCGCCGCCAGGCGGCTGCTGAAGGCAATATCCCGGCAAGATTCACCGAGCTCAGCAACGATGTCGGCCACACGATCGCCGCGATCTCGGCCGGTGCGCCGCTTTATGGCGAACATTGCGCATCGTGCCATGGCCCCCGCGGACAGGGCGATGGCGCACAGGCGCAGGCTCAGGCAACGCCGCCGCTGTCGCTCGGTTATGTGGCGTGCCAGCCCTATGCGAGCGACGCCTATCTCGCCTGGACCATCCTGCAGGGCGGACAGGCGTTCGACACCGACAAGCCGGCATTCGAAAACGTGCTGAGCGAGGCGCAGGTCTGGCAGATCGTGGCTTACATGCGTGCCGGGTTTCCAACGCAGATCGTGCCGCCTTCACGGCAGATGGACGATGAGCAGGACGAGGAAACCGACCCGCCGCCTGCATCTGACGCGGGTGCGCAACCCGTGATAACGCCACTGACGCCTGTTGCGCCGGCTCGGTTGTGAGCGATCAGCGCAATCTGGCGCAAATTATTCTCCCAGCGATAAAGCGTTATTTAACAGGTTCGGCCCAATCATGGCGAAACGGCTCTTGTTGGTCCTTCGCGTAAATAGAAGCCGAAAACATCTCCTTTAATGGCGTCCGTGAATACCGGGCGCATACGCGACAGTCACGCCGGATTGGATGTCCATTTGGCGATGTGCTGCGCATTGGAAAAATGAACGTTTGGATCAGCGCCGGGAACTGCAACGGCAGGCAAGATTGTCCGCGAGCGAAATGTACTCGGCCGCGCAGCGAATGAAAGAGAATGAGATGGGCTTCTTATCAGCATTTCAGAAGAAAAAACCTGATGACGATGGCGGTGCGGCATATCGGATCGTCGAGTTGCTTGACAGGTATCTGCACGCGCTCGATCAGGGCGATGCCATGGGGCCGCGTGAATATTGCGTGAGCCTGATCGCCCGGGCCCCCGCAAGCCCGGCGGCGTTTGCGCTGGCCCTGCGCGCAGGCGAGCTGGCGCAGCGTCATGTTCAGGCGCGGGTCATTCTCGCCAAGCCGGCACCCTCAGATGTGCTGACGGAGCTGCTGCGCGAGATACGCCCGTTGTTTCGTGGAGAGCCCGCATCGGAGCGGGTCAGGTGGGCGCGCAATCCTGGTCTTCTCGATGCCCATGAGCAGTTGACGCTCGGATCATCGTTCTGCTGGTCGGGCGATGCCATGCGCCGCTCTCCGCAGCGCCGGCCTGCGCTTGAACTGATTGAAGAGAATGCGCCTGGTTCGGTGCGTCTGGCAGCGCTCGCATTCTCCGCCATGTGGTCCGCGTCCCGGCCGCTCTCGGCCGCGCAGACGGGAGCCTCCCGGCGCAGCGTGCTCAGTTCGCTGTCCGAGGTGGCCCTTGCGGTTCACCGGCGCGAGACGGCATCCGTGTCGCTTAATGCGATGGGCGATGAGGTGACTCGCCACTGAGGGTGCCTGCATGCATTGCAGGCGTGTGCGCAGTTCGCTTTAGACCGGTCCGCTGCGCCAAGGCGGGCCGGTTTTTCGTGGCCTGTCATTTTTCCGTCAGCTTAAGCTCGATACGCCGATTGCGCCGCAAGGCCTCTTCGTTACCGCCGCTATCGAGCGGCTGAAATTCGCCGAAACCTGCTGCGACAAGGCGGCCCGCCGGCACGCCCCGGCTGATCAGGAACTTGACCACGGAGATCGCGCGCGCGCTCGACAGCTCCCAGTTGGAGGGGAATGTGGATGTGGCGATCGGGCGGATGTCGGTGTGGCCATCAATGCGCAGCACCCAGTCCACCTCGGACGGGATTTCACTTTCAAGCTGCCCCAGAATTGCCGCCAGCTTGACCAGCTCTTCGCGCCCTTCCGGGTTGATCACGGCCGAGCCGCTGTCAAAGAAGACTTCGGCCTGAAAGACGAAACGGTCGCCGACGATCTGGATATCGGCGCGTTCGCCGAGCACGGCGCGCAGCCGGCCGAAGAATTCCGACCGAAAGCGGGACAGCTCCTGCACCTGGCGGGCCAGCGCGGCGTTCAGCCGCCGGCCCAGATCGGCGATGCGCGCCTGCGCTTCCTGATCGCGCGTTTCGGACTGTTCGAGCGCGGCGGACAGCGCGGCAAGCTGGCGGCGCAGGGCGGCGAGTTGCTGGTTCAGCAACTCCACCTGCGCCAGCGCCTGGGCCGATACCTGCTGTTCGCGCTCCAGTTCGCCGGTCAGCGCGGTGATGCGGTTCTCCACCGTGTCGCTTTCTTCGCCGGCTGCACTGAGCAGGCCCTGAAGACGGTCACGATCGCTCTGGGTGGTCGACAGCGTGGCTGACAGAGCGGCCAGCTCTTCTTCCAGCGAGCGGCGCTGGGACCGTTCCAGGGCCAGCAATTCGGTGAGCTGGGAAAGCTGTTGGTTGAGGCGGGCTAGCGCGGTGTCTTTCGTGCTGGCTTCCTGGGTGACGAAATATTGCGCCAGCATGAACACGGACAGCAGGAAGGTCATGACCAGCAACAGTGTGGCCATGGCATCGACGAAGCCGGGCCAGTAATCGCCCCCTATGCGTCGCGATACGCGGGTGCGGGCCATGGTTTGGTCTCCTCAGATGACTGTTTGACGGGCGCGGCGATCACCGCTCGCGGCGCGGGGGCGCGCGTGAAGCAATATCCCGGAGCGCGCCGGCAAGCTTGTTCTGCTCGCGCAGGACGCTTGCCAGTTCGGATTGCTGCTGGGCCTGTTCATCCACCCATTCGCGCACGATCTTCTGTTCCGCGCGCATCTGCTTGACCATCCGGTCGATGCCTTTCGAAAGCTCCATGATGGCCTCTGTGGAAGCATTCGCGTTGCCCGATGCGCCGCTATGTTCGATCTTCTCGCCGAGATCGGAGATGCTGCGCTGCATGTCGAGCATCGCGAAGCGTAACTGTGCCGGCGTGCCCTGCACACCAGTCGCGCCGCTTTCAGGCGCCATTTCGGTGATCCCGGACAGCCATTCTTCCAGTTCGTTGTAAAATCGGTTCTGAGCCTGGGAAGCCTGAAGATCCAGAAACCCCAGGATGAGCGAGCCGGCGAGGCCGAACAGCGATGAGGAAAACGCCGTCCCCATACCGGTCAAAGGGGCCTGCAGGCCGCTTTTCAACTCCTCGAAGATCAGCGCACTCTCGCCGGTGCTCGTGTTGAGCGTGGAAATCGTAAGCCCGACCGACTGAATGGTCTGGAGCAGCCCCCAGAAGGTGCCGAGCAGCCCGAGGAAGATCAGCAGGCCGACAAGATAGCGCGTTGTCTCGCGCGCTTCGTCCAGGCGGCTGGCGATGGAATCGAGGATCGAGCGCATCACGGCTGGCGATACCGCCGCTGCGCCCTGGCGCCTGCGGAACATTGTCGCCATGGGGGCGAGCATTACCGGCGGCCGCTCGACGGCAAGACCGGGATCGGACACGCGAAAGCTGTTGACCCAGCGGATCTCGGGATAGAGCCGCAACACCTGTTGCAGCGCATAGATGATGCCGATGAGCAACACGCCGATGATCAGCCCGTTGAGGCCGGGATTGGCCATGAACGCGCCGGCGATGTCCTCATAGAGCACCGCCACCACGCAGCCCGCCAGCAGGACGAACAGAAACATCCGCCAGACGAAGACCTGGGGACGCGACAAAGTGCTGTAATACGGTGTCTTGGCCATGGCTTTTCCGATCCAGCCCCCTGCTAGCGCCGCCCGACATCGCGCCGCATCATGTTCGACGATGTCTTATTAGCGGATTTGCCCCGCGAGCAAAATGGTAACTTCGCCTGCGCCGCCCCGGCGCGCAATCATGCACTGACAGGTCTCGGCGCCGACTGGGCGATGAGACGGGTCAGATCGCGCTGCGTGGACTCGTTGCCGGCAACGATCGAGCCTGTACTCAGCATGGTATTGCCGCCATCGGCGTCCGATACCAGTCCCCCCGCTTCGCGCACGATGACGATACCCGCCGCCATGTCCCATGCCGACAGGCCGCGCTCCCAATAGCCATCGAAGCGCCCGGCGGCAACCCAGGCCAGATCGGTCGCTGCCGAGCCCGTGCGCCGCACCCCGGCAGCCTCGCCCATGACGCGGCTCAACTCTGCAAGATGCCGTTCGTGATCGCCGCGTCCGCGGTGGGGGATGCCGGTCACGATCACGCTTTCGCGCAGGCTGGAGCGCGCCGCTACGCGCAGCCGCCGGTCGTTGAGAAAGGCGCCGGTGCCGCGCTCGGCCGTGAAGGTCTCGCCTGACACCGGATTGTAGATCAGCCCGGCGACAAGTTCGCCCTCGCGCTGAAGCGCGATGGAGATGGCAAACAGAGGAATGCCGTGCAGGAAGTTGGTCGTGCCGTCGAGCGGGTCAATGATCCAGCAATGGGTCTTGTCCGGACCCTCGATGTAGCCGCGCTCTTCCATCAGGAAACAATAGCCATGGCGGGCGCGCGAGAGTTCATCGAACAGCACCTGTTCAGCGCGCGTGTCCGCCGCGGATACGAAATTCGACGGCCCCTTGAGCGAGACCTGCAAATGCTCGACTTCGCCGAAATCACGCGCCAGCCCGCGCCCGGCCTTGCGCGCGGCGGCCTGCATCACATTCATAAGGGCGGAGGCTGGCATGATTTCCCTGCTCTAGGTCTTTCGCGGGCGGATCTGGCTATTCAGCGCGCCTAACATAAGTAAGTTCGTTCGTGTCCACGACAACCTTCTCGCCGCTTTCCACGAAGGGCGGCACCAATACCCGGACGCCATTTTCCAGAATGGCCGGCTTGTAGGATGAAGACGCCGTCTGCCCCTTGACGACCGGCTCGGCTTCGCTGACCCTCAGTGTGACATGGTCGGGCAGGGTAATGCCGATCGGGCGCGCTTCGTAGCTTTCCACCGTAACCTGCATGCTTTCCTGCAGGAATGCTGCCCGATCACCAACGAATTCGCGAGCAATCTCGAGCTGTTCATAGGTCTCAAGGTCCATGAAGACCAGATTGTCGCCTTCGGCATAGAGGAACTGATAATCCTTCTGCTCCAGGCGCACGCGCTCTACCGTTTCGGATGAACGGAAACGTTCGTTGAGCTTGGTGCCATCAATCAGGTTCTTGAGTTCCACCTGCGCATAGGCCGGTCCCTTGCCCGGCTTGACATGCTGGGTCTTCACTGCGGCCCAAAGGCTGCCCTTGTGCTCGATGACGTTTCCCGGGCGAATTTCGTTGCCGTTGATCTTCATGGCTTCAGTCGTCATTTCTTTGTTGGGATCCTGGTTCGTTAGGAGCCGGTTTGCGGACAGATTGTCAAGAGCCCAGAATGGCCGCCGCGCCGGCCCCCCGCCATCAGCGGTTTATTGGCGCAGCCGCGAAGCGGCGTTGCTTCGCCTTGCCGGCTCCCGTAAAGTGCCAACAAGTGCCGGGTGCGGGACAAATGCGGCAACCATCCGCAGGCACTTGAGGAGGTTTGTACCATGCGTGCGAACTTGTATCGCAACGGGTCGCTTCTGCTGGTCATTGCCGGGCTTGTGCTCTTGGCGCTGTCCGCGATCGTGCCGGCCGATGAACAGGCGGCAAGGGCACAGCCGATCGGTGAGGATGCTGTTCCGGCAACCGGCTCGCCACGCGGTCTTGTCATCGACATTCAGGGCGTGATCGGCCCGCCTTCCACCCGCCTTCTCAAAGATGCGCTAGACAGTGCTGCCGACAGCGGTGCAAGCCTCGTCGTCTTCCGCCTCGACACGCCGGGCGGCCTGGTCACCAGCACACGCGACATGATCCGCGATATCGTTGCCTCGCCGGTTCCCGTGATCGGCTTCGTCGCGCCAGCAGGCGGACGCGCGGCCAGCGCCGGCACTTATCTTATCTACGCGACCAACATCGCCGCGATGGCGCCGGGCACGAACATCGGGGCGGCCACGCCGGTGCAGATGGGCGGCGTGCCGGGAATGCCTGGACAAGAGCCGCAGGATCGCCGCGATGACAGCGACAACCAGGGTGGCGACAAGGACGGCAAGAACCGCCCGTCGGACGAGGGCAGCCAGCCTGCCGCGCCGGCTGCGCCCCAGGACGCGGGCACCCGCAAAGCCGTCAACGACGCCGTCGCCTTCATCCGCAGCCTCGCCGAATTGCGCGGGCGCAACATGGAATGGGCCGAAAAGGCAGTTCGTGAAGCTGCCAGCATATCGGCCGCAGAAGCGCTGGAACTCGGCGTCATCGAGTTTGTCGCGACGGACCTCGATGATCTGATGACACAGATCGACGGCCGCACGGTGAGTGTCGCCGGCATCGAGCGGACATTGTCCACCAGCGATATCCAGCTTGAGACATTCGAGCCGGGCTGGCTGACCAAGGCGTTGAGCCAGCTGGCCAATCCCAATATCGCCTTCATTCTGATGCTCATCGGCATCTATGGGCTGATCTTCGAATTCGCCAATCCGGGCACCATCGGTTCGGGCGTGATCGGTGTCATCTGTCTGGTGCTCGGGCTTTATTCTCTCAATCAACTGCCGCTCGATTATGCCGGACTGATCCTCGTCCTACTCGGCCTGGCTTTCATGATCGGCGAAGCCTTCACGCCCAGTTTCGGCATATTGGGGCTTGGCGGGCTGGTCGCCTTCGTCATCGGTGCGCTGTTCCTCATCGACACCGATGTGCCCGAATATCAGATTTCCTGGTCGGTGATCGGCGCCACTGCGCTCATGAGCGGCTTGATATTGTCGGTCGTGCTCGGCTATGCGTGGCGCTCGCAGCGCCGGCAAACGGTGAGCGGTACCGAGCAGCTCGTCGGGATGCAAGCGCAGGTAATCGACTGGTCGGGCGCGACCGGCCATCTGCTGGTCAATGGCGAACGCTGGAACGCGCGCGGCCCGATCAGCCCCCGGCCCGGCGAAATGGTGGTCATCACGTCGGTCGATGGTCTGACGCTTGGGGTGGACGCAAGGGAAGGCAAATGAGACCGCCAGTCTCATCTGCATCAGTTTCAATTCAAGGAGCCCGACATGCAATTTCTGGAATTTGATCTGCTCGCTATCGCGGTGCTGGGCTTTATCGTCATCACATTCATCGCCTCTGGCATCAAGATCTTGCGCGAATATGAGCGCGGCGTGATCTTCACCCTTGGGCGCTTCACGCGCGTGGGCGGGCCGGGTTTGGTGATCGTCATTCCCGTGCTCCAGCAGATCGTGCGGGTCGACATACGCATCTACACCCAGGATGTGCCGTCGCAGGATCTGATTTCCCGCGACAACGTGTCGGTGCGGGTCAACGCGGTGCTCTATTTCCGGGTGGTCGATGCGCAAAAGGCAATCATCAATGTCGAGAATTTCATGCAGGCGACCAGCCAGCTCGCGCAAACCACATTACGCTCGGTGCTCGGCAAGCATGAACTTGACGAGATGCTGGCCGAACGCGACAAGCTGAACGCTGACATTCAGGAAATTCTTGATCAGCAGACCGATGCGTGGGGCATCAAGGTGTCCAATGTCGAGATCAAGCATATAGACATCGACGAGAGCATGATCCGGGCGATCGCCCGTCAGGCCGAGGCCGAGCGGAATCGGCGCGCTCGCGTCATCAATGCCGAGGGCGAACAGCAGGCCGCGCAAAAGCTGGTCGAGGCCGGCGAGATCCTGTCACGTCAGGAAAATGCCATGCAGCTTCGCTATTTCGAGGCACTGACACAGATCGCGGGCGACAAAAACTCGACCATCGTCTTTCCGCTGCCAATGGACCTGCTCGACCGGTTGAAACGCTAGGCGATCAGACGCGCAGCGGTACGGCCGAGATGATGACGATTGCCTGGGCCAGCGGAAAATCGTCGGTGATGGTCACGTCGATGCGCGCCTCGTGATCATCCGGCAGGAGCAGTGCCAGTTGCGCTGCCGCGCCGCCGGTGAGCTGGATCGTCGGGCGTCCCGAAGGCAGGTTGACGACCCCCATGTCGCGCCAGAACACCCCGTTGCGAAAGCCTGTGCCCAGCGCCTTCGAGCATGCCTCCTTGGCGGCGAAGCGCTTGGCGTAAGACGCAGCGCGCAATCGTCTGCGGTCCGACTTGGCGCGTTCCACAGGCGTGAAGATGCGCTCCAGAAACCGCTCGCCATAGCGCTCGATCGTGCTCTCGATGCGCCGTATATCGATGATGTCGTTGCCAAGTCCGATGATCATGGGTCTGTTCCGTCGGCCTTCAGGCGCTCTTGCTGCCCTGAGCGCTGGCGCGGGCCTTGTCCATCAGCGCGCGCATGCGCCGGATCGCTGAATCCAGACCCGAGAAGATCGCCTCGCCGATGAGGAAATGTCCGATGTTCAATTCAACCACCTGCGGCATTTCGGCGATTGGCCCGACTGTGTCAAAGCTCAGCCCATGGCCGGCATGTACTTCCAGCCCGGCCGAAAAAGCCAGCGCCGCACCGCTGCGCAGTCGCTCAAGCTCGCTCGCGAGCCTCGCCTGCTCGACAGCAAGCGCGGCTTCGCAATAGGTTCCGGTATGCAATTCGACGATATCCGCGTTCATACGCGCGGCGGCCTCGATCTGGCGTTCGTCGGGGTCGATGAACAATGAAACCCGAATGCCGGCATCGCGCAGCCGCGCGGTATAATCGCTCAGCATCGACGCCTGCCCATGCACATCGAGCCCGCCTTCGGTGGTGATCTCCTGACGCCGCTCCGGCACCAGACAGCAGGCGTTCGGCAGATGGCGCAGGGCGATGGTCTGCATCTCCGACGTGGCCGCCATC
This sequence comes from Dichotomicrobium sp., assembly GCA_036734025.1. Classification (GTDB taxonomy): domain Bacteria; phylum Pseudomonadota; class Alphaproteobacteria; order Rhizobiales; family Rhodomicrobiaceae; genus DAIMZI01. The sequence continues at coordinate 103,691 of DAIMZI010000003.1, forward strand.
TCCAGATTGAGCGGCAGGTCGATCTGCTCCTTCAACCGCGCAATATCGTCATCACAGATATGCCGGCGGTCTTCGCGCAGATGCGCCGTGATACCGTCGGCTCCGGCCTCGGCCGCCAGCCGGGCAGCGCGCAACGGCTCGGGATGGTGGCCACCGCGTGCATTGCGGATCGTGGCCACATGGTCGATGTTGACACCAAGGCGCAGATGTCGCGGCGAAGCATGGGTCATGGGCGCAAACGAATTCGATATTTCATGATGATTTATAGATTAGCGCGCTGAGCGGGAACATCAAGCTGGCGCGTCAGCATGTTCAGCAATCGCGGCCTGCGCCTGCGCCGCACCATCAGGGCGTGACGTACAGCGAAATAGGTAGCGGCGGCAGCCAGCATACCCAGCGGCAGCGAACCCAGCGCCATAGGCATGATGACCGGCCATATGCTCTGGAAGGCGAGCAGGACCGCATCGAACGAGAAGCTCAGAAGCTGATCGAGAAGCGCGGCCGACCAGCCCACGAAATCGCCTCCCGCCCATGCGGCGCATGCGCCCGAGATCTGCCCGGTAAGGATCAGGCAGCCGATCTTGTGGGTGGAAATCCAGATGAGCGGAAAGCTGAGCGGGTTGGCGACGAAGGTGCCCAGCGCCGCAGCGATGATGCTGCCGCCCAATATCCACGCGAGCAGGGCCGCGAGCATGAACTGAAAGCCCAGAAAGGGGGTGAACCCAATGAACACGCCGGCCGCGCACCCTATGGCAATGGCATGGGGCGAACCGGAAAGCCGCCAAAGCCTGAGCAGCACATATCTGCCCGAGCGCGCGAAACTGCGGCGCGGCCACAGCGCCACCTTCACAGACTCCCAGAAGCCGGGGGGTGTCCGACGCGCGAACAGCATGGCAGGTTGGTTCTCCAGATCAGGGCAAAGCGCTTGGCGCCGGAGCCGGCTAGGCAAATCGTATATGGGTAACTGCTGTCATCGCGCAACCATTCCTCGCCGCGACAATCGCATGGCTTTATTGAGATGGATTGAACGCGATATGCCGGCCTCGACATTCAACTTATTGAATAAGTCTCATGTCAGCATGGCGGGAGTGGGGCAGGCTGCGGGTCTCGCCAGCGGATCAGGCCATGGAACGGCTGCCCGGTTTCATCGCCGGCGTGCCCTCCAGATGAGGCGGCAACTCGTCGGGCGCATAATTCGCCACATCCAGGCTGAGCAGCGAAACAAGCGGCACGCCGATATCCGCAGCGCCCCCGGAGCGATCGACCAGCGCGCATGCGCCTGTGACATCGGCGCCGAGCGCGGCGGCGGCATTGATGCATTCGCGCGAGGACAGGCCGGTGGTGACGACATCCTCGACCATCAGGCACCTTGCGGACGGCGCGATCTGAAAGCCCCTTCGCAGCGTGAAGACGCCGCCCTCGCGCTCGAAGAATATCGCCGGCACGCCGAGCTGGCGGCCCATTTCATAGCCGACGATGACCCCGCCCATCGCAGGCGAGATGATCAGATCGAAAGCTGCGCCCAGCCGCATCGTCACCTTGCTGGCCAGCGCCGCGCAGAGGGTCTCGGCGGTTTTCGGATCGCGCATGACCAGCGCACATTGCAGATATGTATCGCTGTGCAGGCCCGAGGACAGAACGAAATGTCCCCGGCGCAGGGCGCCGCTGGCGTGGAAGATCGCCATGATCTCGTGCTCGGTCATGATCTGGTGCTCGGTCGGTTGGCTTGCGGTAAACGGGCTTTGCGTGAGGCGGATGCGCGGGCGCGCTCAGACGACGGCCCGGTCGGCCGATCCGACCACCTTAAGACCGCGCACGCCGGCGAGAATATCGTTCAGGTGCTTCAAGTCATAGACTTCCACAGTGATCAGCATGTCCGTGAAATCCACATCCCGGTTACGCATCTCGATCCTGTCGATATTGCCGCCGGACTCGCCGATCAGCGCCGCGATCTTGGCCAGTGAACCCGGCGCGTTGATTGCATTCACCGAAATCTGGACCGGGAAACGCTCCACCGAGCCTTCCTCGATATCCCACGTCACGTCGATCCAGCGGTCGAGCTGGTCTTCATATTCCGACAGTTTTGAGGAATGGATCGGATAGATGGTGATGCCGTTGCCTTCTTCCATAATGCCGACGATACGGTCGCCGGGCACGGCGCCACCTTCGGCAAAGCGGATCGGCTCGCCTCCATGCACGCCGCGAATGGGTATCCCGTTGGCGATATCGCGCTGGGTCGCGGCGGAGGATCCGGTCAGCCGGAATTTCACATGGCGCATCCAGCCCAGGTTGAACCAGCCCTCATCCTCGCGACGCATGGCCTTGCGCTTCGGCGGTTCCTGCCATTCGATGCCCGGATGGACGGCGCGCAGCACATCGGTCGATTTCAGTTCGCCGCGTCCCACACAGGCCAGCACGTCATCGACGCTGGGTTGCGCGAGGCGGTGCAGCCCGCGCTCGACCTCGCCATCATCATAGGGTTTGCCGGCAACCTCAAAGGCGTTGCGTAGAATCTCGCGGCCGACGGAACGATACTGGTTGCGCACCGCTTCGCGCGTGGCGCGGCGGATGGCCGAGCGCGCCTTGCCCGTAAGCGCGAGGCGTTCCCAGGCCGCGGGCGGCGTCTGCGCATCCGAGCAGATGATCTCGACCTCATCGCCATTCTTGAGCGCGGTGACGAGCGGCATGTGCCGGCCATTGATCTTGGCGCCCACACAGCGATTGCCGATATCGGTGTGCACCGCATAGGCGAAGTCGATGGCGTTGGCATTGCGCGGCAAGGCGATCAGCCGCCCCTTGGGCGTGAAGCAAAAGACCTGATCCTGAAACAGCTCCAGTTTGGTGTGTTCGAGAAATTCCTCGGGATTGTCACCCTCCAGCAGGTTCGCCACCAGCTTGCGCAGCCACTGATAAGGGGCGCTGTCTTCGTCGGGCGCGCGCCGGGACGCGCCGTTGAGCTGACCCAGCGCATCCTTGTAAAGCGCGTGTGCGGCGACGCCATATTCGGCTACATAGTGCATCCAGCGGGTGCGGATCTGCACCTCGACGCGCTGATGGCGCGGCCCCACCACCGTTGTGTGGATCGACTGGTAGTCGTTCTGCTTGGGCGTCGAGATGTAGTCCTTGAACCGGCCGGGCACGACGGGCCAGCTTGTGTGAATCGAACCGAGCGCGCGGTAGCAATCAGCGGTATCATCGACAATGGCACGAAAGCCGTAAATGTCTGACAGTTGTTCAAGCGAGATCTGCTTGTTCTCCATCTTGCGCCAGATGGAATAAAGCTTCTTCTCGCGCCCCGTGATCTCGGCCTTTACGCCATGTCTGGCGAGCCGGTCATTCATTTCGGCAAGAATTTCCTCAACCAGTCCCGCATTGCGTTTGCGCAACAGCGCCATTCGCGATCCAACCGTTTCATGTGCCTCGGGATCAAGCCAGCGAAAGGCCAGATCGGACAACTCGTCCTTCATCTCCTGCATGCCCATGCGCCCGGCCAGCGGGGCGTAGATTTCCATGGTCTCGGCAGCGATGGCGCGGCGCTTGGCGGGCTTGACGTGTTCCAGAGTGCGCATGTTGTGCAGTCGGTCCGCCAGCTTCACCAGCAGCACGCGGATGTCACTGGAGATCGCGACAAGCAGCTTGCGGAAATTCTCGGCCTGCTCGACACGCTTGCTGGCCAGATCGAGCCGGCGGATCTTGGTCAGGCCATCGACCAGGCTGCCGATTTCCGCGCCAAAAAGCGTGTCGATTTCCTGCTTGGTGGCTGTGGTATCTTCGATCGTGTCGTGAAGCAGCGCCGCGGCGATCGTCGCGTCGTCAAGCTTTAGATTGGCGAGAATGGCTGCAACCTGAAGCGGATGGGAAAAATACGGCTCGCCCGACGCGCGTCTCTGGCTGCCATGGGCCTGCATGGCATAGACATAGGCGCGGTTGAGCATGACCTCGTCCGCGGTCTTGTCATATTGCATCACGCGCTCAACGAGCTCGTATTGACGCATTCGACCGTCTCTTTTCTAGCGCCCCGGCAACGCGGACGCAAAGGCCGACTTCATCCAAGCCACCCGCGCTGGCGGCCCGGCGCGGCTAATCTGCCGCTCGCGCAACCGCGCATGCTGATGGCCGAACCGGTTCTAGCGGGTGCGATTGCCTGCATGGGTGGCGTCGGGCGCTGCTCCCTCCAGTCCGCGAAGCAACTCTTCTTCCGTCATGGTGTCGATGACATTGTCCTGAGACGGATCATCCTTGCCCAGACGCGGCCGGCTTTCGCGCGTTGTCAGCGACGGGGCAGCTTCAGGTTCGGGCTCGTCCACCTCGACGAAACGCTGCATCGAATGGATGAGGTCTTCCTTGAGATCTTCTGCCGACAGGGTGGAATCGGCAATCTCGCGCAGGGCAACGACAGGGTTCTTGTCATTGTCGCGGTCCACCGTGATCGGCGCGCCGGCGGCTATGGCGCGGGCGCGGTGGGCGGACAGCAGGATCAATTCGAAACGATTCGGGACTTTATCGACGCAGTCTTCAACGGTGACGCGAGCCATGAATTACGCTTTCTAGATGTTGGATATTGCCGGTAGAGTAAAGGCAAAGACGCATTTTTACAAGCCCGGCCCATGCCCTCGTGCACGCTGGCTAATTGCGCGGGCTTGCGTGCAACGCGGCATCACCATCACGGCGCGGTAGCTTGCGCAGAATTTGCCCTTGCAGCCCCCGCGCGCTCGGCAGCCGGGCCAGTTGCTGCGCGGATTGCCCGGTTATCGGGTGGTGCCAGGTCGGCAGGATTTCCGCAAGCGGCACGATCACGAAGGCGCGGCGGGTTATCCCCGGATGCGGCAACACCAGGCTGTTATCCCCAAGATAGCCCGCAGACGCGTTCATCACGCGGCCATGATAATCCAGCATGTCGATATCGAGCGAACGCGGCCCCCAGCGTGTCCCGGCCCGCCGGCCCGCAGCCTTTTCGACAGATTTCAGGACCTTGAGCAAAGCCAGTGGCGGCAGGGCACAGGAGACAGCAGCGACTGCATTCACGAAAATCGGCTGATTAACAAAGCCGTAAGGTGTGCTTTCGTAGAAATTGGAGTAGGCTATTATACGAATACCCTTTTGGCTCAGCACAGTAAGAGCCGCAACAAGCGTTTGTTCGGGCGTGCCCCAGAGGCTCGCCATATTCGTGCCTAATGAAAGCACAATCATATTTTGACTGCCCTTCGAAATTCGATAGCAGTCTGGCTTACATGCAAAATATTATGTGCACTAGGCTGTTGCGGACAGCAGTATCGCAATTGATATTTCGAGCTTTGAAGGGTCTGTCTTTCAAGAGGCGAGACCATGAATTTTTATCCAACCGAGCGTGTTGCCCTGTTTGTGGACGGGGCTAATCTCTATGCAACTGCAAGAGCACTTAATTTCGACATAGATTATCGAAGGCTCCTGGCGCTTTTCAGCTCCAAATGCCATCTGGTTCGAGCATTATACTATACGGCGTTGTCGGAAGATCAGGAATATTCCTCGATCCGCCCGTTGATCGATTGGCTGGATTATAACGGCTATACCATGGTCACGAAGCCGACAAAGGAATTCACCGATGCCAGCGGCCGGCGCAAGATCAAGGGCAACATGGACATCGAACTGACCGTGGATGCCATGGAGCTGTCCGCCCATCTAGATCACATCGTGCTGTTCTCTGGCGATGGCGATTTCCGCAGTCTCGTCGAGGCGCTTCAGCACAAGGGTCTGCGTGTCACCGTCGTCTCGACGCTGGCCACCCAGCCGCCGATGATCGCCGATGAGCTGCGCCGCCAGGCGGATCAGTTCTATGACCTGCGCGATCTGGAAAATGAGGTGTGCCGAGTCAGCAATGGCGCGGGCGCCATCCATCACTCAGCCCAGGCCAAAATGCTGGACGAAGATTATGACGATGATGTCGGCGCGGCCAAGCTCTGAAGGCGCGCGCGCCGATGGCATCACAAGCGCCGGCCCCTGCTGCGGATTGTGATCTTTGTCCGCGTCTTGCGGGCATGCGGGCAGAGAACCGGGCGGATCATCCCGGCTGGTTCAATGCGCCGGTGCCGTCCTTCGGCCCGATGGATGCGCCCTTGCTCATCATCGGGCTGGCGCCGGGGCTGAAAGGTGCAAACCGGACGGGGCGGCCGTTCACCGGTGATTATGCCGGAGAGCTGCTTTATCAGACCCTGCTGGACATGGGCCTTGCCGAAGGCGGATATGCGGCGGATCCCGCCGATGGGCTGCGTCTGCGGGGCTGTCGCATCACCAACGCCGTGCGCTGCGTGCCGCCACAGAACAAGCCGACCGGAGCCGAAGTGCGGGCCTGCCGTAATTTCCTCAGCGCCGAAATGGCGGCCATGCCGAAGCTGCGGATCATGGTCACGCTGGGGCGCGTCGCGCACGAAACGACGCTTGCCGCATTGGGACAAAGACGCATGAGCTTTCCTTTCGCACATGGCGCAAGGCACCGGCTTGGCAATGGCGTGACCCTGCTCAACAGCTATCATTGCTCTCGATACAACACCAATACCGGGCGACTTAGCGAGGCAATGTTTCGAACTGTATTCGAAATGGCCAAAGATTGTATGCAAACCGAGCTTGCCGAGCGTAATTCGCAAATATTGAGGTAAATTTCGGGTCAGACAACATCATGTTGTTGTGCAATTTTTTGCTTGAATCCTCGGCTTCGAATTCTAAGATTGTTGATTGGGGGGTGTGTAAACAATTCAAAATAACAATTGAGGATTGTGTTTGCATGCTTGGTATCTGCGTACAGAAAGTCTCTTACTTCATTGAAAAATCTCGCGATCTGCATACTTCGCCCGAAAGCTGGGAGGAGGTGGCGACACCGGGTCTGAATGATTTCGGTGCTGACAGTCTTTATGAAGATCAGGCTGGCGAGATTGCGCGCCGTGATCTGGCCGCGTTCATCGCTGCATTGTCGCCGCGCGAGCAGGCTGAACTGATGGCGCTGATGAGCATAGGGCGGGGCACGCATACACCGGGCGACCTCGCCGTCGCGATCAGAGCCGCCGCTACAGCAGGCGCGCCTAGCCCTTGCGAGGCTCTGCTGGCGACGCCGCTGGCGGCGGATTTCATCGAGATGGGCCTGGAGCGGCTTGGCCTGTCGCTAGAGCATATGCAATGAAGCTCGATATGCCGATTGGTCATGAGGCCGGTTTTTTATGGACATGGCCCGCGCAAGTCACGTAAAACCGCGCTCGGCAAGCCATTCTTGTCGCCGGCGTGAACGTCCGGCGGCGACAGATGGCCCCGATGTGCGAACCCGGCGAGGCATCACAGGCCCGGCCGCACGGCCCGCCGGATACGCGCTTGTCTAAAGGCGCCCAGGTAGCTCAGTTGGTAGAGCAGCGGATTGAAAATCCGCGTGTCGGTGGTTCGATTCCGCCCCTGGGCACCATGACCTGCCTCCTGTTGGCGCACAAAAGCTCGGCTGACGCATCCGGCTCACCAGCGCCCTCTCCATCGCCGCGCCAGTCCGGCGCATCAATTCCCCAGACCTGTTGCATCAATATTTTTGCATGAGGCGCACAAAGCTTGTCGGCGCTATAAGATCTGATGCCGCAGGACAGGGCCCAGGCCGTGAACGAGTTCGACGCCAGACAATGGATGAGCCGCGCGCTTGTTGGCATCGCCTTTGGCGGGCTGGGGCTCGGGCTTTTCGCCTGGCTCAACGAAATGCCGCAACTTGCGCGCTGGATGTGGATCGTCGGCACGGTGCCGGTCGTCGTCTGGCTGGGCATATCCATGACGCGGGCTCTGCTGGCCGGCCGCATGGGTGTGGACGCGGTTGCTTTCGTCTCGATGTCGGCCGCGCTGCTGCTGGGGGAAAATCTCGCGGCGGTGGTGGTGGCGGTCATGTATGCCGGCGGCAATCTGCTGGAAGACTTCGCCGTCTCCCGGGCCAGACGCGATCTGAATGCGCTCATCGACCGCGCCCCGCGGCTGGCTCATCGGGTGAGCGGCGCAAACGTCGTGGATATACAAGTCGATGAGGTAGCTGTCGGCGACATCCTCCTTGTGCGCGCAGGCGAGGTCATCCCGGTGGATGGCAATGTCCATGCTGCGGGCGCGATGATCGACGAGGCGGCGCTGACGGGCGAGGCGATCCCGGTGGCGCGGATGGCGGGCGACAAGGTCCGCAGCGGCACGGTGAACGTCGGCGAAGCCTTCGAGTTGCACGCCACCGCGCCGGCATCCGAAAGCACCTATGCGGCAATCGTGCGCATGGTAACGGCTGCGCAGGCCGCGAAGGCGCCGTTCATCCGTATCGCCGACCGGTACGCTCTTATCCTTTTGCCGGTAACGCTCATCGTTGCCGGCGGCGCCTGGCTGCTCACCGGCGATCCGGTGCGCGGCCTTGCCGTCCTCGTTGCCTCCACGCCGTGTCCGCTGATCCTGGCTGCGCCGGTTGCATTCATTGGCGGGGTATCGCGCGCGGCACGCCTCGGCATTCTGATAAAGGGCGGCGGCCCGCTGGAAGCGCTGGCGCGCATCCATACCGTCATGTTCGACAAGACCGGCACGCTGACCATCGGCGGCGCGCGGCTGGTGGCGGTCGAGACAGCTCCTGGCGAGGATGCCGAGACCGTGCTGCGGCTGGCCGCCTGCCTGGAACAGGCCTCGCACCATGTCGTCGCCGCGGCCATCGTATCTGCTGCGCGCAGCCGCGGGCTGGAACTGGAGGCGGCTGAACAGGTGCGCGAGGTCATCGGGGCTGGCCTGGAAGGCAGGGTCGAAGGCAAATTTGTGAGGGCAGGTGCCTTCCACCTCGTATTCGGCCATGCGCGTCCGCCGGACTGGGCGACGCGCGCGCTGCGCCGGGCTTCGTGGCGTTCGGCGCTCAGCGTGTTCGTCTCGGTCGATGGCCGTGTGCTCGGGGCGATATTGCTGGCCGATGAACTGCGCTCGGAAACGCCACGGGCCATCAAGACCCTTCGTGCAGCAGGCGTTTCGCGCATCGTCATGGTAACCGGCGACCGTGCGGAGGCCGCAGAGCCGATTGCCGCTGCGCTCGATCTCGATGGCGTGCTTGCCGAGCGCGAGCCCGGCGAAAAGGTCCATGCCGTGGCGAGCGAGCAGAAATCCCACCCCACCGCGATGGTCGGCGACGGGATAAACGACGCGCCGGCGCTGGCTGCGGCCGATGTCGGCATTGCCATGGGCGCGCGCGGCGCAAGCGCGTCATCTGAAGCGGCCGATGTGGTGATCCTGGAGGACCGGCTCGACCGTGTCGCCGACGCCATTGTCATCGCCAAGCGGTCGCGGGGCATCGCGGTGCAAAGCATCATTGTCGGCATGGCGCTTTCCGGCGCGGCAATGCTTGCGGCAGCTTTCGGCTGGCTGAGCCCTGTCGCGGCGGCCTTGACGCAGGAAGCCATTGATGTCGCGGTTATCCTCAATGCGTTGCGCGCGCTCGGCCCGGGCTGGGGCGTTGCCAGGCGCAAGACCATGAAGCCGGCTGTGGTGCAAGCGCTGCGCGAGGATCATCTGGCTCTCAACGCCAGTCTCGACAGGCTCCGCGAGATCGCCGACGCGCTGGATGAGGTGAGTGATGAGGAGGCTGTCAGCCTCATCATCGAGGCCCGAGATCTGGTCCAGGAGCGCGTTGTGGCGCATGAGCGCCGAGACGAGGCGAAGGTTTATCCCAGCCTGTCGAAATATCTGGGTGACGGGCCGGGGCTTTCGGCAATGAGCCGCGCGCACCGGGAAATTCTGCACCTGGCGCGCTTGCTGTCGAATCTCGCAAATGGTCTGGACGTTGCTGAAGCCGACCGTTATGTGGTCCGCGATGCGCAGCGCACCATCGAAGCGATCGACTCACTCGTACGTATTCACAATGCCCAGGAAGAAGACATTTATGAGTTCGCCTCGATGCAATAGGGCTCGCGTCTGACACGAAGTCGTGCGCCGCGCTCAGCGTCTGCAGCACTTTCAGCAAAAGTGGACACCGGTTTTCCGTTCGAAAGCGCGACAAGGGAAAAAGATTTGGAGCGCGTTCCCTGAGCTAGATTTTTTTATGAACGCGCCCCAGACTCATCGCTGCGATCTGCGTCTGCTGCGGGATCGGCGATCAGCATGATCTTGCCGATATGCTCGTTGCTTTCCATCAGACGATGCGCTGCGCCGGCATCGCGCAACGCAAACTGCCGGTCGATGACCGGCTTTATTTCCCCGGCCTCGATGCGTGGCCAGACCTGGGCCTTGAGCGCCTCGGCAATCTTTGCCTTGACCGCTATCGGCCGGGCGCGCAGCGTCGAGCCGGTCAGTGTCAGACGCTTGAGCATGAGCCGCATGAGATCCGCCTCGATGCGCGAGCCGCGCAGGAATGCGATCTGCACGATCCGCCCGTCCTCGGCGGCGGCCGAGATGTTGCGCGCGACATAATCGCCGCCGACCATGTCGAGGATCACATCGGCGCCGCGCCCCTGGCTGGCGCTTTTGATGACGGACACGAAATCCTCCGTTTCATAATCGATTGCGCGCTCCGCCCCGAGCCGCTCGCAGATCGCGCATTTTTCGCTGCCTCGCGCAGTGGCAAAGACCCGCGCCCCGAAGCTGCGCGCCATCTGGATGGCCATTGTGCCGATGCCGCTGGCGCCGCCATGGACCAGGAATATCTCGCCCGGCTTGAGCGCGGCGCGGTCAAACACGTTGCTCCAAACCGTGAACGCGGTTTCGGGAAGGGCGGCAGCCTCGATCAGGCCGATGCCGGCGGGAATGGGCAGCGCGGTCGCCTCATGGCTCACGCAGAACTGTGCGTAGCCGCCGCCGTTGACCAGCGCGCAAACCATGTCGCCGATATTGAATGCGCTCGCGCCCGGACCACGCGCCACCACCTCGCCCGCGATCTCGAGCCCCGGAATGGGCGATGCGCCTGGCGGTGGCGGATAAAGCCCCTGACGCTGCAGCACGTCGGGCCGGTTGACGCCGGCGGCGACAACGCGGACAAGCACTTCGCCTTCGCCGGGCCGCGGGACATCCGCCGCGGCCGGCTGAAGCACGTCAGGCCCACCCGCCTGCGTGATGGCGATTGCTGTCATCCTCTGCGCTTGGGGAACTGCTGCATCTGGGGCCACGCTTGTCTCCATTGGCTGGTAAGGACGGAAAGGCTGATGCCGGCGCATTGGTGCTATATGTAGTTGTCGCGTCTTGGGGGACGAAAGGCAACAGCACCGGAGAGCAATGTCATGTGGGAAGCAGATGAACCGCGCAAAGCGAAAGTGATTGCGATCGGTGATGATCTTGATGATGTGTCGATCCCCGAATTGCAGCTTTATCTCGGGCAGCTCGAGGCCGAAATGGCGCGGGTGCGCGATGAAATCGCCCGCAAGGATGCGCACAAGCGCGCCGCGATGGCCGCATTCAAGCCATCTGATGCTTAGCCTGAACGTCTAGTCATATGATTTTTATTGCAGAATCTGATGTAGCATTAACCGGCGGTTAACCAGTCGTGGCGTATGCATGCGATGTCCAGTCAATTGGCGTCGGGCCAGACACGGTCCGATCAACGCCTCCCTGTTCACGACCTTGGCCGCCTCCTCACGGAGGCGGCTTTTTTCAACCGGATTTAACCCTGAGTAGCTTAGCCTTTGCGTCAATCCCATTGGCTCTGCTATGTTTTTGCCCTAGCATGATGTTGTGCGTTGCGTAAGGCGGGGTCCATGTCCAAGTCTTCACTGCCCATTTCCGGTTCAGGCGACGGCGTCACGATCGCCTTTGCCGACAAATATGCGGTTTCCCCTCAGTTCAATGATCTCTTCCGCGAGGGCATGGCGCTCGTCGAAGACGCCGCCCATTATCTCGATGGTCCGGGCCGCGATGCATCGCGCGCGCTCAAGGGGCGTGTGGCGCTTGCTTATTCGACCGAAAGCATGAGGCTGACGACGCAACTCATGCAGGTGGCAAGCTGGCTGCTCGTGCGCCGGTCGGTGGGACGCGGCGAGATGACGATGGAGCAGGCGCTCAATTCACGCAAACGCGCCAAAATGCTCGGCACGGCCAGCAGCGAGAGATCGAATGAATTTGACGAGCTGCCCGAAAAACTGAAGTCGCTGATCCTGGAGTGTGATGCGATCTATGACAGGATCGTCAGGCTCGATCGGTCACTTTCAAGCTCTGGCGCCAACCGCGCCGTGACCGATGGTGATCCGCTGGCGCGCCAGCTCGACCAGATCGAAGCCGCCTTTGCAGCACACAAGGTCCGCTGACAAATTGCGGTTGTACACGCCAGGAAGCGTGAACCGGCCTAGCCGAGAAAACCCTCGAACTTCTTCTTGAAGCGGCTCACACGACCGCCCCGGTCAACCAGTTGCTGGCTGCCGCCGGTCCAGGCCGGATGGGTATTCGGGTCGATGTCGAGCGTCAGCGTGTCGCCTTCCTTGCCATAGGTGGAATAGGTCTCGAATTCGCTGCCATCCGTCATGACCACCTTGATACGGTGATAACTCGGATGAATGTCCTTCTTCATATTCGCTCTCCTGGCCACCTGCACGGGACCTGTTCTTGTGGCGAAGGCTGCCGCAAGCGGCATCTGGCCTGTCAAATCTCGAATTTGCCGAAGATATAGCGCGTTGTAGCGTGGGAGCACAAGTGGCGTGTGCTGAACAAGCTGCGCGGCCTTGCCGCAACGCCGGAAACGCTTTTCGGGTGCTCAGGTCTTTCCGATTGCGCTTGTCTGAGCTAAACATGCCAATAATAAAAATACAAACTAGGATCTGACCAAGGCAGGATATCGTGGCTCTGAGCACTCAGTCACGGCCGCAGGATGTGGCCGGCCCAGGCGCCCAATCGCGTGTCATACCGGGAAGTAATGGCAAGCCGTCCTCGCTGCGCCCGCTTCTGGCCCTCGCCCCGTTCCTGAGGCGCTACCGCGTTCACCTTGCTCTCGCGTGCTGCGCGCTGCTGGCTTCCACGATCGTGATGCTGTTGTTGCCGCTTGCCGTGCGGCGGATGATCGATCTGGGATTCTCGGCGGAGAATGCGGCGTTCGTGAACCAGTACTTCGCCATCATGATTGTGGTCGGCCTGGTGCTGGCAGTCTCCAGCGCGGCACGGTTTTATTATGTCAACTGGCTCGGCGAGCGGCTGGTGGCCGATCTGCGCGCACGTGTGTTCGGACATCTGGCGCTGCTCAGTCCGGCATTTTATGAGCAGACCCATTCGGGCGAGGTCATGTCGCGCCTGACAGCCGACACCACCCAGATCAAATCCGTGGTGGGCATCGCGGCCACACAGTTCCTGCGCAATGTGCTGCTTCTGGTCGGGGCCATCGTGATGATGTTCGTCACCAGCGTGAAACTAAGCATTCTGGTGATCCTTGCGATCCCGCTGATCGTCTTCCCGCTGGTTGGCTATGGCCGCGCCGTCCGACGTCTGTCGGCTCAGGCGCAGGACACCATAGCGGAATCCTCCGCCTACGCCGCTGAAAACCTGTCGGCGGTACGCACGCTTCAGGCATTCACCAACGAACACACGGTAGTCGGGCGCTTTGCAAACGGTGTGGAGCGGGCCTTCGCGGCGGCCAAGACGCGGATGCGCGCGCGCGCCGGTCTGACGGCGCTGGCCATATTCCTGACCTTTGCGAGCATCATCGGCATTCTCTGGTATGGCGCTCAGGACGTCCTGGCCGGGGAGATGACCGGCGGCAGGCTGGGGCAGTTCGTGCTTTACGCCGTAATCGCCGCTGCCGCCATGAGCGGGCTTTCCGAGGTTTGGGGCGAGATGCAGCAGACCGCTGGCGCGGCGGACAGGCTGTCGGAATTGCTGGCGGTCGAACCGGTGATCTTTTCGCCGCCCAACCCGACGCCGCTGCCGCGTCCGGTGCGCGGTGAAATAACCTTCGCCGGGGTCAGTTTCGTCTATCCGACGCGGCCCGGAGAGCAGGCGCTGAGCGGCCTGTCGCTCAGCGTGTCGCCAGGAGAGCGTGTCGCCATCGTCGGTTCATCGGGGGCCGGCAAGACCACCATATTCAGCCTGCTGCTGCGCTTTTACGATCCCCAGGCCGGCGAGGTGCGTCTTGATGGCATTCCGCTGGGTCGTCTCGATCTGGAGGAACTTCGTCGCCAGTTCGCACTGGTCCCGCAGGATGTCGCTTTGTTTGCCGACACGGCGCTGGAAAACATCCGCTATGGCTCGCCCGAGGCCACGGATGAACAGGTACGCAAGGTCGCAGAGGCCGCGCTCGCCGAAGAATTCATCGCCCGCCTGCCGCAAGGCTATGATACCCCTTTGGGCGAGGGCGGCGTTATGCTTTCGGGCGGACAGCGCCAGCGCATCGCCATCGCCCGCGCCTTGCTGCGCTCAGCCCCGATACTGCTGCTCGACGAGGCGACAAGCTCGCTGGACGTGGAAAGCGAGCGGCTTGTTCAGCAGGCGCTGGAGCGCGTCATGGCGGGACGCACCACCCTGGTCATCGCCCACCGTCTCGCCACGGTGCTCAGCGCCGACCGCATCCTCGTTCTCGACAAGGGCATGATCATCGAGGAGGGGACACACGCCGAGCTGATCGCCCGCGACGGCGTATATGCGCGCCTGGCTTCGCTGCAATTCACGAAGGAACGTTAGACGTGAGCGTGCCGGATGCGGCGCGCCCGGCATTTGCGCTTTCGCCCGGCCCGGGCTCGCGCGCCTGCGGCAGCGGGACGCCGGCCGCGCCGAACGCCTCGATCTGGCGCGCGCCCGTGGTTTGCAGGTCGAACCCGTCGATGGTCTCGTTGAACATGCGGCAGAAGTTCATTTCGGCATCCAGATGCAGGAATACCCCGCCCAGCCCGATCGCGGCGCGGTCCATGAAGACAAACTCCTGCGGCACGCGCACCGGACCCTTTTCCTGAAGCCCCTTGTGGACGGTGAAGGCCTCGCGCCGGCCGTACTGACCCGGCGAAATGTCTTCAGCGATGCGCCGCACCCGGTCATCGAGCAGCGGGCCATAGATGAACCGCGCCCAGATATTGAGGATTTCGATGACATCGCGCGACAGGCCGCGAAAGCCCCATGTCTCGTAGGCGCCGACGATCAGCTCTTCATCGTTGCTTTGCAGGCCGCGGTAAAGGTTGATCACGCCCTGAATGAAGCGCGGCGCAAACGACCGGATGCAGCCATAATCGAGCAGGTTGATGCCGGCCGGCCGGCCGTCTTCTTCAAAGATGGTGTAATTGCCCAGATGCGGATCGCCATGGATGACCCCGTAATGACTGAACGGATACCACCAGGCGCGGAACATGGCGCGGGCGATCTGGTTGCGGTCTTCCTGGGGCGCGGCCTTGTAGTCCATGAGCGGCCGGCCGTCCATCCAGCCCATCGTGAGCAGGCGCCCGGTTGACAGTTCAGGGTGGATTTCCGGCACGCGGATGAGCGCGTCGCCCTTGAAGATCAAGCCGTAAAGCCGCGTGTGCGCCGCCTCGCGGTGGTAATCCAGCTCCTCGTTCAGGCGTGCGGAAATCTCCGTGGCGATTTCAGACGTGTCGATCGCCGGGTCCATGCGCTTGTGGATAGCGAGCAGCAGGCGGAACTGGTTGAGATCGGCCTGCACGGCGGACTGCATGTCTGGATATTGCAGCTTGCAGGCCAGCGTCTCGCCGTCATGGCTGCGCGCCTTGTGTACCTGGCCGAGCGAGGCCGAGGCCACGGCGTCGTGGGAGAATTCGGCAAAGCGCGCCTGCCAGTCCGGCCCCAGTTCGGCGGCCATGCGGCGCTTGACGAACGCCCAGCCCATGGGCGGCGCCTGCGACTGAAGCTGGGAAAGCTCCGCGGCATATTCGGGCGGCAGCGCGTCGGGGATGGTGGACAAAAGCTGCGCGACTTTCATGATCGGGCCCTTGAGCCCACCCAATGCGCGCGCCAGCTGCTCGGCGTTCTTCTCGCGGTCCAGACGTGAGCCGAA
Organism: Dichotomicrobium sp.; assembly: GCA_036734025.1. Classification (GTDB taxonomy): domain Bacteria; phylum Pseudomonadota; class Alphaproteobacteria; order Rhizobiales; family Rhodomicrobiaceae; genus DAIMZI01. Next base: position 119,598 of record DAIMZI010000003.1, read on the forward strand.
CACGGCATTGCCGGCCAGGCGTGCGGCAACCCCGCTCACACCCGTCCCGACTTGCGCATATCGGCGCATGCGTCGGGAAAACCGGTTGGCTTCGTCATCCGGGCGCTCGGCTCCCCGAGGGTTGTCGCGCCCATCCGGATCGGTCATCTGTGTTGCCTTCGATAAAATGTGAGGCTGGCGGGCTCTCAGTTCATCCCGCTCTCGGCCTGCTCCAATTCCGTGATCATCCGTTCGATCACGCTCAGTCCCATCTGCCAGAAGTCCGCTTTGGCCGCGCTCAGACCGAACGGCGCCAGCAATTCGCTATGATGCTTGGTGCCGCCGGCGCGAAGCATCTCGATGTAGCGGTCCTGAAATCCGGCCTCCGACTGTTCATAGACGGCAAACAGCGAGTTCACGAGGCAATCGCCGAAGGCATAGGCATAAACGTAGAATGGCGAATGGATGAAGTGGGGGATGTAGGTCCAGTACACCTCATAGCCATCCTCCAGGCTGACGCTGTCGCCCAGAGCCTCGCGCTGGATCTCGATCCAGATCTGGCCGAGCCTTTCAGCCGTCAGTTCGCCCTTTTCGCGCCGCTCGGTGTGGACGGCCCGCTCGAATTGATAAAAGGCGATCTGGCGCACCACGGTGTTGATCATGTCCTCGACCTTCTGCGCCAGCAGCGCATGCCGCTCGGCCGGGCTGGTGGCCGATGCCAGCAGGGCGCGAAATGTCAGCATCTCGCCAAACACGCTCGCGGTCTCGGCGAGGGTCAGCGGCGTGCGCGCCATGAGCGGTCCCTGCTCGTTTGCCAGCACTTGATGCACACCGTGGCCGAGCTCGTGTGCCAGCGTCATGACATCGCGCGGTTTGCCCAGATAATTCATCATGATGAACGGATGCGCGCTGGGCACGGTCGGGTGCGAGAAGGCGCCGGGCGATTTGTTGGGGCCGGAGGGCGCATCGATCCAGTTCCTGTCGAAGAACTGCTCGGCAATTTCACCGATAGGCTGGGAGAATTCACGATAGGCGCTCAGCACGATGCGCTGCGCTTCATCCCATCCGATGACGCGATCGGGCGTGTGCGGCAGCGGCGCGTTGCGGTCCCAGTAACTCAGCCTTTCCTTGCCGAGCCATTTGGCCTTGAGCGCATAATATTTGTGCGACAGCGAGGGGTATTTGGCACGCACGGCCTGAACCAGCGCATCGACCACCTCCGGCTCGACCCTGTTGGCGAGATGGCGCGCATCCGCCACATCCTTGAAGCCCCGCCAGCGATCCGAGATTTCCTTTTCCTTTGCCAGCGTGTTGGTGATCAGCGTGAACAGCCTTGTATTGTCACGGAACACCCTGGCGAGCGCATTGGCGGCATTGCGGCGCTTTGCTTCGCTGCTGTTCATCAGCAAGGTGAGCGTCGGCTCCAGCGAAAGGATTTCGCCCTCGACCTCGAAGCGCAGGCCCGAAAGCGTCTCGCTGAACAGCCGGCTCCACGCGGCGCGGCCGGTCACGTACTTGTCGTGAAACAGCAATTCGAGATCGCGGGAGAGCTGATAGGGCTTTTCCTTGCGCAGATCCTCAAGCCACGGGCGATAATGCGCAAGTTTCGGATCGCGCAGCGCCCGCTCGAGCGTGGCGTCATCCAGTTCGTTCAGCTCAAGCGTGAAGAAGACCAGCTTGGATGTGATGCCGGTCAACTTGTCCTGAACATCGCCGAGCAGCTTGGCGCGCGGAGGATCGCTCGTGTCGGTCACATAATGCAGATAGGCGAATGAGCCGATCCGGCCCACCAGATCGTTCAATTCTTCCAGCCGCCTGATGCTTTCGGCAAGCCTTGCGCCGGCGTCGGATGCAGCGGCAATAGCTTCCACCGTTCCCTGATAATCGCGCGCAAAGGCGCTTGCATCCTCGTCGGCCTTCTTGAGATCGCGCTGCAACTGCTCGCTGTCGGGCCCATCATAGAGCGCGCCGAGATCCCATGTCGGCATATCGCCCAGATCCGCCCGCGCCGCGCCGGTGCCGCCATCCGGCGAATGGCCCACGCCAACAAGCGACGGATCATCCATTGCAAGAGCGCGATCGGTAAATGCTTTCGTCATTTTCTTGAGCCTCGTTCTCGGTTTCCTGCGGGCTTGGGAGAGCCGGTGCGGCGTACCGGCATGTTTGGGCAGATCACATGAGTTAATGTGCGGAGTCATCGGCGCAACCGCAAGTGCAACGTCGCCGCGCACGCCACGGCCTGCCGCGACAGCGCGCAGGGCCGATCCGATTCACCAGTCCTTAGGGCAAGTTCGCCTCATCGGTTCACTGAAGGACGCAATAAAGGCGATATTTACTTGTCGCAGTCGATCATCGCGTTCGTCCGGACGGGCAAGCCGGGCTGGAAGCAAGTAATTCTGGTTTGGTGAGTATGCGTAATGGTCCAGTCTGTTCTAATCGTCGATCGTGACAACGCAACCCGTCATGATGCCTGCGCCATGGTCGAGTCTGCCGGCTATGATCCGCGCGCTGCGCTGAACGCGCAAGACGCGTACAGGCAACTTGATGAAGCATCGCCCGGCGGGATCGCCCTGGTGGTCATCAATATGGCAGAAGCGCGTCACGAAGGGATCGGGCTGTTGGGGCGATTGCGTGACTCGGCCAGCGCCCCCCCCGCTATCGTGGTTTTGAACCCCGCTCAGGCCGACCTGGGCCAGTTGTTCCTGCGAACGGGCGCGATTGATTTTCTGTTTCATCCGCTCGAAGCCCGGCACATGAAGGCAGTTATCGACAATGCGCTCAAGATCTCGGGACTGGAACATGAGCGCAAGAAAGTGGGACCCGACCGGGAGCCGGCGATACGCTTTGATGATCTTGTCGGCGCGAGCGAAGAGATGCGTCGCGCGGTTGATCTGTGCAGACGCGCTGCCCGGTTGAAGATGCCTGTCCTGCTGGAGGGCGAGCCGGGTGTCGGCAAGCAGATGATGGCGCGGGCGATCCATAACGAGGCGAGTTCGGGAAGTCAGCCCTTCGTCGCGTTCGATTGTTCGCGGCCTGGGTCGATCGCAGCTGCCACCGCCTTGTTCGCTGCCGGAAAAGGGCGCTATTTCAGCGCGCTCGGCGGCTCATTGTTTCTCAATGAAATCGGTGAGTTGGCGCCCGATGCGCAGGAAATGCTTGTTGGCGCGCTGATTGAGACCAACAAGCCCGAGCGCGCCAGCAGCGGCCGCGTCCGACTGCTGGCCTCCAGCAGTCACGACATGATTGCGCTCGTGAAATCGGGCAGCTTTCGCGAAGACCTTTATTATCGGCTGAACGTATTTCCTATCTGGGTGCCGCCACTACGCGAGCGGATAGCCGATATTCCGGCCCTCGCCCGGTATTTCCTTGCACGGTTTGCCGAGCAGGAAAGCAAGCCGGTGCGTGACATAACGCCCGAGGCGATTGCGCTGCTCGGCGAATATGCATGGCCGGGGAATATCGCCGAACTGGAAAACACCATCCTGCGGGCGGTCATTATTGCACCGGGCGAGGTGCTCGGGACGGCCGAGTTTCCGCAGATCGCGGCCCATACGCTTGCCGCGAGCCGGGCCATGCCCGAAAATGCCCGCACCATGGCGCGAATGACCGTCGGCATGAGCGCCACAGCCTACTCCACGACGCGGCCGCTCGCCGCCGGCATGCCGGACGAACCGAGGCCAGCCGCTGGCGCAGGCATGTCGGGGCCTGGCTGGTATGCCGATGGCGGCGCGCCTGGCATCCGCGCGCTTACGGATCGCGGCGACGTGCGCCCGCTCGACGAGATCGAGGCCGACGTCATCAGGCTGGCGCTGGGACGCTATCGCGGACGCATGACCGAGGTCGCCAGACGCCTGGGCATAGGCCGGTCCACGCTCTATCGCAAGATGCGTGAATTCGGACTTGGCGGGCGCGCGGGGCCAGGCGCCTGAGCCGTCGCCTCCGGGGTCTGGCAAGCCTGCAACAGCGGCGCGCTCATGCAACTTTACGTAACCGGAATCATCCCCTCGTGTCTGGTAAATCGGGCGCATATGCGATACTTTCGTGATATCCACGGAGGGAATTCATGAAAAAATTCGCGTTCGTTGTCGTGTGTAGCGCGTTGACATTCGGTGTGTCCGTAAGCGCATGGGCCGTGGAGCCGGGCGGCCCGGGACCGCTCATCGAACGGCTCGACGCCGCAGCGATCGAGCTTCGGCAAAAGCTCGCCGACAAGTTTTCCGCAAGCGACGAGACCGACAAGCTGCAACGCGGCGCATTGGTTGAGTTCTATGCCGCGCCGGGCCGCGGGCTCCAGTGGGTCGATGAGCGCGGCTTGAACGAGCGCGCGCGGGCTGTAGCCAAGGTCTTTGCGCGTGCAGGCGAGTTCGAGCTTTCGCCGCTGGACTACACGCTGCCCGAGGCCTCCGGCATGGAAACGCACGCCGGACGGTCGACGCAGTGGCTCGCGCAAGCCGAATATCAGATCAGCCGCGCCGTGCTCGATTATGTTCACGATGCCCAGGTCGGCCGGATCAATCCACGTTCCCTCAGCCCCAATCTGGATCTGAAACCGCAGGCTCCCGACCCGCTCCAGGTGCTTGAGGGCCTGACCGAGCCGGGCGCGGACGTTGCCCGATATATCGAAGGATTTCAGCCTTCTCACCCGCAGTTTCATGCCTTGCTCGCGGCGCTCAAGCAGATGCGCGAGAAGGCTGCGAACTGGTCCGGCGTGAGCATTCCCGATGGGCCAAGCTTCAAGCCGGGCGATAAACATCCGCAGATCGGGCTTGTCCGTCAGCGTCTGGGTGTCAGTGCGCCCAGGCGTGTCGTGGCGGAACTGGCAGCCGATGACGGCCAGACCGAGGCCGATGACAGCAGTCAGGTCACGAGCGTTGTGTCGGCTGATCTGTATGACGAGACGCTGGAAAAAGCTGTGCGGGAGTTCCAGGCGGCAAGCGGGCTAACGGTCGATGCGATCATCGGGCCGGCGACGCGACGCGAATTGAACCGCACTCCGCATGACAAGATCCGCACGCTTCAGGTGAACATCGAGCGCTGGCGCTGGATGCCGCGCGAGTTGGGCGAGCGCCATGTGCGCGTGAACATCCCCGAATATATTGTCCGCGTTCGCGACGGTGACGAGATCCTCTTCGAGGAGCGCGTGATCGTCGGCGAGAAGCGCTACGCCACGCCGGTCTTTTCCGATGAAATGTCGCTGATCGAATTCAATCCCTATTGGCATGTGCCGCAGTCCATTGCGCGCAGATCTCTGCTTCCCCAGGTCCAGCGCGACCCCGGCTTCCTGTCGCGCAACAATTTTCAGGTGGTCTGGCGTGGCCGGCGCACGGTTGATCCGTATGAGGTCGACTGGCAACAGGTCGATTTGGGCAGGGTCAGCATTCGTCAATCGCCAGGCGCGGGCAATGCGCTGGGGAGCATGAAATTCATGTTCCCGAACCGGCATGCGGTCTATCTTCATGATACGCCGACGAAGCACCTCTTCAACCGCGAGATGCGGGCGTTCAGTAATGGCTGCATCCGGGTGCGCAATCCTGACCGGCTGGCCGAAATCCTGTTGCAGCCCCAGGGCTGGAGCGATGCGCGCATTCGCAGCGTGGTGGCGCGCGGCGGACATCATCCGGTGCGCATCGAGCGGACGGTTCCGGTCCACCTGAGCTATTTCACGGCCGCAGTCACCGATGATGGACAGCTGCAATTCTTTGACGACATCTATGAGCATGACGCGCGCATGGCAAAGGCCATGAAACTTTGAGAGCGCGGTGCTGGCAAGCTCGCCCGTCGTGTGCGGCTGATGCGCGGTGCGCACAAGCGATGCTGATGCGCGGTGCGCACAGGCGATGTTTGCCTCGCCGCCCGCCACGGGGCCCGGGTTCATAACCGCAGCGGGCGCATCTGCCGATCTCGCTTGACCAACCCGCCGGCCGCTGCGCGCACGCGGCCTACCGCCATGTTTTCCCCGTAATTCCAGCGATACTCTTTTTTAACCTAAAGGTTCAATTATTGCGCGTAGCGGAGTTGCCGCCACACGCGCAATGCTGACTTCAGATGAGTTTTGCGGCACGGCTGCTCCGGCATTGTTAATGAGTCGTCCGGCGTGGGGGATCATGGTTTCTCGTTGGTGTGTCGCGTTCTTGTGTAACGCCGTGTTGGCCATCGCCGCGCTCGCTTGCGCTGCGCATATCCTCGGCGCGACGGAATCGCTGGCCGATGAAAGCGAACGCACCCTCGCCGTCTACAGCGTCAATACCCGCGAAAAGATCGAGGTCGTCTACAAGCGCAACGGCGAATATGTGCCCGAGGCGATGGCGGCCATCAATCACATCATGCGCGACTGGCGCCGTGACGAGCAGATCAGCATGGACCCGGCGCTCGTCGATCTGCTCTGGGAAGTGCACCGTGAAGTCGGCTCCCGGGAGCCGGTCTACCTGATCTCGGGTTACCGCTCGCCATCGACAAACGCCATGCTCAGGCGCACCAAGGGTGGCCAGGCGCGCCGCTCCCAGCACATGCTCGGCAAGGCAATCGACGTTCATTTCCCGGATGTGCCGGTCAAGGCGCTGCGCGATTCCAGCCTCATTCGCGAGCGCGGCGGTGTCGGCTATTATCCGACCTCGGCCATCCCTTTCGTGCATCTGGACACCGGTAATGTGCGCCACTGGCCGCGCCTGCCGCGCCAGGAACTCGCCCTGCTGTTCCCAGAAGGCAAATCGCGCCATGTCCCTGCCGACGGCAAGCCGCTATCACGCGGCGACTTCACGAGGGCGGTGGCGCGGCTGCGCGAGGCTGGACGCGACATCCCGCATGCAACCCGGGTTCAACTGGCGCGCATGCAGGCCCCGCAGCCGATCCTCGCCAGCCTGGGGCCAAACTTGCCGCGCACCGGCATGCCGGCGCCCGCGCCGCGGTCCGAGCCGGGCGATGCAACCGACACTGCCGCATCGGATGCCGGCGTCCAAACGGCGAGCCTTACTGTCGGCGCCATGCCGGCAGCCGGCATATCGGGCGTGGAGGCGGCACGTGTCGTCAGCGCGCCAGATTATGACGAGGAACATCCTGATGAGCTGTACTATCAGCCGTTCCCGCTGACGCCGCTGCTGAGCGAACGCAGCATGGGCGAGTTGGACCTCACCAGCGACACGCCGTCGGTGCTCAAACAGGTGCATCTGTTCCTGTCCGAACCCAACGGCACGCTGCCGCTCGAATTCGAGCCGGGGCTGCAGTATGCCCAGCTTTACTACGCATCGCGGTTTTCGGGCGCTGCGGTCAGCAAGGTGCTGTCCGGCGACAGCCTCAGCGCAAGCGCCGCTGTCCAGCCGCGAACGGCAAGCGCTTCGACCGCCGTGAGCAGGTAATGCCGAAGCCTACTTCAGCATGTCCTTGACGTGCCGGCTGGCGAGCGAAAAATCCATTTCGCCCTTGTAGCGCTCCTTGAGCTTGCCCATGATCCGCCCGACATCCTTCAGGCTGGCGGCCCCCATTTCGCGCATCACGCACTCACACGCATGGCGCGTTTCCGGCTCACCCAGCTTTGGCGGGAGAAGCGCCTGGAGAATCTCGACTTCCTCCTGCTCCTGGCGCGCGACATCCAGCCGTCCGGCTTCCTCGCATTCGCGTATCGTCGCCAGGCGCTGCGCCACCATCTGATGCAGCAGATCAAGAATTTCGTCATTGCTGAGCGGCTCGTCGTCGCGCCCGCGTGCCGTGCCGGCGCGGTCAGTGATCGCCGCGTTTATCAGGCGCAGCATTTTGGCGCGGCGTTTGTCGCCGCTGTCGAGCGCCGCTTTCAGGGCGCAGTTGATCTGTTCGCGTATCATATCCTCTCCCGCGCGGGCAGGCCCGCGTCTGGGTTCCCCATAAGTCCATGCGCGCCGGGCAATTCAACCTTCCGCCTGACGACGCTGCTGTCATCACTCACGCAAACACTTGACCCGCCGGGGGCGGCTGCATAGCTTCAGCGCAAGCCGGACCAGGCGGCGTCAGCATGGCGATCCGTCAAATCAAGGTCAAGTTACCTCGCGGCGTGCAGGTGCTCGTGCGCTGTCAGGCAGATGCATACAAGCCACATCCGCAAGACGTAAGCCAGAGGCGATCCTACATGACCCTGCCCGCCAAGCGGCCTGCCCGGCCCGCCTCTTTATCATCCGCCGCGGCATCCGCTCTTACGCCATATGGCGCAGCGCGGATGCCTACCGCCGTTCTGATACTGGCCGATGGCACGCTGATCCGCGGCCACGGGCTTGGCGCAACCGGCGAAGCCTGCGGCGAGGTCTGCTTCAATACGGCGATGACCGGCTATCAGGAAATCCTGACCGACCCTTCCTACGCCGGCCAGATCGTTACCTTCACCTTCCCGCATATTGGTAATGTGGGCACAAACCATCAAGATATCGAGACCTCCAATCTGGCCGCGTCGTCGGGTGTGCGCGGATGTGTGCTGCGCGCTTGTGTGTCCGCGCCGTCCAATTACCGTGCCGAGAGCGATCTCGACGCCTGGCTGCATTCGCGCGGCATTATCGGCATCTCCGGCGTCGACACGCGCGCGCTGACGGTCCTCATCCGCGAGCGCGGCATGCAGAATGCGATCATCGCCCATGATCCTTCAGGACGCTTCGACATCGAGGCGCTGAAGCGAAAGGCGGCCGAGTGGCCGGGGATAGAAGGCATGGATCTGGCGACCGAGGTCAGTTGCACCCAGTCCTATTCCTGGAACGAGACCGTGTGGCGGTGGCGGCAGGACGATGATCCGCCCGGCGGCGGCTTCGGGCGGCAGGACCATCCAACCTGCCATGTCGTCGCGGTCGATTATGGCTTGAAGCGCAATATCCTGCGCTGCCTGGCTTCGGCAGGCTGCCGGGTCACTGTTATGCCGGCCACAGCCACCGCCGCCGAAATTATGGGGCGTTCTCCTGACGGGGTGTTCCTTTCCAACGGGCCCGGCGATCCGGCGGCGACCGGCACCTATGCCGTGCCCGAGATCGCCCGCATCGTCGCCTCCGGCGTGCCGGTTTTCGGTATCTGTCTTGGCCATCAGCTGCTGGCGCGCGCGCTGGGCGGCACGACGCGCAAAATGTCCCAGGGGCATCACGGCGCCAATCATCCGGTGATGGACAGGACTACGGGCAAGGTTGAAATTACCTCGATGAATCATGGCTTTACCGTTGACACCGCAAGCCTGCCCCCCGAGGTCGAGGAAACCCATGTGTCATTGTTCGACGGCACCAATTGCGGCATCAGGCTGCGCGACAAGCCGGTCTTTTCAGTGCAATATCATCCCGAAGGGGCGCCGGGCCCGCAGGACAGCCACTATCTGTTTATCCGGTTCCTCAATCTGATTAGAGCGCGGCGCGGGGAGACGCCCTTGCCAGAGGCATGGGACAAGGCCGTGCGCGCCTGATGATGGAGACCGGATTGCCGCTTCGTGAATGGCCTCTTGCACCGCGCGACCGGGCGCGAAATTGCCGCCCGGCCAATGCGCGGCTTGCGTTGCTGGCGCTTGGCCTGCTTGCCCTGATTGGGGCATGGTGCGCGCCTGTCGCCCATGCCGGGGAGCCGTGGGCGGAATGGCGCTCGCCGCTGATGCAGGATCACCCGCTTGCCGGGCGCATATGGTCGGCGCGAGAGGGTCGCGAGATCACTCCGGCCGAACTGGCCGATGCCGTTGCCCCTGCGCGTTTCGTCCTGCTTGGCGAGGTGCATGACAATCCCGATCATCATCGTTTGCAGGCGTGGTTGATTGACCGCCTGAGCGCCACAGGGAGAAAGCCGGCCGTCGTCATGGAAATGATCAGGCAGGACATGGCGGCCGTGCTCGCGGACTATCTGGCTGGCGATGCGCCCGATGCCGAGGGGCTTGGCGAGGCGCTGGACTGGGCGCAATCCGGCTGGCCGGCCTGGGAGATCTACCGCCCGATCGCCGATGCGGCCCTGGCATCGGGCCTGCGCATCGTGCCCGGCTCACCGCCAATGACGACGCTCATGAGCGTCAGCCGGTCAGGTCTTAATGCGCTGGGATCAGAGCAGGTCGCCGAACTGTCTCTGTCCGAGCCGTTCAGCGCTTCGCTCGCGGATGCATTGGCCGATGAGCTTTATTCCGGCCACTGCGAACTCGTGCCGCGTGATGCGCTGGCGCCGATGGCAAATGTGCAGAAATTTCGTGATGCGGTGATGGCCGATGCGCTGATCGAAGCCGGCGCGGCTGAGGAGGGCGGCATTCTTATCGCCGGGGGTGGCCATGTGCGGCTGGACCGCGCGGTGCCGTGGTATCTGCGCCGGCGCGCGCCGGAGGGCGAGGTTGCCGCGGTCATCTTCATCGAGGTTGATGCAAATGCGAGCGCGCCCGGCGATCTGGTTCCCGCAGGTCCGGACGGGCAGGCAGCGGTCGATTTCGTCTGGTACACGCCGCGCGCCGAACGCGGCGATCCGTGCGAGCAGCTTCGCAGTTATTTTCAAAAGCGCGACCGGCAATGATCAGGTCAGCCAGCCCTCAGACCAGACTGCGCGCCGGCTGCACACCCGGCAGGCTTTCGGGCTTGCGCCCTGCCGCCAGATAATTGACGCCGATATCATCGCCAAGACGCCATTCACCGCTGAGCGGCGAAAAGCTCAGACCACATTCGTCGAACATCTCCACGCCCGCCGCTGCCAGGGCAGCACGCATTTCATCGGGTGTGACGAACCTGTCCCATTGATGCGTGCCGCGCGGCAGCCAGCGCAGCACATATTCGGCGCCGACGATGGCGAGCGCAAATGCGCGGGCGGTGCGATTGATGGTGGACAACAGCATCAGTCCGCCGGGCCGCAGCACCGAGGCGCACACGCTCAGGAATGCCGGAACATCGGGCACATGCTCGACGACCTCCAATGCGACCACCGCGTCGAACTGCGCGCCTTGCTCGGCGAGTTCTTCCACCCGGCAGGCGCGATAATCAATGTCGAGGCCCGAGTGCCCGGCGTGTGCGCGCGCGGCTTCGATATTCTCGCGCGCCGGGTCGATGCCGGTCACGCTGGCGCCAAGCCGCGCCATGGGCTCACAGATCAACCCGCCGCCACAACCAATATCGACGACGCTCAAACCATCAAGGGGCCGCGCGGCACCGGCGTCGCGGGCGAAGTGAGCGATCAGGTGCCGGCGCAGATAGCGCACGCGCTCCGGCCCTATGGCGTGAAGCGGCGCAAACTCGCCTTCGGGGTCCCACCATTTCGATGCGAGCGCGCCGAAACGTGCGACCTCGGCGTCATCCAACGTTCGGTCGGCTATATTATTCATGGTTGCGATCATACCAGAGATTGCGCGCGCCGATCCAATTTCTCGGCCATCGTGACGATTTGCCCGTGCAAGCGCCAGACAGGGCCGCCTGTGCAGCAGCAGCCTTGCGGGCGCAGGTGCCAGCGTTTATAAGCTCATTCTGCCGGAAAGCGGGACGCGAAGCGAAAGACGGGCGGATGCGAATGCGCCATCGCCCTGAACAAGCTTGCGCGCTCGGCACACCGGAGCGGCGCCGGTCGGCATGGATCTTCCGCTCCAAGTCATTCCGCCCGAAGTAGAGGGCCTTTGCTCAATGGCTTTGCTGGTGATGAAATTTGGCGGCACGTCGGTCGCGGATGTCGCGCATATCCGCAACGTCGCCCGCCACGTGAAACGCGAAGTTGACGCCGGCCACCGCTGTTGTGTGGTTGTCTCGGCCATGGCGGGCCAGACCGACCGGCTGATCGGCTGGGTGCAAGAGGCGGCCGGGGCGCAGGATGGCAAGACGTTCAGCATGGATCGGCGGGAATATGATTGCGTGGTGGCCTCGGGCGAGCAGGTGACCAGCGGCCTGCTGGCTCTGGCGCTTCAATCCATGGGCGTTCGCGCACGTTCGTGGATGGGCTGGCAGGTGCCGATCCGCACCAATGCGGCGCACGGCGCGGCGCGTATCGCCGAAATCGACCCGGCCTATGTGCGCGCCAGCCTGGATGCGGGCGAGGTCGCGGTGATAGCCGGCTTTCAGGGGATTGCCGAAGCCGAACGGGTCTCGACGCTGGGTCGCGGCGGTTCGGACACCAGTGCGGTTGCCGTCGCTGCAGCCATGCGCGCGGACCGCTGCGATATCTATACCGATGTTGACGGCGTCTACACCACCGATCCGCGGATCGTGCCCAAGGCGCGCCGCATCCCGAGGATCTCCTACGAGGAAATGCTGGAAATGGCCTCGCTGGGCGCCAAGGTGCTGCAGACGCGCTCGGTGGAACTGGCGATGGTTCACGGCGTGCCGGTTCAGGTGCGTTCGAGCTTCGACCCGCCCGACCGGTGCCCGCCCTATGGCGGCGCGGGCAATCCCGGCCCCGGCACCCTGGTTTGCAGCGAAGGTGAAATCGTGGAACAACAAATAGTAAGCTCAATCGCCTATACACGCGATGAAGCCAAGGTCACGCTGCTGCGGATCGCGGACAAGCCCGGCGTCGCGGCCACCGTGTTCGGTCCCCTTGCCGAGGCCAACATCAACGTCGATATGATCGTTCAGAACGTCTCGCATGACGGCCGCTATACCGATCTGACCTTTACGGTGCCGGCTGCCGATTACCGCCATGCGGTCGATGTTCTCAAAGGCGCGAAGGATTTGATCAACTATTCCGACATTCACGGCTCGGAAGATATCGTGAAGATTTCCATTATCGGTGTGGGCATGCGCAGCCATGCCGGCGTGGCGGCGAAAATGTTCCGCGCGCTCGCGGAAAAAGGCATCAATATTGAGGCCATCTCGACTTCTGAGATAAAGTTGAGCGTCCTGATCGACTCGGCCTATGCCGAACTTGCTATTCGGACGCTGCACACCTTGTATAACCTGGATGCAGAATAAGTCTGTCGGTCAGTCTCGCACTCGGTTGCGAGCATCGTCGCTGATGTCGAGACCGAAAACGTACCCGGCCTGATTAAGGAGTGGCAAGGCGAATGCCTTGGAGACTGAGCGCACCACGGGTCTTGCTCAAGCGCTTGCGCGAAGCCATGGCTATGGCCGGCGGGGGGAAGATCGGTCTTGATACGATCGTCGGCCTGGTGGCGTCGAACATGGTGGCCGAGGTGTGCTCGATCTATATCGGGCGCGCCGACAATTCGCTTGAACTGTTTGCCACCGAGGGCTTGCGCCAGGATGCAGTGCACAAGACCCGCCTGAAGGAGGGCGAGGGTCTGGTCGGTCTCATTGCCATGCATGCGCGGCCGGTCAGCCTGTCCGACGCACAGTCGCACCCCGCGTTTTCGTACCGGCCGGAAACCGGAGAAGAGGCCTACAGCTCCTTTCTCGGCGTGCCGATCCTGCGCGGCGGGCGCGTGCTTGGCGTCCTCACTGTGCAGAATGCCAGCCACCGCAAATATACCGATGAAGAGATCGAGGCGCTCCAGACCATAGCCATGGTGCTTGCCGAGATCATCGCTTCCGGCGCCATCGAAGGCGTCAGCGCGGCGGAAGCCGATCCGCGCCGCGGCCAGCCCCACCGCATCAAGGGCGTGGTGCTGTCTGAAGGTATTGCGCTTGGCCATATCGTCTTCCATGAGCCGCAGGTGGCGGTCACGAAGCTGATTTCCGAAGACAGCGTGTCTGAAATGGCGCGGCTTGATGCGGCCGTGGAGGGGCTGCGCAAGCAGATCGATGAAATGCTGGCGCGCGGCGATCTGGCGTTGGTCGGAGAACATCGCGACATCCTCGATACCTATCGCATGCTCGCCCACGATGAAGGCTGGATGCGGCGCATGCGCGAGACCGTGAATGCCGGGCTGACCGCTGAGGCTGCGGTGCGTCGGGTGCAGAACAGCAACCGCGCGCGGCTGCTGGGCCATCGCGATCAGTTCTGGCGCGAGCGCGTGCATGATCTGGATGATCTCGCCAATCGGTTGCTGCGCCATCTGGCGGGGCGAACGGAGACCGCGGCAGCAGAAGAACTGCCGAAGGATGCGATCATCGTGGCGCGGACGATGGGGGCATCGGAGCTTCTCGATTATGACCGCTCGCGCGTGCGCGGACTGGTGCTGGGCGAAGGCGGCCTGACCAGCCATGTCGCGATCGTGGCGCGCGCGCTCGGTGTCGCGGCGCTGGGTGAGGTTCAGGATGTCCTGTCCTTCGCCAATCCGGCCGATACCGCTGTGCTGGATGCCGAGGACGGGGTGCTTCACGTTCGCCCGTCGGGCGATCTGATCAAGGCATATGCCGACAAGGTGCGCTTTCGCGCCAAGCGCCAGGAGAAATATGAAGCGCTGCGCGCGCTGCCGCCGCAAACGCTTGACGGCCAGCGTGTCGATCTGCTGATGAACGCCGGACTGCCGGTGGACATGCCGCATCTGGACGAGTCCGGCGCTGACGGGGTGGGGCTTTACCGTACCGAGCTTCAGTTCATGATCTCGTCCACCTTTCCCAGGCTGCACGAACAGATGCGCACCTACGAAGAGATACTGACGGCGGCGAACGGACGGCCCGTGACATTTCGTACGCTGGATATCGGCGGCGACAAGATCCTCCCCTATCTGCGCCCCACGCAGGAGGCCAACCCGGCGCTTGGCTGGCGCGCGATCCGCATGTCGCTGGATCGGCCGGCCCTGCTGCGCACGCAGATGCGCGCCCTGCTGAGAGCCGGCGGCGGGCGCGACCTAAAGGTGATGATCCCGTTCGTTTCCGAAGTGACCGAGTTTCGTCGCGCCCGGGACTATCTCCAGCGCGAGATCGCCCATTCGCGCAAGCACGATTACGCTCAGCCCTCAAGCATCAAGCTCGGCGCGATGATCGAGGTTCCCTCGCTTTTGTGGCAGCTCGACGAGTTGCTGCCGGAGGTTGATTTCGTCTCGGTCGGCAGCAACGATCTGATGCAGTTTCTGTTCGCCGCGGACCGGACCAACCTTCATGTCGCCGGGCGATTCGACACGCTGGCTCCGGCCTCGCTGCGGGTGCTGCGCGATATCGCCGTCGCCGCGGGCAAACATGGCGTGCCGCTCACATTGTGCGGCGAGATGGCCGGGCGCCCCATCGACGCCATGGCGCTTATCGGTTTGGGCTATCGCTCCATTTCCATGTCGGCATCGGCCATCGGTCCGGTCAAGGCGATGATCCGCGCGCTTGATGCGGCCAAACTGGAGGCTTATGTCAACAGCGCCATTGAAGGTGCTGTTTGCCCGATCCGCGATCGACTTCACGCCTTCGCCAAAGACAACAATATTCCGCTGGATTAGCGCGGCTGAACAAGCCTCAAGGGCATCACGCCGCCGCTCGGCCTTGCCAGGCGCGTGCAAGTCGCAGCCGCCACCTTTACTGAATGATGCAATGACCATTTCGACCGACAAGCTGGATCTGCTCGTGCAACGCTGGGAGGCGGTGCAGTCTGAACTCGCCTCGGGTCCGTCCCAGGAGAGGTTCATCGCCCTATCGCGCGAGTTCGCCGAACTCGACCCCGTGGTGAGTACGATCCGCGCCCTGAACGCCGCCAGTGCCGAGCTGGCGGAACTTGCCGAGTTGAGCAGCGATCCGGACACCGAGCGCGAGATGGCCGAGTTGGCTCGCGCCGAGCAGACGGCGCTGGATGCACGCATCGCCGAACTGCACGAAGAGTTGCGCCTGAAGCTGCTGCCCAAGGATGCCGCAGACGAACGCAGCGTCATCCTCGAAGTGCGCGCCGGCACGGGTGGTGATGAGGCGGCTCTGTTCGCGGGCGATCTGTTTCGCATGTATCAGCGCTATGCCGATCTCCAGGGCTGGAAGGTCAGCGTGCTGTCGGTGAGCGAATCCGAGATCGGCGGCTACAGGGAAATCGTCGCCGGCATCTCTGGCAAGGGTGTGTTCGCGCGGCTCAAATATGAGTCCGGCGTGCACAGGGTCCAGCGCGTGCCCGACACCGAATCCGGCGGACGCATCCATACCTCGGCGGCAACGGTCGCGGTGTTGCCGGAGGCCGAGGAAATCGACATCGACATCCGTCCCGAAGACATCCGCATCGACACGATGCGTGCCTCGGGTGCCGGCGGCCAGCATGTCAACACGACGGACAGCGCGGTGCGCATAACTCACCTGCCCACGGGCATAGTGGTGCTGTCCTCGGAGAAATCGCAGCATCAGAACCGCGCCCGCGCCATGCAGGTACTGCGTGCAAAGCTTTTCGACATGGAGCGCCAGCGCGCCGACGACGCGCGGGCGGCGGAGCGCAGGGATCAGGTCGGCTCGGGCGATCGCTCGCAGCGTATCCGCACCTACAATTTTCCTCAGGGGCGTGTGACCGACCACCGGATCGGGCTTACGGTGCACAAGCTGGCGCAGGTCATGGCGGGGGAGGCGCTCAATGAAATCATCGGCGCGCTTATCGCCGATCATCAGACCCGCCAGCTCGCGGCGATGGACGAAAGCAGCGCCTATGCCTGATCGAGGCCCCATTCTGGCCGAGCCCGCCCTTGACCCCGCCACTCTGATCAATGCGCGGTTGAGCGATGTGGTGCGGGCGCTGACGCGCAGCCTGGCGCAAGCCGGGGTAAGCGAGCCGGCGCTGGATGCCCGGCTTCTGGTGATGCGCGCCTGTGGGCTGAGCCATGCCGAATTGATATCGAATTCCGGCGGGCCGATTGGCGATGACGCCGCCGTTCGGCTGGCGGCCCTGGGCGCTCGTCGGCTGGCACGTGAGCCGCTGGCGCGTATCTTTGGGGCACGCGAATTCTGGGGACGCGAGTTCGCCATTGGTCCGGCCACTCTGGAGCCGCGCCCCGACACGGAGACGCTGGTCGGTGCCGTGATGGAAGCGGTGCGCGCGCGTGGCATGCAAGCGGACCGGCTGATGATCCTGGACATTGGCACGGGCAGCGGCTGCATTCTGATCTCGCTGCTTGGCGAATTGCCGCTGGCTCGTGGGCTTGGCACCGATATCTCTCTCGCTGCCCTGGATGTGGCCATGGCGAACGCGGCGCGCCACGGCATGCAATCGCGCTGCCATTTCGTTCAGACATCCTGGTTTTCGGGGGTTGCCGGGCCGTTTGATCTGATCCTCGCCAATCCGCCTTATGTCGAAAGCTGCGAACTGCACTCACTCGCGCCCGAGGTGCGCTGTCATGATCCGGTTGGCGCGCTCGACGGCGGCGCCGACGGGCTGGAGGCATATCGCGCGATCATCCCAGGGCTGGCGAGCAGGCTTGCCCCCGGCGGCCTCGTCGCTTTTGAAGTCGGCAAGGGCCAGGCCCCTGCGGTTGGGGCGATGCTGGATCAGGCGGGCCTTAACGGCGCGCATGCGGCCGTCATCCGCGATCTGGCCGGTATCGAGCGCGTCGTCCTTGCGGATTTATCCGATTGCTCTTGAGGCAAAAAAAGAGTTGGAAAATGCGGGCAATCAAGATAGCGTGACGTAATTCGAATCTTGGATATCGCAGTGCGCATCGGGTTGCACACAGCCTGAATTTTCAGCGCGCGCGTCCGGACGATTTTAGCTGGCCAGGGCATATCGAGATCAATGTGCGGCACCGGGACTGCGGGTGAGGCTTAGGGCCGTACATAGTCCGGCCTCTCCCCTCACACGGTTTTTTTCCTGAGTGGGGCGCGGGTTTGCAACCCTCGATATGGACCAGGATGCCTTGATATGCAGATCTTTCGTTTTGGGCATGTTCGCGCAGGTGATTGCGCGCAACTCGAAGACGGGGATGGCCTTCGATCTTGTCGAAGGCTTTGACAATCTGGCTGGCGCTGGCTGTGGCTGGCTATTGCATGTTTCATAATGTCTGAGAATTCCGAGCGAATGATATGGTGAGCACCGTTTGCGCCGTCTTCAGGGGATGAGTGCGCCGATCAATGGATTTTGTGAGCCCAACCTGGGAACGCGAACCGCGTTCGCCCGTAATCCAGCCCTAACTTCAGCATAAGACAGGAGCCCATGAGGCAAGGACAGCAAAACAGAAGAGGGCGGGGGCGCAGCGGACGCAAGCCGCAAAGCCCGCTGACCCGGAATTTTGAGTCCAACGGACCAAACGTCAAGATTCGCGGCACGGCATCGCATATCGCCGAGAAATACATGACGCTTGCCCGCGATGCCCTGTCGTCGGGCGATATCATCGCTGCCGAGAGCTTCTTTCAGCACGCCGAACACTATAATCGCATCATCATGTCGGCCCAGCAGCCTAACCAGCCGGACAGAGCCAATGGCGGGCCACGCCATCCGGGGGCTGAGCGCGGTGTTGCCGGCGTCGCCTATGACCGCGACGACGACGACGATTATGACGGCGATGATTTCGAGCCGATGATCGAAACCGGCCAGAACGGACGCGGCAATTTTGGCGCCAGCGAGCAGCCTCAGCCCCACAGGCTTCCGGCCAACGGTCACGCAGACAGCCAGCCTGTCACCGGCGGCAATGATGAACAACCCGCTCGCGCGTCCGAGCCGCGCGCCCAAGCCAGCAAGGGCCCACGCGCCGCCTCGCCTGCAGGGCGTGGCCGTGGACGTCGCCCTCAAGCCGGCCCGAAACAGGCCAAGGTCAACGGCACGTCGAGCCATGGCAGTGACGAACCGTCCGGCGACGCGATCAAGTGATCGTCTGAAAGACGCCAGGGACCGGCCGCGCCAGAAACCATCCCGGCAATGATTGCGCGGCATGGCGATTGCCTGGTTTGCCCGTGGTTTGAGTCGTGGCGACCGCCACATTCCAGCATGGCTGCTTTCTCGTCTTGAACCGCACTCCTTGTGTGTTAATCTCTTCGAATGGTCCAACGAGTCCATTCGGCGATCTCACAGGGCGGCAAGCCCCTCCAGGCGCCGATGATGGGGAGGCAACAAGAATGAACGTTCAGCCAGTCACGGTGTCGCCCTCGAAGGCCATGATTGATCCTTTCGGGCGGCATGTCAGCTATCTCCGCGTCTCGGTCACAGACCGGTGCGATTTCCGCTGTGTCTATTGCATGGCGGAAAACATGACCTTCCTGCCCAAGAAGGACCTGCTCACGCTGGAGGAACTCGACCGCCTGTGCTCGGCCTTCATAATGAAAGGCGTGCGCAAGCTGCGTCTTACCGGTGGCGAGCCATTGGTGCGTCGCAATATCATGTGGCTGATCGAAAGCCTGTCACGCCACATCCAGAGCGGCCATCTGGACGAGTTGACACTGACCACGAACGGATCCCAGTTGCCGCGTTTTGCGCGTCAGCTTGCCGATGCCGGCGTGCGCCGGGTCAATATCTCGCTGGACACGCTCGATGAAGATAAATTCAAGGCGATCACGCGCTGGGGGCGTCTGGATCAGGTCATGGCTGGCATCGACGCGGCACAGCAGGCCGGGCTGCACGTCAAGATCAACATGGTCGCGCTCAAGGATGAAAACGAGCACGAGATCGACGACGTGATGCAATGGGCGCACGCTCGGGGCATGGACCTGACGCTGATCGAGACGATGCCGCTCGGCGACATCGACGGCGATCGCACCGACCAGTATCTGCCACTGTCGCTGGTGCGCGCGCGGCTGGCTTCGCGCTGGACGCTTGAGGACATTGCTTACAAGACCGGCGGCCCGGCGCGCTATGTCGAGGTCAGGGAGACCGGAGGGCGGCTCGGCTTCATCACCCCGATGACGCATAATTTCTGCGAAAGCTGCAACCGCGTCAGGATCACCTGCACGGGGACGCTCTACATGTGTCTGGGGCAGGACGATGCCGCGGATCTGCGCGCGCCGCTTCGCGCCAGCGAAAGCGATGATCTGCTCAACGCCGCGATCGACGAGGCGATCGGCCGCAAGCCGAAGGGCCATGATTTCATCATCGACCGGCGACGGGACAAGCCTGCAGTCTCCCGCCATATGAGCGTCACCGGCGGCTGAGCCGCGGCGGACCGATGATTTGATTTGATCTGTAGCAGAACAGGCGGCGGCCACCAGTCTCCCGGCGGCCGCACGCCGTCAGTTGCGCTTGCGCGTGAAATGGAACACGCCCCACACCAGATAATTGCGCCGCCCGGCATTCACCCAATGTTCGAGCCCGCGGATCATGGCATCGACATAATCTGAACCCGACACGCCGATGATTTCATCATAACGCGAGCGCAATTCATCGCCGACCCGGCTGTAATGGCTGACGAGCTGGCCGGTCATGTCGTCGAACCCTTCCTCGCGAAAGCCCAGCCGATCCAGTTGCGCGCGATAAAATCCTGGAGAGCCCAGCGTTTCCAGATGGATGCGGTCATAGACCGGCTGCAGCACGCCCTCCGGGCAATCATCAGCCTGCATCGGATCAGTGAATATGAATGAACCGCCGGGCCGCAGCACCCGCGCCACCTCGTGCAGCACGCGGGCGCGCTCGCCGCTATGCAGCATGGCATCCTGTGACCAGACGACATCAAAACTGTCGGCCGGCTCGGGAATATCCTCGAAACTGCCGTGAACCACGCGGATCAGATCGCCCAGTCCCTCGGCCCTTGAGCGCTCGCGGTTGTAAGCATTCTGGACTTCGCTGAGATTGAGACAGGTCACGTGGCAGCCGGACATCTTCACCAGTTGCCGGGCCGAGCCACCATAGCCCGCGCCGATGTCGAGCACACGGGTCTGCGCGCTGATCGGGGCGATGCGCGCCGCCATATGCGCCACGGTTGCGCGGCTGGCATCGGCGATCGAGCGGGTATTGTCGTATATGCCGATATGGATGTCTTCACCGCCCCAGACGGTCTTGTAGAAATTGTCGGCAGCATCGCTGTCATAATAACGTTCGGCCAGTTCTACAGCCCCTGCGGCCTGAGTATTGGTGTTATTCGCTGACATAGAGCTTCTCCGCAACATGGACCAGAAAATCTGGATCGTGATCCTCGAAGCTTTCCTGAAAATCACCATAAGTGAAGACGCGTTGAAAGCCGACACCTGACAGAAGATCGCGCACGTAAGACTTTCGTAGCGGGAACATGTTCAGATTATATATTGATCCATCGGGGAACGAATAACGGAACCGCGCCAATCCGTCATCAACATGCTCGGGTTCAGCCGTAACCTGATTGCCGCAATAGTAGTATTTGCGTTTGGTGCTGTATCCGCCATCAAGGATCGCGTCGTAATTGCGCTGGTCGAGAATGAGAATGCCGTCATGCTTGAGCGCGGCATAGAATTCGGCCAGGGCGCGGCGTCGGTCGCGGTCGCTGAACAGGTGGGTGAAGGAATTGCCCAGACAGATGACGGCGTCGAATTTGCCTTGCAGATCGCGGTTCAGCCAGCGCCAGTCGGATTGCACGGTCTTCAACACATGGCCATGGCCGCGAGCATTCTCGAAAGCCTTGGTCAGCATCTCGGCGCTGCCATCACAACTGGTCACGTCGAAGCCGGCGTCAAGCAGGCGCACGGAATGGAAGCCGGTGCCCGTCGCGACGTCGAGGATCTTGTGCTTGCCGCGGCCGCGCAGCATGTTGATGAAGAATGGACCCTCGCTCTCGGCGCGGGCCTTCCAGTCGATGAGTTCGTCCCACTTCTCGACAAAACTCTGAACATATTCGCGCTGGTAGTGCCCTGTTTCGCGGATGGCGACAGGCGCGCGTTCGTGGCTGGCAACGGAATTTGCGGACGTGCTTGGTCTTGCGGTGGTCATATACTACCGGACCTCCTTTTCTCGGGGAAAGCGACCCCATTTCGGGATGCCGGTCATTCGTCGTGCGCGAGGCAATGGCCTCTTGTGACCGGCAAGGCGCGATGGACAGGTCATTCCGTGATGTCGGGATTTCCGTCCGGGCAGCGCCTACGGTCATTCAGAGTACAATATGCCGACGAGGATTATCAGTCTTGAGACAAGAATTATGGCATGTTAAAAGATAAGGCTGGGCTCAGCGCAGTGCGCCCGGCAATTTTGAACGTCGATGACAAATTTTTCATTCTATTGTATTTGAAATTATATTTGTTTGGCATTGTCTAATATTCAGAAATGATCAGCGCACAAATCAGATTAAAACCCGACTTGCGTGAGTTTTACTTATCGAATTGATGAATTCGTTCGCGGGTGGCACAGGCGCGGCGGATCAGAGCAGATTATGCGATCCGTCGCAAAACGGCGCGTCCTCGGTGCCCTTGCAGCCGCACAGCCAAACCGTCTCGGTCTGCTTCGCGATGAACATAACCGGCTCTATGCCGGTATCCTTGTGCGAGCCATCGCAAAACGGCTGCCTTTGCGAGCGTCCGCACGCGCACCACGCATAGCGCCGGCCCTCGACGACATCGGCAGGATATGGCGCTAGCTGCGCCGGTACTGGCTCATCGCTCATGACATCCCCCCGGATCAATTGCCAAATGACATGCGCTCATCATGGCGCAGGGACATTGCGGGGTCAATTCGTCCGGGCTGGGAGCCTTTGGCCCGCCAGCACAGCCATGAGCGATGCTCCTGCGCCCACGCCGACAAGGATCGCGCATATGGCGGCGATGCTCAGGCCCGCATCGATGAGCACACCCAGCGCTGCTGGCCCAAGCGCCGTGCTGGACACGATCAGCATCACCGAAAAACTGCGGATCGTGCCCAGTTGACGAACGCCGTAGACCTCGGCCCAGGTTGCTGAAATCGCCGTATGCGCCAGCCCGGCCGATGCCCCCATCAGGCCCATGAACAGCACCAGCACGAACACGGTGTCACTGGCCCCGATGAGCCCGATCCCGATCATCATCGGCAGCAGCATGGTGGGAAGGATGCGAACCGCGCCAAGACGGTCAACCAGTTGACCGGCAGCAAGCACGCTGAGGCCGTGCAACAGCGCATAGCTGGCGAAGCTTCCCGCCAGCAGTGGCGCGGACCACCCCTTGGCCACCCCGATGATCTGAATGTGGAACAGCAAGGCCGTGGCGACCAGCGGCGAATAGGCAATGGCAGGCAGCGCCAGCCAGAAGAAGCGGGTGCGCGCCAGGGTGCGAAATCCATCTACCACCGTGGGCCGTTTCGCGCCAACGTCATCGGTTTGACCCGGCGGCATGTAAAAGGCCGGGCGCCTGCCGATCAGTCCGACAACGAGCGGAAAGGCAAGCAGCAGCACACCCAGCCCGGTCAGCGCATAGGCCATCTGCCAGCCGAACAGCGCGATCAGGCTGACCGCGATCGTGGGAAGCACGGCCTCCGACAATGGAAAGCCCATGATGATGAGGGACAGGGCGCGTCCGCGCTCGCGCTCGAAATGGCGCGCGATGGATGTGATGCCGACATGCGACATCAGCCCCTGGCCGGTCAGCCGTATGAGCAGGAAGCCGAGCAACAGGCTTGCCGCCCCCTGCGCCATGGAGACCACGACGCACGAAGCTGCAAGCGCCCCCATGACGATGAGCGCATAGACACGCAGGTCGATCCGGTCGATCCACGGTCCCGTCAGCGGCAGGAGCGCAGCGGCGCCGAGCGTCGCCAGCAGATAGATCGACCCGAGTTCTGCGGCGCTGAGCCCAAGCTCAAGCGCAATCTCGCCGATGAACAGGGACACGAAGAAAGTCTGCCCTGGCCCCGAAAGAAAGGTGAAGGCACAGCCGAACGCCAGGATGGCAGCATCCTGGCGCAGCAACAGGGCATAAGGCTGGATCATGCTAGGCGGCAAAGCGCACGGGCGCGCCGTTGATGATCAGGCCGTTCGCATTGGCGCTGACCTCGACCTTTTGACCGTCGCCGATCTTGCCGAGCAGGATCATCTCGGCGAGCGGATCCTGCACATATTTCTGGATCACGCGCTTGAGCGGCCGTGCGCCATAAGCGGGATCGTAACCGCGCTCGGCCAGCCATTTGCGCGCGCTGTCATCGAGGCTCAATTCGATCTTGCGATCGCCCAGTAGACGCAGCAGACGGCGCATCTGAATATCGACGATCGCCGCCATCTGGTCGCGCTTGAGCCGGTGAAACAGCACGATTTCATCGACACGGTTCAGGAATTCGGGCCGGAAATGAGCCTGAACGGCCGCCATGACCGGGCCGCGCGCATCCTCCGCGCTCTGGCTTTCATCCAGCCCCGCCAGAAAATCCGAGCCCAGGTTCGATGTCATGATGATGATCGTGTTGCGGAAATCGACAGTGCGGCCCTGCCCGTCGGTCAGCCGGCCATCGTCCAGCACCTGAAGCAGGATATTGAACACGTCCTGATGCGCCTTTTCGATCTCGTCGAACAGGATCACCTGATAGGGCCGCCGGCGCACCGACTCCGTCAGCGTTCCGCCTTCTTCATAGCCGACATAGCCCGGCGGCGCACCTATCAGCCGGGCGACCGCATGCTTTTCCATGAATTCGGACATGTCGATACGTGTCATGGCGTTTTCATCATCGAACAGGAATTCCGCCAGCGCGCGCGCCAACTCGGTCTTGCCAACGCCCGTCGGGCCAAGAAAGATGAACGAGCCGAGCGGCCGGTTCGGATCCTGAAGCCCGGCGCGCGACCGGCGCACGGCCGTGGACACCGCGCGCACGCCTTCGCCCTGGCCGACCACGCGCCTGGCGAGTTCGTCTTCCATGCGCAACAGCTTGTCGCGTTCGCCTTCCAGCATCCGATCGACGGGAATGCCGGTCCAGCGCGACACGACATAGGCGATGTGCTCCGGCGTCACCACCTCCTCGACCATCGCGCCGGCTCTGCCCTCGGCGGCCTCGGTTTCGGCCAGCTTGGCCTCTTTTTGCGGAATGATGCCGTAGGCCAGTTCGCCCGCGCGGGTCAGGTCGCCGCGCCGCTGCGCCTGTTCCAGTTCGATGCGCGCCTGGTCCAGCTCTTCCTTCAGTTTTTGCGCAGACGTCAGCTTGTCTTTTTCCTCGCGCCAGCGCTGGGTCAGCGCGCCCGCCTTTTCCTCCAGATCGGCGACTTCCTTCTCAAGCTTGCTCAGCCGGTCGCGCGAGGCGTCGTCATCCTCGCGTTTCAGCGCCTCCTGCTCCATCTTGAGCTGGATGATGCGCCGGTCGAGCTCATCCAGTTCCTCCGGTTTGCTGTCCACCTGCATGCGCAACCGCGCAGCGGCCTCGTCCATGAGGTCGATGGCCTTGTCGGGCAGGAAGCGGTCGGCGATGTAGCGGTTCGACAATTGTGCGGCGCTGACCAGCGAACTGTCGGAAATGCGCACGCCGTGGTGCAGTTCGTATTTTTCCTTCAGGCCGCGCAGGATCGAGATGGTGTCCTCCACCGTCGGTTCGGACACGAACACCGGCTGAAAGCGCCGGGCCAGCGCGGCGTCCTTTTCCACATGCTTGCGGTATTCGTCCAGCGTGGTGGCGCCGACGCAGTGAAGCTCGCCGCGCGCCAGTGCCGGCTTGAGCAGGTTGGACGCATCCATGGCGCCTTCGGCACGGCCGGCGCCGACAATGGTGTGCAATTCGTCGATGAACAGAATGATCTCGCCATCCGCCGCGCTGATCTCCTGTAGCACGGACTTCAGCCGCTCCTCGAACTCGCCGCGATATTTCGCACCGGCGATCAGCGCGCCCATGTCCAGCGCCAGCAGCTTCTTGTCCTTCAGGCTTTCGGGCACATCGCCGTTGATGATGCGCAGCGCCAGCCCTTCGGCGATCGCGGTCTTGCCAACGCCTGGCTCGCCGATCAGCACCGGGTTGTTCTTGGTGCGGCGCGACAGCACCTGCACCGTGCGGCGGATTTCCTCGTCGCGGCCGATCACCGGATCGAGCCTGCCCTTGGCGGCCTCTTCCGTCAGGTCACGCGCAAATCGCTTGAGGGCGTCATAGGATTGCTCCGCCGAGGCGCTGTCGGCCGTGCGGCCCTTGCGCAAATCGTTGATGGCGGCATTGAGACCCGTCGCGGTAACGCCGCTGTCGGTGAGGATGGTGCTGGTCGGTGCGCTTTTCTCGATGGCGAGCGCCAGCAGCAGCCGCTCGACCGTGACGAAATTATCGCCCGCCTTTTCGGCCACCTTTTCGGCCTGATCGAAGACGCGGGCCAGTTCGGGCGCCATGAAGATCTGGCCGGAGGCGCTGCCTGACACCTTGGGCAGCTTGTCGAGCGCGGCCTCGGTGCGCATCAGCGCCGCCTTGGCATCGCCGCCCGAGCGGGTGATCAGCCCTGAAGCCAGGCCTTCGCTGTCGTCGAGAACGACCTTCAGCAGATGTTCCGGGCTCAGACGCTGATGCCCTTCGCGCAGGGCGAGCCCTTGTGCCGATTGCAGGAAGCCTTTCGCACGGTCGGTAAATTTGTCGAAATTCATTACGTCCTCCAAAGCGCGCGACAAACGCCCTCAAGCGGCACGCTCGCCACGCCTTCATATCAGGTTCACGGTGCCCAGGACTGGGCCGATACTACTGCGGATATAATATCGCAGCGATATGATGGAAAGCAGCAGCGGCGCAGGATGACCGGCAAAATTGAACTTTGCTTCGCTTGCGCCAATCACGATAGCGGATCAATTCGGTTAGCACAGATTTTTCATGAGTTTCGTTACTCGAGGTTAAATCACGGCTGTTAAACTGATCACTTCAAGCCTGCAAATGTGATGGCGCAAATGATTTCATGTTACCGGAATTTCGAATTTTGCCCGGATGCAGCATTTCTGACCACGCAGGAAGGCCGGATAATGCGGGCGAATTCTGCGGCCGCGAGGCTATTCAGCCGATCCGGTCACAGACTCATCGGATGCAATATTGCAGCCCTTTTCGCATCGTCGCTGCACGCAGACTCATTCAGGCGAATGCTTGCCGCAAGCTGCAAAATGCGGCATCGCAAGGCTTCGCGCGGGCGCGACGTCGCGCTTCGCCTCAATAGCGGCAAGCTGGCCACAGTCACCTGCTGGCCGGTCAGCCGGGCTCGCTCGCGCGGCCTGATGGTCGTGCTGGTGCGCGTATCAGCCGGCAGGCCCGTCGTCGTGCAAGGCGCATCCACAACCGCTACAAATGGATTGCTGCCACTGGTAGCCGAATTTGCCGAGGACTGCGTCATCATAACCGACGCGAATGGGCTGACTTTGTGGGCGAATGTGGCTGCACAGAAAATGTCCGGTTACAGGCTTGATGAAATGATCGGACTGAAGCCCGGCGCGTTCATGCAGGGACCGGAAACCGATCCCCAGACCATAGCGCAGGTGTCGCGGGCAATAGCGGCCGGCAAGCCGGTTCACTGTGAAATCCTGAATTATCATCGATCAGGCCATTCCTACTGGCTGGACATGGCGATTTCGCCGATCGCGGATGCAAACGGCAAGATCGACAGGTTCATCTCGATCTCGCGCGAGGTTACCGAGAAGAAGTCGCGCGAGATATTGCTCGCCGATGCGCCGCGCAAGATTGAACTGGCCGAAGGTCGCCTGGCCACCGCCATCGAGACGATATCGGAAGGCTTCGTCATTTATGACAGTCAGGACCGGCTCGTAATGGCTAATTCTGCCTATCGCGAAATGCGCGCGGTTGACGCCGATCTCCTTGTGCCAGGAACGACATTCGAGGAGATCGTGCGGGCCAGCGTCGTGCGTGGGCATTACGATACCGCGGGCGAAGATCCCGAGACCTGGATCACGCAGCAGCTCGAAGCTCGCAAGAAGGGCGGGGATGTCGAGACCCTCGTCCAGTTCGCCGATGGCCGCTGGATGCTGCGCAGGGAGCGCCGCACGGCGCAAGGTGAGATGATCGGCATCCGGTCCGACGTCACCGCATTCAAGCAACACGAAGCCGAACTGAAGATGGCGCGCCGCGAGGCAGACCGGGCGAGCCGCGCAAAGAGCGATTTCGTCGCCAATATCAGCCACGAATTACGCACCCCCATCAATGGCATCATGGGCTTCAATCAACTCATGCTGAAAGACGAACTGAGTCCGGCCCAGCGCACGCGCGCGGAATGTATAAGAACGGCATCGGAGGATTTGCTGCGACTGGTCAACGATCTGCTCGATCTGTCGAAAATCACCAGCGGCTCGGTGGATCTGCGTATCGCGCCATTCAACCTGAACGACTTTCTTGTTGAGACCGTTCAGGCGATGACACCGCTGGCTGAGGAAAAGGGCATCGAGCTTGTCTTGCGGGCCAGGCTTTCGCCGGATCTGAATGTCGAAGGCGACCGCGCGCGCATCAAGCAGATCTTCCTGAACCTGCTTGGCAATTCGGTAAAGTTCACCGATGAGGGTCAGGTCAGCATTGCCGCTGATCTGTATGATGGTGGTGTGCGCTTCGAGATCGCCGATACCGGGCCGGGCATCCCTGCGGACCGGCTGGAAAATGTATTCGACCGATTTGTCCAGGTGGGCGCCAGCCCCAATCAACGCGATGGCGCTGGTCTGGGGCTGTCGATCACCCGGAAGCTTGTCGATCTGATGGGCGGCAAGATCGAAGTCTCCAGCGAGTTCGGCCGCGGATCGCTGTTCTGTGTGATGTTACCGCTGCCGATCGTGGGCGCGGCTTGTGAGCCCAGCGGCAAGCTCGCGGGCAATGACCATCAGCAGCCAGATGCTGTGATGCTAGATGTGCTCGTGGCGGAAGATCATCCGATCAATCAGAGGCTGATCAACGAAATCCTTGATGCGATAGGATGCCGCGTGAGCATCGTCGATAATGGCGCAGCGGCACTGGCGCGGCTGGAAGCAGAAGATTTCGACCTCATGATCGTGGATCATCAGATGCCGGTCATGACCGGCCTGGATGCGATCCGCAGGATCCGTGCGCGTAGCGACTGGAAGATGCGCATTCCGATCATTGCTCTAACGGCGAACGCCATGCGTGGCAGCGAAGTTGATTATGCCAGGCTCGGCGTCGATGAGTTCATGACCAAACCGCTGATGCTGGACCGGGTGATCGAGGCGGTGCGGCGTCTTGGGCTTGTCGGGCGTGCGCTGCGGATCGACCACCCGCCGCAGGCGGGCGAATGAGATCGCGCAGCAGGCCGGCTCAGGACGATCCGTCCGGGCCGCCCCACGGAGCCTGCAAGTCCGATGGCTTCAGCGTGTTACGGCGATAGTCGCGTGTGCCGTCGGGGTCGGCGGGAGCCGCACGGCTCAGCCGGTCGCGGTCCGGCGGCTCCAGATAGCCGCGATCCGGCACGCTGTCGCGCCGGACATCGCCCTCGCCAAACAATGTCTCGCCGATGATCTGCGCACCCATCGCCAGACGCTGCGCTATCCCGCTGGCGAGCGCGTGGGTGTTGTCGCACAGGCTGCGGTTGCGCTCGCAGAATGTACCGATGTCATGTGCAAGCGAAGAGATGGCGCGGTAGGCCTCTTCCTTCTCGCCCGGTGTGGCCGGGAAAAACAATGCAATGACGAACAAGACAAGACCGATCCGGATTATAAACATGTTCTGCCCCCGGTGATTGCAATACCCAGTTCCGAGGTCGGACTGTATCAGTTGAGCGCAAATGAAGTTAAAATCCCAGCGTGTGGCTTTTATCGTTTCTTTTGCAAAATTTGTCTAAAATTCAACGTTGTTATCCATGCTGACAGGACGCGCGAATAACGATAGTTTCGCAGCCATCTGTATTGTTTGAGGGCCGGGCGCGGATTTGATCATGACACCGCTCAGCGCAAGATTGGCATTGACCGGATTTCTCGCCGTGGCCGGCGCGATCAGCGTCAATGCGCTTTACCTTCAGGAGCCACCGAGCCGGCTGCCCGAGGTGACGGGTGCGGTGCGCGCAGGCGATCCGGCCCTGCGCGACGGCTCGGCGCGCACGCCAGAAACCGCATCGCCACAGACCCGGCCACAGCCGCGCCAGCCGGCGCCCGCAAGCCCGCCTTCGTCGCCCTCAGCCCGGGCCGAGGCGCAAGCGCCGGGCGATATGCCCCAGGAAGCGACGCCGCCGCGCGCCGAGGCGCAGGAACGCATCCCCGCCAAGGTGCTGGTAGGCGCCATCCAGCGTGAGCTGGGCGATCGCGGTTATGATGCCGGCCAACGGGACGGCAATGTCGATGTGCCCACGCGCGAGGCGATCATGGCCTTTGAATTCGATGCCGGGCTGGCCCTGACCGGTACGCCCTCGGAGATCCTGCTGAAGCAGATCCTGTTTGGACC
Source organism: Dichotomicrobium sp. (assembly GCA_036734025.1). Taxonomy (GTDB): domain Bacteria; phylum Pseudomonadota; class Alphaproteobacteria; order Rhizobiales; family Rhodomicrobiaceae; genus DAIMZI01. Next base: position 149,457 of record DAIMZI010000003.1, read on the forward strand.
CTATCGAACGAACCGCGGCGCGGATGAGGGAAGCGAGCGCATCGAGCGTGAACCGCGTGTGGTCGGCGCGGTGCAGACGCGGCTTGCCGAACTGGGATTTTCCACCGCGCCCGCCACCGGGCGGATGAGCGCGGCAACACGCGAAGCCGTGCGCGCCTTCGAGCAGAACCGCGATCTGCCGATCAGTGGCAAGCTGAGCCTGCGCGTGCTGCTCGAAATCGTGATCGTGTCCGGGCAGCCGCTTCCCGCGCGCGATATTCCCGGCTGATCCGAATTTTCCCAATTTTCACTGCGCCGATGTATGCTCATGCTATCACATTCAGCAAAAGGTTCAGCGCAAGCATTTAAAAGACCTGATAATCTCAAGGATCGTGCCAACGTGGATCGGTTTCCAGTGACAAGCTACCATCTGATGATCGTCGATGATCATCCGCTGTTTCGCGATGCGCTGAAGCAGATCCTCGCCAGCGCGCTGACGAATGTCGAGATCACCGAGGGCGGATCATTCGATGAACTGGCCGACGCCATCGAGCAGGGCGCGGAGGTCGATCTGGTGTTGCTCGATCTGGCGATGCCCGGCGCTCAGGGGTTCTCCGGCCTGATGCAGTTGCGTGTGCGTTATCCTGAACTGCCCATCGTCGTGGTGTCGGCGACCGACAATCCCGGCACGATCCGCCGTTGCCTCCAGCTTGGCGCGCTTGGCTTCATCCCCAAAACGCTGCCGGTCGAGCGCATCCGCGAAGCGGTCGGCTCGGTGCTCGACGGGCAGATCTGGGTGCCGCCGGAAATCGACCTGGAGAGCGCCGCCGATGATGATGTCAACGAACTGGTCACCCGGCTGGCGAGCCTGACGCCGCAACAGGTGCGCGTTCTGACGATGCTCGGCGAGGGGCTGTTGAACAAGCAGATCGCCTTCAAGCTGAGCGTATCGGAGGCGACGGTAAAGGCGCACGTGTCAGCCATCCTGCAAAAGCTGGGTGTTGACAGCCGCACGCAGGCCGTCATCGCCATCAACAGGATCGACAGCGTGTTTCATGCCCCCGGCGAGACAGGCGAAAGCGCGGAATGAACCGTGCGGGCCTCAGCCCTGAGCGCCCTTGTCCTCGATCACCTCGAAGCCTTCGAATTCAGGGCTGCCGAGCGTCACGCCGTCGGTCATCCTGCCGGCATTGGCGTGGGCCTTGCGGAAGGCCTCCGAACGTGTCCAGTCCTCAAAGGCCTGCACCGAAGCCCAGACCGTATGCGAGGAATAAAGCCGATAATCGCCGCGGTCGGGACCACGCAGCAGGTTGAATTCGACGAAGCCCGGCGACTCGTGCAAGTAGGATTCGCGGTTGAGCCACATCTGCTCGAAATCCGCCTCGCGCCCCTTGGCCACCTTGAACCTGTTCATCGCGATGAACATGCCTTGCCTCCCATCATTTGTCTCATCACCCGCGCGGGCGACCCTGGTCAGGGTGTGGATCAGATCAATTGCGCCGCGTGTTCCAGACCACCCGATAAAGATCAAACCGCCGATCGCGCATGTTGCGCACCGAACCTTGCGACCGCGCCACACGCAGATCCGAAAGTTTCAGATCGGCGAAGACGATGGTCTCGGTGTTGGGCGCGGCATCGGCGGCCACACCATCACGCGCGAAGGCGAAATCGCACGGCGTCAGGATCGCGCTTTCGGCATAATGAATATCCATGTTCTCGACATTGGGCAGATTGCCCACAACCCCTGACAGGACAACATAAATCTGGTTTTCTATGGCGCGGGCGTGGCAGCAGTAGCGCACCCGCAGATAACCGCGCGGCTCGTCTGTGCAGAACGGCACGAAGATCAGCATTGCGCCCTGATCGGCCAGATGGCGCGCCAGTTCGGGGAATTCGCTGTCATAGCAGACCAGCACCCCGATAGGGCCGCAGTCGGTGTTGATGACATCGACCCGCCGGCCGCCCTTGAGGTTCCACCAATAGGCTTCATCAGGCGTGATGTGGATCTTGTCCTGCCGGTGGACAGAGCCGTCGCGCAGAAACACATAGGCCGCATTGCGGATATCGCCGTCCTCATCGCGCGTCGGATGCGACCCGCCGATTATGTTGATGTTGTAGCGCATCGCCAGCTTCTGCATGAAGTCCTTGAACCAGTCGGTATATTCCGCGATCCGCTCGATGCCATCGGCGGGCGGCAGCGGCTTTTCCTCGGCCGACAGCAGTTGCAGCGTCATGAGTTCGGGGAAGACAACGAAGTCGGAGCGGTAATCGGCGGCGACATCGACGAAATATTCCAGTTGGCGCTCGAACTCGGACGCATCCGCGATGCGGCGCATCTGCAACTGCACGGTGGCCACACGCACCTGATCGGGCTGATCCAGGCCCAGCGCAATCTCGCGCTTGCTCTGCGGCTCGACATAAAGCGGGTTGTGCCAGACCATATGCGTGGCGAAGCCGCCGGATTCCTTGTCATCGGGGTCATAATTGCGCAGCACGCCGAGCGGCTCGAAATCATTGGACAGATGAAACCGCACGACCTGATCGCGGATCTTGCGCTCGCGCACGGCTTCGACATAATCGAGCGGGTCGGGATAGGCCCGGCGGCGGCGGCCATAGCCCGGCATGCGGCCGCCAAAGACGATGCCCTTCAATCGCAATTCCTGGCACAGTTTTTCGCGCCGCGCATAAAGCCGGCGACCGATGCGCAGGCGGCGGTGATCCGGATCAACGCTGACTTCCATGCCATAGAGATAGTCGCCGTCCTCGTCATGCCGCGACGCCAGCCCGTCGCCGGTGATTTCCACCCAGCTATGTGGTTTCAGGGCGACGTCCTCGCTGATGATGAAGGTTGCGCAATATCCGACGATTTCCCCTTCAAATTCGGCGACGAACTGGCCTTCGGGGAAATTGTTGATCTGGCTGCGGATGGCGCGCTGGGTATAGCCCGTGGACGGGGAATAGACCCGGTTGGTTAGCGCTGCGATCGCCTGCACATCGGCAAGGCGCGCCTGGCGCACGACGAGCTTGCGCAAGCCTTCGCTCGCCTTGGGCGCGATGGCTGGTTTCTGCTTGGGTTTTGACATGATGCTCCGGTCAGCGTCGCCGTGTGTCTTCAGGCCGCGCGCAGGCCCTCGCGTGAAACTTCGGCCTCAAGCTGATCGAGCCCGCGTTCGAACATGTCGAACAGCTCCTCGATCTGCTCGGCCGTAATGATCTGCGGCGGGCAAACGGCAACGATATCGCCGATGGCGCGCAGGATGAGGCCTTGCTGCTCGCACGCCTTCACGGCGCGCAGCCCCATGCCGAGCGCTGGCGGGAAAGGCCGCTTGCTGGCCTTGTCGGCGACCAGCTCCAGCCCGCCCATCAGCCCCACGCCGCGCGCATCGCCCACCAGCGGATGGTCGGCAAGCGCCTTCAGGCGCGTCTGAAATCCCGGCGCGACACGCTGGACATGGCCGACCATGTCGTCGCGCTCGTAGATCTCCAGCGTCTTGATGCCGAGTGCACATGCGAGCGGATGGCCCATATAGGTGAAGCCATGGGCGAATATGCCGATCTTGCGGCTTTCGCTTTCCAGCGCTTCATAGATCTCGGGCGGCACGGTGACCGCGGACAAAGGCGCATAAGCCGAGGTAAGCTGTTTCGCGATCGAGATACTGTCCGGGCGGATATCGTAGGTCTGGCAGCCGAACATCTCGCCGGTGCGCCCGAAGCCGCAAATGACCTCATCTGAAATCATCCGCACCTCATGTCTTTCGAGGATCGGCTGAACCTTGTCGAAATAGGTCTTCGGCGGAACGTAGACACCGCCCGCGCCGATGACAGGCTCGGCGATGAATGCCGCGACCGTTTCCGGCCCCTCGCGCAGGATCGTCGCTTCCAGCTCTTCGGCGAGGCGCGTGGCGAAATCTTCTTCGCTTTCGCCCGGCTCGGCCACGCGGTAATGATTGGGGCAGGATACATGCACGAACCGGTCGATCGGCACATCGAAATCAACATGATTACGCGGTATGCCGGTCATGCTTGACGAGGCGATCGTCACGCCGTGATAGCCGAACTGGCGCGAGATGATCTTCTTCTTCTGCGGCTTGCCACGAGCATTGTTATAATACCAGGCCAGCTTGACCTGAGTGTCGTTTGCGTCTGAACCCGAACAGCCGAACATCACATGCGAGGCCGGGGCTGGCGAGAGCTGCTTGATCTTTTCCGCGAGTGCAACAGCCGGATCATGGCTCTTGCCAGCAAAAAGATGGGCAAATGACAGTCTGGAAAGCTGCTCCCGTGCGGCCTCGACAAGTTCCTCATTGCCATAGCCGAGCGCGGTGCACCACAATCCCGCCATGCCCTCCATGTACCTATTGCCGGAATTGTCCCAGACGTGGATGCCCTTGCCGCGCTCGAGCACCAGAGGCCCACTGTGCGCAAGCTGGGACAGATTGGCAAAACCATGAACCACGGTCTGCGTCGCGCGGCGCTGCATGTTGGTCAGTTCGGTCATGGGATTGAGGCTCCTTGTCCAGCCTTGCGGATTACTCGGGCCTTGCGAATTCATTGGGCCTTGCAAGCAGGCTCCGCCTTGCCAGGACCTTTCGGGGCTTGTTCGCGCTCACGGCCCGGCTGTTATGGGACATTCGCTGTTTCACGACAACCGTATCGCAAGAAAATCCGGATGGAATTGCTCGCTTATACCGATCTTCGAGACATACGAGTTTGACATCCGCATGTCCATTAGTGAACAGGGTAATTTGCGCAACGGCCATGTGCGGCGCTATGATGCTGAACAAATGATCTGATGACAGAAGGGAATTGATGCGACAGTTCGTGCGCATGTCCACAACAGCCACCTGGAGCCGGCGCCTCGCGCTGCTGGCGCTCCAGTTGTTCTTGCTGACACTGGTGCTGCACCGGTTTGCCGGGCTGGCCACGCCGGTTGCCATGCAGCTGTTCAGCCTTGCTGTTTTCGGCGCCGCGCTGGCGCTGGCGCTGGCTTTTGCCGCGCTTGTCGGCATCTGGCGCGATGGCTCATCGGGAACCAGCCGCGCTATCGTCGCCATGGTGGCCTCGGCCGCGGTCATGGCCGGGCCGGCATGGTCGCTGCCGAGCCTGCTTACGCTGCCACGCATTACCGAGGTCAGCACCGATACGGCCGCGCCGCCGGAGTTCCGCAAGCTGGCCGCGCTCCGCCAGGAAACCGCTCAATCACCCGCCGCTCCTGCGCCACCCGAGCGCGGCGAAGATGCATCCGAATTGCCGCCGCTGGAACCGTTGATCGTCAAGCGCTCGCCCGAGGACGTGTTCACGATCGCCCGCGAGTCAGCGGCCAATCTGGGCTGGCGCATCGTTGCCGAGACCCCGCCGGAAGACGGCCGTCCGGGCACCATAGAGGCCGTGGACCGCTCGCTTCTGTTCGGCTTCACGGGAGATATCGCGCTGCGTATCACCGGGGTGCGCCAGGGAGCGCGCATCGATGTGCGCTCGGCCTCGCGCTATGGCGCACATGATCTCGGCGAAAACGCCTCGCGGGTTGAAAACCTGTTCACGGAGGTGCGGACTTCAGTCGCGAAATTGGAAAAAAGCGAGGAAATCGCGCGGCTGGCGCGCCTGCGCGCCGAGCGTGAAGCAGCAGCCGAACGCGAGAAGGCCAGCAGCCGCCCGGGGCGCGGATATGATTCGGTGTCGCGCCAATGGCGTGAGCCGCAACAGCGCCGTTCGACGAGGCGCGCGGAACGGCGCAGCCGCCGCGAGCGCAGGTATCGCTCCACACAGGAATTACGCCGTTTCTGGGAGCGGTTGCAGAACTGATCGTGCGCCCGCCTGATCATCCGTGAGCCGCGTCACTGACGGATTTCGCCGCCGGTCGCCTTTTTCACCGCAGCCACGATCTTCGCCGCCACCGCATCGATATCCTCATCGGTGAGCGTGCCGCCCGAGGGCTGCAACGTTACCTCGATGGCAACCGATTTCATGTCCGGGCCGAGACTGTCGTCTTCGAACAGATCGAACACATCGACCGATGCGATAAGCTTCTTTTCCGCTCCGCGTGCGGCGCGCACGATATCGCCCGCGCCGACATCGCGCGACACGAGGAAAGCGAAATCGCGCGTCACCGCCTGAAAGTCGCTGATGATCAGCGCCGGCTTCGTGCTGCCCTTGCGCCGGGGCTCAGGCGCGGCCCCAAGGTCGATCTCGAACATCACCACAGCGCCCTCGATGCCCAGTCTTGCCGCTGTTGCCGGATGCAGCGCGCCAAAGGAACCAAACCGGTTCTTGGCACCCAATTGCAGCACGCCCGACTGGTTGGGGTGATACCAGTCCGGCGCTTCGCGCGACACCTGCACGCGCTCGGTGTCGACGCCAAGCGCGGCAAGAACGGCGAGCGCGTCTGCCTTGGCATCTGCCCAACTCACCGCATGCACGCTGCCGTCCCAATGGCGTCCGGCGCCGCTCATGCGCGCTGTGCCGAGCCGCACGCCGGCGCATGCCGTGAACTGATCGTCCGGCTCATCGCCGCGATAGGCGCTGCCGACCTCGAACATCGCGCTGTCGGCAAAGCCGCGATTGCGGTTCTGCTGCGCGGTACTGAGCAAACCGGGAAGCAGGCTCGGGCGCATGTCCGACATCTCGCTCGATATCGGATTGGCAAGGCGCAGCGAAGCCTTGCCGCCGCCAAAGCTCAGGGCATGCTCGTGCTTGATAAATGACCAGTTGACCGCCTCCACCATGCCCCGACTGGCCAGAAGGCGCCGGGCGCGGCGCACGCGGCGCTGACCGAGCGTGAGGACCGGCCGCGCCACGCCGCCATCACGAGGCAGCGCCACCGACGGCACCCGGTCGACGCCGATGATGCGGATCACCTCTTCCACCAGATCGGCGCTGCCGCGCACATCCGGCCGCCAGCCCGGCACCGAAACCGTGACGCCGCTATCGGTCGTCTCGGATCTGAAGCCGAGCTTTTTCAGCGTCTGCGTGACCTGGGACGATTTCAGATCAACGCCCGTGAGCCGCGTCACCTGAGCCGGATCAAACAGCACCGGCGCGTTCGGTGCCGGCGCTGCGCCCGCGCTCACCATCCGGCTGATCTCGCCGCCGCAGAACTTCTGGATCATCGCAGCGGCCAGATTGACGCCTGGCTCTTGCGAGCCGACATCGACGCCGCGCTCGAAACGATAGAGCGCATCGGAATGAATGCCGATCTTGCGGCCTGTCAGAGCGGTGCGAACCGGGTCGAAATAGGCAGCTTCGATGAGCACGTTGCGCGTGCTCTGGGTGCAGCCGGTGTCCGCGCCGCCAATGATCCCGCCAAGGCCCAGCACCGAGCGTTCATCGGCGATGACGCACATGGTGTCGTCGACTTCATATTCCTTGCCGTCCAGCGCAAGAAAGGTCTCGCCGGCCTTGCCGAGGCGGGCCCGAACCGCGCCCTGCAACTTGTCGACGTCATAGACATGAAGCGGGCGGGCGCGATCGTGGGAGATGTAGTTGGTGATATCGACGAGCGCGTTGATGGGGCGCAGGCCGATGGCGCGCAGTCGGCGCTGCATCCATGCCGGGCTAGGCTGCACCTCCACGCCGCGAACGCAGCGCGCAACGAAATGGGGGCAGGCGCTTTTCGCGCTATCGGGAAAATCGAGCGCGATTTCAACCGGGCAGTCGAAGCCGCCATCATCTTCAAAGCCGGGGTCGGCGCGCTTGAGCTTGCCGAGCCCGGCTGCGGCAAGATCGCGCGCGACGCCGCGCACGCCAAGACAATCAGGGCGGTTGGGGGTGATCGCGATGTCGATGACGGGGTCATCGAGCTTCATCACCTTGATGAAGGGTTCGCCCAGCCTCGCCCCGGCCTTATCCGGCAGTTCGATGATGCCGTCATGCTCGTCCGACAGCTCCAGTTCACGCTCAGAGCAGAGCATGCCCGATGATTCGACCCCGCGGATGGTGGCTGTGCCAAGCGTCTGCTTCAGGCCCGGCACATAAGTGCCCGGCGCCGCGAACACGCCGATCAGGCCCGTGCGGGCATTGGGCGCGCCGCAAACGACCTGAACCATGCCCTTGCCGGTGTCCACCTGACATACTTTCAACTTGTCGGCCGCCGGGTGAGGCTCGGCCTTGAGCACACGCGCGACCGTGAAGCTTCCCAGGCGCGCACCGACATCATTGAGGCTTTCCAGCTCAAGCCCGATGAGGGTCAGCCGGTCGCATATCTCCTCAAGGCTGGCATCGGTCTGGAGATGATCCTTGAGCCAGGACAGGGTGAATTTCATTGGCTTAGTCCGCCGGCCAGGCTGGGCGTGTCCAGCATCGAGAACCCATAATGACGCAGCCAGCGCAGATCGCTGGCGAAGAAGGCGCGCAAGTCGGGGACGCCATATTTGAGCATCGTGATGCGATCCAGCCCCATGCCGAAGGCAAAGCCCTGATAGACATCCGGGTCCAGCCCGACATTGCGCAGCACGTTGGGGTGAACCATGCCGCAGCCGAGAATTTCGAGCCAGTCGCCTTGCTTGCCGATCGCCTCCGCGCCGATATCCACCTCCATCGACGGTTCGGTGAACGGGAAATGCGACGCGCGATAGCGCATTCGCACCTCATCGACCTCGAAGAAGGATTTGCAGAATTCCTCGAGCACCCAGCGCAGATGGCCCATATGCGTTGAGGTATCGATCACCAGCCCCTCGACCTGGTGAAACTGGGGCGTATGCGTCTGGTCGGAGTCGGAGCGGTAGACGCGGCCCGGCGCAATGATGCGCAGCGGCGGCTTGCGCTCCTCCATCGTGCGGATCTGCACCGGGCTTGTGTGCGTGCGCAGCACAAGGCGCGTGCCATCGGGGCGCGGCTGAAGATAGAATGTGTCGTGGTCCTGGCGGGCGGGGTGCTCGTCAGGCATGTTGAGTTTGGTGAAATTGTTGGTGTCGGTCTCGATGTCGGGACCTTCGGCGACGGAGAACCCCATGTCGGCGAATATTTCGGCAACCTCGTCGAACACCTGACACAGCGGGTGCAGCCGGCCGTCAAGCTGAGGCCCGAGGCGCACCGGCAGGGAGACATCGGCGCGTTCCTTCTTGAGCCGTTCGCTCAAGGCGGCCTGCTCAAGCGCCGAGCGACGCTGCTCGATGGCTTCGGCTACCTTGCGCTTGGTCTCGTTGACGACCATGCCCATTTCTCGCCGCTGGGCGTCCGGCAGGTTGCCGAGCTTCTTGGCGGCGATCTGAAAGGCGCCCTTCTTGCCAAGAGCGCGCACGCGAACTTCGTCGAGCGCCGCCAGACTGTCGGCCTGGCTTGCAGCCTGTATGACCTCCTTTTCAAGAGATCTCAGACCTTTCTCGGAGGTCGCCACGTCATCCATATTGCACTCCGCCAGGTTCAGATCAGCATCCGGGCGCAAACGACCTGCAAGTTGAACGGCGTCTGCATGCATCAGTGGTCACGACCGATGCCGACAGCTCACCGTGTTCAGGCCGAGGCGGCGGATCGGGCGCGGGCGACCAGAGTCCTGAACGCCTCGGGCTCGCGCACGGCAATATCGGCGAGCACCTTGCGATCAACTTCGATACCGGCCTTGTTCAGACCGTCGATGAATCGACCATAGGTAATTCCGTGCTCGCGCGCAGCCGCATTGATGCGCTGTATCCACAACGCGCGAAAGCTGCGCTTGCGCGCCTTGCGGTCTCGGTAGGCATATTGGCCGGCCTTTTCCACGGCCTGATTGGCGGCGCGGAAAGTATTCTTGCGCCGACCATAATAACCCTTGGCGGCCTTAATAATCTTGCGGTGGCGCGCGTGGGCGGTCACGCCGCGTTTGACACGGGACATCAGCTCTGCTCCTTGGCCGATATGTTGTTAGCGAAATACACGCATCATCGGCGCGTCAGCCATTGGGAAGGAATTTCTTGACGATACGCGCATCGGCATCGCACAGGATCGTGGTCCCGCGCGCCTTGCGGATGAACTTGTTGCTGCGCTTGATCATGCCATGGCGCTTGCCGGCCTGATTGGCGCGCACCTTGCCGGTGGCAGTCAGGCGGAAACGCTTCTTGGCGCCGCTCTTGGTCTTCAGTTTGGGCATTTCGCTTCCTTTCGACGAATTGGTCAGCATCCTGCCCGGCTGTTCATGGCAAATACCACTACCAGCGAAACCGAGCCAAGTCGCTACGGGTTTCGCCCACGCTTTGAGGATGTGAAAAAGCCTTCTGAGCCGCCTCGGCATGCCCTTTCAGCCGGGCGACCCGCGAATGGTTGGGAACATACAGCCAAGCGCTGCGCCGTGCAAGCGCCGCGCCGGGACGCCGTCAATTTTGCGACATACCCATTCTTCACTCTGACTACGGCATCCTCTACGCTGGATTCAATATGGATGACAGGTCCCTAGTCGAACTTGTCTGTGCAGGAGCGATGTTAGGGCAAAGCCGCCATGGAGAAGATGCATGATCTACAATCTCGTCGAAGGGGTCGGCAGGGGCATGGTTGAAAAACCACTCAAGTCATGGTCTTGCAATGCGCTGGCAATGCTTTGCGCCGCCATCGTGTGCGCGATCTGCGCCCTTGGCGACTTCAAGGCGCATGCCCAGAACTCGACGCCGCCCGCGCCGGGTCAAATCGGGCCGGCCATGGAACTGTCATCCCGGATCCCGATGAATGTCAGCGAAGTAATAACCGGCGGAAGCTGGTCCACTCCCGAAGCAAGCGGCATATATCGCGCGATCGTCGTCTACGACCTCGCCCCCGACGGGCGCGCCGACGTGGTGTTGCAGTGGCTCGAAATCGACGATGATGCAACCTTGCCTAGGCTCGTTGCCTCGGCGCCGCTGCAATTGCCCGAAGGCATGGATACGTCCAGCATTTTCGTTGCTTTCGATATCGGCAACCAGGACGAGACGATGCTGATGGTCGGCACCTACGACTTTCAATCCGATCAGGAGACGCTGCGGTTTGCCAAGCTCGGCGCGCCGATGGCCTATGAATTCGTCGATGCCCGGGTGCAGGACTGAAGCGGACGAAAAAAAACGCTCATGTTGCCCGCAAGTCATGTCTTTTCGCGCAGAAGACGGGCACATGATTTGTTGACAACTATGTCAGGTTCTGGCGGTGCTATGACCTTTCGGCTTTTTTGATTGAGTATCATGCGCAATCAGAAGTAGCGCCTCAGTTATATGGAGAGTCCGGTGTCGAAGATCTTGCGTCTCATGTTTCTCGCGGCCCTGATCGGCCTGCTTTCGGTTGTGTCTGTGCGTACCGATGTCGCGCAGGCTCGCGAGTGTACCCGCCATGCCTTCAGCGTGAATGATTATGGGATCGAAGTTCCCCGGCGCGACGCTCAGGAACTGCTCGACAAGGCGATCGCCACATGGGCGAGCGAGCGCGGCATCACATCCTACAAGGTGGGCGAGAAGACCGTGACCTGCGAGAAGTTTCTGGACTTCATCGTGTTTGACGAACACACCTGCCGGGCCGAGGCCCAGGTCTGCTGGTGACAGTCCTGCCGGCTTCTCCCCAGCACTTGGCTGCCGGGGGGCCGGTTGGCTGGCAAGATCCTTTCAATCCCCGTCGAATGACCCTATATTATGCGTGTCGGTAGCACCGACTATGGCGATAAACGGTCGTCGGAATAAGCCCATCGGACCCGGGGGCGGTACCCGGCGCCTCCACCACAAGCCCGCATGCGCCAGACTTGATGTCGGCAAATGCACAGGCGGGTTTCTGATGGGGGCGAAATAGGATCGACGAGGGTGTAAAGGACGTGCTTTTGCCCGGCATGGTACCGCCGTATCGGACCAAAATTATAGTTGCCAACGACAACTATGCTCCGGTGGCTCAGGCTGCGTAATGCAGCTTTAGTACCGAAATTAAGTCCCAGGCTCTAGCAGGTCTGGGCGCGGTCTGGAGAGCACCGGGCAACAGAAGCTCTCCGTTATTCTGCCAGGGGGCCTTCCGAAAGGCCGTAACCGATCGAGCCGGCTGAACCGCGTGATGTCCAAGGAAAGCTTCCGCTACGACATTCTCGCTCAGGAGGCCCTGCGGGGCGTCGTGCGCTCGGTCTTGCAGAGGGTGGAAAAACGCGGTCTTCCCGGAGACCACCATTTCGTCATCACCTTCGATACGCATGCGCCTGGCGTTGCCATATCAAAGAGGCTGCGCGACCGCTATCCCGTCGATATGACGATCGTCATCCAGTATCAATTCTGGGGCCTCAAGGTCTATGAACATGCTTTCGAACTGGGCCTTTCGTTCAATAACATTCCCGAAATCCTCGTCATTCCCTTCCGCGCCGTGAAAAGCTTTCAGGATCCGAGCGTCGGCTTCATGCTGCAATTCGCCGGCTTCAGCCAGGACGATGACGAGTATCACGATGATGGCGCCGATCTGGTGCTGGAAGGCGGGATGCCGGGCGAGGGCGGCGAACAGATCGAGCCGCCCGGCCTGCCGAGCCCAGCTGCCAGGCCCGCACTGCCCGATCCGGCGCGAGCCGGGGACGCGGACGGTTCTGCAGGAACAGCCGACAGCGCCACCCGAAAAAGCGAAAAGTCCGCCGGGAAATCCAAATCAGCCGAAGTCGTTCAACTGGATTCTTTCCGCAAGAAATGAAGCCGCCGCGTTCGCGTTGTTGGTTGCGCTTTACATTCCCGCATAATTCGGCCCGCCCGCGCCCTCCGGAGGCACCCAGTTGATGTTCTGAGCCGGGTCCTTGATATCGCATGTCTTGCAGTGCACGCAGTTTTGCGCATTGATCTGAAATTTGGCGCCGTTACCGGTCTCGATCACCTCATAGACCGCGGCTGGACAGTAGCGCTGGGCAGGCTCGCTGTAGCGCGGCAGATTTTCCTCGATCGGTATCGAAGCATCCGCCAGCACCAGATGACAGGGCTGATTTTCGGTGTGATTGGTGCCCGAGAGAAACACCGATGACAGCCGGTCGAATGTCAGCACGCCGTCCGGCCTGGGATAATCGATCTCGGCGAATTCGGACGCCGGGCGCAGGCAGGCATGGTCGGGCTTGCCATGCCCAAGGGTGTAGGTGAGGAAAGGCAACAGCGTGTTCAGCCACATGTCGAGCCCACCCAGCACCGTGCCGAGGCGTGTGCCGAAGCGCGAAAGCAGCGGTTTCACGTTGCGCACCCGCTTCAAATCACGGGCGATCACGCTTGTGCGATAGGCGGCCTCATAGCCATCGAGCACATCACCCCCGCGCCCCGCGCCAAGGGCCTCGAAAGCGGCTTCGGCGGCAAGAATGCCCGACAGCATGGCGTTGTGCGAGCCCTTGATGCGCGGCAGGTTGACGAAGCCGGCGCTGCATCCGATCAGCGCGCCGCCCGGAAAAGCCAGTCTCGGCACCGACTGATAGCCGCCTTCGCTGATCGCGCGCGAGCCGTAACCGATGCGCTTGGCGTCCTTCAGCATCGGCGCAATCTTCGGATGGGTCTTGAAGCGCTGAAACTCCTCAAACGGCGAGATGAACGGATTCTCGTAATTGAGATGCACCACGAAGCCGATCGAGACGAGGTTCTCGCCCCAGTGATAGATGAACGAGCCGCCGCCTGTCCGGTCATCGAGCGGCCAGCCCAGCGTGTGCTGGACGAAACCGGGGCGGTGATTTTCATTCGGCACCTCCCAGAGCTCCTTGAGCCCGATGCCGTATTTCTGCGGCTCGCGGCCGTCGCCAAGGTGGAATGCGCGCAGCAGCCGCTTGGCAAGCGAGCCGCGGACGCCTTCAGCGATCAGCGTGTAGCGGCCGTGCAGCTCGACGCCGCGCTCATAGGAGTCCTTGGGCCGGCCATCGCTGCCCAGTCCCTGATCGCCCGTCGCCACGCCGATCACCGTGCCTTCGCTGTCGGTGATCAGTTCGGTGGCGGCGAAGCCGGGATAGATTTCCACGCCCAACCCTTCGGCCTGTTCGCCGAGCCAGCGACACATGTCGCCCAGGCTGACGACATAATTGCCGTGATTGCTCATCAATGGCGGCATGATCAGGTTGGGAATGGTGGCGGCTCCGGTCTCGCTCAGATACAAGAACTGGTCAGTGGATACCGTCGTCTCGACAGGACATCCCTTGTCACGCCAGTCCGGAATGAGCCTGTTCAGCCCGACCGGGTCGATGACGGCGCCAGACAGGATATGCGCGCCGACCTCCGAGCCCTTTTCCAGCACCACCACGGACAGATCGCGCTCGCGCTCGGCGGCAAGCTGTTTCAGCCGGATCGCCGCCGACAGGCCGGCCGGCCCCGCGCCGACGATGACCACGTCGAATTCCATCACCTCACGCGGGGGTGGAAAAGTCTGTTCCTGCATGTGCTATATCCCTTTAATATCTCGAGTTATCCCGGCGCTCTCCCAGCGTCAATGCGTCAACTCGACGAAGCGCTCGGGAGCATGGCGCTGAACCGGACGCCAGAGCAGCGAAAAGGCGAGGCTGAGACGCGACAATGAACCATGACCGCGATCACCATCTGCTAGGCGCATTGCGCTGGTATGCCGCGATGGGTGTCGATGAAGCGATCGGCGAGGTCACATGCGACTGGTTTTCCATCCGAGCGCGCGCCAAGCATCCGGCGCCAGCCGCGCCTTCGGGCCTTGCCGCATCTTTCGTGCCAGAACCGGCGCGTCCGATGCGCACTATAAAGCCCGTCATGGAGACCAGCTCGCCGCCTGCCGGTGCAGACCTCACCGCCATTGGCGATCTGGATGCGCTGAAAGCGGCGGCGGCGGCTTTTGATGGCTGTTCTCTCAAACGTACGGCCAAGAACCTGTGCTTCTCGCGGGGCAATCCGGGCGCGCGGCTGATGCTGATCGGCGAAGCGCCGGGGCGCGATGAGGACTTGCAGGGCCTGCCATTCGTGGGCCGCGCCGGACAGCTTCTGGACCGCATGCTGGGGGCGATCGGGCTCGGCGAAAATGATGTCTACATCACCAATGTCGTCTATTGGCGCCCGCCCGGCAATCGCACGCCGAGCGAAGCCGAGACCGAGGCCTGTCGCCCGTTTCTCACCCGCCAGATCGAGCTGGTGCGCCCAGAAATGATCGTCCTGCTTGGCGGGGCGGCTGCAAAGCACATGCTCGGGACAACCGATGGCATCATGCGTCTGCGCGGAAAATGGAAGACGCTTCAGGCCGGGGCGCATGGTTGCCCGCTCCTGGCGACCCTGCATCCGGCATATCTGCTGCGCAATCCGGTGGCCAAGCGTCTGGCGTGGCGCGACCTGCTCAGCGTCCAGGACGCACTTGAGCGCGGCGCGAGCGACGCCAGCAGGCGATGATCATTCCGCGGCGATACTGTTCGGGTCTGGCATCATCTCGCGCACATCGACGAAGCGCCCGGCAATGGCAGCAGCGGCGGCCATGGCCGGCGAGACCAGGTGCGAGCGCCCCTTGAAGCCCTGACGCCCCTCGAAATTGCGGTTTGATGTGGAGGCGCAGCGCTCGCCGGGGCGCAGCTTGTCGGCGTTCATCGCAAGGCACATGGAACAGCCCGGCTCGCGCCATTCAAACCCGGCCTCGATGAAGATGCGGTCCAGCCCTTCGGCCTCGGCCTGGGCCTTCACGAGACCCGAGCCGGGCACGATCATGGCATTCAGATTTTCATTGACCTTGTTGCCGGCGACGATGCGCGCCACCGTGCGCAGGTCCTCGATGCGGCCATTGGTGCACGAGCCTATGAAGATGCGGTCAAGCTTGATGTCGGTTATCGGCGTGCCGGGGGTCAGACCCATATAGCTTAATGCCCGTTCGACGGCGGCGCGACGATTATCGTCGGCGATCTCGGCGGGATCGGGCACGCGCCCATTTATCGACACCACATCCTGCGGGCTGGTGCCCCATGTTACCAGCGGCGGCAGGCTGGTGGCATCCAGCCGGACTTCCTTGTCGAAATGCGCGCCTTCATCGGAACGAAGCGTTTCCCAGTAGCGCATCGCCATGTCCCAGGCCGCGCCCTTGGGGGTGCGGGGTCGCCCGCGCACATAATCGAAGGTGCGCTCATCGGCCGCGATCATGCCGGCGCGCGCGCCGCCTTCGATGGACATGTTGCACACAGTCATGCGGCCTTCCATCGACAGGTCACGGATCGCCTCGCCCGCATATTCGATGACGTGCCCGGTGCCACCCGCCGTTCCGATCTCGCCGATGATCGCGAGGATTATGTCCTTCGCGCCAACGCCGGGCGGCGTCTTGCCATCGACGGTCACGCGCATGTTCCGGGCCTTGGACTGGATCAGCGTCTGCGTTGCAAGCACATGCTCGACTTCCGATGTGCCGATGCCATGAGCTAGCGCGCCGAAAGCGCCATGGGTCGATGTGTGGCTGTCGCCGCAAACGATGGTGGTGCCGGGAAGGGTGAAGCCCTGTTCGGGACCGATGATATGGACGATGCCCTGGCGCACATCCAACTCGTTGAAATATTCGATGCCGAATTCGGCGCAGTTCATCGCCAGCGTGTTGACCTGAAGCGCGGATTCCTCGTCCTCGATCCCGCGGCTGCGGTCTGTCGTCGGCACGTTGTGATCGACCACGGCGAGCGTGTTCTCGGGCTTGCGCACCTTGCGCCCGGACATGCGAAGACCTTCGAATGCCTGCGGGCTGGTCACCTCATGGACCAGATGCCGGTCGATATAGATGAGGCAGGTGCCGTCGTCCTGAGCGTGGACCAGATGATCGTCCCAGATCTTGTCGTAGAGCGTCCTCGGTCCTGAAGGTTTCAGCATTGCAGGCCGCTGTTCGTCCGTTTGCGTCATGTCCCTTGCTCCGGCCGGGTGCTCCGACTTGGCCCCGGCTCGTCTTATTTGCTTTCCTTTTCGCCGGCCGGTTTCGGCTCGGCCTCACCGTCTTCGGCCTCTGGTTCGGGCACTTCATCGACGGTCGTCTCGGCCATCATCAGGCGGGCTGCGCCGGGCCAGTCATCATTCTCGATCTGGCCTTTGAGCTGAAGAGCGTCATCGACATTGGCGATGTCCTCATCGGACCAGGCCGCGATCTGCTCATATTTGATGACGCCGAGCCTTTTCAAGCGGGCCTGAATGTCGTCGTCGATGCCCTCGATGCGGGTCAGATCATCGGGCTGGCCCTTGGGCTTCTTGAAACCCTTGAAGGCGTCGGGTGCGGCTGAACGGATGCGCACATCGCGGCGCTCGGGAATACGGGCCGCCTTGCCGCGCAGATTGCGCAGGTAATAAAGCTTGGCGCGGCGCACCTTGCCGCGGCGCACGATATCGATGGACTCGATCAGCGGCGAGTAGATGGGGAACACACGCTCCACCCCTTCGCCATATGAGATCTTGCGCACCGTGAAGCTTTCGTTGATGCCGCCGCCGTCACGCGCGATGCATACGCCTTCATAGGCCTGGATGCGCTCGCGCGTGCCTTCGACCACCTTGACGTTGACGCGTACCGTATCTCCGGGCTGAAATGCGGGGATGCGGCGCTTCGCCTCCAGTTCGGCGGCCTGCTCCTTTTCGAGCTGCTCGATGATGTTCATGCCTCAAGTCCTCTTGCGGGCGCAGCGAAATGTGGCGCTGCCGCCTCTGAAATCTCATGTCCTTTCGGGAAGGTTCCTCATCTAGTAAAACACTTGCGCGGTCTTGTCGATGGGCTTTTCTGCGGCCGGGCGCGGGTCTCGCCCGCGCAAACTCCTGGCTGGCTGCTTCCGGATTGGCGCCATGCCATGGCCCTTGCAGCCGGCAAAACGGCGCAGGCGGGCCCGGATCGACACAGGATCTGCCGCGCACGCGCACAAAGCTGCTGCTCAGGCACGGCCAATCTGCACCGCGAGACGCTCGCCCGCGCCGCAACTGAACGTCCAGCCGAACATGCCGTGGCCGACGCTTACCGACAGCCCGCCGATGCGCGTCGGCCCCACCATCGGCAGGCCGTTTGGTGTCATCGGCCTCTCACCGGCCCAGCCGTGGGGGGCGGCTGAATAGTCTGCCGCTTCCGGGAACAGGCGCGCCGACAGGTCCGTAAGACGGGCGATGCGTTCAGCAACCACGCTCTTGTTGCCGCGCGCGAATTCGGCGAAGCCGGCCACCCGCAGCCTCTCGCCCAGGGCGCAGAACACGACCTTGTTGGCCGCATCGGTGATGCTGAGGCGGGGAGCGCCCGCGCGGCGCGGTAGCGTGATACTGAAGCCTTTTATGGGGTAGATCGGCAAGGACAGGCCGGCGGTCTTGCCCAGCGCGGCGGCATCGGGCCCGGCGGCCAGCACGAAATGATCGGCGTCGAGCGCGCCCGCGGGCGTTTCAAGCCGTTCGGCGCGGTCGGCGCGCGTCATGATGCGGCTTACCTGAACATTGCGGTGGACGCGCACCCCATAATTCGCCTCACAGATCGCGCTCAGCGCCCGGCAGAACATCGCGGCATCACCGGCCTCGTCGCCGGGCGCGAAAATGCCCCCGGCAATCTCTCCGCCATAGGCCGCAAGCGCCGGCTCGACCTCAAGACATTGCGCACGAGAAAGCTTGTGCTGGTTGATCCCGAATTCCGCCTTGAGCGGGATAAGCTGCGCGGCGTGATCGAGCGCGCTTTCGCTCGGATACAGAACCAGCTTGCCGGTGGTGGAATGATCGAACTTCAGATCATGTTCGGCCAGAAGCCCGTGCAAGGCGTCGCGCGAGGCGACACTGAGCGCCAGAGCCGCCCTGGTATTGGCGAGGAAACGCGAGGCCGTGCACTCACGCAGGAAGCTCAGCCCCCAGCGCATGAGCTTGAGATCGAACACGCGCGTCATGACGTAGGCCGGATCGAGCCCCAGCATGATGCGCGGCAGCTTCGGCAAGAGATCGGGCCGCGCCATCGGCTCGACATAGGAATAGCTGAGCTGGCCACCATTGGCAAAGCTGGTGCCGGCGCCGGCATCGGCGCGGTTATCGAGGATCTCGACCTCATGGCCGGCGCGCGCGAGATAGAAGGCGGCGGTCACACCTGCCAGACCCGCGCCAATGACGATAATGCGCATTTCTCCAGGGCTTCTTGTCGCTAGGGCTTCTTGCTGCGCAGCAGATCGGGACGGCGCGCGGCGGTTATCGCCTCGGCCTGGGTTTTGCGCCACTGCGCGATGCGCGCATGATCGCCGGACATCAGCACTTCGGGTATCTCCATTCCTTCCCACAGGCGTGGGCGCGTATATTGCGGATATTCGAGCAATCCGGCTTCGAAGCTTTCTTCGCTCAATGACGCCGCCGCGCCGATCACGCCGGGCAACAGGCGCACGACCGCGTCGATCAGCACCATCGCCGGAAGCTCGCCCCCCGAAACGACATAATCGCCAATGGAGATTTCCTCGATCCCGCGGGCGTGGATGACGCGCTCGTCCACGCCCTCATAACGACCGCACAACAGAATTACGCCCGGGCCGGCCGCCAGATCATGAGCCCGGGACTGGGTAAGCGGCGTACCGCGCGGGCTCATGTAGATGAGCGGTAACTCGGCATAGCGCAGCCGCGCCGCATCAACCGCTGCTGCGACCACATCGGCGCGCATCACCATGCCCGGGCCGCCGCCGGCCGGCGTGTCATCGACCGATCGGTGGCGGTCGGTGGCGAAGTCGCGCAGGTTCATCGTCTCCAGTGCCCACAGCCCTTCGGCCAGGGCGCGACCGGTCAGGCTGATGCCCAGCGGACCGGGAAATACGGCGGGGAAAACGCTCAGCGCACATGCCGTCCAGACGCTCATGGCTTCAATTTCTTCGTGGTGTCACAGCCGGCAAGCGGAGCATAAACGCAGCTCACGGGCGCGCTCAATCTTGTCAGATCTCGATCACCTGACCGTCCTCGGCGAGGGTGAAGCGGCTCTGGTCGACGTGCCCGACCGCATCCAGCATCGTGCTGCCCATATGGCTCAACAAGATGCGTTTGGCATCAATGTTACCGTAATGACTGGCAATCATCATATAATTCAGATGCATGTCGAGGGTCAGATCGTAAGTAAAGCATTCCATGATGTAAAGATCAGCGCCTCTCCCCGCGGTGATCACCTCGTCCGTCCAGCCGGTGTCGCCAGTGAACGCGAGCACCTTGTCCTCCAGCATGAAGCGCAGGGCGAACGACGGTGCGCCGCTGAAATGGCGCATGGTGAACGGCATCACCGCGACACGGTCGAGCTGCGTCTCCACTCCGGCTTCCAGGGCGATGAACTCAAGGGCAAACTCCCGGCGCACCTCGGTAATGAGGGGGAACATGGCCTCGGCGAGGATGTGAAACCGCGCTTCGAGCGCCGCCGGGCCGACCAGCTTCAGCGGCTGCTTGCGGCGCGAGACATAAAGCGCATCGATGAGGAAGAAGGGCAGGCCGGCAAAATGGTCGCCGTGCAGATGGCTGATATAGATGGCGTCTATCTGATTGGGATCGATGCCGGCCCGGCGCAGTGCGACCATAGAAGTAGCGCCGCAGTCGATGAGAAAGCTGGTCTCGCCCGCTGCGACGTGAAAGCAGGTGTTGAGCCTTCCGCCCGAGCCAAAGGCATCCCCGCATCCGGCAATCGTTAATTTCATGGCATATCCCTGACGCACTGCACGCGGATCAGGCCGCAGCACTCGGGCGCGCCGATACCTCATCATACCAGCGCGAGAAGTGGACGAGGTTTTCCGGTCGCTCCAGCCGTGCCGGGCGCATGAAGTCGGTGGCCACCAGCGCGGTGATGTCGGCAATCGTGAATTGCGGGCCTGCAATGAAGGGCTGTTCAGCCAGCACGGTATCTATCAGTTTCAGCACCGAAGCGACACGCGGGCGGTTGGCTTCGGCCCATTCGCCCACCTGCGGGACCTCACGCTCGCTCATGGCCGGGTGGGAATGGCGAAACACCTGGGCGACGGGAAAGAGAAAATAGAGCTCTACGCGCCGATTCCACATCTCTACGACGGCCTCGCCGCGCGCGCCTTGTCCCAGAAGGGCCGGCTCGGGCTTCATGGCTTCCATATAGCGGCAAATGGCGACCGTTTCTGAGATGACGGTGCCATCATCGAGCTGCATGACAGGAACCCCGGCAAACGGGTTCATCGCCAGAAAGGCTTCGCTCTTGTGATCTTTGCGGGTGATGTCAATCTGCTCGTAAACGGGCGCTAGACCCTTTTCGGCCGCGAAGATGCGCACCCTGCGCGGATTTGGCGCCCGCTTGTCCTCGATGATTTTCAAGCTTTGTCACCCTGATGTGGCAGCTCGCTACTGCGCGAATATCCGGCAAGCCTAGCCGAACCCGACGCGGATGCAAGCAGCACGACTCACGTTTCGGGTTTCGCGCTCTTGCCTGTGAGAAGTTCGCTGAGTGGCTGGCCCCTTTCGGCGATTGCCGTGACGCTGACCCGCTGGCCAGGGCGCACGCGAACGGTGCCATGGCTGATGATCGCATCACCAGCACTTAGTCCCGATGTAATCTCGACGACGCCGACCCTGCGGGCGCCGAGGCTCACTTCGCGCTGCTCGGCGACGGGCTCGGGCGCATCGGGATCGACGACATAGACGAAGAACTTGCTGCCGCGCGCAATGATGGCCTGTTCCGGAACAACCACCGAACCGCGCTCGTTGCTCAAGATCTCGACCGTCATCAGCAGGCCTGCCTTCAGCAGACCATCGGGGTTGGGGATTTCCGCGCGCACCGTGATCGAGCGCGTGTCCTGATCGATGCGGTTGTCCACGGCCTTGACCCTGCCGCGAAAGACACGCTCGCCCAGCGCATCCGCTCGGCCTTCAACTGACACACCTTCCTTGATCGCGTTCAGATAGACCGAAGGGATCGTGAAATCGAGGTTCATGACGGTGTCGTCCTCGATCGTGGTGATAACCGTGCCCGGCTCGACAAGCGCGCCGACGCTGATCCGGCGCAGGCCAGTGACGCCACCAAAGGGCGCAACGATCCGCCTGTCCGACAGCCGTGCGCGGGCGGCCCCTGCACGTGCCTTTGCCGTCTCGAAAATACGCCGGCGCTCAGCCAGTGTGGCCGGCGTGGTGGCGCCGCTGCGCACAAGCGGCTCGATACGTTCAAGCTGTTCCAGCGCCTCGCGCTCGGTCGCCTCTGCCTCTTCAAGCTGGGCGCGTTCCTCGCTGCTGGTCATTTCAGCAAGCACGTCACCCTCTTCGACCCGCTGGCCATCAACGAAGTGAAGCCGCGATATGATTTCCGTGACCTTGGACGTTATGGTGACCGACTCATTCGCCCTGAGCGTGCCGAGCGCCTCCACCCGGTCCACCAGCGTTTCGGCCTGGGCGCGCTCCAGTATGACGGGAACAGGTGCGCCCGACTGCGCCAGCGCGCTCGATGCACAAAACATGATCAACACGGGCAGACCGATGGACGGCGCCACGAAGCAACGAAGAAAATTCATTTGATACAACACTCCCATGGCCGTAGCCGCCTCACAGATTGACATAGGTCGAAACTGGTATCACGCAACCGCTATGCCAAACCCATTTCGGGCTTGTCGCTCCCGCGCCACGCCCCGCCTTTTCATTGGCGCAAGGCGCATACAGTCCCCGATACGTCATTTAATGACTGTCAAAAATACGTTAGCAATAAAAAGACAGTTTTACCTAGGGCAAGGAGGGCGCCATGAATCGTACGGTTTTGACATTTATCTTTTTGCTTATAGCGGCGGGTGCGGCAGGCGTCGCGGCATGGGCCTATACGGAAAAGGAACGCGCTTCCGAGGATCTGATGATCGCGCAGACAGCGCGCAGCGCGGCGGAAGAGACCGCTCGCACCGCGCAGGCCGCCGTATTGGAGCTTGAAGCGCGTGTCGAAGAACTCCAGAGCGCTGCTGAGGAGGCCCGCGAAGAGCTTGCGCAGGCGCGTCAGGACGCCGAAAGCCGGATTGCAGAACTTCAGGAGCAACTGGAGCAGACGCGCGCCGAGCTCGAAGAAGAAAGGTCGAGGCCATCACCTTCGCCGTCGCCAGCACCGGCGCAGTAGCACGGCCTGCCGTCCGCTCGCATTGATCACAAGCTCGTGCCGATCACAATTAAGTGAGCTGACGGCGGCCCCGGCAGGCCGGCACCACCCGAAAGACGATGGTGCCTTTCAAACAGGTGCAGGGCCACCATCCCGCCGCTGACGCCCGGTCTTGGCAGCCGTCATGCGCCTCTTCCAGCCGAGTTCTCGCGCTGAAATTTCAGCGCGCGCGCCGGGGCAGCGGCACCGTTTTGCAGGTTGCTTGCGAATTTTTCATTTCGCGTCACCCCATGCTTCGCTTACCATCATGTGTAATCTGTCGTGGAGTTCTGCTCTCCGACATCCATGGTGGACAGGTCAAACCCTTGGCATGAGTCTTTCTCAAAGCGTGGAAAAAGCCCCCTCACCAGAGCAAACTCGCAAGCTCCTCAACCGCAAGATCCGCCGGACACAGCGCGTGCTGTTCCTTGAACGCCTGTGGCCGCGTCTGTGGCTGCCGGTCGGTGTGGTCGGCCTGTTCGTGCTGGCATCTCTTTTCGGGCTCTGGCCCAACCTGACGCGCGATGTCCACGAAATCGGCCTCTGGGTATTCGGCGGCATGTTCGTGCTGTCCTTCGTGCCGCTATTTCTGATCGCCCGCCCGACCCGCAATGAAGCGCTGCGCCGGCTGGAAACCAGGTCCGGCATGAGCCACCGTCCCGCAAGCGCGTTCGACGACAGGCCGATCGGCGGCGCGCAAAGCGAGACATCGCCGCTGTGGAAGGCGCATCGCGTCCGGCTGCTGGCTCTGGTCAAGCGCATGAAGCCCGGGCTGCCGCTGCCGCGCACGGACAAGTTCGATCCACTTGCCCTGCGCGCGCTTCTTGTGCTGCTGCTGGTGGTTGCCGTCATGAGCAATTACAGCCGCGCGGTCGAGCGTATTGGTTCGGCCTTCGTGCTGGGGCCAAGCTCTTCCGTTCTGGCCTTGCGTGTCGATGCATGGATCGCGCCGCCGGTCTATACCGGTCAGCCGCCACTCATGCTCACAAGCGGATCGGTCGCCGGAGCGTCTGCTGCGCCCGAGCGTACGTGGGAAGTGCCCGAAGGCAGCGCGTTGACGATCCGCATCAACAATTCGGGAAGGGGCGATCTGGCGTTGCGGATGGTTGCCGACGGCAAGCGGGAGGATGTGGCGCTTGAGACCGACGAACAGGCGCCCGAGGCCGCTGCACGCCTAACCACATACCAGACCAAGCTTGAATGGACCCAGAACATCCAGTTGCTCGTCGATGGGCGGGTTGCCGCGTCATGGCCCATCAATGTCATCGCCGACCAAGCGCCGGATATCCGCTTTGATGGCGAGCCGACCGAGACGGCGCGCAAGGCGCTGGAGATCAAATTTCATGCGAGCGATGATTATGGTGTGTCCTCGGCCAGCGCGATCATCCGACAGGTGGCGCCAGATGGCCGCACCATTGCTGAAGAAGGGCTGTGGCCGGCGCCCGAATTTCCGCTGAGCCTGGCGCGCGCCAACAGCACCTCGTCATCTGGGCAAAGCTACAAGGATCTGACGGCGCATCCGTGGGCCGGGTTGCCTGTCGAAATTCATCTGGAGGCGCGAGATCAGGCCGGCCAGACCGGGCGCAGCGAAAGCCTGCGCATCACGCTGCCCGAACGCAGTTTCAACAATCCGGTTGCCCGGGCGATCATCGAACAACGGCGCGCGCTGGTCGCCGATCCGGACGGCAGCATCCGTCAGGTGACGCGGATGCTGAATGCGCTGACACTCTCGCCCGAACGTTATTTGCGCAGCGCCAGCGTCTATCTTGGGCTGCGAACGGCCTATTGGCGCCTGATCAACGATCAGTCCATCAACTCGATCAAATCGGTCGTCGATCAGCTCTGGCAGGTGGCGGTGAAGCTGGAAGACGGCGAATTGTCCGACGCCGAAGAGGCCCTGCGCACGGCTCAGGATCGGCTTGAGCAGGCGCTGCGCGATGGCGCTTCCGAAGAAGAGATCGCGCGGCTTATGGAGGAACTGCGCGAGGCGATGTCGCGTTTCCTGCAGTCGCTCGCACAAAGTGCTCAGCAGATGCCGGGCGAGTTCGGCGACGTGCCCTTCGACCCCAGCCGCGTGCTGACCCAGGACGATCTGAACGAGATGTTGCGCAGCATCGAGGATCTGGCGCGCACCGGATCGCGCGAAATGGCGCAGCAAATGCTCAGCCAGCTCCGCAGCATGCTGGAAAATCTCCAGCAGCCGCAGTCAGGCCCGTCCGAAATGGCCGAGCAGATGATGCAGATGCTGCGTGAGTTCGGCAACATCATCCAGGAACAGCAACAGCTTCTCGATGAAACCTACCGCGCCCAGCGTGGCGACCAGACCGGAGAAGGCGATCCGCAAGCCGGTCAGCAGGGCCAGCCGCGTGAGGGCCAGCAAGGTCAGCAAGGCCAGCAGGGCGAAGGCGAACCCGGTGATCTCGCCGGTCTCGGAGCCCGTCAGCAGGAGTTGCGCGAGGCCCTTGAAAGACTGCTGGAACAGATGCGCGAACAGGGCGCCCAGATGCCCGGCGAGGTCGACGGCGCCGGCACGGCCATGGGCGACGCGGCTCAATCCCTTCAGGAAGGTGATGGATCTCGCGCCTCACAACAGCAGACGCTGGCGCTGGACAGGCTGCGCCAGGGCGCGCAATCTATGGCGGAACAGTTCTTCCGTCAGCTCGGTCAGATGGGGCAGGGACAAACCGGCGAGGGCAATACCGGACGCGATCCGCTCGGACGTCCGCAGCGCACGACCGGGCCGGACACCGGAGACACCGTAAAGGTGCCCAACGAATTCGACATTCAGCGCGCCCGCGAAATCCTTCAGGAACTTCAGCGCCGGCTTGGCGACCCATCACGCCCCAGCCTGGAACTGGATTATCTCGAGCGGCTGATCCGCCGCTTCTGATGATACAGCCTGAGCGCTGCGCGCCCGGTGCCCGCTCCCATGATCAATCGAGGCTGGCACGGCTGGCCGGCGAGAATTTCAGTTCGATTTCGCTTGGCCGCACATCCTCTATCGGCAATTCGATGGAAAATGGCAGCCTGTCGCCCGCCGCGATGTCATCGCGTTCGACCTTGCGGACCGCCGTGAGCAGCGTCTTGCCGGCCTCATCGCGGAATATGATCGTGATTGGCGGAATGGCCTGCGTCTCATCGGCCTGATTGACGATCTCGCCGAAAAACCGCATGCCGCTGCGCGCTTCTCCACCCAGCCACGCATAGCCGACATCCTCAAACCCGAGCCGTGACCCCGCGACCGGCAGACCGGCAGCGGCATAAAGCGGGCCCGCCGCGGGAAGGGCGCTGGCAATCTGGTCGCGGAAGCTGACGGCTGTCATGCCAACCCCGCTGAGAACCGCCGCAAACAAGGCCCATGCTGCAACGATCGTTATCGTGCCGCGCTGCGATGGTTCATCGGTAGCGATGGAGGTGGGGCGGATCGGCGGCACGTCATCCTCGTCGCTTTCGATCTCGCCGCGCTCGCGTTGCTCGTCGAACTCGTCGAAATCATATTCTTCGAACAAGGCCGCTTCGTCATCCTCATCGCGCTCGCGCGCATCCTCGCTGTCCGTCGCCTCGTCGAGCCCGTGCATATCCTGCTCGACCGACATCGTGGTTTCATCGACGGTCTCGTCGATGTCCGATGCGGTTTCGTCAAGCTGATCTGCGGCCGTCACCGCAGCGGGTTTTTCCTCACCGCTCTTGCGTGCCAGCCGGTCGAAAAACCGGGAGACGGCATGCGCCTCGGTATCGCTCTGGGCAGCCGCCTTGTCAGCGTCGCTCGCGTCCTGTCGATCGGGTCCAGGTGAGCGGTCGGGACGCCTGGCCTCCAGCCCAATGCCGGCTGCGGCGGGCTTGAGACGCACGATCTTTCCATCATCATCGAGCCCGCGCGCGGTCTCGGCACGCCGCTCCTGAGCGCCGGTCTGTCCCCTGATGGCGGCGGCGATGCTTTGCTCGTCATCGTCATCGGCGCCCTGCTCATCGGGGCCTTCTGAAAGACCGCGCATGATCCGTTGAAGCGCGTCGGCGGCTTCGAAATCAGCTTCCGTTCCGCCAGCGCGGGCCTGATCCCGATTGCCGCCGGTGCTGCTCAGGCGTGCCTCGAGTGGCCCGAGGCCGGTTCCGCCTGGCTCCAGGTCCGGCTCGGCCGCGTCATCCGGCTCATCGACATGCTGACTTGCGCTCCTCAGCCTGTCTGGCGACTGGTCGCTCTCGCCTTGATCGGCTGCGGCGTTTATGGCCGAGCGCAAGGCCGCCTCGACATCCTGCTCGCGTTCATCCCAATCCGCCTCGCTGTCGTCGGCACTCTCTGGTGCGCGCGCCTGCACGGATAATGCATCGTCCCACGTCGCGTCTTCATCCTCGGCGCTGTCCTGATCCTCGTCATACTGGCCGATGATCTCGCGTGGTTCGCCGGAGAAGGACGCGCTGATTTGAGCTTTTAGGTCCGATTGGTCGGCCTCGTCCTGCCAATCCCCGATCTGCGCATCGCCGGCATGATCATGCTCCGCGTCGCCCGGCCGGCGGCTGGCATCGAATTGGTGGTCGTCATCCAGGCCGGATCTTTCGGCATCTGGCCCTTCGAACTCGCCGGCCTCCTCGTAGGCCGCGCCGTCGCCATAGCGTGCCGGGTCGGCATAGGAATAGCGTTCGTCACGATCTTCGCGCTCATGACCGTGCGGCAAATCCTCAGCGCGGGCGGCGGCGTGGCCGTCACTGAAGTCATCAGGCAATTCCGGCTCGGCGGCGTCTTCTTCGTAAATGACGAAATCGGTTTCGGAGATACGCCAGATATGGCCGCACCTGGGGCAGCGCACCTTCTGGTCGATATTGACCGGGGCGTTGTAAACGGTGCCGCAAGTCGGCGCGGGGCATCTGAATTCCATTGGCCTGTCTCCTGGATGAAGCTAGGCGGCGCGGGGTGTCTGCCAATTCGCCGCGTTCACGCGGGCACATAGATACCCTTACATGCCAATTTCAGTTGATACCAATAAGGCGAAACCTCATAAACGCCACAACGAATAACGACTATCCTACGTGAATTGGTCCCCAGGAGTGCGCAGTGATCCGTTTCGAGAATGTCGGTCTACGATATGACGGAGGCGAGTACGTCCTGCGAGATGTCAATTTTCATCTTCTGCCCGGATCGTTTCACTTTCTTGCAGGCCCTTCTGGCGCGGGCAAATCGACGCTGATGCGGCTGCTGTTCCTGTCGCTTAAGCCGACAAAGGGGGATATCTTCCTTTTCGGCAAGAACACGCATGAGTTGAAAGCCGATCAACAGGCCCAGACGCGCCGGCGCATCGGCATCGTGTTTCAGGATTTCCGCCTGCTCGATCACATGACGACCTGGGAAAATGT